>JASFYP010000001.1:0-65154 GCA_045047075.1 Flavobacteriaceae bacterium
TGGGAATTAAATCTGAATAAATTTCTTTGTCAGAAATACGAACGTGCGATTGAACGGCACCTCCTCTTTGACTCATACCGTGAACTTCAGCTTGCTTTATGTAAAAATCACTAGCCAAAGCAGCTGTATCTAAAATTGCCGCAATGGTTAAAATTCCTTGTCCACCAACACCTGCTAATATTATATTTGTTTTCATTTTGTTGATTTAATTTAATGAGATATTTTTGATTTTTCGTAATAAATCTTTTTTCTCTTTGGGTAATTGCACACAAGGACGCTGCGCTAAAATTACAGACACTCCTGGATGATTAATTTCTTTTCTGATTAAATCGATGTTGTTTTGAAGATTTTTATGAAGAGGCGTAATTAGAATTAAATGTTCTTCAGCAACTCCAATTCCCTTACAAATATCTACAATTCTACCTGATGCTGCAGAATCTTGAGCACCCGTCATAGCAATAGCTGAATTGTCAGAAATTATAATTGTAATTGGAGTGTCTTCAATAACAGCTTCTAACAAACCGGTCATGCCTGAATGTGTAAATGTAGAATCTCCAATAATAGCAATTGCTGGATGTATGCCGGCATCTGCCGCTCCTTTAGCCATCGTAATAGAAGCTCCCATATCAATAAGTGTATCTATACTTGCAAAAGGATCTAATACACCTAACGCATAACATCCAATATCGCCAAACACCTTTTGATTGCTGTTTTCTTTTCCTAAAACATTTACAGCGTCAAATAAATCTCTATGAGCACATCCAACACATAATTCAGGAGGTCTTCCTGTGACAACTTCTGGAATAGATTCTGTTATTTCAACTTCAAAGCCCAACGCTTTTTTTATAGAATCAGGATCTAATTCCCCAACGCGATTTACATGACCGCTTAAGCGACCAATAACAGCTCTATTTTCTCCTAAGAAATCAGAAATTATTTCTTCAATAAAAGGGTAGCCATCTTCTAAAACCAATATTTTATCACAGTTGTCAAATAAATTTTTAATTCGTGTTTTTGGCAGTGGGTATTGAGATATTTTCAAAATAGGATATGGACACTCACCGTCTTCATAATTTTCCATTAAGTAATTATAAGCGATTCCTGATGCAATAATCCCCATAGAAGTATCATTACCTTTAATGAATGTATTATAAGGGCTTTTTTCAGAACTCTCACGATTGTCTCCTTGTATATCTACCAAATGTTGATATCTGCCTCGAGCATGCATCGGAATTAACTGAAATTGCGTTTGATCTGTTGGCAATTTTATCGAATTTTGCGCAATTCTATCACCAATTGTAACTCCAGCTCTAGAGTGCGATAAACGAGTTACCAAACGAATCATTATTGGTAACCCCATTTTCTCTGACAAATCAAAAGCATACTTTGTTATTTCATAACACTCTTGTTGGGTAGAAGGCTCTAGGATTGGAATCATTGCAAACCTTCCATAGTATCTAGAGTCTTGTTCGTTTTGCGATGAGTGCATTGATGGGTCATCTGCAACAACAACAACAAGTCCTCCATTAATACCAGAAACTGACATATTCATAAATACATCGGCAGCAACATTTAAACCCACATGTTTCATTACAGTCATAGATCGTTTTCCTGCATATGACATCCCAAGAGCAGCTTCCATGGCTGTTTTTTCATTGACAGACCACTGTGAATGAATGTTTAATTCTTCAGCTGTTTTTGATTTTTGTATGTATTCAGTAATTTCTGTTGAAGGAGTTCCGGGATATGCATAAACACCTGATATACCAGCATCAATTGCTCCTTGTGCTAAGGCTTCATTACCTAAAAGAAGTTTCTTCATAAAAGTCTAATTTGATTGTGTTTTATAATGAGGTAAAATTATAAAAGTGTTTTAGGTTTTTGTATGATTAAAATCATGTTATAACCTCATATTTAATTGGTGTTTAAAACAATAAATATCTATTAATAAATAGATATTTCAGTTATTTTAATAGAGATTGGATTAATTTTTTAAGACTGACAAATATCATATGATATTAATTTTTAAGAGGCTACATTTGGCATTGTCTAAGCCTCTATTGTAAGTTGAAATAATGTATGGTAGTGGTTGTTTTTTTAGTTAAAATAAAAACTTAATGGGAAATAATCAGACAGAATCAGATAAGTATATTGAAGAGTTAGAAGAGAAAATAATTAATTTAAGTATACAACTGAAAAGTGAAAAAAAATCGATTGATTTAATTAATGAATCTCATAATAAATTAGTTAGGAGATTAATTCATGATTTAAAAAATCCTGCTGGTGTAGTTACTTCATTTTCAGAAATGATACTTGAAGATATAGATTTTTACGATACAGATAAACTTAAAAAACACATTGGTATCATTAAAAAAGCCGCTGATTATTCTATTCTTTTTTTGGTTAGAACTGCCAAATTTTTGAGATTGAATTCCCCAAAAATGACTTATTTGTTCAGTAAACTTGATTATATAGATTTATTGAATCAAGTTATTGATAAACATATATCACTTGCTTTAGACAAAGGAATCAATATCATTTCAAAATTAGATACTACATCAGAAATACTATTGCTTGATAGTGAAGAGATGGATAAAACAGTATCAAATATTATTGGTAATGCCATTAGATACTCTAATGAAAATACTACAATTACTATTTCTGTTACGACTACAAAAAACACAATAGAGACATTAATTACCGATGGTGGAATAGGAGTTTCTAAAGAAGATAGTCCTAAGGTGTTTGATGAGTATTTTGTTGTAAATACTTACTCTAGCGATAAAGAAAAATGTGTTGGCTTAGGATTAACGATGTCTAAAATAATTATAGAACAACACCAAGGAACAATTTCTTTTGAAAGTGAATTAGATAAAGGGTCAGAGGTTAAAATTACACTTCCAAAATTAAGTTGATATGAGTAATAATTAGGTTTTTTAACCAACAACTAAAGAGTACGTTCAATACTTGAATTATGGATAAAATTAAAACGCAACAAGAACTTTTAGAAGAGAATGAATCTTTAAAATCTAAAGTGGTATCATTGCAAAAATCTAATTTCGAGCTTAAAGAATATGCAAAACTTATAGAAGAAAGCGAAGAACAATTCAAAGCCTTTGCAAATCAAACTACTGAGGGGATTACAGTTGCAGACATAGAAGGTAACTATGTGTATGTGAATCCAGGTTTCTGTAAAATGTCTGGATATACAGAAGAAGAATTATTAGACTTGACAGTTTTTGATATGAAATCAAAAGAAGAGAGTCGTGAGAGATTTGCTGAAAGTAAAAGTATAAAAGAAGGAGTCCCAATGTTTGTTCAACTTCAAAAAAAAGACAAGACAAATTATTTTACAGAAATAATTGGGAATGTTATAACTGTTGGTGATGAAAAATTAGTGCTGGGAACGGTACGTGATATTACTGAGCGAACATTTTCTGAACAGAAGTTGAAGCAAAGTGAAATTGAATTAATAGAAGCTCAAAGAATTGGAAATTTAGGAAATTGGAAGTTAGATTTTATTAGTAAAAAACTCACTTGGTCTAATCAAGTTTATGAGATTTTTGGGGTTAAACCCACTTACAAACCCACTTATAAAACTATATATGATTTTGTGCATCAAGACGATAAAGAACTACTTGATTCAGTTTTTGACGAATCAATTAAAGAAAAAAAAGAATATTATTTAGAGTTTCGTATTGTGCTAAATGATGCCAGTATACGATGGGTGTTAGAGCAAGGTGAATGTGTGTATGATTCTAGTAAGAATGTAATAGGAGTTATTGGTACAGTACAAGATATTACAGAGCAAAAAACAGCAACGGATAGCTTACTCGAAAGTGAAAACCGTTACAGCACAATATTAGAGAATTTAAAAACGGGTGTTGCAATTCATATTGACAATAAGATTGTATATGTTAACGATGCAATAGTTGATATGTTGGGATATACAAATGGCCCCTCAGTTATTGGAAGAGATATATTTGATTTTGTGCATCCAAAAGATCATAATCTAGTCATAGACACTGTTAAAGAAAGTTTAAAAGATTCTAATATTACGAGTAATAAAGCAGAGATGAGTCTTGAGGTTCATTTTGTAAAAGCAGATGATAGCATAATTCTTGTTAAAAATATTGGTATTTCAATAGACTATTATGGCAAAAAAGCTAGAATGGTTATGGTTGATAATATTACTGAACAAAAACTAGCAGAAGAGGAAATAAAGGATAGTGAAAAAAGATATCATTCTATTTTCAAAGCAACACCAATTGCTTTATGGGAAGAAGATTTTTCTGAAGTAAAAGTATTACTAGATGCTTTGAAGAAAAAAGGAGTCAAACATTTTAAAAAATATTTTGATGAACATCCTGCGTTTGTACAAAAGTGTACTGATGCAGCTATAATTATTGATGTAAATGAGGAGGCTGTACTTTTACATGAGGCACTATCAAAGAAAGACCTACTAAATAATCTTTCTGATTTTTTTCTACCTGAATCTTTTGAAGCATTTAAGAAACAACTCATGTCACTTACTACAGGTAAAAATAGATGTGAAATAGAGACTGTTGTTAAAACTAAAAGAGGAAATATAAAACAGGTTAATCTAAGATTTGTTGTGGCACCTGGGTATGAAGCTGATTTAAAGAAAGTTTATATATCTATTCAAGATATTTCTAGTATTAAGAAAACACAATTAGATTTAATAAAGAATCAAGACAAACTAAATGAAGTGCTGAGTATAGCAAAATTAGGAAGTTTTGTTTTTGACGATAGTACAGGTTTATTTGAATCTTCATTGATTGCTGATGAAATTTTAGGAATTGATAAATTGTATAAACGAGATATTGAAGGTTGGGCAAATTTAATACATCCTGAAGATTTTATTCGGGTACAACAATTTGTTGATGATATTGGTATAGAAAGCGGAACTATAGAGTTTAGAGTAATTCACCCTGTTGATAAAAAAATAATTTGGCTCTTTGCTAATATTAGGAAAGAACATGATAAAAGTGGAGTACGAACTAAGATTACTGGAACCTTTAGAGATTCTACAGAGCGAAAAAAAATATTAAAAACATTGGAAGATAGCGAAAACATGTTGATTGAATCTCAACAAGTTGCTAAAATAGGATCATATATTTTAAATTTTTCTTTAGGTATTTGGAAGAGTTCATTAGAATTAGATATGATTTTTGGAATCAAAAGCGGAATAAGAAAGGGTGTGGTTTCCTGGTTAGATGTAATTCATCCAGATGATAAGGATATGATGGGTGAATATCTTGAAACAAATGTTATGCTCAATCATGAGTTTTTTAATAAAGAATATCGCATTATTAATAAAAAAACTAAAAAAACACATTGGGTACAAGGTATGGGAGCTTTAGAGTTTGACGATAAAGGAAGTTTATTGACAATGAAAGGAACCATCCAAGACATTACAGGCCGTAAGAGCAGAGAAGAAAAAATTCAATTATATAATACGTTATTTATAGAATCAAAAAATGAAATTTACTTATTTGATGTTAAATCGTATAAGTTTTTAGAAATCAACAATTCTGCCTATGAAAATCTGGGTTATTCTGAGGAAGAGATTCTGAAGATGAGCCCTATAGATTTCAAACCTGAAATTGATCTTATTGCTTTTGATAAATTAACGAAGCCACTAAAAGAAAATAGAAAAAAGAAAATTGAATTTGTACACAAGCATCAACGAAAAGATGGTACCTTTTATTATGCAGATATCAATTTAGAGATTATTAAACTTGGGCGTAAAGAATATTTTTCGGCATTTGTTACAGATATAACAGAACGTATTAAATCTGAGAAAAAAATCAAGTTTTTGAGCGAAATAACCCAACAATCAAAAACCGCTGTTATGACTGCCAGTCTCGATTTTGAAATTACGTGGGTAAATGAATCGTTTACGAAATTATATGGTTATAAGTTTGAAGAAGTAGTGGGAAAATCTCCAGCTATTTTAAGTGCCGATTTTTTAGCAGAAGAGATTCAGAATGAAATATACAATGCAATTTCAACGAATCAAAAATATAAAATAGAAGCACTCGATAAGAAAAAAGATGGTACTATTTTTCCTTGTGAGATTGAGGTTTTACCGATACTTGATGAAAAGGGTAATGTTTCTGCGTATTCAAGCCATATAGTAGATATTACAGAACGTAAAAATAAAGAGGAGGAGCTAATAGCTTCTAAAAAAGAGGCTCAAGAAAACGAAACTCGTTTCAAAGCGCTTTACAATGCATCCTTTGGGGGTATTACTATACATGATAAAGGAGTTATATTAGATTGTAATCAAGGTTTGTCTGAAATGACAGGTTACACGTTAGATGAGTTAATAGGAATGGATGGTTTGTTGTTAATCGAAGAGTCTTTTAGAAATTCTGTGATGGACAAAATTTTAGCTGGTTATGAAAAACCTTATGAAGTTGTCGGTATCCATAAAAATAAAGAGGTATACCCACTTCGTCTTATGGGGAAAACAATACCATATAGAGGCAAAGAAGTAAGAAGTGTTGAGTTTAGAGATATTACAGAACAAAAAAAGGCAGAAGAAAAATTAAAAGAAAGTGAAGAAAGGTTTAGAGGTGTAGTGACTTTAGCTCCAAATCCTATCATGATTCATGATGAAGACGGTAAAGTACTGCAACTAAGTAAAGGGTGGACTACGTATTCTGGCTATACCATAAATGATATACCAACAATTAGTGATTGGACCAAAAAGGCATATGGAAAAGAAGATGAATATACCAAAGATTATATCAATAATCTTTTTAAGATAAACAAAACTAAAAATAATGGTGAATGGAATGTAAAAACAACATCAGGAGAAATGAGAGTTTGGGAGTTTTATACAACGCCCATAGGAAAAGATAATGAGGGAAAGAGAATTATTTCAAGTATGGCGTTTGACGTTACTGATAGAAATAAAGACAAAAAAGAGCTTGATGTTTACCGTGAAACCTTAGAGGTACTTGTTAAAGAAAGAACAAAAGAACTTGAAGATAAAAACAATGAATTAGATAATGCTATGAAAGTTTTTGTTGGAAGGGAAATGAAAATTAGAGAACTGTATAAAAAAATTAAAAAGCTCGAAGAGCAATAAGGTTATGTATTCTGTAAAAATTAGTACGATATGATGAATTTGAATGATTTACTATTATGAAAAAAGGATCTAAAGAAGAATTAAAGAAAAAAGGGCAGTTTACTGATAGTGAATCGCAATGGTCTAAAGAAATATTTCAGTTGTTAATTGAATCTTCTGGCGATATGATTACACTTCAGGATAGTGATGGAATGTATACAAACTATTTTGGCCCTTCAAAATACGCATTAAGTAAAGATGATTTATTAGGAAAGATGCCGTCAGATTTATTTGACGAGGTAGAGTCTAAAAAAATCATTTCAGCTATTAAAGAAGTATTTAGTACAGGTAAGAGTAAGCAGTTTGTATCCCATCTAGATTGGGAAGGCAAGAAAAAAATATTTTCTGAAAAAGTATATCCACTATTTAAGAATAAAAAAGTTGTAGAAGTCGCCAAAATTTGTACTGATATTACAGAAAGTTTTAATACAGAAATAGCTTTAAAAAGAAGTGAAGAAAGACATGAGCTATCATTGGCTGCTACAAATGATGGTATTTATGATTGGAATATAGTGACGAATGAGATCTATTTCTCTCCGAGATGGAAGAGTATGTTGGGGTATAAGGAGAATGAGTTACCTAATGATTTTAGTACTTGGGAGGAATTAACAGACCCTGAGGATGCGAAGAAATCTTGGGAAATGTATAATGAAATGATTAGTAAAAAGCGTAAAAATTTTGAGCTTGAATTTAAGATGAAGCATAAAGAAGGTCATTGGGTTGATATTCTTTCTCGTGCTATTTGTTTTTTTGATAAAAATGGGATAGCAAATAGAATAGTAGGAACTCATATAGACATCACTAGCCGATTACAAAAAGAAAGAGAATTTGATGAATATAGAGCAAAAGAGTTGGAAGAAAAAAATAAAGAACTAGACAATACCTTACTAATTTTTATTGGAAGAGAACAAAAAATTCAACGATTAGAAAAGAGAATAAAGTTCTTAGAATCACAGATATAGCCTTTATTGGTAAATGACATGAAGTATATAAAAAAAATTAGATTTAATAGTATAAAATCTCGGTTAATCTATTGGTTTTTGTTAATGGGACTGGCGCCTTTGTTGGCACTGATGATAGCTGCCTATATACAAAGAGTAAATGCGGTTACTATTAGTTCTGAAGAAAAAATAGCAGCTATCCGTGATTTAAAAGTTGCTAAATTGAATCAATGGGTTGATGAAAATATTGGTGATTTAAATGTAATGTCTGGTGATTATCAAATTAGAAGCTTAGAAGCTGTTTTCAACAATCACGGGAAAAGAACAATAGAAGATAATAATAAATTAAAAGTAGCTAATGAGCTGTTATATAGAAACTTAATAAATCATAAAAGATTTTCTAATATTTTTATTATCAATAGTAATACGGGGTTAATTGAACTTTCGACAAATGAAAATAGTATTGGGTGTGATGAGGTTTCTAGTGACTATTATAAAAAAGTTTTGGAATCTAAGAATTTATATATAGAAGAAGTACACTTTACTGAATATACAAACAAACCACATCTTACTTTCTCAAATCCAATACTATGTTTAGCTCATAGCAAGCATATTATTGGAGTTTTTGTAGTTGAGATTGATTTAGACAAATCAATTAATGAACTCATGTTTAATAGAGTAGGTTTAGGTGAAACAGGTGAAACCATTTTAATAAATAAAGATACAGTTGCATTAAATGAATTGCGTTGGTATAAAAATGCAGCATTAAAGCTAAAGATAAAAGCTAAGCCAGCAAAAAGAGCAGCTAAAGGTGAAACAGGAGTAATTGTTTCTAATGATTATAGGGGTAAAGAAGTTTTGGAGGCCTATACTTATCTACCAAAATTAGGATGGGGTTTTGTTAGTAAACAAGATATGAGCGAAATAAACGCACCAATACTTAAAATGGTACATCAATTTATAATATTGTTTTTTGCCTCTGCATTTGTAATTTTTATAATGGCTGTAACAATTAGTAAATCGATATTAAAGCCCATTATAATTTTAGAGAGAACAGCAAAAAAAATAGGAAAAGGGGATTTTTCTATAGTAACAGGAGTTAATTCCGCAGATGAGCTTGGTTCATTATCTAAATCTGTTAATAAAATGATTTTATCCCTTAAATCAAAAGAGCTTATTCAAAAAGGGGTTAAGGATATTTCAAGTAAAATAATGGAGCAAACATCATTGCAACAATTTAGTACAGATATAATTACTGAATTAAAAGCAATAACTAAAGCAAAGACGGTTGTATTTTATGTTTTAAATGAACTATCTTCCAAATACGAGCCTTTTGTTTCATTGGGGATTCAGAATGAGTTATTACAGTCTATAAGTACTTTAGAGGCAACTACAAAGTTTGGTAAAAATATGAATACTGGAGATGTATTTTATCAAACAGATTACCCGGAAAACGAAATGTTTAATCTAAAGAAGTTAGCTGATTTTAAAATTCCAAAACAGTTAATAGCCATACCCGTTAAAGTAGAAGAGATTGTTGTTGCGTTCATTGTACTTTTAAATGATAAACCTTTCACAATAGAGAGTTATCAGATTATAAAACAATCAACACTAAATATTGACACCTCTTATTCTAGTTTAATCTCTAATTTAAGGGTTGGTATTTTAGCAGAAAATATTTTAAAGGTAAATGAAGCTTTAGATGATAAATCTAAAATTTTGGGCAAAAAAAATATAGCTTTACTAAAACAAACATCCCTTACAAGTGAAGCAAATAAAGAGTTAGAATCTTTTGCATATTCTGTTTCGCATGATTTACGCGCACCATTGCGACATATTGATGGATTTACAAAACTTTTAAATAGTAAGATTAAAGATAATATTGATGAGAAAGCACAGGGATATTTCGATAATATTATTAGTTCATCTAAGCAAATGAATCAGTTGATAGATGATTTGCTCACTTTTTCTAGAATGAACAGAAAAGAACTTAACAGGAAAAATATAAAGATGAATATTGTTGTTAATGGAGCGCTTAAAACATTTGATTTAGATATTAAAAACAACAAAGTTGAAATTGTTATAGACAAGCTTTCTAAAGCCAAAATTGATACAGCGCTCATTTCATATGTTTGGATAAACTTGATGTCAAATGCTATAAAATTTACAAGAAAAACTAAAAACCCTAAAATTCATATTGGTATTGATGAAGAAACAGAGAAACAAATAGTTTACTTTATTAAAGATAATGGTGTAGGGTTTAATCAGAAATATGTAGATAAGATTTTTGGAGTTTTTCAACGGTTACACACATCAAATGAGTTTCCAGGAACAGGTATTGGTTTGGCAAATGTAAAACGAATAATAAATAAACACAATGGGAGTATACGAGCAGAAGGTAAAATAAACAAAGGAGCAACTTTTTTTATAACACTTCCAAAAACTTAAAAAACAGGTAAAGGATAGAAGATTTAAATTTAAAATAACATAAGTGGGGCAATATGGAAAATTTAAAAAGAATACTATTAGTAGAAGATGATTATAGAGATGTTGAACTAACATTGGCTGCATTAGAAGAAATTAATTTAGCCAATAAGATTGATGTAGTAAATGATGGTGAAGAGGCATTAGATTACCTTTTTAAACGCGGTAAGTATAAAAGCAGAGAGAGTGGTAACCCTGTAGTTGTAATGTTAGATTTAAAAATGCCAAAAATTGGAGGCTTAGAAGTGCTAAAGCAACTAAAAGAAAGTAAAGAGTTGCGAATTATTCCTGTTGTTATTTTAACTTCTTCTAAAATGGAATGTGACTTGACAACAAGTTATAATTTAGGAGTTAATGCATATGTAGTGAAGCCTGTTGAATTTGAAAATTTTGTAAAAGTAGTTAAAGAATTAGGTTCGTTCTGGGCGACTCTTAATGAGTCTATCTAAAAAAATTAAAATGGGAAAATTAAAAGTATTAATATTAGAAGATAACGAACTCGATGTTGAGCTTATTAAAGAAGAATTAATTCAGCATAAACTAGCGTTTATTTCTAAACACGTAGAGACACAAGAAGATTTTACGAAAGCATTGCTAGATTTTAAACCAGAGATGATACTTTCTGATTATAATTTACCTCAATTTACAGGCTATGAAGCCTTAAAGATTGCTGTTAAAATTTCTCCAGAAATTCCATTTATTCTCGTTACTGGTAACCTTTCTGAAGAAATTGCAGTTGAGTCAATTAAATCTGGTGCTTGGGATTATGTGCTTAAAGATAACTTACTAAGATTAACTCCGGCAATTCATAACGCTCTTAAATTAAAAGTTGAAAAAGATATAAATAGACAAAACCATAAAGAGCTTTTAAAACTTTCTACCGCAATAGACCAAAGCCCAGTATCTATTGTTATTACAGATTTAAAAGGAGATATTGAGTTTGTAAACCCTAGGTTCGAAGAAATAACCGGATACACCCAAAAAGAGGTTATTGGTAAAAATCCTAGAGTTTTAAAGTCAGGAGATCAGCCTAAAGAATATTATACTAATTTATGGAAAATAATATCTTCTGGTAAAGTTTGGAAAGGAGAATTTCACAATAAAACGAAAGACGGGAAGCTGTTTTGGGAGCGAGTTACTATAAAACCAATTAAAGATGATGATGGAAAGACGACTAATTATTTAGCTTTAAAAGAAGATATTACACAGGAAAAAATATCAAAAGATGCTTTAAGAATTGCGTATAAAAAATTAGAAAATAAAAATACAGGTTTAACACTTTTAAGTGGTGAGTTGACTGAAAAAAACAGGTTATTAATTGATAGTAAAAATAGATTTAGAGAGATCTTTGATAAAAGTCCAATTCCTATATGGGAAGAAGATTTTTCTGAAGTAATTAAGCTTTTGAATAAAAAGAAATCTGAAACTAAAGATTTAAGAGCATACCTAGAAGAAACTCCATTTTTTATTAAAAAATGTGTCACGAGTATTAAGATACTAAGAGTTAGTGAGGTTACATACGGTATTTTTGGAGTTAAGAACATTCCTGAGTTAGTTAAACTTTTAAGAAAATCGAACACAAAAAAATCACTTAATGTACTTAAGGAAGAACTGTTATCTATAGCATCGGGTAAAAAAGAGTTTACAGGAGAAACAGAATTTCTTAGTGAAAGTGGCGAAGTTATTACAGCCATCATAAAATCTGTTATAGACAAAGAAGGTAGAGCCATCGTTTCTTTAAATGATATTACGACCTTAAAAAAGGTTGAAAAGAACTTGAAAGAAAGTCAATTTTCTTTATTAAAATCCCAAGAAATCGCGAATATAGGATCTTATAAGTTAGATTTAGTAACTGGAAACTGGACACTTACTTTAACTTTAGAGAAGATTTTTGGTATTGATGATGACTATGATAAAAGTGTTGGAGGATGGTTGGGTATAGTCCATGAAGACGATAGAGAATTAATGAAGAATTATATTTTTGATGATATATTGTTGCAAAGAAAGAAGTTTGATAAAGAGTATAGAATAAAAAGAATTAATGATAAAGAAGAGCGATGGTTATATAGTGTTGGAGAGCTAGAGTTCAATGATGCGGGTGTTCCAATAAAAATGGTGGGTACTACACAAGATATTACGAGGCGTAAAATTTCAGAACAAGAGTTATTAAAATCTAAAGAAGCAACAGAAGAGAGTGAGCGGAGTTTTAGAGAGCTTTATGAGAAATCTGGAGATGCAATATTGATTATTAAAAATGGTGAGTTTATAGCTTGTAATGAAGCAACCCTTAAGATGCTAAAATGTAAAACGACAGAGATTTTCTTAAACACACACCCCTCTAAAATATCACCAGAATTGCAGCCAAATGGAGAACCATCATTTAAGGAGGCAGAAAAAATGATGAAACTTTCATTAAAAAAAGGTACACACCGGTTCGAATGGATACACACTAGGCGAGATGGTGAAGAATTTCCTGTAGAAGTATTACTTACAGCAATTTCTAATAAACCAGGAAATCAGATTATTCATTGTGTATGGCGAGATATTACAGAAAGGAAGGAAATTGAAAAGGAACTGATAAGTTCAAAAGAAAAGGCTGAAGAAAGCAATCGTTTAAAAACAGAGTTCCTTCACAATATGTCACATGAAATTAGAACACCAATGAATGGTATTTTAGGATTTACACAGTTGTTAGACGATGCTTATTTAACAGATAAGAAAAGGACACATTTTGTTAATATAATTCAAAATAGTGGTAGGGAGCTGTTACATATTATTGATGATATTCTTGAAATTTCTAAATTAGAAACAAAGCAGGTAAGTGTTGTAGAAAGTGAAGTATGTATAAATGATACATTTTTTGAGTTGTTCTCAATTTTTGATCTTAAAGCAAAAGAACAAGGCATATCACTTTATTTTAAAAAGGGATTATTAGATGCGGAAAGTACTATTTATACAGATAAAGTAAAGTTGAATAAAATTTTAAGTAATTTATTAGAGAATGCATTGAAATTTACAACAAGAGGCTATGTTGCATTTGGATATAATCTTAAGAAAAATAATACTCTTTTAGAGATTTATGTTAAAGATACAGGAATAGGAATTGAACCAGAAAAGCAAAAAATTATTTTTGAGAGGTTCTCACAAGCTGAAAAGAAAATATCAAGAAAAGCAGGAGGATTGGGATTAGGATTGTCTATAGCAAAAGAGAATGCAGAATTGTTAGATGGTGAGATCTCAGTAGAATCAAAAATGATGGACGGAGCTACATTTACGGTAACCATACCTTATAAACCCGTTGTAAAAAAGAACGCAGTAAAAAAAGAGAAAGGAAGCTTAAAAAAAGAAATACAAAAGTGCACTATTTTAATTGCAGAAGATGAGGAAGTAAATTTCCTGTTTTTAGAAATATTATTGGTAGATAAATTAAGAGTACCGTGTAAAATATTACATGCTATAGATGGGGAAGAGGCTGTTGAAATGTGTAAAGACAACCCAAATATAGATTTGGTACTCATGGATATAAAAATGCCTAAACTCAATGGATATGAAGCAACCAAGGAGATAAAAAAAATCAGGCCAGAATTACCAATTGTTGCACAAACTGCATATTCAACAAGAGAGGATATGAAAAAAGCAACAGATGCAGGTTGTGTTGAATTTATTACAAAACCAATAAATAAAGATATCTTAAATAAGATAATTGGAAAATATTTAAGAAAGAACGGTTAATTATTATTTTGATAAAATAATAGCCATTTTTTTAATAATTTTTTGATGAATATATAAAAACTCAATAGTTTTTGTATCAACCAATTAATTAAACAGAGTCTAAAAGAATTATTTCACATTTCTTTTAGGATTGTGTTGTGTATTTAATTTTTCTTTTTAGATTTGTCACATAATTACGAAACAATGACAATTCAGCGCACTTGGTTTTTAAACTTTTTATTTTTTTATTTTTACAATAAGAAATAGAGACGTGTGTGTTTAAAAATAAAATTAAATGACAATAGGTCTCGAAAATAAAATCGAGACCTATTTTTTTTACAACAAATATGAGAGTAGCAATACAAGGAGTTAAGGGTTCGTTTCATCATATCGTAGCAGATAATTATTTTACTGACGGATATGATTTAACTGAATGTATGACTTTTTCTGAAATGCCAAAATTATTGGTTGATGGAAAAGTTGATGCTTTGGTGATGGCGATAGAAAATTCTATTGCAGCTTCCATTTTGCCAAATTACGCCTTGATTGATAAATATCAATTGAACATAATTGGAGAATATCATTTAGGAGTTCATCAAAATTTAATGTGTTTAAAAGGACAAAAAATTGAAGATATTAAAGAAGTGTATTCACACCCTATGGCATTGTTGCAATGTGCTAATTTCCTTGAAAATTATCCAAATATCAAATTAATTGAAGATAAAGATACAGCGGAGTCAGCAAGGAGAATTCAGAAGCATCAATTGAAAGGAATAGCAGCAATCGCAAGTGCAAAAGCAGCAGATATTTATGAGCTAGAAATTATTGCACCAACAATTCAGACCATTAAGAACAACGCAACCCGATTTTTTATTTTAGATAGAAACGAAGAGGTGCGATTTGAAGAAGGCAACAAAGCATCTATCCGTTTTACGGTTTCGCATAAAGCGGGAAGCCTAGGTTCTATTTTAACGTTGTTTGGTAAAAACAATGTGAGCTTGTCTAAAATTCAATCCATGCCAATTGTAGAAACTCCTTGGAGATATGCTTTTTTTGCGGATTTGATTTTTGATAAATATGAAGACTATGAAAAGAGTTTAGATGAGATTTCATCATTAGTAGAGTCAATAAAAATATTGGGAGAATACAAAAAGAGTAAACGATAATGATAACCAAAGCAAAGCGATTACAAGATGTTCAGGAATACTATTTCTCAATTAAATTGAGGGAAGTTGCTGCATTGCGTGTTGCAGGAAAACCAATCATAAGCATTGCTATTGGTAGCCCAGACTTGGTGCCATCACAAAAAGTGTTGGATGTAATTGTCGATGCTGTTCAACATCCAAAAGCGCACGGTTATCAAAGTTATCAAGGCTTACTAGAATTTAGAACAGCTATCAGTAATTTTTATCTGCGCAATTACAATGTTACATTGAATCCAGAGAATGAGATTTTGCCGTTGATGGGATCCAAAGAAGGAATCATGCATATTTCTATGGCTTTTTTAAATGAAG
Organism: Flavobacteriaceae bacterium; assembly: GCA_045047075.1. Classification (GTDB taxonomy): domain Bacteria; phylum Bacteroidota; class Bacteroidia; order Flavobacteriales; family Flavobacteriaceae; genus Urechidicola. Next base: position 15,810 of record JASFYP010000001.1, read on the forward strand.
GTGATGAAGTATTGATTCCGAATCCTGGATATCCAACCTATACATCGGTCACAAATTTGGTAGGTGCAAAACCTGTTTTTTACAACTTGACTGAAGCGAATAATTGGGAACCAGATTTTGAAGCCTTAGCACAACAAGATGTATCGAAAGTTAAAATAATGTGGACCAATTATCCGCACATGCCTACGGGAGCACCAGCAACAAAAAAGCTATATCAAAAATTAGTTGCCTTTGCAAAAGAGCATGATATTTTGTTGGTAAATGACAATCCATATAGTTTTATTTTGAATGATACTCCGTTGAGTATGTTAGATGTTAATAATGCTGACGGACATGTTTTAGAACTAAACTCATTGAGCAAAACCTTTAATATGGCAGGTTGGAGAGTAGGAATGCTTCTCGGAAACTCAGAATTAATTAAAACGGTTTTACAAGTAAAAAGCAATTTTGATTCAGGTATGTTTTATGGTATTCAGCTGGGGGCAATTGCGGCATTAAATGGTACCGATGATTGGTTTGATAAAAACAATGCAATCTATGAAAGTCGCAGAAAAATAGTTTGGAAAATTTTAGACAAGCTCAATTGTAGTTATGATAAAAATAGTGTGGGGATGTTTGTTTGGGCAAAATTACCGAGAGGAGTTAAGACGGATGAAATCGCAGATGATTTATTATACAATAAAAATATTTTTGTTACTCCGGGTACAGTTTTCGGATCGAACGGAGAAGGATATATTCGCTTGTCATTATGTGTTGATGAGCAACAATTAACAGAAGCATTGTTAAGATTATAGAAGAAAGAAAAGAGAAAAAAGACAAAAGAATGAAAAAAGTTGCAGTAATAGGATTAGGTTTGATTGGTGGCTCACTTGCGGTGGACATTAAAAGAGAATTTGGAAGCTCAATTATTGGGGTAGACGCCAATTTAGAAAATGCTGAAAAAGCATTGGAGTTAGGTTTTGTTGATAGCATTACTACCATTGATAAATTAATAGATGTTGATGTGGTTATTATCGCAACTCCAGTAGATACAATTTCAAATATTGCTGCTCAAATTTTAGATGTTGTTAATGATGATGCTCTTGTTTTTGATGTGGGTTCTGTAAAAGTTGAGATATGTAAAACCTTGGCAAAGCATCAGAAGAGAAAAAACTTTTTGGCGGCGCATCCAATTGCAGGGACTGAGTTTTCAGGCCCAAATGCAGCAATCCCGAACTTATTTAAAGGCAAAGTAAATATCATTTGCGAATTAGAAAAAACCAATAGACAAATTGCAAATAAGGCCTTTGATATTTTTGATAAACTAGGAATGGAATACAAATACATGAGCCCTGTAGAGCACGATAGACACATTGCCTATGTTTCGCATTTGTCGCACGTAAGTTCAATTATGTTAGGGAAAACGGTTTTAGGTATCGAAAAAAATGAACAAAATATTTTTGATATGGCGGGAAGTGGATTTGAATCTACGGTACGTTTAGCAAAAAGTTCTCCAAATACATGGACTCCGATTTTTACACAAAACAAGCAGAATTTATTAACGGCTTTAGAAAGCTATATCAAAAATTTAATTGAATTTAAAAATTTATTAAAGGATAATGAGGTTGAGGAAATTTATCAAATAATGGAGGAAACAAATCACCTAAGAAAAGTTTTAAAAGGAATAAAATAGTTTTGTAGGTCAGGTCGAGTGATTTTTGACCAAAGGACGAAAATTGTATCGAGACCATTTTAAAAACAATAAGAAAATAAAAATCAGAATATAATAACAATACAATAATAACAATACAATAATAACAAGTAAAAGTAAAAGTAATGAAAAATCAAAAAGAAATGAGAACATGGTTGGATGATATGAACTTGGATCATCCACTCGTCGTAGCAGGACCATGTAGTGCCGAGACAGAAGAGCAAGTTTTAAAAATTGCACATGAGTTAAAAGATACTGATGTCAACTATTTTAGAGCAGGAATTTGGAAACCTAGAACTCGCCCAGGAATGTTTGAAGGCGTTGGTGCTTTAGGTTTAAAATGGTTGCAAAAAGTAAAGGAAGAAACGGGTATGAAAACCGCGACTGAGGTTGCAAATGCAGCACACGTAAAATTGGCTTTAGAGCATGATATTGATTTATTATGGATTGGAGCGCGTTCTACCGTAAGCCCATTTATAGTTCAAGAAATAGCGGATGCTCTTGATGGTACTGATAAAATTGTATTGGTAAAAAATCCAGTCAACCCAGATTTAGCATTATGGCTAGGTGGCGTTGAAAGATTATATACTGCAAATATTAAAAATTTAGGGGTAATTCACAGAGGGTTTTCTACTTACGAAAAAACAAAATATAGAAATATTCCGGAATGGCAAATTGCTATTGAATTACAAAATAAATTTCCTGATTTACCATTGATTTGTGACCCATCACATATTACTGGTAAGCGTGATATGATTTTAGATGTGTCACAAACTGCGTTGGATCTTAACTTTGATGGTTTGATGATTGAAACACATTTTGATCCAGAAAATGCTTGGAGTGACGCTGCCCAACAAGTGACACCGAAAGCTCTAGTGCAGATTATGAAAGATTTGAGAATCAGAAAAGTTAGTAGCGAAGAAGAGGGATATAATAATGAGTTGAATTTATTGCGTGCTCAAATTGATGTGATTGACAATAGTTTGATTGAGCAATTAGGGAAGAGAATGAAAGTTTCTGATGGGATTGGGAAATTGAAGAAAACAGGAAATGTTTCTGTTTTACAAACTTCACGTTGGAATGAAATTTTAGGAAAAATGATTCTAGAAGGTGAACAAAAAGGATTGAGTGAAGAGTTTATTTTGAGAATATTTAAAGCTATTCACCAAGAATCAATCAACCATCAAGAAAAGATTTTGAAATCTTAATTACATTTTAATTCATCCGTCAGGTCGAGTTATTTTTGACTTTAGGAGAAAATTGTATCGAGACCATTTTAGTAGAATAAACGGTTCTCGATACAAAATTCTTATCAGAATTTCACTCGAACTGACGTTTGTAATTTGATGTTTTTTAGACATATTCTATTCATTTGATAGAATATTTGTGTTATTTTGTACATCAAATTATTTTAAAAATTAATGACAGGACTCGTTACAAAATCAACAGGAAGTTGGTATTTCGTTAGAACCGAAGAAGGTACATATTATGAGTGCCGCATTAGAGGTAAATTTCGGATGAAAGGCATTAAAAGCACCAACCCAATTTCGGTAGGAGATTATGTTGATTTTGAGTTAGAAGATTCTAAAGAAACAGGAGTCATTAACAACATTCACGAACGCAAGAATTTTATCGTTCGTAAGTCGGTAAATTTGTCTAAACAAACACATATTATTGCAGCCAATATTGATGTTGCATTTCTATTGATTACGGTCGATAATCCTCCAACATTTCCGGGGTTTATCGATCGTTTTTTAGCAACCGCCGAGGCATATAACATTCCTGCTGTTTTACTTTTTAACAAGGTAGATTCATATGGCGATGCTCAGCTAGAAATGGTTGAAGAACTGGTTCAGATTTATACGGATATAGGGTATGTATGTGTTGAAATTTCTGCGACAGAAAATTTTAATATTGATCTAGTCAAAGAGTTGATGAAAGATAAAGTGACCATGTTTTCAGGTCATTCTGGTGTAGGAAAAAGTACTTTAATCAATGCAATTGAACCTTTACTAAATATTAAAACTGCTGCTATTTCTGAGCAGCACAAGCAAGGGCAACATACCACCACTTTTGCCGAAATGTATGAACTTTCTTTTGGTGGATTTATTATTGATACTCCCGGGATAAAAGGTTTTGGAGTAGTAAATTTTGAACCACATGAAATTACAGATTATTTTCCTGAATTTTTCGCTTTAAAACAGGGTTGTAAATTCAATAATTGCTTGCATCAAAAAGAGCCGAACTGTGCTGTGAAAAAAGCCTTGGAAAATGATAAAATAGCAGCATCACGCTATTTTAGTTATATCCAAATGCTCAGTGGAGACAAAGAACATTACAGGTTAAATACAAGAAGCAGTTTATGAAGGTAGTTATTCAAAGAGTTTCTGAAGCATCGGTTACAATCAATCAAAAAACAGTGAGTAAAATAAATTCAGGATTATTAATTCTTTTAGGGATCGAAGCTGAAGACACACAAGATGACATATTATGGTTGTCAAAAAAAGTAGCCAATCTCCGAATTTTTAATGATGAAAATGAGGTGATGAATAAATCATTGATTGATGTGAATGGCGATGCTATTGTAGTGAGTCAATTTACACTACAAGCAAGTACTAAAAAAGGGAATAGGCCTTCATATATTAAAGCTGGGAGATCTGAATTAGCAATTCCTTTATACGTGAGTTTTGTTAGTCGATTTGAAAGTGATTTGGGTAAAAAAGTGGGTACGGGTGAGTTTGGTTCAGACATGAAAGTATCCTTAATAAATGATGGTCCAGTCACCATTATTATCGACTCAAAAAACAGGACTTAGAAACACAATATAATAATTGTTTTTAGTAAATTGGCTGTAAAATTGATTAAGCCAAAATATGACCAAACTAAACTTCCTCATTGTATGTTGCTGTCTTATAGCAACAACATTGTTTTCTCAAAAACTTAAATTTTCTACTTTTTTAATATCAGACGAATTAAAAGAAGATGCCAATGCAGTAATACGCATGGATAATATGGCTATTGAAATGACTTCACAAAGTAATATGACTATTGTAACAGAAATGGCAATTACTGTTTTCAATAAACGTGCTGATCATTACTCTGACATTTCAGTTTCTTTTGATAAAAACAGGCATTTAAAATCTTTTAAAGGATATGTTTATGATGCTATGGGAAATCAAATTGAAAAAATAAGAAAAAGTGATTTTGATGAATATAGTGGGTCAGGAAGTAGCTTATATACCGATAATAAGTTTTATAATTTTGATTATACACCAACAACATATCCATATACTATTTATTACAAATACGAAGTTCAAACTTCAAACACAGCATTTATACCTAGGTGGTTTGCAGTTGGTGGCTACTATCAAAGTGTAGAAAGAGCTAGTTTTAGTTTTGTGTGCCCTTCTGATATAAATCTACACACCTTAGAGAAAAATTTTGATGGATTCAATATTGAGGTTGATAAGGGGCTGCACCATATTAGTTATACAACAGAAAATATTAAGGCAATAGAACAGGAACCAAGCGCACCATCATTTTCTAAAATTGCGCCGAATGCAAGATTGGGTGTTAATAAATTCAATTTGGAAAGAATTGATGGAGAAGCTGAAAATTGGAGTGAATTTGGATTGTGGAGATATCAAAATTTAAATAACGGAAACGGTGAAATACATGGCCCAATAGTTAATCAAATAAAAAAGCTAGTTATTGGAGTTGATGATCCGATTGAAAGGGCTAAAATTGTTTATGAATTTGTCCAAAATAAAGTACGCTATATTAGTGTTCAAGAAGGTATTGGTGGTTGGAAACCAATTACAGCTGACGAAGTTCACAACACAAGTTATGGTGATTGTAAAGGTTTAACTAATTATACAAAAACATTATTATCGGTAGTGAATGTGCCTTCTAACTATACCGTTTTATGGGGCGGTAATGAAAAAATTGATATTGAAAAAGAGGTGTTTTCAATGCAGGGAAATCACGTTATTTTAAACATACCTAATGGAGACGAAAATATTTGGTTAGAGTGCACAACTCAAGATATGCCATTCGGAGAAATTGCTGGCTTTACTGATGATAGGGATGTTTTGGTGATTACTCCCCAAGGTGGTAAAATAGTACATACAAGAGTGTATGAAGCTAAAGAGAATACACAAAGTATAAAAGGAAGTTATATTATTGAATCGAATGGAAATATTGAGGCCGAAGTTGAAGTAATCTATAAAGGAAATCAATATGATAATCATTTAGGTATTGAAACTAGCAACAACAAGGACAAAGAAAAACTGTACAAAGAATTTTGGGATAATATCAATAATATGACCCTTCACAGTATTGATGTAAAAAACAATAAGAAGGTAGGGCAGTTCGAAGAAAAGATTGCGTTCACTGCAACCAATTACGGAACTGTTAGTGGCAATAGAATGATTATTCCTCTCAATGCATTTAATGTAATTGGGCGTGCACCTAAGCGAGTGCGGAATAGAAAGTTGCCTGTTGAGATAAGTCGTGGGTTTTATGATACGGATGAGGTTACAATTAAGCTCCCATCAGATTATACAATAGAAGCCATTGCTGATGATGTGTCTGTTGATACAAAATATGGTACTTATACTATGACTGTTGAAAAAATAGATGAGCACAATTTAAAGTTTACTCGAAAGTTTTTATTGAAAGCAGGCGATTATCCAAAAGAGGACTATGAACATTACCGAAATTTTAGGCGTAAAGTTGTAAAAGGTGATAAGTCTAAAATTGTATTAGTAAAAAAATAAATTGTCTTTCCTGCGAAAGCGGGAATCCAAACAAATACCATCAACAAACAACCAATTTCTATGAAACACAATCTAATTAAACCACTCATTATAGCAGTTGTAATGCTTTTATTTTTACAAACTGGGTATACACAGAACTACAAGTTCGGAAAAGTATCAAAAGAAGAATTAGCGGAAAAAGTATATCCTTTAGATTCATCTGCTCATGCAGCATATTTATATAAAAGAAGAAGAACTTATACAGAGACTAATTCAACAGGTACTGGGTTTGTGTTAATTACTGATATACATGTGAGGTTGAAATTGTATAATAAAGAGGGTTTTGACTGGGCAACTGAAGAGGTAAATTTAGTTGCTAATAATAAATCAAAGAGTGAAAAGGCTTATGGTTTTAAGGCTGTAACTTATAATTTGGTTGATAATAAAATAGAGAAAACAAAACTTGATAAGCATGATATTTTTACTGAGAATAAAAATGACAATTGGAAAATAAAGAAGTTTACAATGTCAAATTTAAAGGAAGGTTGCGTTGTTGAATGGGCATATAGGATTAGCTCCCCATTTTTCACCAATATTGATGATGTTGTTGTTCAATATGAGATTCCAGTTAAACGATATGAAACTGAAATTGAATTATTAGAATGGTTTCGTTTTAATAAGCGTCAAAAAGGATATTTTCCAATTAAAATAGTTGAATCTTCAAAGACCAATATGGATTTAAGGACAAATGATAAATTGTTGATTGTTGTACATGATTTTGTGCCTGCGTTAAAAGTTGAACCATATGTTAATAATATGGATAATTATACAGCAGGAATTCAAATTGAAGTAGCACAATTAGATGCTCCTGACCTTGGTTTGTTCGAAAATTATACAACAAGTTGGAATGAGATTGCTGAAAATATTTTTAGAAGTAGTGCTTTTGGGGGTGAACTTAGAAAAACGAGACATCTAAATGATGATATCATCACTTTAAAAATCAAACTTTCCTCTTTAGATTTAAAAATTGCAGGAGCTTTGCAATATGTAAAAAGCAAAATTAAATGGAATGGAAACTACGGGGAATATCCGGAGAAAGGATTAAAGGAAGCATATAAAGAAGGAGTTGGAAATGTTGGAGATATTAATTTAACCTTAGTTGCTGTATTAAGAGAACTTGGTATTGAAGCAAACCCTGTTCTGTTAAGTACGCGATCTAATGGAATACCTCTTTACCCGACAACCAAAGGAATTAATTATGTTATTGCAGCTGCAGAAACAGGTAAAGGAACATTCTTATTAGATGCGTCTGAATTATATAGTTTGCCAAATGTCTTACCGTTGAGAGCTGTAAATTGGAATGGAATGTTAATTCGTGGAGATGGTTCAGTATCTTTTGTTGATCTCAGTTCTTTAACTGTAGCTACCCAAGATTCAAATTTATCTTATAAGATAGATAATGAAGGATTTGTTGAGGGAATGAATAGAGTTAAATACAGTAATTTATTGGCAATAAATTATAGAAATCAAAAGGGAGGAAAAGATGAGGATGATATAATTAGTGATATCGAAGCAGGAAAAGATGATATTGAAATTTTAAATTTCCGAGTATCAAATGTAGATGATTTATCAAAACCAGTTGTTGAGATGTATAAGTTTGAAAAAGAAGATGGTGCAGAATTGATTGCTGATAAAATGTACATAACTCCGCTGCTATTTTTAGCAACAGATGAAAACCCATTTAAATTAGACAGTAGAGAATATCCTGTTGATTTCGGTACACCATGGCAAGACAAAATTGTTGCAACTATTACGATTCCTGAGGAGTATGTGGTGGAATCTGTTCCAGAAGATTTGGCAATTGGTTTAAGAGATGATTTAGGAAAATTTATTTATTCAGTTAAAACATCTGGAAATAAAATACAAGTGACTTCACTGTTCGAAATTAATTCGGGAGTTATATCTGCAACATATTATGCTGAATTAAAAGGATTGTTTAAAGAATTGGTTGCAAAGCAAACTGAAAAAATTGTTCTAATTAAAATCGAGTAATGAAAAAAAGATTATTAGTAATCATTTTATTAATTGTAATAGCTCAAATTGGAGTTGCGCAGAACTATAAGTTTGGAAAAGTATCTAAAGAGGAATTAGAAGAAAAATATTATCCGCTAGATTCATCTGCTCATGCAGCGGTTTTGTATAAAAAGAGAAAAACAAGCTTTAATTATTTGCAAGGTGAAGGTTTTATTTTAGAAACAGAAATACATGAACGGATAAAAATTTATGATAAAGAGGGTTATAAGTGGGCAACAAAAAGAATTTTTTATTATAATCCAGATTCTGATGATTCTCAATCAGTAAAAGTTAAAGGTGCTAAAACATATCATCTAGTCGCAGGAAAAGTAAAGTCTATTGAGTTAGGTAAAAAAGATGTATTCAAAGAAGCAAGTACTGAATATTGGTCTCAAAAGAAATTTACGATGCCAAATTTAGATGAGGGGTGTATTGTTGAGTGGAAATATGTTTTAACATCACCCTATAGAATTATAGATAATGTGGTGTTGCAATATGATATTCCTGTGAAGAAATTAGTGGTAAGTATCGAAATTCCTGAATATTATAAATTTGCTGTAAAACATATTGGTTATCTGAATATTCATTCAACTACTAGTAAAAAGCGTAAGAGTATTAATTTTGTGGACAAGCAGAGAAGTAGTAGTTTTATGGTAGCTCCGGCAAAGACTACATTCACCTCAAGTCAAGTTGATTATACTATTAATATTACTACAATAAGCCAAGAAAATATTCCAGCTTTCATCGAAGAGCCTTTTATCAATTATGCAGGTAATTATAAAGCAGCCATCGATTATGAACTAGCATCTACTGAGTGGCCAAACCAGCTGCGAAAATATTTCTCAAAAACATGGGAAGATGTTGCTGAAACAATTTATGACAACCCAAATTTCGGTGTAGAGTTGCATAGAACAAGTCATCTTAAAGATGATATCGCTGTATTAAAAACAGACTTAAAATCTGAAGTTGAAAAAATATATGGCTCATTAAATTATGTAAAAAGTATAATCAAGTGGAATGATAATTACGGCAAGTATACCGAAAAAGGATTGCGGAAAGCCTTTAAAGAAGGATCCGGTAATATTGGTGATATCAATTTAACATTGGTAGCTGTTTTGCGCGAATTGGGTTTAAATGCAAATCCAGTTTTGGTGAGTACAAGATCTAATGGAGTGCCAACTTTCCCTACACTTTCAGGATTTAATTATGTGATCGCTGTAGTTGAAACTTCACAAGGAAATATTTTGTTGGATGCATCAGAAAAGTATAGTCTACCAAATGTTTTGCCGCTTCGTGTAATTAACTGGAATGGCGCAATAGTTAGAGAGAATAAGACCATTGATTTCGCAGACCTTAGCTCATTAAATGTTGCTATACAAGATTCAAATTTATCTTATAAGATAGATAAAGAAGGATTTATAGAGGGTATGAACAGAACTAAATACAGTAATTTATTGGCAATAAATTATAGAAATCAAAAGGGAGGAAAAGATCAAGATGACGTAATAAGTGATATTGAAGTAGAAAATGATGATATTGAAATTTTAAATTTCCGAGTATCAAATGTTGATGATTTATCAAAACCAGTTGTTGAGATGTATAAGTTTGAAAAAGAAGATGGTGCTGAATTGATTGCTGATAAAATGTACATAATTCCACTGTTATTTTTAGCAACAGATGAAAATCCATTTAAGTTGGATAATAGAGAATATCCTATTGATTTCGGAACACCATGGCAAGACAAAATTATAGTATCTATTCAAATTCCAGAAGGGTATAAAATAGAATCTGTACCAGAAGATATGGCAATTGGCTTAAGAGATGATTTAGGGAAATTTATTTATTCAGTTAAAATATCTGGAAATAAAATTAAAGTGACTTCATTTTTCGAAATTAATTCGGGAGTTATATCTGCAACATATTATGCTGAATTAAAAGGATTGTTTAAGAAATTGGTTGCAAAACAAACCGAAAAAATTGTATTGGTAAAAGAGCAGTAAAAAACAATTCCTTTAAAGTTGTTTTTTTCACGAATCCCAATAACTATTAGGAGGGAATCTAAATTTACTTATTAAAATCTTTTGTTGATTATTTTTTCAAGTGATTTTTTAACTCTTAAAATTAAACACACATATATTCCTAGGAAAATAAATTTATTCTATTTAGATTTGCAGTCATATAATTTATAAAAACCTAAATAATGAAAAAAGTAATTTTAATGTTGGCTGTTATTTTTGTATCAGTAACATACGCACAAGAAAAAAAATCAACAATCGATGCAGATAATTCTAGTGTAAACTGGAAAGGATTTAAGCCAACTGGAGAACATTTCGGAACCATCAATATTTCTGAAGGAGCAATTAATATTGAAGATAACAAATTAATAGGTGGCTCATTTGTTTTTGATATGAATACAATTGTTGATACTGATATGCCAGCAGAGAATGAGTACAATGCTAAGTTAGTTGGTCATTTAAAATCTGTAGATTTCTTTGATGTAGCAAAGTATCCGACTTCAAAATTTGAAATAACTTTAGTTAAAGAAGTAGGAGAGAAACTAAATGTAAGGGGTAATTTAACAATCAAAGATGTGACTAAGAATATTACATTTACTGCAAGTTTATCAACTGCTGATGGTGTTTCAACTTTAACAAGTGAGGTGTTAACAATTAATAGAGCAGACTATAATGTAAAGTATGGATCTAAATCGTTTTTTAATGATTTAAAAGATAAGCTTATTAATGATGAGTTTGAAATTTCGTTTGTAGTAAGCACTAAGAAATAAAATAGAAATTTAATATAAAACCAAAGTCTGTAGCTGAAAAGTTCCAGACTTTTTTTTGTTTTCAAAAAAGATGTAAATTGTTGCGTTTAAAAAATCAAATTACACTATGCCTAACAAAGACAATTTAAAAGAAATTAATATTCATACCGATGATAACCACCCTCAAAAAATAATCGAAAATAAAGATTTGAGTATTTTAGAAGCTATAGTCCCGGTTATAGCTTTAATCGGAATGTTAGCTTACAACGTATTTGTTTTTGGCGATGATGCTTTGAGTGGCTCTAATCAATTTATAATGTTAATGGGTGCTTCTGTTGCAGCCATAGTTGGTTTTATGAATAATGTTTCGTATGAAACGATGATAGAGGAGATCGCCGAAAATGTTAAATCAGTTGTTAGCCCTGTTTTAATATTATTAATGGTTGGGGCTTTATCTGGTACATGGTTAATAAGTGGTATTATTCCATCAATGATTTATTACGGCTTGCAACTTTTAAACCCAACCATATTCTTGGCTGCTAGTTTAATTATTTGCTGCATAATTTCCATAGCAACAGGTAGTTCTTGGACCACTTCGGCAACAGTAGGTATTGCATTAATGGGTATTGGAAATGCCCTTGGGATACCACCTGGTATGACTGCTGGAGCGGTTTTATCTGGCGCGTATTTTGGCGATAAAATGTCACCAATGTCAGACACTACAAATCTTGCCCCAGCTATGGCAGGAAGCGAACTATTTACACACATAAGGTATATGACAATTACTACGGTGCCAACTATTTTAATAACCTTACTATTTTTTATTATTTTAGGATTTACTGTTAACACTACAGGGAGTGCAGATACTTCTCAAATGTTGGCAGATATTAAAAGCGCATTTACCGTAAATTTGTGGGTATTTGTTGTCCCTATTGCAGTAATAGTTTTAATCATAAAAAAAACACCTCCTTTAATTGCATTACTTTTCGGCACCCTCTTAGGCGGTATTTTTGCATTGATTTTTCAACCAGATGTTGTTGCTCAAATTGCGGGAGCAGAAACCTTAACATTTAAAGCCGCTTATAAAGGGGTAATGAAAGCAATGACAGTAGATGTTGCTATACCTACTAATAATGAAACTTTATCTGGCTTGTTTACGGCTGGTGGTATGAGTAAAATGTTAGGTACTATTTGGTTGATTATTTGCGCCATGGTTTTTGGAGGTGTGATGGATGGTATTGGTGCTTTGGCACGAATTAGTACTTTTATGTTAAATTTGTTTCATTCTGTTTTTGGGCTGTTTGCAAGTACAGTTTTTACATGTATAGGATTAAATATTACAGCATCAGACCAATATTTAGCAATTGTAGTTCCGGGTAAAATGTATGCAAAGGCATTTAGAGATAAAGGATTGGCGCCAGAAAATTTGAGTAGAACTTTAGAAGATGCTGGTACGGTTACCTCTGCGTTAGTCCCCTGGAATACTGGTGGAGCATATCAATCTGGAGTTTTAGGAGTCTCCGTTGCTGATTATGCTTTTTATGCAATTTTCAATTGGTTAAGTCCATTTATGACTTTGCTTTTTGCAGCGTTCAACATCAAAATAAAACAACTTAAAGCTAAATAATTTTATCATTTCGTTAGAGAGAAAGGAGAATGAACGATAAGAAATTTTATATAAAAAAAATGAATATTTATTTAAATAAATATTTTTAATCTTTATTTTTAAACTGACAAATGTCATTTTATGAAGTATTATTAACATCTAATTTTGCTAACTAACTAACGAATAAATATTATGAATGAAACCTTAGTGCAAGTACAAGAATTCATCAGCCAACCTTGGCCCTGGTGGATGGGAGGAGTTACCATTGGACTCACCCTCTATTTATTGTTAAAGTTTAATAAAGACTTTGGCTTATCTGCCAATTTAAGAACGATGTGTGCAGCAGATGGAGCTGGTAAGTATGCTGATTTTTTCGATTTTGAATGGGGTAAACAAGGATGGAATTTAATGGTTGCTCTTGGCGCTATGTTTGGCGGTTATATTGCCGCAAACTACTTTGGAGGCGATGGGTTGGCTCATATTTCACAGGCAGCAATAAATACCTTGAATGATATTTCTGGAGAACAATTACTTACCCAAGACAATGTTCATATTGTACCAGGAAAAGATTTAGTTTTAGGTGTAGGAATACCAGAATTCTGGGATCTTTATTCATGGGGATCTTTATTTTCTGTAAGAGGATTAATTATCATTGTTGGTGGTGGTTTCTTAGTAGGGTTCGGGGCAAGATATGCTGGAGGTTGTACATCGGGTCATGCTATTTCTGGAATTGCAAATATGCAATTACCATCATTAGTAGCAGTTATCGGATTTTTTGTAGGCGGTTTAATAATGACCTGGCTTATACTTCCACACATTTTACGAATCACTATTTAATTTAAAACTTAAGAAAATGAAATTATTCAAATATATAATTATCGGCTTTTTATTTGGTTTCGGAATGTGGAAACTAGAAGCAGTATCAACATTTAGAATTATTGAAATGTTTCACTTTCAGTCATTTCATATGTACGGAATTATAATGACTGGAGTTATTGCAGGAATCATTATTACCCAATTATTTAAAAGAGGAAAAATCAAAGCAATACATGGAGAAACAGTAAAGTTTAATGATAAGAGTCACGAATGGTGGCGTTATATTTTAGGCGGAATTATCTTCGGAATGGGTTGGGCGCTTACAGGTGTTTGCTCAGGAATGATGTTTGTATTAGTAGGATCGGGATATACCGTTTTTATCGTATTTATCGGAGCTGCATTATTAGGAACTTTTGCCTATGGGGTTTTTAGAAAATCACTTCCTCATTAAGAATTAGCACACAATTTTAATTAAAAACATCCAATATTTTTATTGGATGTTTTTTTGATTGTGATTTACTATATTTGTTTACATCAAAAAAACTTAGTCGTTTTATATGTCAGATTTAGAAAAATCACTTTCGTTTTTAAGCCCAGAATTAAGAGAAAAAGTTGTGGCTTCTTCTCAGGTGATGGAGATTCCGAAAGGCACAGAAATTTTAAGAGAAGGTCAATATGTAAAGGTAATCCCGATTGTTTTGGAAGGATTGGTAAAAGTGTTTTCAAACTTTAATGAAAAAGATTTATTGCTTTATTACATCCAACCCAATGAAAGTTGTGTGATGTCTTTTGCGGCGAGTTTAAAGAATGACCCAAGTAAAGTGTATGCGATAACTGAAGAAGATTCTAAAATTTTATTGATGCCTGTAGATAAAGTCATCAAATGGATAGATCAATTTCCAAGTATCAATCAGCTTTTTTATCAACAATATAATTTGAGATATTCTGAATTGTTAGAAACCATCAATCATGTGCTGTTTAATAAAATGGACAAACGATTATATGATTTCTTACTTGAAAAGAAAAAGGTTACGCAACAAAATCCAATTAAAATATCTCATCGACAAATTGCCAACGAGTTAGGTACCGCTAGAGAAGTAATTAGTAGAGTGATGAAAAAACTGGAGAATGAAGGTAAAATCAAACAATATTCTCAAAGTATAGAAATACTTTAAAACTATAAAATTGAAGAAAATTTTGTTTTCTTCAATAACTTTAATCAATTGTAGTCAGACGACTTGAATGTTTATTGCTAATTATTATTCATTTTATTCTTTAATTTGAAAATTAATATTACAGCAATACTTCCACCAAAATAAGAAACAATAGAATTAATAATAAATAAATAATAATTAACATTTCCTAATAGCATTATTGATTTAGGGTCAAAACCTAATCTTCCGAAGGTTTTAATAAAAAAAATACTGCCAAATACACCTGCAATTGTATTCCCTATAATTCCAAAAGAATATTTTTTAAAGATGTATCCTGTACTATTAGCCCCAGCAATACCGATAAGAATACTAATTAGAGAAATTAAAGTATCTGTCATTCGATTTAATTTTAATGACCGTAATCCATTTTATCTATCTTACCTCTCATTAGTCTTTTTTGGATTATCATATATACAAAAAGAAGTATAAAACCAACAATTCCCCAATTTAAAGCTACTGACAAACCATATTCTGTAGCAGCAGTATTATAGATGGTTAACGATTCGTTTATTGTATTTGTAGAAGGTAAAATCACAGGAAACATGGAGGCTAAAGAAGATGTTATTCCTCCAAGTATTAGTAAAGTAGATAGTATAAAAGGATGAATGTCTTTTTTGAGTTTTTTAATAAAAAACAAGCCAATCAATCCTGAAAAATAAATAATTGGAAATACAATTAAATAAGGTTTGGCAATAAAATTATCTAGCGAATTTGGATTTACAATTTGCCAAATACCTAAAGAAAAAGCTGTCAACATAGCAAGCGTAATATTTAGCTTGAAAACTATTTTTTTTAATCGATTGTTTATAGATGAATTGGTTTTTAAAACAATCCAATTTGCCCCATGAATAGCCAATGTAACCACAGTAATTAATCCTATAATAATAGTAAACCAATCGATGACACCAGGATGGTCGGTTAATGGACTAAAACTGCTATTCCATAAGGGTAAGAAAAAATAATGACCTTCATAAGTAGAAACACCATTTTCTACTCCTCCCAAATTAACTCCTCTAACAATGTTCCCTAGGGCAATCCCAAAAAACAATGCCAATAATAAACTAGATATCCCAAATGCTTTATCCCACATATCTCTCCACATTTGAAAGTTGAATTGACTTCTAAATTCTAGACTAATTGCTCTAAAAACAATTAACCATAAAACGATGATTAACGGAAGGTAAAACCCGCTAAAAACAGATGCGTAAAATGTAGGGAAAGCCATAAAGAGCATGCCTCCTGCGGTTACTAGCCAAACTTCATTAGAATCCCAAAAAAGTCCTGCAGATTTTGCAATTACTTCTTTATCTTTTTCCTTTTTGGCCAAAAATAAATGTATGATTCCTACACCAAAATCATAGCCATCTAAGATAAAAAATACAGCTAAAACAACTGAGACTATTATAAACCAAAATATTTCCATAATTTAATGTGTTTGAGGTTTTGGACCTTGGTGAATAGTTTTAGCAACTAATATTAAAAACAACAAGCCGAGTAACATATATAACCCAACAAAACCTAAAAGAGTAAATAAGGTATTACCTGATGAAACAGTAGGTGATATACCATCGCTTGTTTTAAGTAATCCATAAACCAAATAGGGTTGTCTTCCTAATTCGGCAGTGTACCAACCTGTTATATTTGCGATATACGGAAATGGAAATAAGAACATTATCGTCCAAAGTAGCGGTTTTATGCTATACAATTTTCTTTTCCATAAAAAGAATGCTGCTAAAAGCATGATACCTATAAAAATGGTTCCTAAACCCACCATAATATGATAAGAATAATAGAGAGCTGGAATATTGTCTGGTAATTCTTCTTTTTTAAATTGATCCATTCCTGGAATTTGTTTATCCCATTCTTGGTAAGTTAAAAAACTTAATATGTTTGGTACAGCAATTTTATTATCTAATTTTTGCTCAACCATATTAGGCTGTCCAATTAAAACAATTTCTGCTCCAGCTTCTTCGGTTTCAAAAATCCCTTCCATTGCTGCAAAAGTTGCAGGTTGGTATTTTGCAACATTTTTAGCATTCCAGTCTCCCGTAGGAAAAGCCAAAAGTATACTTGAAACCAAACCAAATATCACCCCTGTTTTTAAAAATAATTTACCGTATTCTACATTTTTATTTCTCAATATATAAAATGCACCAACACTTGCCACAACAAATGATGATGTTACCACAGCAGCAATTTGATTATGTAAAAAGGCGGGTAACAACCAGGGATTAGAGAATAGCGCTGAAAAATTATTTAAAACAAATCTGCCATTTTCTAAAATCTCATAGCCTACTGGATGTTGCATCCAAGCATTTGTAGCCAAGATAAACCAACCACTAGCCCAAGAACCAAGAAAGACTAAAAAACCTGTTAAGAAATGTAATTTTTGTCCCATTAATTTTTCGCCAAAAATAAAGAGTGCTAAAAAGGATGATTCTAAAAAGAACGAAAACATACCTTCCATAGCTAAAGTTTGTCCTATGATGCTCCCAGTAAGTTCTGAAAATTTTGCCCAGTTCGTGCCAAACTGAAATTCCATTGGGATACCTGTAACTACTCCCATTGTAAAATTGATTGCAAATATTTTCATAAAAAATTTTGCAGCATCATTGTACTTCTCTTCTTTACCTCTTAAATATCTCCATTTAAAATAGACAATCATTAAAGATAAACCCATTGTTAATTGTGGGAATATGTAATGAAATGTGATAGTGAATGCAAATTGCAGTCTATCATAAAAAATCATATCTTCCATTCGCTCTATTTTTCTGTTTTCTTATGATACAAATGTATTAAGAACAACAATAGGATGGTAGTTAATTAATATTGAAAAATTATTTAGCTATAGAAATAACTTATTGCACACTTGTAATTTTTTTTAAAAGTGGCACACTCATAAAGGTTGAATCGATAAACCAGTCAAAATAGAGGGAAACAAAAATGAATTCAAATAAATTCCAGATTTAATTACTATGAATATGTAATTAAATTACTGTATATCAATTCATTTACTTGACTTGTAATAGACTAAACTTGAAAATATTTATATTATAAAAAACAGTATCTTTAGTCTGAAAATAAATATCTTCATCATGAAAAAATCAATCAGTTTCGCATTTGTAATCTTACTATTAAGTGTGCAATTTATTCAAGCACAAAAATCTAAAAAAGAAGTTAAGCAACCACTCGATACCGTCAAAATTGAGGGACTCTCATGGAGAAGTATTGGCCCTTCATTAACTTCTGGTAGAATTTCAGATATTGCTGTAAATCCTAAAAATCCATTTGAATATTATGTGGCATCTTCAGCTGGCGGTGTTTGGAAAACAATCAATTCTGGGGTAGAATTTATTCCTGTATTTGATGAAGAAGGTTCTTATTCTATTGGGTGTATAACGATAGATCCAAATAATTCTAATGTAGTTTGGGTGGGTACTGGTGAAAACAACAATCAACGTTCTGTATCTTATGGAGATGGAGTTTATAAATCAATTGATGGAGGAAAAACTTGGAACAATATGGGTTTGAAAATGTCAGAACATATAGGAAGAATTATTGTTCATCCAGAAAATTCTGATATCGTTTATGTCGCTGCTATTGGTCCTTTATGGAGTAAAGGAGGGGATCGGGGATTATATAAAACAACTGACGGTGGTAAAACTTGGGAAGCGGTTTTAACTGTTGATGAGCATACGGGAGTTAATGATGTACAGATGGATCCAAGAAATCCTGATGTATTATATGCCTCAACTTTTCAAAGAAGAAGACATGTATTTACCTATGTGGGTGGTGGTCCAGGATCTGGAATGCACAAAAGTACAGATAGCGGAAACACATGGACAAAAATTAATACTGGATTACCAACAACTGAATTGGGGCGCATAGGCTTAGCAATTTCACCAGTAAACCCTGAAATAATTTACGCAATTGTTGAAGCTGCAGATGATAAAGGAGGCTTTTTTGTATCTACTAATAGAGGTGCTAGTTGGGAAAAAAGAGGTAGTCATAAGACTAGCGGAAATTACTATCAGGAAATAATTGCTGATCCTATTGAAGAAAATACAATTTACTCGATGGACACATGGATGTCTGTTAGTCATGATGGAGGGAAAACATTTAGTAAAGTTGGGGAAGATTTTAAACATGTTGATAATCATTGCATGTGGATAAACCCAAATAACAACAAACATTGGTTGGTAGGTTGTGACGGCGGAATGTATGAAACATTTGACGCGGCGAAAAATTGGGATTTTAAAGAGAATATTCCTGTGACTCAGTTTTATAAAGTGGCTGTTGATAATGATTATCCATTTTACAATGTATATGGCGGAACTCAAGACAATTTTAGTCTTGGCGGACCATCAAGAGTTCTTACAGGACATGGAATAACCAATTTTGATTGGTTTATTACAAATGGAGGTGATGGATTTGAATCTCAAATTGATCCTGAAAATCCGAATATTATATATGCGCAATCGCAAAATGGATTTTTAGTTCGCTATGACAAAAAGAGTGGAGAAATTGTAGGGATTCAACCTAGTGAAAGAGAAAATGAAAACTCTTATAGATTTAACTGGGATTCTCCTCTAGCAATTAGTAAACATGCTCCGGGTCGTCTATATTTTGCAGGAAATAAAGTATTCCGTTCTAATGATTATGGTAATAGCTGGGAGGTTATTAGTGATGACTTAACACAACAAATTGACAGAAACTCACTAAAAGTTTACGACCGTATTGTTAGTGTAGATGCTGTAGCCAAGAATGGTTCAACATCACTCTATGGGAGTATTGTAGCATTGTCAGAATCACCAATTGACGAAAATCTAATTGCAATTGGTACAGATGATGGGCTCATTCAAATCACTGAAGACGGAGGGAATACTTGGCGAAAAGTAACCAATATTTCAGGCGCTCCAAAACAATCATATGTAAATAGCGTTTACCTATCTAAACACGATGTAAATGTTATGTATGTGGCATTTAATCATCATAAATATGGTGATTTTAAACCGTACATATTCAAATCGAGCGATAAAGGTAAATCATGGACTTCAATAAGTAATAACTTACCAAAAAGAGGAAGCGTATATTCGATTGAAGAAGATCATATTGATAGTGGCTTGCTATTTTGCGGAACAGAATTTGGAGTATTCTTTTCTCCGAATAAAGGGCAACGTTGGAAACAACTATCTAATGGAATACCAACAATTGCAGTTAGAGATATTGCAATTCAGGAAAGAGAGAATGACTTAGTTCTTGGAACTTTTGGAAGAGGGTTTTATATTATGGATGATTATTCTTCCTTGAGATCTGTTGAAAATAAAGCACCAACCGAAGTGGCTAAAATTTACCCAATTCGAGATGCTCTATCTTGGGAGAAAAGCCTTCCATTAGGACTGCCAGGGAAATCTTTTCAAGGAGATAATTTTTATACCTCACCAAATCTTGGGCCAGAAGCAATGATTACTTATTATTATAATGAAACCTATAAATCTTTAAAAGAAAAACGAACAGAAAAAGAAAAAGAACTCATTAAAAATAGAGAGGATGTTGTTTATCCAGATTATGCAGCTTTAAAAGCTGAAACGGAAGAAAATGAACAAACACTGGTGTTTACAATTAAAAATGACAAAGGACAAGTTGTAAAAAAAGAATTCAAAAAACCAACAGAAGGTTTACAACGCTTTCATTGGGATTTAAGATATACTTTACAAACACCAATAGATTTAAGCACTCCTTCGTTCTACAATCCTTGGAGCACAATTGATGAAGGCACATTGGTACAGCCAGGGAAATACACTGTTGAAATGGGCTTATATAAAGATGGAGTATTGAGTACTTTGGTACCTCCGGTTTCATTCAATGTAATTGGTTTAGAAAACACAGAGATGCCAGCTGAAGACAGCGCAGAAAAAGTAGCTTTCCAAAAACAAGTATCACAACTTGAAGCAAATTTACAGGCGTGTCAGAAGATTATTAGTGAGACAAATACTAAATTAAAGTATATAAAATCTGCGATTAAACGATCTGAACTTCCTTTCGGAGAACTATCTAAAGCCGTATTGAATATTGAAAACAAACTCAAGGACATAAACACATCACTTTATGGAGATCCTATAAAAAGAAAATTAGATATCAACCAACTACAAAATCCAGCAACAAGAATTAGTAATATAAGTTACGAGCAAAAATATACTACCTCAACACCTACGCAAACACATAGAGATAGTTATTCGATTGCTAAGGTCAAAATTGATAAAATAAAACAAAAGGTTGAAGCTATTTATAATGTCGATTTAAAACAATTAGAAGAGAAACTAGTGAACTTTGGAGCTCCATATACACCTGGGCGTGGATCAGAAGATTAGTGTGAAATAATTAAAAAGAAGGAACAGTTTATTGGATTTTAGTTTCTCTTGTAGAATGTATGGAGTGTCAACTTTAATTAAGTTGGCATAATCATACATTCAAGGAGCTAAAGATTATCAACTGCCTTTGCCTTATTAAAATTATTTTTTTGAAAGCGGATTTTCCCAAAGGCAATTAATAAAACTCCTAGAATAGTAACGCCCCCTCCTAATAGGGCAATAAAGTCTGGAAATTCGCCAAAGTAAAAGTAGGAGCCCGCCAATACAAACAAGCCTCTCGTACTAGATATGATTGCTTTACGAGATAACTGAATATATTGTAATGATAAATAACCCGCTATAACTGTTAAAAATGGGCCTAAAAGTGAGCCAATAAAAATATTTTTTAAAGCAGTAAATGGAATTGTTAATGATTCTTTAATAACAATAAGTGCAATTATAGAGAATACGAGTAAAAACATACTCCTATTAATTGTTAAAACTGTAGGATGAATTTTTTTAATTTTCTTTTTAATAATAACCGCATTAATCGCATTTAATACACTCGTATACACCACATATTGCGCACCTTCAATAAACATATCATCTACACTACTGTTTCCTTTATAACTAATGATGAAAGCACCCGCAATAGCTAATAATATCCCCCAAAATTCTAAAGAGTTAAAGCGTTCTTTGAGTATGAAAAAGCTTAGCGTAATAATTAAAGCAGGAGCAATATTGCCAATAAATGAAACAATTGTAGGATTAGAGATAGTATAAATTGCCTTAAAGAAAAAGTAGGTGCTTATAACTTCTATTGACCCAAGAAAAATTAAAACTAAATAACAGCGACTAGATAATTTTTTGAATAATGTAAAAGACTTTTTATACCAAGCATATAGTAAAATCCATAAAAGACCAAAAGCAAACCAATACACCCCAAACTGAGGTAAGCTTACTTCATTTAAAGCAACTTTACTAAAAATGTAAACGTTTGAAACAGCAATTACTGAAACAAAAGCTAATAAAAATCCTTTTACCGAATCAGATATTTTCATACAGCAAATGTAACTTAAAAAATAGAGTAAGTAAGGTGATTTTATTTTTGAAATAGAGCTCTAAAATTCCACATTCAAAAGCTGTCCACTCAATTGTAATAATCTTAACTCTATGAGTTTTGTTTCATATTTAGTGTTTGTTAAATCGGTTTGTGAATTGAGTAAATTAACTTGAGCTAATCGAAAATCTATTGAGTTTATTTGCCCAAGTTTATACTTTTCTACAGATCTATCAAAGTTGTTTTGATTGGTAATCACATTCTGCTCTTGCGCCTTGAGTATAAAAAGATTATTGGTATATTCTTCACTCGTATTTTTTAAAATATTTTCTAAAGTTTCAAATTGTTGAACTTGTAATATCTCTTGACTATCTAATGCTATTTTTGCATTGGCTACTCGGGTTTTAGTTGTACCTCCATCAAACACATTCCAAGAAACATTCAATCCTGCTCTAAATCCAGTAACCGTACTTCCTGCAAAAAAAGAGGTAGATGGATTATCACTTTCATTCCATCCATAAGACCCAGTTAGACCAACTCTAGGTAAGTAATTTCCTTTATTTGCTCTAATATTATATTCACTTATTGTAATGCTCTTTTCTTGTTGCATCAAAATCACATTATTTCCTAATGATAAAGAAAGTAATTCATCGAAAGACAATAACGTAAGAAAATCGACTTCAGTTTCTACCACAAAATTTTCATCTAACTGAACACCTAAAATAATATTTAAATCGCGTTTTGAATTTATAAATTGCTGCCTCGTGTTTATATAATTGATACTATCATTATTTACATCGACTTCAGCATTTAATAACTCTAACTTTGTAGATTGCCCGTAATCATTTTGATATTGTATTCTTTCCAATCGCAGTTTTGAAATTTCAAGGGTCTCTTTTAAATTTCCAGTAATCTTAGATAAACGAGCAATTTGAAAATATACGGTAAACAATTGCAAATACGTGTTTTCTATAGTTTCTCTAGCTTCCAATTCTGTTAAGTTGAAGTTTTCTTTTAAAACCTTATAATCATATTTTCTACCCAAGCCATCAAATAGTGTATAATTGACACCTAAGGAAGCATTATATGTTTTGGTTTCGGCACCATTGATCTTTGAAACAGAACCATCTTGTTGCTCAATTTTTTGATTGCTATTATCATAATTAGCACCACCATTTGCCGATAGTGATGGTAAAAAACCTGAATTATAAATACTTGAGTTATTCTTTGCTATTTCAACGTTATTTTCAGCTAACTTTATTCCATAATTATTTTCTAAAGTTATCTGAATAGCTTCCTTTTTTGTCAACAATCTTTGAGCACTTACCTCAACAGAAAGCAGCACTATAGCAATCCCTATAAGTGTTTTAATATAATTCTTCATTTTCATAATTTTGTTCTATTATAGCTCTTTCAACTTCTTCTTTAGTTACTTTTTCACCTGTAATCATCCACTTAATAAATACTTTTATAGAATTAGATGCTGACAAAAGAAGTGGTAACACTACTAAAGTTAAAACGGTAGCAATACCTATTCCGTAAGCGATTGAAATTGCCATAGGAATTAAAAATTGTGCTTGTCTACTTGTTTCTAATATCAATGGTGCTAAACCTGCAATAGTAGTTAAGGATGTTAGAAAAATAGCTCTGAAACGTGATTTTCCTGCTTGTATCAAAGCTTCGTCATATTTCATTCCTTCTCTCAAGTACATATTAAATTTTCCAATCAATACCAAACCATCATTCACCATGATTCCTATTAAAGCAATAATACCCAACCATGATAAAATATTTATTTGGAAGTGATGAAAATAATGTCCCCATACGACTCCTATCATACTAAAAGGAATCATAAGCATTAATAGTAAAGGTTGACTATAGGTTCTAAATGTAAAAGCAATGACAATATAAATGAGTATCAATATTATTGGGCCTACCTTTTTTACAGATACCATTGTTTTTTGAGATTCTCTATTTTGCCCTTCATATAAAGCTGAAACTGTTGGGTATTTAGAGATGATTTCGGGCATAATTTGTATCCTAATTTCATCAACTATATCTGAACCACTATCATCTACAGATTTTAAATCGGCTGTAATCTGAATTTCTCGCTTTCCATCTAAATGATTAATAGCAACATCTCCACGAGCTATGGAATAGGTGGCAATTTCAGAAAAAGGAATTTTATTTCCTGATGGTGTATTGATCCACATATCATCTAAATCTTTGATAGAAGACCTGTCATTTTTTTGGTAGCGTACCCAAACTCTAATTTCATCTTGCCCGCGCTGAAAACGTTGTGCTTGAAAACCAAAGAACCCTGAACGAACTTGGCTCATCACACTTCTTAGATTTAAACCTAAAATATTAGCCTTATCTTTTAATTGAATCTGAATTTCTTTAATCCCTTCTGGGTCGTTATCTGAAATATCTTTTAATGCTGAAATTTCAGACATCGCTTCTTTTAATTCTTTCTTTGCGGCTTTTAGCTCAGTAATATTATTACCTAACAAAGCAACAGCAACGGGACTACCTCCAAAATTAGAATTAGATCCAAAAGTCAAACTTTCTGCTCCACCAACTTTTCCTACCCTTTCTCTAAGTGATTCATTAATTTCTGAAGAGGCAAAATCACGCGCTTCTCCTGGTAATAAATTTATGGTCAATGTAGCATTTGAGGTACCTGGACCTATCCGCTTTATAATATTTTGAACTACTTGTTTATTTCCTGTTTGTCGCTCGGTGAATTCATCATTAACCAACCAAACTTTTTCTTCAATACTAGAAATGATTGAATCGGTAATATTTTCATTTGTACCCTGTGGCATTTTAAGATTTACCGAAATCCGATCACTTGCAACTCTCGGAAAAAATGCTGTCCCTACAATTCCACCACCAATTGCTCCAATACTAAAAATTAACAATGCGATTGGAATGGCAAATCCTAAGAATTTATTTTTTAGAAAGAAACGCAAATAGGGTATGTAAATGTTGTCTCTTAATTTCATTAACCATTTATCTGCGAATAGGTTTATTTTTTTAAAGAAACTATCTATGCGGTTTAACTTTACACCTTTATTATGTAATGCCTTAGAATGCGCAATATGTGCAGGTAAAATAATTAATGCTTCTATCATTGAAACCAAAAGCGTTAAAATTACTACTGTAGAAACTTCGCTAAAAAAGTCACCCATTCTACCGTCTATAAAGAAGAAAGTAGAGAATGCTATCATGGTAGTTAATAAAGCCGAAACTACAGGAGGTAAAACCTCAATAGTACCATCTATTGCTGCTCTAATAGGTGATTTCCCTTTTTCGTAATGATGAAATATATTTTCTCCTATCACAATCCCATCATCTACCAAAATACCGATAACGATAATCATTCCGAAGAGGGATAATACATTGATGGTAACTCCTAATTGTGCAGCGAAAATAAACATGCCAAAAAAGGCAATGGGCAATCCTGCCGCCACCCATATAGCCAAACGTACATTTAAAAATATCGCTAAAATTGTAAGAACCAGTAAAAATCCAAAAATCCCATTGTTTCTTAATAATTTTGTTCTTCCTACTAAGGTTATAGAAGAATCACTAGAAATATCTAAATGGACATTATCATATTGTTGATTAAATTGATTTATGTATTCCTTAACTTTTTCTGCCGAAGATGTTAAATCTTCACTATTGGTATTATTAACCGTTATACTGATTGCTTTATTACCATTAAAGAAAACTCTATCGGGAGTTTCGGACCAAGCATCCTTAACATCTGCAATATCTTTTAGTCTTATAATAGTACCATTGGTCTCGGCTCTAACAATAATATTCAATAACTCGTTTCCGTAGTAAGAACGATTGCTGGCTCTAATTAAATAGTCTTCAGCACTTGTTTTTATATTTCCACCTGTAATCAAAATGTTAGAGTTGCTTACTGCATTTGCAACCTCTTGAAATGATAAATTGTATGCTCTTAGGTCGTTTTCTCGAACAGAAATAGCAATCTCTTCAGCAGGAAATCCAGATAAAACCACTTGCGAAATTCCATCAATACTACGTAAATCATTCTCAACGGTTCTTGCATATTGTTTTAAGGTAATTAATGGAATATTTTCTCCACTCAAGGTAAAGCTAATGGTGGGTCTCATCGTTTCAATCTTAGCAATGACTGGGGGTTCCATTCCTGAAGGAAAGGAGGGCACTCTATCAACTGCATTTTTAACTTCGGCCAGAACGACATTAATGTCTTTGTTTTGTTCAATTTCAACGCTAATAGTAGCAGAATTCTCCCTAGATACAGAAGTAACACGATCTATCCCTACAGTACCTTTTAAATTGTCTTCTATTTTAAGTACAACACCTTCTTCCATTTCGGCTGGCGAAGCCCCAGGGTAGAAAAGGTTGATTCTTATTAATTTAGAGTCTGTTAACGGAAAAAATGATGATAGCATCGATTTTGCGCCAATAGCTCCAAAAACTATAAATGCTAGTATCATAACATTCACAGCTACTGGAAACTTTATAAAATAACTAATCAGTTTTTTCATGAGTCTTATTTCTTGTCTTGATATATTTTAACCTTCATCCCATCATATGCACCCGGAACTGTTTTTGATAAAAGTAAGGTGCCATCTTCTATACCTTTTAAAATGACGGTTTCGTCAGAAAAATATACAGGATTAACTTCAATAAGATTTAAAACAGAATCTCTAATCACAAATAGTTGCTTATTATCGATTAATAATTTTCGAGAAATCTCAATGGCATTATCTTCAGATTTTGCATTTAGATTTGCTTCTAAATACATTCCCTCTTTTAAGTCTTCATGTGTAACTTGTATATAGGCCTTGATAGTTTGAGAGAATACATCTACATTACCGTTAATTCTAATAACAGTTCCCGTATATTCCTTTGTTTTCTTATGATTATACAATTTTACAATTTTCCCTTTCTTTAATAAATCGGCAAATTCTGCATTTACAGAAACTTTCATTTCGTAAACAGTTGGGTCAATAAATTCTCCTAATTTTTGTCCAATTCTAACCAATGTGCCTGGAGTTACTAAAGATTCTGTGAGAACACCATTATAGGGAGCTCGTAAATTATATTTCCCTAATTTTACTTCTAAATTTCTTACATTGTAATAGGCTGTATTAATTCCTTTTCCAGAAATAAAATATTTTTCCTTTTCGGTATTTATCTTAGGTAATTCGGGGATAGACTTATTTATATCGAAACTGTTTAAATAGTTTTGCCACTTTTCATATTCGGCTGGATAATCAAAACGGATGTCGGGCATAATACCTATAATACTATTATAAAAACTACTTTTTTGAGATTGTAGATTTGCATAAAATTCGTCACTATTAATACTTAAAACTAGCTCTCCCTTTCTATACGTTGTTCCAGTTTTGAATTCTTTAGCGGATGGTTTTAGCACTCCTTGCACTTCAGAAAAAACTTCTATTTTATGTTTTGCATTTAAAATTCCACTTGAAGTAATTATAATTGGAATTTCTTTGTTTTCTACTTTATTTGCAAAAACTGTTTTTACAATTTTTTCAAACTTAGGTTTTGGTTTGTTTTTATTGTCAATGAAGTACTTTGAAATTAAAAAAGCGCCTGCTAATAATAATATACCGAAGACTATTGATAGGATTTTTCTCATTTTGATTTATTAAATGGATTCTGTATTAGAATTGAGGTTTAGTTGTATTTTTTTTAATATTTTGATTATTTGATGTCTTTCATTTTTAGAAATGTTTTTCTCCATTCTTTTAATTAAGGCACCTATTACTGGTTTTGTTTTTTGAAATATATCTCTTCCTAATGGAGTAATATACACTCTATTAATTCTCTTATCTTCTACAGATTGTTTTCTGGTGATATAATTTTTACTTTCCATTTTGGTTAACAAGCGCGTAAGAGAAGATTTGTTTCGCAGGGTTAAAAAGGCCAATTCATTTTGATTCAATCCGTCTTGATCGTGTAGCTTTTTCAAGACAATCATTTGTTCTTTGGTAAGGTTTAAATCAACTTCATTAAGTGATTCTTGCAAAAAGCAACCTACTATTTTAGCGGTCTTCCCTAGCCAAGGGCCAATAGAATTTTCAAAATCAATGGTATTTTTTTCTGATTTCATTTTGCAAAGGTACACTATTTAAAATTAGTTGCACGTGCAACTAATTTTAAATATTTATACAGTTGTAGATTATTAATCCTAATTAAATTTATTGTCCGTAAAATGTCATAAAACAAGTACGGGCGTAATTCTGAACTTGTTTCAGAATCTCATAGCACTGTAAATCAATTAAATAGGTGCGACCCTAAAATAAATTAAGGATGACGTGAGAATAATATGAGAAAAAACGGATATACAATTAAATTTTAAAAAACTAGTAGGATTTTTTTGTTTTAAAGAGGTATATTTCCGTGTTTACGTTTTGGTCTATCTACTACTTTACCTTCCAACATTTGGAAAACTTTTATTAATTTTCTTCGGGTGTTTTTTGGATAAATTACTTCATCTATAAAACCACGTCTTGCTGCTCTATAGGGATCTGCAAATTTCTCAGCATAATCTGCTTCTTTTTCTTTCCATTTTTCTTCTGGATTTTCTGCTTCAGCTATTTCTTTTCTGAAAATAATTTCAGCAGCACCTTTTGCTCCCATTACGGCAATTTCGGCAGTTGGCCAAGCAAAATTGAAATCGGCTCCAATGTGTTTAGAATTCATCACATCATAAGCTCCACCATACGCTTTACGTGTAATAACGGTAACTTTTGGCACGGTAGCTTCACTTAAAGCGTATAAAAGTTTTGCGCCGTTGGTGATGATTCCATTCCATTCTTGATCGGTTCCTGGAAGAAACCCTGGAACATCTACCAACACTAATAACGGAATATTAAAACTATCGCAAAAACGTGTAAATCGAGCTCCTTTTACCGAACTATCCACATCTAAACAACCGGCCAGAAACATAGGCTGATTAGCAACTATACCTATACTTCTACCCGCAATTCTTGCAAATCCTACGATAATGTTTTCAGCAAAGTCTTTATGGATTTCAAAGAAAGAATCTTCATCAATAATCTCATCAATTACCGTATGCATATCATAAGGTATTGTAGATGATTCTGGGATGATAGTGGTTAGATTTTCTCTTAATTCATCGGTAATAGTAAAAGCTCGTTTTTTGGTTGTTTCATTATTGTTTTGTGGCAAATAACCTAATAATGTTTTAACATCATCCAAACACAAAATATCATTTGCAGAGGTAATATGCGTTACTCCAGATTTAGTAGAATGTGTACTTGCACCTCCTAATTCTTCTGCGGTTACATCCTCATTGGTCACGGTTTTCACAACATTGGGGCCAGTTACAAACATGTAACTAGATCCTTCTACCATTAAGGTGAAATCCGTTATCGCCGGAGAATAAACAGCTCCTCCAGCGCAAGGTCCCATTATGGCTGAAAGCTGAGGAATCACACCAGAGGCCAAAACATTTCTATGGAAAATATCTGCATAACCTCCTAATGATTTTACACCATCTTGAATTCTAGCACCTCCCGAATCATTTAAGCCAATAATTGGAGCGCCTACTTTTACTGCAAGATCCATTACTTTACAAATTTTCTCTGCGTGTGTTTCGGATAAAGCTCCACCAAAGACTGTGAAATCTTGGGCAAATACATAGACCAATCTTCCATTAATTGTACCGTAACCTGTAACTACTCCATCACCAAAAAACTGTTGATTTTCCATACCAAACTCCGTGGTTCTATGGGTAACTAAAACTCCCATTTCTTCAAAAGAGTTTTCGTCTAACAGGTAATCTAACCGCTCGCGAGCCGTTAGCTTTTTCTTCGCATGTTGCTTTTCAATTCTTTTTTCTCCTCCTCCTAAAAATGCTAACGCTATTCGTTTATCTAATTTTTCTATTTTATTATCCATAACTTATTCTGTAATTACTTGTAACCTTTTTTTATCTTCTAAGTATTGTTTTATCGCTATTAATGAAGCAATTCTAGCTTCTTTTTTAGCGGTTTCCTCTAGAGCCTCTGGCGAATAATAATTTTTTACAAAATGTGTATTGAAATTACCAGAAGTGAAAGCTTCATGTTCGCAAACAAATTTCCCGAAAGACAGGGTAGTTTCAACTCCAACCACTTTATAATCATTAATTGCTTTAATCATTAATTGTATGGCTTCATTTCGGGTTTTTCCGTAGGTTACTAATTTTGATAACATAGGATCGTAAAAAATCGGAATATCCTGTCCTTCTTCAAAACCATTATCAACTCGTATGTTATTTCCAACGGGTATTTGATATACTTCTAAATTACCTACACTCGGTGAAAAATTATTAAGTGGATCTTCTGCATAAACTCTTAGCTCTACTGCATGTCCATTAATTTTTAAATCTTCTTGCTTTATATCTAATTTTTCGCCTCTAGCAACTCTAATTTGCATTTCGACTAAATCTAAACCAGTGATAAATTCGGTTACAGGATGCTCTACTTGCAGACGTGTATTCATTTCTAAAAAATAGAAATTATTTTTATCATCTATCAAAAACTCAACGGTTCCTGCTCCTAAATAGTCACAAGACTTTGCAACACTTACAGCAGCTTCCCCCATTTTCTTTCTAAGCTCTGGAGTTAAAACAGAAGAAGGAGCTTCTTCTACCACTTTTTGATGACGTCGTTGAATGCTACACTCTCTTTCAAATAACGACAAAGTGTTTCCAAAACTATCTGCCATAATCTGAATTTCGATATGTCGTGGTGATGAAATATACTTTTCAATAAAGACAGATCCATTTCCAAAGGAAGCAGTAGCTTCACTAACCGCATGAATCATTTCTTTTTCAAAATCTTCCACTTTTTCAACCACTCTCATTCCTTTTCCACCACCACCTGCAGAGGCTTTTATTAAGATAGGGTATCCTATTTCTTCTGCCATAGATTTGGCTTCAGAAACATCGGTTATTGCTTTATCAAAACCAGGAACCATAGGGATATTATAATTTTTTACTGCAGCTTTTGCAGCAAGTTTATCCCCCATCGTCCTTATAGATCGCGATTTTGGCCCTATAAATATTATTCCATTTTTTTCTACTTCTTCAGCAAAATCTGCATTCTCACTTAGAAATCCGTACCCTGGATGTATACCATCTACCTGAAGCTTTTTTGCAACTTCTATAATTTTTGAGCCTAACAAATAGGATTGATTAGATGGCGGCTCACCAATACAAATTGCTTCATCTGCATATTTAACGTGAAGTGAATTACGGTCAATAGTAGAATATACCGCGACCGTTTTTATTCCCATTTTTTTTGCTGTTTGCATTACTCTAATGGCAATTTCTCCTCTATTTGCTATTAATATTTTTTTCATGAGTCTATACTTAATGTTTTTAAAGGTCATCCCGATAATTATCGGGACTGTTCGCTATTAATCATTTTATTTTAATGATAATAATTTTAACATGCTCGTTTCATCTCTTATTCAAATTCAATTAATAAATGTCCTTTTTCAACAGTTTCGCCACTAGATACTGCAATGTTTTTTACCACACCATTACAAGGAGAAACAAGGGTGCTTTCCATCTTCATCGCTTCTAAAATTAATAATGTATCATCTTCTGAAACTGTCTGACCTACTTCTATATTTACACTTAAAACCACACCAGGCATTGGAGCTTTAACTAATTTTACGTTTTTTGAAGAGCCAGTTGAGAACCCCATGTTTTTAATCAATTGGTCCAATTGGTTTTTGACCGAAACCTCATAAATAGAACCATTAATTTTTACAGTATATGTTCTTTTATTAAAGTTAGTATCTACTATTTCTCCTTGATAAGATTGATTATTTTCTAATAAATGATATTTATTTCCTTTTAGTTTTACAACATCTAGTGCAAGGACTTCTTCATTAGGTATGGTTAACTCCCACTTAGAATTAACTTTTACTTTAAAATTATTCTTCATATAGGTTATTCTTTATTAAAATTTAAAATTGTAACATACAAAGGTTCATTTTTTTTGGATTATAAGGACTGATATAAATCATTAAAAATAAAAAAATCTCCTTGTTTTTTCTAATCATTGTAAGGTAAGTTAAAAATAATTATATGCTATAAATATACCTTAAAATTAGCTGTTTAGAGCTGTTTGTAAATTGTATTTTTACCTTAAAGAAGTAAGGTTTTTTGTTGAATAAACAAAAATTGTAAATCTAATTTTGTAGTAATATTTAAGGAAGATAAATACTGTTTAGTCTTAATATTTTGTAGCTTTGTATTAAAGATTTCCTCAATTCTTTGAATATGCTATCAAAAATAACCTGTGTATTATTTTTTCTAATTTCTATTGCTACTTTTGGGCAAAAAAAGAATGAAGAAATTAATATTAGTAAAACTTTTTCCGAATTAAAAATCACAAAAAATGATTCTTTAAAAGCTGAAAAATTAATAAATCTTTATAGGCAATCTATTAGGCAACGAGAAGGCAACAATGAGATTATTGAAGAGGCCTTATTAGTTTCTGAAATGATTTATTACATAGACGGAATAGCAAAAAGCTATAATAGAATGGGAATTACCGCACGTTATGATAGTGATTATACATTATCTGTAAATTACCATAAACGCGCCCTTACCTATTTTGAAAAGAGTACAGATACACTTTCAAAAGTGAAGTGCCTGAATAGTTTAGGAGTAACCTATCGAAAACTCAATCTTGAAAAAGAGGCTTTTGTTCATTATTTTCAAGCCCTTAATCTTGCTGAAAAAATAAATAGTCAAAAAAGTATAGCGATTGCTTTAAACGGAATAGGAAATGTATTTATAAATACAGAAGAATATGATAAAGCTCTAAAATATTTTAAAAAAGGAGTTGAAGTAGAAGAAAAGAGTCAAAATGAAAGAGGACAAGAATATGGGTTTGCCAATATTGGCGAAGTATATCTAAGTAAAAAACAATATGATTCTGCTCATTATTATTTTAAAAAATCATTGATATTAGCTAAGAAAAATCCTAGAAAAGAAGGGATTGCAATCAAGTACAACTTGTTGGGATTGTTATATCAAAAAGAAGGTGACTTTATTAAATCTACTGAAAGTTATAAAAAGGCCATTCCGCAATTGGTTAAATACAATAGTTTACGATACCTAAGTAACACTCTTATAAATATTGGAGTTAATCAAGTTAATACGAAGAAGTATAGTGAAGCTTTAGATAATATAAGTCAAGGGTTACAAACTGCTTTAACTATTAAGTCTAAAGAAAATATTATGTTGGGTTATACTGCACTTACACAATATTACACGCAGACAAACCAATATAAACAAGCGCTAGAATCTCATAAAAAAGCAACAAAATACCACGACAGTATCGTAAATGTATCGTCGCAAAAAAGTATCATTAGCACTCAAATAGAATATGAAACCCTGAAGAAAGATGAGCAATTAAAAGAATTGGCTAGAAAAAATGAGAGAAGTACCGAAAAAGCTAAAACAAATTTTAAAGCGCTATTATGGGGCTCATTATTTAGTGTATTATTAATTGGTATTTTAATATTTTCTATATACCTACTTCGTAAAAACAAAATGCTAGAGTTAGAAAAACAAAATAACGAAATACAAAAGCATATTCTTCAAATTAGTAAATTAGAGAACTTGGTTAAAAATAATACGAGTGTATCATTGAATCTAGACTCTGATAAAATTAAGAACTATGATCTTTCAAAAAGAGAAATAGATGTGTTAGAGCTAATTACTAATGGTTTTAGTAACGAAGAAATTGCAGATAAAATGTTTGTTTCAAAAAACACTGTAAAAACACATATTAAAAACCTTTATTCTAAACTTGATGTAAGAAATAGAATCCAGGCTATGAAGAAAGTAAATGGCTAACAAAACTACAACTACCTGATTGTCAATAATTCTTCAATAAAACTCACCCTTTTGGGTGAAAGAATTTCATACTTTTTGATGAAATAAAATCTCATTATACATATTAAATTTGTGCTATTAATAATTAACAAATAGCACTATGAAATATTTTTTAAAGCTTTTAGTATTAATCCTCTTTTTTGCATTTTCTCAAAACAGTAATGCGCAATTTTTTAAAAAACTAGTAGAAAAAACTAATAAAAAAATAGAAAAAGAAGCAGAAAGCCGAACGGAAAAGAGAGTAGACAAGGGCATAGATAAACTTTTTGATGGAGTAGAAGATGAAATCGATGGGAAAAACAAGAAGTCTTCTGAAAAAGAAAAGGATTCTACTGCCGTTAATCAAGGGAACTCATCCCAAAAAAACAGCAATAACAAGGATGCTTTTGAAGAGAATAACCAACCTACAGTTGTCTGGAGCAAGTTTGATTTTATACCAGGAGACACAGTTATTTTTGAAGACATACCAAGTGCAGATGAAGAAAATGGGGAGTTTCCAAGTCGTTGGGATTTAGTTAAAGGAAGTACAGAAATTGCCGAAGTGAATGGTGAACTTGTCATAATGTTTATTGATGGAGGGAGTATAGTTCCTTATTTAAAAAACTCCAATGAAGATTATCTTCCTGAAATTTTTACCATAGAATTTGATGTTTGGTTTGAAAAAAGGACTAGTACAGCCAATAGATATTTCATTTCTTTTAAGGATAAAAAGAATCAACATAGGAGCTCTGACTTTAACGAGAGCTTAGTGGTTTACCCAAACGGACTAGAGTTTTTGAAGACTGATAAAAGATATCCAGGTACAGAAGCCAACGGTTGGTCAGAAGAGCCAACAGGTCAATGGAGGCATATTTCTATTGCATTTACTAAAGGGAAATTTAAAGCGTATATGAACGATACGAGATTAATCAATATACCACACTTAGAAAAAAATCCTTGGGGACTTACTATTAATGGGATAAATGATAAGATGTACCTTAAAAATATCCGTATTGCTAAAGGTGGCGTAAAATATTACGATCGTGTTCTTTCTGAAGGAAAAATAATTGTAAACGGAATAAAATTCGATGTAAATAAAGCCACACTTAAACCAGAAAGTATGGGGCCTATCAATAAAATTTATAAGCTAATGGTGAAAAATACTGACATCAACTTTAGTGTAGAGGGGCATACAGATAGTGATGGTGGTGAAGAAGCTAATATGACCTTATCTAAAGCTCGTGGAAAAGCAGTTATGGATAAATTAATTGAAATGGGAATAGACAGTGCAAGATTGAAATCAGATGGTTTTGGTGAAAGTAAACCCCTAGATAATAATAGTACAGCCGAAGGAAAAGCGAATAACCGTAGAGTAGAATTTGTGAAGTTTTAAAACATATCAATAGAAAATAAATTAAAGTAGAAAAACAATAGTTATGAAAAAAACAGCAATCGTTGCAATACTACTAATTGCATTTACAGTACAAGCACAAGAGTCCAAATTAATTGGTACCTGGCAACTTTCTCATGTTGTTTATGAAGGGAAAACTGAAACAGGTCTAAAAGCTGTTTTTATTTTTGCTGAAAAAGGCGTTTTAAAAGCAGCTAGAAGTACAACTTCAAAATCTATTGATGTAGGTTCGTGGAAATACAATAAAAGAAAAAAGACAATTGTAATGACTAGCGAATTAGATAAAGATTTTAATGGAGCAGCAAAAATTTTAAAATTAAACGATAGTATCTTAGAATACAATAAAGATGAAGCAATATTAAGTTTTAAAAAGATTACTCCAGAATCAATAGCAGCTAACAAAAATAAAATTACTCAACAAAAACCAGTTTTATTATTTGAACAAGAAAATATGTTAGATGAACAAGGAGATTTTAATTATGAACAAGAAGAGCAAAAACTTCCTTGGAAAATTGAAACTATTGTGAATTATTTAAAGTCATATAATGAAATAGTGTATGATGTAACCCATTTCGCAGATGAAGAAGCCCTAGATTCTTGGGTTGAAAGTGAAAAAATAAACTATAATGAAGAGGAGCAATCTATTGATGTTAGACGGTTTTCATATTTTCAAAATGATTATATAGATATGACAGAAGATCCATTATGGATGAATAATTTACCAGAGAATGAGTACGATTTTATGTTTTTTCCAAAAGAAAATTTAAATCTTTATAAAGTGGTTGGAACAGAAAATGTAGGAACTCCAATAGGGGTTTTTGAATGTACTGTTGTTGAAGGTTACGGAGATTTTGATGGCAAAATAAAATATTGGATGGTGAATGATAAACCTGGTGTATTTGCTAAAATAATTAGAGTAAATGATGCTCGAGTTCCATTTTTCTATACAAATGTTTACACTCTAAAAGAAATTAAATAACTTTAAAAATCACTGATGAAAATTATTTTAAATAACATAATAGCCCTTGTGATAATTGGGATTGTTTTAATTTCTTGTACAACTAGCACTAAAAGAAATCCTGATTTTTTACCACAGATGAGTATTGAAATTCCAAAAGAAATTACGAATGACACTGAACTTGTAAAAGTTATAAAATCTTCAGAAAAAGCAATTAATGAATTATCTGATAATTTAGAACAATTAGTTATAGATAGTAAAGCCGTTTTAGAGGTGAAGGAAGAAGAACGGAGTATCATGGATAACTTGAAAATGGGTAAATTAATGGTCGATTTTGTTTCAAATAGTACCGAATTAGCAAAGTTGATTGACGAATTTGATAATTATAAAAAAAACCAATCATCTCAAGGTTTAATTAGTGACGCACAGCTAAAAGCTCTAGAAAAAGTTGGTGAAGCTTTTGAAAATAGAATGAAACAAATAAACGAAAAGTATAAAAATTACTTTAATGAATAATGTTATGAAAAAAATTGGAGTACTTCTTATGGTTGTTTGTAGTAATTTATTGCAAGGACAAGATTTTAAACCCTATCAAGTAAAGTCTGGGAAAATTAAATATGAGAAACTAAAATATTCAACGCATGTAGTTTACAAATTTGTTAATGGTGTAGAATCGGGATTTAGTGAGCAAGTGCCCTATGTTTCAGAGAAGGTAACTTATTATTGGGATGATTTTGGGGATATTGCTTTTGAAGAAACTTTTCAAGTATCCAAATTTGGTGGTGAATTACTTGAGAATCCCATTAAAGTTTCTGAAAGGCTTTGGATAGGTGAAAAACGATATTATAAGGATTTTAAAATAAACAAAATCTATGATGATCCCTTTCACTTGAGATTAAAATGTAAAGAAAACTTTCAATATTATCAAATTAAAGGTTCTTGGATTGAAACCCTCTATATGGGCTCTGAAAAATTAGGAACTAAAATGTTGTTAGAAAAAGAAGCTACGTATTATAGAATAGATAATTATCATGATATATATGCTTGGAAAGGTTTGGTATTAAAAGACGAAAGCTTTTCTACTAGCGGTTCTAACGGGCCTAGAAGCACTATTCAAACGGCTAAAGTTGCTGTTGTTATTGATATTGATCCCAAAATTGATTCAAATATTTTTGCGCCAAAATGGTATCTAAATCAGCTTAAATATCAAGGATTAGATGGCTCAACAATCATAGGAATGATGGATGGTGATACAAAACATTTAAAACAAGCTCATCACAAAAAAGGAATACAGATTAAAGTAGATGACATTCTAATATTTGTAACAACCAATTTGTTTGTTGGAAAACTACAGGTACTAAAAATAGATAAAGAAGATAACTTAATTATTCGTTTCAAACTCTATAATACGAATTACGGATTAGAAACAAATCGGGAAAATTTTAAGATAAACAGTAATTCTAAATTAAATATTACAAATGCTTCCTTTGAAAATGAATTAACATCAAACACTGATTTTGTATGGGAAAAGGATAAGAAATCTATGCTTATCCCTCAGAATAATATCAGCTTATTTCTTATAAACCCCAAAAAATAAAATTATGAAACACAGTATTAAATTTTTAACAGTATTAGTAGCCGTATTTAGTTTTACAATAGTAACAACATACGCACAACAAGGAATAAATTACAAAGCTATTATTTCAGATAACGGAGCTGTAGTACAAAATCAAGCTGTACAAGTACAATTTAGTATTTTAAGAGATGGTACAAGTGTTGAATATCAAGAAACGCAAAGTACCACTACAGATGCTAATGGTATTATAATACTAAATATTGGAGAAGGAACAGTAGTCAGTGGTTCATACGGTAGCATACATTGGTATGCTCCTCAATTCTTAAAAGTAGAAATAGACACTGGTAGTGGTTATGTAGATTTTGGCACTACAGAGTTTAAAACCGTTCCGTATGCTATATATGCTGAAAATGGTAATGGTGCTAAAAAAATAAATGATTTAACAGATGCAAAAAAGGATGTAACATCTATTTTTTTAGGAAGTGAGTCTGGTAGTTTAGATGAGGGTAATACGGATAATACAGCGGTAGGGAATTTTGCATTAAGGGATAATACTTCAGGAACATCTAATAATGCTATTGGTTTTGCTGCCCTTCATGTTAATACTACAGGTTCGGCAAATATAGCCAATGGAGCTAGCTCATTAGCTTCAAACACTTCAGGAAGCAATAATATTGCTATTGGTGTATATGCACTTACTGAAAATATTACAGGGAGTAATAATACAGCTCTAGGTAGAAATGCAGGTTACAATAGCCTTGGAAATAATAATATTTTTTTAGGATATGAAGCAGGTTATAACGAAACAGGTAGTAACAAACTATATATAGAAAACTCAAACTCAGCAACACCATTAATTGGTGGAGATTTTAGTACAGATGAAGTAACCATAAATGGTTCAATTGCCATTGTTGATGGAACTCAAGGAGCAGGTAAAATTTTAATATCTGATGCTAATGGGAAAGCGTCTTGGGTAGTGCCCGTAACAGGGGCAACAGAATTAAATAGCCTCACCGATGCTATAACAGGAGGATATTCTACATTTATAGGAAATGGAGCAGGAGTTAATGATGATGGTGGAAATCATTACAATACAGGTATTGGTAATAACATATTACATAACAATACTACGGGACATAATAATACTGCAAACGGAGCTTCTCCACTATTTTACAATACTGAGGGTTATCACAATACTGCAAATGGAAGTGTTGCTCTTTACTCTAACACTACAGGTAATTCTAATACCGCAAATGGAGTTTATTCACTTAATATGAATACGATAGGGTCTTCTAATACAGCAAGTGGTCATAGCTCATTAAGAAATATTATTGGTGATAATAACACTGCTCTAGGTGCTAATGCAGGTTTTTTAAACGAAATAGGGTCAGGAAATATTTTTTTAGGATATAGTGCTGGTTATTTCGAAACAGGTAGCAATAAACTCTATATAGAAAACTCAAATAGTACAACACCATTAATAGGTGGAGATTTTAGTACAAATGAAGTAACTATCAACGGTTCAATTGCTATTGTTGATGGCACAGAAGGAGTAGATAAAGTTTTAACTTCTGATGTTAATGGGAAAGCATCTTGGGTAGTGCCCGTAACAGGAGCAACAATATTAAACGACCTCTCAGATGCCAAAACGGGGGGGTATTCTACATTTATAGGATATGGAACAGGTATTAATGATGATGGTTCAAGTAATGACAATACAGGAATTGGTTATCAGGCATTATATACTAATACTACGGGCTATAATAATGTTGCAAATGGAGTTTATTCACTTTATCGTAACACTACAGGTGGTGAAAATGTAGCAAATGGACATCGATCACTGCGTGATAATACTACGGGTAGCTTTAATGTTGCCTATGGAGATCAGTCACTTCAGGGTAATACTACA
The DNA here is from genome assembly GCA_045047075.1 of Flavobacteriaceae bacterium. GTDB lineage: Bacteria > Bacteroidota > Bacteroidia > Flavobacteriales > Flavobacteriaceae > Urechidicola. The sequence goes on from JASFYP010000001.1 coordinate 55,932, forward strand.
GGTGGTTCTAATACCGCAAATGGATATCATTCACTTCACAACAATATTACAGGTTCTAATAATACTGCAATTGGATACCAATCAGGCTATAATGCCATAGGAGTAGGAAATATTTTTCTAGGTAATAGCTCGGGTTATAATGAAACAGGAGATAACAAACTCTATATAGAAAATACAGATAGCGCTACACCTCTAATAGGTGGAGATTTTAGTACTGATGAAGTAACCATAAATGGAACACTAAATGTAACAGGAAATATTACAGCGAACCTAACAGGAGATGTAACAGGAGATGTTACAGGTAATGTAATCGGTAATATAACAGGAGATGTAACTGGTAATATAACAGGAGATGTAAATGGACGCATAATGGCAGCAAATTCAGGAACTGCAGATATGAAGGCATATATTTATGGCTCTTTATATTCTTCAGGAGGATTGAAAACAGGTCCCTCATCAAATGGTTTTACAAGTGCGAAAGTAGCAACAGGACATTATAGAATAACTTTTGATACGAATCCGGGTTCAGAAGAGGCTTATATGTTAATTGCTTCCGTATCAAATACCTCATTACCTCAAATTATTACTTATTATCAAAGTAGTAGTTATTTTGATGTCTATGTATGGGATATATCGGGTAATAATGTAGATGCTATTTTTAATTTTGTAGTATATAAAAAATAACTATTATGAAAAAAGTATTCACAATAATAGCCTTATTTATAATGGTTACAGGCTTTAGCCAAATAGCTATTGAAAAAAGCAATATTAGTAGCGGAGGCGCTTCTACTACCAACGGAACCTTATCTATGATTTATTCTATAGGAGAAATTGCTGTAAATGAAACTTCATCTGGAAACATTCATATTTCAGAAGGTTTTATTAGCTCTAAAATTCTTAATGTGCTTGGTGTCATTGACTATTCTTCATTAGAAAACATACAAATTTATCCAAATCCAACAATAGATTTTGTAAACATAAATTTTGGGGAATTGGGCACATATACTATTTCCATATTTAACAATTTAGGGAAAGAATTAAAAACCATAAAAACTAATAAAGCGAAACAACAAGTGAGCTTTGAAAATTATGCAGATGGAGTTTATATCATATTGATTAAAAACTCCCAAAACCAATTATATAAAACATTCAAACTTATAAAATCATGAAAAAACTAAGTATTCTATTAGCATTTTTTATCGCTATAACTAGTTGTAAAGGAAGTGAAGCTAATAATGGAGATCAACAACAAATTAAACGTTATAAAGTCGAATCTGGAATTATAATTTATGAAATTACTGTAAATGGAAAAGTAATGGGAAGTACCATTTCTGGCTCTGGAACAGAGAAATTATATTTTAAAGATTGGGGAGCTATTGAGCTAGTAGAGGAACAATCTAATCAAACAACTAGCACAAAATTTTTTGGTAAAAAAAATACCGAAACAACCAATACACACACCATGTCTAAGTTAGACAACGGAGAAAGCTATCACGTAGATTTTGATAAAAAAGAAATTTATGCAGGTAGAGATATGGCTATGGATATGGTAAACCTTTTTCATCCACAAAGTGATGCTGGAGATGTAGGTAAAACTATGGCAGAAGGTGTAGGAGGCAAAATAATTGGGAAAGAAAACTTTTTAGGGTACCCCTGTGAAATCTATGATATAATGGGGTCTAAACAGTGGATTTACAAAGGGGTATCTCTAAAAAGTGAAATGACCATCATGGGAATTACAACCGTAAAAAAAGCTACAAGTGCTAAATTTAATGTGTCTGTAGCAAATAAGTATTTTAAACTTCCTGATTATCCAATACAAAAAGAAGAAGGATTTATGGATAATGAAGCATTTGAAGAAGACATGGAAGATATGAATGCCAATATGGAAAAAATGAGTAAAATGAGTTTTAACGAGTGGAAAAAATTGATTCAAGAAAATGATCCTGAAATGGAGCAAATGAGTGATAAAGAATTACGAGAAACTTTCGATATGATGCAGAAAATGATTAAAATGAGGAAAGGAGAATAAGTAAAACTTATTTTAATACCATGCGACCACATTAAGGAATAGAAAGAAAAATACCAATAAATAGTTATAAAAATATTAACTAAAAAAAACTAAATTAGTGGTTTAGTCATTGAGGAATACTTTATTATATGCTATAATAATAGTAAAATTGAATAAAAATAACGCCTTAATTTTGTTGGGCATTAGAATTAACAAAAACAAGAATTATTAATTTTTAAAATAAAATTATTATGAAAAAAATGAAATTTTTAACTTACGTAACATTTGTATTATTTTTAAGTTTTGCTGTGTCTTCTTGTAGTGGAGATGATGGCGCAATGGGACCCGCAGGTACTGATGGTGCTGATGGAACAAATGGTACTGATGGTAATGCTAATGTTACTTCTGTTATTATGTTGGGGGAAAGCATAACAATAGGATATAATAATTTTGCTGTATCAGAATTAACTCAAGATATTTACGACAGTGGAGTAGTTTTAGGTTATACTACTGTTTCTGGAAATAGTTTTTGGGAAACTTTACCAGTAATTAGTGCAGCAGATCACACTGTAATGCTTGAAATTGATAGAATTTCTATAGGCACAATTACATTACTTTCTACCTTCGATCAAACTTTAAACTTTAGATTTATTTTAATTGCCAGCAATAATTCAAGCGGTAGAACTGCCAACCCACAACAAGCAATTTATAACGAGTTAGCTGATGCAGGAGTTGACGTAAACGATTATTATGCCGTATGTGCTTATTATGACATCAACCCTGAATAAGAAAAATGTTCTCTATTTGAGTCACTCAATATTTTGATATGTTTTTGGCATTATAAGTATTAGCACTTGATAAAATTATTAAGAGCAACGTGAAAACGTTGCTCTTTTTATTCATTGGTGACTCTAGTTACTGCACAACAATAATATCTTCTATATTTTTGAACCAACTTAAGGGTTTCAATGCAGTTGTTTTAGCTGCCCCCTTAAATCTTTAATTATATTTTAAACCATTAAACGTTTTATTATGAAAAAAAACATGGGAAGTGCAGATAAAATTATCAGAATAATTATAGCAATAGTTGTTGCAGCACTTTATTTTATGGATATAATTCCTGGCACTTTAGGAATTGTACTTATGGTAGTAGCAGCTGTATTTGTATTAACAAGTTTTATTAGTTTTTGTCCATTATATATCCTTTTCGGAATCAATACTGGCTCCAAAGAATAAATTAGTAAGATTAGGAAACGTCTTGTTGGCGTTTGTTGTTTCCTGATTGAACAACCCCAAAGAGTTAATTTGGTTAGTATAAACCTTTTTATTTTGAATGAAAATTTGAAGTAATGAGGTTTTTCTTTTGTATTTGTTTCTCCGTCTTTGCGAGGAGGATATGACGAAGCAATCTCATTATAATAGTTCAATTCATACAGATTACTTCGGTCATGCTTCCCTCGTAATGACGTTAAATTATCAGGTTATCAGAAGAATTTTATTTTTTCGTCTTTGCGAGGAGAATACGACGAAGCAATCTCAATAAAAGAAAACCAATCTACTCCAAACTATAACCAATCTGCTCCGCACATTTTTCTCCATCAATGGCAGCTGAAATAATTCCACCGGCATAACCCGCACCTTCACCACAAGGATACAATCCTTTTATTTGAGGATGCTCTAGTGTTTTGTAATCTCTCGGTATCCTAACCGGAGATGAGGTTCTAGATTCTGGGGCGTGCACCACAGCTTCATTCGTTAAATAGCCTCTCATTGATTTCCCAAATTGCTTAAAGCCTTCTTGCAATGTTTGATGAATAAATTTTGGTAAGACAGCTCCCAATTCTGTTGATGTTGTCCCGGGCATATATGATGTTTTAGGAATGTTACCAGATAATTTTCCTTCGGTAAAATCTACCAATCTTTGAGCAGGGACTTTTTGAGTTCCACCTCCAAGCCTCCAAGCAGTTTGTTCTATTTGTTTTTGAAATTCTACTCCTGCTAGAGGGCCAAATTCTTTGTAAGGCTCAAAATCTTCTAACTTTAATTCAACTACAATTCCTGAGTTTGAAGTAGGTTGATCTCTTTTAGATGGCGACCATCCATTGGTAACAACTTCTCCCGGAGCCGTAGCACAAGGAGCAATAACACCACCAGGGCACATGCAAAAAGAATACACTCCTCTATGTTTTACTTGTTTTACAATACTATAAGGAGCTGGAGGCAAATACTCGCCCCGAACATCGCAATGGTATTGAATAGAATCAATTAATTGCTGAGAATGTTCAACGCGTACTCCTAAAGCAAATGGTTTTGCTTCTATCAAAATTCCTTTTCTATGCAGTAATTCAAATATATCTCTCGCTGAATGTCCTGTTGCTAAAATTATTTTATTAGCATTGATAGTCTTTCCGTTTTGGGTTGATACTCCACTTACTTCGTTACTCTTTATGAGAATATCTGTAACACGCGTATTAAACAAAACCTCGCCACCATATTGAATGATTGTCTCACGAATTGCCTGAATTATCTTAGGTAATTTATTGGTTCCAATATGCGGATGCGCATCAATTGCGATGTTTTTTGTAGCACCATGAGCAATCAATAATTCTAAAATTTTATTGACATCACCACGTTTTTTAGAACGTGTATAGAGTTTTCCGTCAGAGTAAGTTCCGGCACCACCTTCTCCAAAGCAATAGTTAGAATCTTCATCAACCAAATGGAATTTAGTGATGGCTGCTAGGTCACGTCTGCGTTCTTTTACATCTTTTCCGCGTTCTAGTACAATGGGCTTTAATCCTTTTTCAATTAATTTTAATGCGGCAAATAATCCTGCAGGTCCTGCACCAATTACAATGACTTCTTGTGATTTTGAAACATCAGAATAATTTGGAAGTTGAACCGGGTTTTCTTGAAAATCCTCATTCAAATAAACTTGAATCCTCAGATTTATTTTTACATTTTTTTGTCGTGCATCAATTGATCGTTTTAAAATCTCAATATGTTTGATGTCCTTTTGATTAAGACGTTTATTTTTTGCAACAAACAATTTTAATTGCTCTGTGTCTTGAGCAATTTTTGGAGAAACTTGAATTTGAAATTCTTGTTGCATGATAAGTGTCTAACGACTAATAGCGAAATTAAATAAAGAAATTCCACACCAACCCAAACCGTACGGTAAAATCGCGATAGGGGTGTAAAGGAGCGCTATAATAATTTCTGCCAGTAAAACTTGAGGTGATATTTTCTAATTTAAAAAACAAACGCGTTCTACGAACTTGAGCATTGACAAAGAAATCGAACATTGGGAAACCTCCAAATTGTTCTTCTTGCAAATAAAATTCAGATAATACAGGATCGTAAGCGTTCATTTTATATTCGGTAAAATATTTAAATGTGATTCCTGTTTCTAACAGTAAAGGCTTATTTTTAAATAAATAATTGCGGTAGTATAAAGTATTTCTCGTCACAAATTCAGGAACTCTTAAATATTCATCACCACTAGAAACATTTTGGTACATGACAGTATTATCTAACGTAAATTTTCTAAAAGTAAATGCTTTGTGAACTTTTATCTTTAAATAACTTACAGTTTCATCAGCTTGCTGAGGTTTAGAAATCGAATCAAAGTAGGTGTAATTTTCTAATCGTGTAATACTTGCTGATGCATCTAGCCATTTATCAGAATTAAAATCAAATTCTAAAGTGCTAATTTTTTCATTTTTAAAATTGGTGTTTTGCCAATTGTAGTCAATATAATCACTTTGAAAATGGATATAATTAAAATCGGGCGCTTTAGAAACATTATTAATTCTAGCAGTTACGCTAAAAATACTATCTGTTTGATAAGTTGCTGCTGCATCAAAACTATTTCCTTTGATGTCACCTACAATAATTGCAGAAGCATCTGCCTTTAAATAAAAGTTTTTCACATTTGCATTCCATTCAGCACCTAAAGAAAGCGCATTTCCACTTAGCAGAGGATCTACGGTTCCATCAACTAAATTTACTTGCCCATTAAAATAATGATTGTAAGTATAATAATTGGTTTTGGCTCTTAAATTACCAAGTACGTAAGGAGAGTCTATATCCAAATAAACAGTATTGTTCATTGTTCTTAACCCAGTATCATCATTAATATTAGTGTCATATGAATCGCCTAGTAAATCATTTGCAGTTTGAGAATATTTGTAGTGTTTAGTTTCATAAGAAAACACATGGCCAATTTTTAAGTTAGTAGGATCAGACACACTATCCTTCACTTTAAAAAACTTATAATCATGCTCAATATGGTAGCGCTTAGCTCTTAATTCATTTTCAGCATCAGAGAAATTAACATCCAATCTACCCCTATCTGTAAAGTCACCATCACCACTCTCAAAAAGTTCAACAGATTGTTCTGTTAACCCCCCATTTTCTTCATTTTTAATTTTATGTGATGCTAAATGACCTCTAATATAATAGCGTTTACTTTTTGTATGATAGCTCATAGTCATCCTAAAATTACCATGACTTGATAAAGACTCTCTATATTTTCCTAAAGAGCGCAACCCATTAAATGCAAATGAGAAATTAAATTGAGGCGACTTATTCATCGTTACAAAAGCATCTACAGCTTGTCCTTGTTCCATACCAGATCTCCACATTAATTCTGAAGTTGGTGTGGGTACTTCGTAATACCTTATATCTTCAGCTTTTTTAAAATTAAAAAATTTAGCAGACATTCCCATTTTTGGAATAAAAGAGGAGTTGCTAAAATCATACCCCAATCGGTTATAAGTTTGCCCTTGATTTTGAAAAGCCATCAACTCAAAATCATCCTTTCTAATGTAATTGAATTTGTATTCCTTTTTCATGGTAAGGGTAGTGTCGATAATCAAAGTGTCACGAGAGTATGTGATAATTTTGTAATCTGTATAATGAGTTTCCCCATCTAGTTCTACCGTAATTTCACCATCATTTCCATAATTTATGGAATCTCTTCCATACCTATCAACATCTTCATTTAGAAATGTTTGTTTTTCTTTACTCAGCTTTTGTCCGAAAGAAATAAGTGTGAAAAATGTAAGAAAAAAGAATAGTAATAGGTTCCTCATAATTGTCATTAGTGGCGCAAAGGTAAAGTATTTAAACGGAAATAATAAATTGAAATTGTTTCGTAAAATTACTTATTTTTAGGCTGATTTATTTTGATAGAATGCTGCAATTACAATACCAAAAAAAATATTTAGAAGTAGGAACTGACGAAGCGGGTAGAGGGTGCCTTTCAGGACCCGTTGTTGCTGCTGCAGTAATATTGTCGAATGATTTTTTACACCCATTACTCAACGATTCTAAACAATTGACAGAAAAACAGCGGATGCTTTTAAGGCCTTATATAGAGCAGCATGCTGTGGCTTGGGCTGTGGGGTATGTGTCTCCAAAAAAGATTGATGAAATCAATATTTTACAAGCTTCTATTTTGGCAATGCATCAATCTATTAGCAAGTTAAAAGTTGTTCCTGAATTTATTATTGTTGATGGAAATAAATTTAACCCATATCAAGATATTCCACATAAAACTATTGTAAAAGGGGATGCAAAATTTATGAGTATTGCAGCTGCTTCAGTCTTGGCAAAAACATATCGCGATGATTATATGGAAAAGATTGATAAAGAATTCCCTAACTATTTTTGGAAGAAAAATAAAGGCTATCCAACAAAACAACACCGAGCGGGAATCAGAGAATTTGGTATTACTAAATATCACAGAAAAACTTTTAGGTTACTGCCCGAGCAGTTGAAGTTGTTTTAGATTGGTATCTGGTATTTGAAATTTATTTGTTATTTGGGGTTTGTTTTTTGGTGCTTACTTTTTGGGATTGTATTTTAGCCCACCTTAAATTAGAATAACATGATCAAAAGAACCAAAGCCGTAATTTCAAAGTTTATCATCCATAAAGTGGGAAATAAATTCAACAGTGCCACCAATGTTTTTTCCGATTCAACGGTAACTTTTGATAAAGAAAGCTACGATTTAATGTTTCCTTTTTTATTGAAACCCTTTGCTAATTTGGCTGAGAGCTATCGTTTTAATCATCATGCAAATATTGATTTGAATGAATTAAACAACTATTCTGATAAGATTTTTAAGGACGACACTGAGTTTATAGAAGTTTCAAAACACATCGTAAATCATTTGTTTGAGCAATCAAATTCTGCACAAATAAAAACGGGCGATGTGATTATTGCCTTGTTTGATGAAATCCAATTTAAAGAAGTAACTACTAATGCTATTGGAATTTTTAAAATTGAAAATAAAATTGATTTTTTTCAAACCTATTTAGAAGATAATAATTTTGATGTGTTTGTTCAAAAAGGAATCAGTACCAAAAAATTAGACAAAGGCTGTTTGATTATTAACTATACGGATGGTGAAGGTAAAGTGATTTTAAGTGTTGATAATAATAATTATGATGCACAGTATTGGACCAAGCATTTTTTGAATATTAAGCTTGCTGATGACAGTAATCAGCATACGCAGAATTATATTGAAATGTGTAAAGGTTTTTCTGATGAGGTAATAAAAGAAGACTTTGGACTCCAAGAAAAAAGTAAATTTTTAGCACATACTGTAGATTTTTTCAAGGAGAATGAGCAAGTGAATATCGAAAGTTTTAAAGAAGAATTGTTTGAAGAAGATGACAAGAAAAAAGAAATGTTCGAAGATTACAAAAAGCAATACGAATCGCTGAACGATGTTTTAATTCGCAATCAATTCGAGATTTCGGATGTTGTTTTAAAAAAACAAAAAGCAAAAATTAAAACGGAGATTAAGCTAGATACGAATATCCAAATTAAATTAGATGTTGATGCGCCAGATGCGGCATCAGAATATATTGAAAGAGGATATGATGAAGAGAAAAAAATGAAATACTACAAAGTGTTTTTCAACGAAGAGAGTTAGGTATATAAAAAATGAAATACTACAAAGTGTTTTTCAACGAAGAGAGTTAGGTATATAAAAAAGGATATACTCCTTTAGAGTAAAAAAACGTTATATTTTCTACTCTGTTTTTTTGGACTACGCTTATCGTTTAGTATAAGAATAGTAGCGGATTTCAAGGCACTTACCTTTTAATTTAACACTAAACTTTATACAAAAATACAACCTTTGAATTTAGCACTAAAACCGCTATTATTTTTATACATTGTTACCCACTGGCTTTCTTT
>JASFYP010000002.1:0-13125 GCA_045047075.1 Flavobacteriaceae bacterium
TCACTATTAAAATAAACTTTTTTCTATTTATGCTAACCTCTTCCAAAATATAAAAAGAACGATACCAACACTACTCCGTTAGCGGGTGCAAATGTACAAGGTATTTATAATTAAACAAGGGAATTTATATTGTTTTTTTAATATATTTTATTTGCGATTTTAACAAACTAAATATGAACTGATTATAGTTAAGAAAAAATATTTAGCTAAGCTATTTCCTTTAGACATATAACCAAACAGAAAATCTTTTAAATCGAATTAGGACTTCATGCTATCAAATAGAACATTAAAAAGAATTAAATTTTCAATGTTGATTTCAAAAAAAATACACCTACAGTATAAGGTGACACCTAAAAATATCTTTAAAAATACTTTCATTTAAATCCATCAATATTATATGGCTTTTTCATGACAAGCTTAATCATAAAAAAACAACGCATCTAAAATGTTCATCTATAGAAAATTGAATTGTAATACACGGTATATTTCTTATTAGAGAAAAGAAGAGTGCTCACCAATTATATCGTCAATTAAAATACCCCCCGAATAGTAAAAATTAATCTTCCGTAAAAAATCAACTATAAAGTAAACTAAAACCTTTTGCATAGCATTAAGTTTTCTAATACCTTTGCATTCTTAATTTTATAAAAATGATAAAAATTACATTGCCCGATGGTTCGGTAAAAGAATTTAAAAATGGAAGCACTCCAATGGATGTTGCCGTGAGTATTAGTAGTGGTTTTGCAAGAAACGTAATTTCTGCAAAGTTCAATGACACAACCGTTGAAACCATTACCCCTATAACCACCGATGGTAATTTAATACTTTATACTTTTAATGATGATGATGGCAAGAAAGCCTTTTGGCATTCATCAGCTCACTTATTGGCACAAGCTATTTTATTCTTTCATCCCAATGCGAAATTAACTATTGGGCCTGCAATTGACAATGGTTTTTATTATGATTTAGATTTAGGGGACAAAACGATTTCTGAAAAAGACTTCAAAAAAATTGAAGATAAGATGATTGAGTTTGCTCGTGAAAAACATCAATTCAAATTGCGAGAAGTTTCAAAAGCAGATGCATTAGATTTTTACAAAAAACAAAACAATGAATATAAAGTTGAGTTGATAGAAAACTTAACGGATGGAGATATTACATTTTGTGATCATGCAGATTTTACTGATTTATGTCGTGGAGGACACATTCCAAATACCGGAATCATAAAAGCTGTAAAAGTGATGAGTGCTGCTGGCGCGTATTGGAGAGGTGATGAAAATAATACGCAGTTGACTCGTATTTATGGAATCTCATTCCCGAAACAAAAGTTACTGACAGAATATCTTGAGAAATTAGAATTAGCAAAACAAAGAGATCATAGAAAATTAGGAAAAGAATTAGAATTGTTTGCTTTCTCACCAAGAGTTGGTCAAGGATTACCATTGTGGCTGCCAAAAGGAGCTGCTTTACGTGAGCGTTTGGAAAACTTTTTAAAGGCTGCTCAGAAAAAAGCAGGCTATCAAATGGTAATTACACCTCATATCGGTCAAAAAGAATTATATGTTACCTCTGGACATTATGAAAAATATGGTGCAGATAGTTTCCAACCAATAAAAACACCAAAAGAGGATGAAGAGTTTTTATTAAAACCGATGAACTGCCCGCATCATTGCGAAATTTATAAGGTAAAACCATTTTCATATAAAGATTTACCAGTCCGTTATGCAGAATTCGGCACCGTATATAGGTATGAACAAAGTGGTGAATTACATGGATTGACACGAGTAAGATGCTTTACACAAGACGATGCGCATATATTTTGCACACCGGACCAATTAAACGACGAATTTAAAAGCGTTATTGATCTGGTGATGTATGTTTTTAAAGCTTTAGGGCTTGAAGACTTCACAACTCAAATTTCATTGAGAGATCCTGATGATAAAGAAAAATATATAGGTTCTGATGAGAATTGGGAAAAAGCTGAAAATGCAATTGTCAATGCTTCAAAAGAAAAAGGTTTAAAAACGGTAACTGCTTATGGCGAAGCTGCCTTTTATGGTCCAAAACTAGACTTTATGGTAAAGGATGTTTTAGGTAGAAACTGGCAGTTAGGAACCATTCAAGTAGATTACAATTTACCTGAACGCTTTGATTTACAATACAAAGGAGCAGATAACCAAATGCACAGACCTGTGATGATTCACCGAGCACCTTTTGGATCGATGGAACGTTTTATCGCTATTTTATTAGAAAATACAGGTGGTAATTTCCCATTGTGGCTAACGCCTGAGCAGGTTATCATATTGCCTATCAGTGATAAATATCAAAAATATGCCAAAAAAGTTTCAGATGTCTTAGAAAATTCCGAAATTCGCGCCCTCATTGACGACCGTAGTGAGAAGACAGGAAGGAAGATTCGTGATGCTGAAATGAGTAAGATTCCTTACATGATAATTGTAGGTGAAAATGAAGAAGGTAATGAAACCGTATCTGTAAGAAAGCATGGTGAAGGCGACAAAGGAACCTTTACAATTAATGAGTTTATATCATTAATTGAAACAGAAATAAAGAGTACATTAAAACAATTTTAGTTTAATTTAAATTTTACAGTCATAGCAATACGTAGAAAAAGAGGTCCTAGAAAACCCTGGAGAGTCATCAAAGAAGATCAGCACAGAATTAATGAGCACATTAAATTTGTTGACGAAGTTCGTTTAGTCGGAGACAACGTTGAAGTTGGAGTTTATCCGTTAATCAAAGCAAAAATGTTAGCGCGTGAATTGGAACTTGATTTGGTTGAGATATCACCAAAAGCAAAACCTCCTGTTTGTAAAGTAATTGATTACAAAAAGTTTTTATACGAACAAAAGAAACGCGACAAGGCTTTAAAGTCTAAAGCAACTAAAGTTATTGTAAAAGAAATTAGATTTGGTCCGCAAACTGATGAGCATGATTATGAATTTAAAAAGAAACATGCTGTTAAGTTTTTACAAGACGGTGCTAAATTAAAAGCATTTGTATTCTTTAAAGGACGATCTATTATTTATAAAGATCAAGGTCAAATTTTATTGTTACGTCTAGCACAGGAGCTAGAAGAATATGGTAAAGTTGAACAAATGCCGAAGTTAGAAGGAAAGCGAATGATTATGTATCTCGCGCCAAAGAAAAAATAAAAGCCTATCCCCGACCCTTTTTAAAGACAAGGAGATAGTAAAAATATTAAGCAAGTTAAAAACGAAGAGAAATGCCTAAAATGAAAACAAAATCTAGTGCCAAGAAACGCTTTAAGTTGACGGGTTCTGGAAAAATCAAAAGAAAGCATGCTTTTAAGAGTCACATTTTGACAAAAAAATCTAAAAAGCGTAAGCTAAGATTAACTCATGATGGTTTGGTACACAAATCTGACAGAAAAAACATCTTACAACAATTAACTTTGAAATAGAAGTTAGGAATTAGTTTAACCTTGTGATGGTGCTCGTATAAGAGTCTAGAATAAATTTAGAACGCCCATCATAAAATAAAAACATTGAAATTATGCCAAGATCAGTAAATTCAGTTGCTTCAAGAGCTAGAAGAAAAAAGATATTGAAGCAAGCAAAAGGTTACTTTGGAAGACGTAAAAACGTTTACACAGTAGCTAAGAATGCGGTTGAAAAAGGAATGTTATATTCTTATAGAGACCGTAAAAACAACAAAAGAAACTTCCGCGGATTGTGGATTCAACGTATCAACGCTGGAGCACGTCAATTCGGAATGTCTTATTCTCAGTTTATGGGGAAAGTCAAAGCTAATAATATTGAATTGAACCGTAAGGTTCTTGCAGATTTAGCGATGAACCATCCAGAAGCTTTTAAGGCTGTTGTTGATAAAGTAAAATAGAGATAGTTAATACCTTGCTTATAACGAAAGACTCGAACGAAAGTTCGGGTCTTTTTGTTTTAATATTACATTACTACACGAAAGGGTTGTGCGGGAGCGATGTAGCCGGAGTATAAGGGACTGTTTATTATTTCCTGATAACTATTTGGTTATTGCGAATATTACAGCACAACATTAACTTATTATAGATTCCCATAAATTTTTCAATAAAGACTCTTTCTTTATTAGAAAGAAAACTGCCAAACATGTCAAAATAAGTATAGATCCTATATTTCCTACAATAACCTTGTAACTATAAGAACTATCTTTTTGGGGATAATTTTTCACAATATAAAAAAACCATAATAAGAGTAATATTTGAATTACTATATATTCTATTATATACATAAAAAATAAATTTTATCGTTAACTTTATTATTTAACGATGAAGATATAACTTCATATGATGCTTATGCACAATTTGACTTCTATTTGAGTTATTTTAATTTTTAAAGTTGAGATTCATCGGCAAGCTCAGAATATAATTCAGAAAGATGAAGGGCTGTCTTACAAAACCTCTCCCAATTCTTTTAACTTCTCCGTATTTTCATGAAGTTTTAATTCTTCTACAATCTTGTGAATATCACCATTGATTACATTTTGCAAATCATAAATGGTCAATCCAATTCGGTGTTCAGTAACACGACCTTGTGGATAATTGTAGGTTCTAATTTTTGCTGAACGGTCACCACTAGAAACCAAGGTGTTTCTTTTTATAGCATCGGCAGCTAATTTTTTCGCCAATTCCATTTCGTAAATACGCGAACGCAATACTTTCATGGCTTTGTCTTTATTTTTATGTTGTGATTTCTGATCTTGACACTGCGCTACAATTCCCGTAGGAACGTGTGTTAACCTTACTGCAGAATAGGTTGTATTTACCGACTGACCTCCAGGACCTGACGAACAGAAATAATCTACACGAATATCACTTTGTTTTAAATCAATATCAAATTCCTCAGCCTCTGGCAATACCATCACAGTGGCAGCACTTGTATGTACACGCCCTTGTGTTTCAGTTTGTGGTACACGTTGTACACGATGTACACCAGACTCGAATTTTAATTCACCATAAACATCAGGACCAGAAATACTAAAAATAATTTCTTTAAATCCACCTGATGTACCTTCACTTATATCTTCAACTTCGGTTTTCCAACCTTTATCGGAAGCAAATTTAGTGTACATTCTATACAAATCTCCTGCAAAAATACTCGCTTCATCACCTCCTGTACCTGCACGAATTTCGACAATTACATTCTTGGCATCTTCAGGATCTTTCGGAATCAACATGAATTTAATATCGTCTTCTAACTTCGGAATAGCCTCATTGGCTTCATCAATTTCCATCTTAGCCATTTCGGTCATTTCAGCATCCGAACCATCAGCAATAATTTGTTTTGCTTCAGTAATATTATTAAGTAAAACTTCGTACTCTTTGATTTTTATGACCATAGCGTTCAAATCTTTATACTCTTTATTGAGTCTAACATAACGCTTTTGATCCATTATAATATCAGGCTGAATAATCAAATCTGATACCTCATCAAATCGTTGTTTTACTATATGTAACTTGTCTAACATGTTTTTTATTTGGATTGCAAATTTACGAATTTATTATTGGTTTATTTTTATAAAATGGATTCCACTTTCGCGAGAATAACAGGTAGTAATTATTGTTTTGTTTACATAAAATAGATTGCTGATTTATAGCAAAACTATTTGGAATATAAAACTAGATTCCCACTTTCGTGGGAAAGACAGCATTAAAACGCAACAAAAAGATTGCTTCGTTACACTCGCAAAGACGAATAACTATTGAACAAATTTAATTCCAAAAGAAATAATACCTGCATCTAAGCCATCACTTCGGGTATAATTGGCATATCGTAAATCAATAGATTTCAAACCAAAAGTCAATAATTTTGCTTTTGTAAATAAGTCGGTATATTTTATTCCTAACCCATATTGATGTGAATCAAATGCAGACAAATCATAATCTGAAGTATAATATTTATCTGTAGAAAGGGCTGTATCAAAAGGTGTAAAATAATCGGCTGCGGTTTGTGTATAATATCTATAATTTGGATATACCGTAAACTTATCACCAATCTTAACAGGGATTTCAATATTTGCTGTGTGCGCATTGATTCCCCAATCATCATAATAATAACGATAGTAGGTCCTGATAGATACAATTTCATTTATATAATAATTAAAACGCATCCCAATCGGAATTTTTAATCGGCTATCTGGTAACTGCTCAATATCATCAGCTAGACGAAACACATCTTTATTTGTTAGAGATGTATAATTTGGAATGCTTGCAGTATTTCCAATATAATAATTATTAGTGTCAGAAAAATAAACCCGCTGCATAGGATTAGACAGCCAACCTGATTGTTGAATTACATCTAGAAAAAATGACACTTGTACATTCTTACTTAGAATTTGAGAAAAGTTTAAACTTACTGAATATGAGTTTCTGCTTTTATCCGAGATAAAACCAAATTGTGGAGCCCAAACAACTGGTCCGTCTTTATCAATTATATTTCCTAGTTCATCTAAAATATCAATACCGGCAAAAAAGCCATTATTTAAATTGCCCCCCACTTCTAAATAAGAATCTAATTCTGTTGGATATTTTGGATTCCATGTATCTAAATATACTTGTGCTTTAATTCCGATCTCTGTATTTTTTTCATTAAACAATCGTGTATAACCACCACCAAAACCAATAGATGTATAATCATATTCTGACGCAAAATTTACGTTTGCACTTATAATAGAATTCCGATCATCAGAGCTATGTGAATAGCTAACACCTGTACCAAACCAAACATCACTTGCCGATGCACCTGAAGATTCTACCCACGGACTTCCTTTAATAGTACTCGCTCTGACACTTCGACCTCTATCATCATCGTCATCATCTCCACCTTGAGATGCACCCGAAGAATCGAATGGATCTAAATTACTAGAAGATGCTGATGAATAGGCTGATATACCAACGTCAACAGTTAAAACATCATCGGCATTTAAAGGAATTGCTACAATGAATGTTGGCGTTATATCGGTCAATTTTTCTGTGCCAATACCTCCTGTAACTGCGGCATGATCACCATCTTGATTATAATAACTCATCAAGAAATCAACTTCAATAGATTCTAAAACTCTTTTTTTATAAGTTCCGTCTGAATCACCTTTAGTTTCTTGGGCACTAACAAAACCACCACAAAAAATCAACAATAAAATAACATGCTTTTTCATAAAATTCTTAATTACAACCACAACCTCCACCTGTTTTACCTCCGTTTGCTCCTGAAGCACCTTCTCGATATACCTGAAAGTTCGTTTCAAATTTTTCTATTTTATTTGCTGATAACACCATGTCAGGGTCACTTAAATTAACTGTTTGGTATTCTTTTACAGCAACACAAGAGCTGCAAAAAAAAACGAACACTCCATAAACTAATAGCTTTTTCATTTAATTATATTTAGTTATTTTTTATTTCTATACCCTCTGATGAATGTATTTTCCCTTTATCATCTACAACAATACAGTCGATATTTCTTAGTTGATTTACAAAATCTAAGCCTACATCTAAGCCCATCACAAAAATAGAAGTTGCCAAGGCATCAGCTAATTCTGCTTTTGGTGCAAAAACACTCACGCTAATAATTCCCGAGCTTGGGTAACCTGTTTTTGGATTTATTATATGTGAATATCGCTTGCCACTAAACTCTACAAATTTTTCATAATTACCAGAAGTAACAACTGCTGAATTTGAAACGGGCATCAACGCAAACACTTTATTTTTATTCATTGGGTTTTTAATTCCAACTTTCCACTCATCCCCATTTGGTTGATTGCCCCAAGTATTCATATCTCCCGAAGCATTGATAATACCTGCAACGACTCCTTTATCTTTTAATAATTTTTTGGCTTTATCGGCAGCGTATCCTTTTGCTATCCCTCCAAAACCAATTTTCATTCCTTTTAATTTTAAATAAACAGTCGTGTCATTTCTATTTAATACTATGTTTTCAAATCCAACTTTTGAAACAGAATTTACTATTTCATCTTTTGGTGGCATACTATTCATAGAACCATCAAATTTCCAAACTTTATCTAATGAGGCATACGAAATATCAAAAGCACCATCTGTCAATTTTGAAATTGCAATACTACGCTCAATCAAGTCAAACAATTCCTTATCTACTTTTACAGGTTTAATTCCTGCATTTCTGTTAATTTCGGATGTTTGTGAATTTGGATCCCAAGAAGAAACAAGCTTTTCAATTCTGTCTATTTCACTAACAGCTAAATCAATGTAATAATATCCTTCCTCTTCAGTATTGGCAACAACAGAAATATCAAATCTGCTACCCATTAATTTTATCGTCTTTTTAAATCGCTCTTGTGAGTTAATAATCACAGAAAAAAGAAACAGCGTTAAAAAGAAGATCGGTTTCATATTATAATTTTGAAATTCGATTGATATAATCTTGTGGAGTAAAATCTTTAATAAATCCAAAGCTGTCTAATACTTTTCCGTCAGAATCTAATATGACAACCAAGGGGAATTTAGCTTGGTAGGTTTCTGCCAACTTATCATTATGGGCTTGTAATTCATCAGATAGTCTGTTTTTCTTTTTTTTAGGAAAATCTACTTTTAGCAAAATCAAATGTTTATCAGAATATGTAACAAATCCATTTGATTTCCATATTTGATTTTCCATTTTAATACAAGTCCCACACCAGTCAGATCCAGAGAAAACTAACATTATATTTTTGTGTTGAGAAGCTGAAAATTCCTTTGCTTTAGAGAAGTCTGTAATCCAATTTTGAGAGAATACTTGGCTAAATGTTAAAAGAGTAAATGCCAATAATATGGTTGATTTTTTCATTTTATTTTAAATATCTTATTTATAACATTAAATGTCGTTATTTATTGTTGAGATTACAAGTATTGCTGAGTTTAGAAAGAAATCTAAAAATCAAAAACTAATCCCACGCCCAAGATTTGTTTCCATTGTACTTTTGCTCCAGAAATTTGAACATCTTCATCATTAACCGTTTCGGTAAATTTAATGTCATTATCATATTTAAGGTGCGAGCCCAAAACAGCTCTAATATAATCGTTGACTTGTAGGTTAAAAATAAATTCCCAATCTACATCTACATCTCCAAAATCATTTACATAATCAGTATAAAGGCTTAATCTATTTTTAAAGTAAACATTTTTAAATATTTCTTTTTCGTAGGTGTTTGTAAGTAAAATACCTAATTCATGCCTCGCCTTTTTACCTTTAGAAATCTGATTTCCATCATCATCATAAACCCCACTAGCAACCCCAAATGCTCCAGAATTTGCTAATTCTTCATTTAAAACAAAGGTGGATTTTAGGGTTAAGGGGGATAAGTAAAAGTTAAATTTTTCAATATTATGACTATAAATAGTACCTACACCAACAAACAAATAGGCCGGTGCCATAAAGGTTGATAGCAACTTCTTATTATCACCGTCATAGGAATTACCCTCAGCTAATTGCGTTTTAAAACTAATATTTGCCGACGAATACCAATTAGATAAAGTATCTTTTCTATATCCTATTGTTGAATAGAATTCTAACATGTCATCTGTTTTTCTGACATCAGTATCCTTTTGCATATTCACACCAAAGCGGGCAATCATTCTATTAGTCCAAACTAAATTTCCTTTTTTGTAATTTCGTTCAAATTCAGCATTTAATAAACCTGCGATAGAATTTGTACCACCAGCATTCCAATTTACAAAGGCAACTTCACTGATATCAATACCAATCCTGTTTTTTCTTTCCCAAAATGCAGAGTCAATTACAATTTTATTTGGATTATCTACCAAATCGAAAATAGAAACTTTATATATATCATTTGTTTCAACATTCTTGATGGTGATAGAATCAATTTGTGCAGATGTTACAATACAAAAAAGAAAAAAGAGAAAAGAATATAAAAGTCGCATTGAATAAGAAAGCATCTAGTTAGTAATTAAAAGTCCCGTACTCACTTTTTATGGTTAATTTTTTCTTTTCCGAAGTTTCAACCCTACCAATAATTTGAGCATTAACATTAAACGATTTTGAAATTGAAATAATATCATCAGCTAATTCTGGACTAACATATATCTCCATTCTGTGACCGCAATTAAAGACTTGATACATTTCTTTCCAATCTGTATCTGACTGTTCTTGAATCAATTTGAATAACGGTGGAACAGCAAACATATTATCTTTAATAATATGCAAATTATTTACAAAATGTAAAATTTTAGTTTGTGCACCTCCACTGCAATGCACCATTCCATGAATATCTCTTGCATCATATTTATCTAAAATAGCTTTGATAATTGGGGCATAAGTTCTTGTTGGAGACAGTACTAATTTACCCGCATCTATTGGAGAATTATCAACAGCATCTGTCAATTTCAACCCACCAGAATACACCAATTCTTCTGGCACAGCGGCATCAAAACTTTCAGGAAATTTAGTTGTTAAATACTTGTCGAACACATCATGTCTTGCAGATGTAAGTCCGTTAGACCCCATTCCTCCATTATATTCAGTTTCATAAGTTGACTGACCAAAAGACTCCAGTCCAACAATTACATCACCCTCTTTTATATTTGCATTGTCAATAACATCGCCACGCTTCATTCTTGCTATTACAGTAGAATCTACAATAATTGTTCTGACTAAATCACCCACATCAGCAGTTTCGCCTCCAGTGGAATGAATCTCAACTCCAAATTTCTTTAAATCAACAATTAATTCTTCTGTACCATTAATAATGGCAGAAATTACTTCACCAGGAATTAGATTTTTATTTCGACCAATAGTTGAAGAAAGCAAAATATTATCAGTTACTCCTACACAAATTAAGTCATCAATATTCATTATAAGAGCATCTTGAGCTATTCCCTTCCAAACAGATATATCTCCTGTTTCTTTCCAATACATATAGGCCAAAGAACTTTTTGTACCTGCTCCATCAGCATGCATTATTAAACAATAATCATCATCGTTCGTCAAATAATCTGGAACAATCTTGCAAAATGCCTGTGGAAACAAACCTTTATCAACATTTTTTATTGCGGCATGAACATCTTCTTTAGAAGCCGAAACTCCGCGTTGACTATACCTTTTACTAATTTCTGAACTCATTGGGTAGGTGTAAAATTATTAAAGGACAAATTTAATTGAACTTTATGTAAATCTTCTAAAAACAGAAGAATTATTACCAACAAAAATGCCGAGATAAATCTCGACATTTTTCATTTTAATAGGAAAAGATAAATTTAATAAAAATTGAACTAATCTTAATTTTTAAGTTAGTACAATCTTAACATAGCAGTTATTAAATATTAATTATATTTAATCGGTTTCACAATTTGATGACTTGCGTCAACTTGAGCAACATTAGTAAACTCGTTCACTTCAGTTTGGTTTGTTGTCTCATTTTTTTTCGAACTTCCTTGAACTACCATCAAGGTTGTTGCTAGCATAAAAAACACTAAACTTAGAATTTGATTCTTCATAGTTTTAATTTTGCTTAACATAAAATGTTAAAAATTACACAAATAACTTTCATCATAAATACCATAAATCGTGGAGACGTAAGCATTTTAAATGAATTCTACTCGGGGTATAATAAATTAATAATAGTGGGGGGGACCTTTGGGGAAAACTGTGCGGGGTAAACAAAGTAGCAATTAATACTTCACTTGCACGGTACAAATATACAAGGTTTATAGAGTAATAATTAAACTTATTTTAAGTTTCTAATAAATCACGCATTTTTAACTATAAAATGTAATACTGAATCAATAAAACACACTTTATTGACAATTTTAGAAATAATGCTAAAACCATTATATAAATGGCTGTTTTATTAATTTTTAAGAATTTGGTTCAACCTGTTTTTTACGAACATAAATATTTAATGATTAAAAAATGGTGTATTAAAAAAATTAAACAATAAAAAATAAGAGATTCACAAAAATCACTTTATGAAATTCAAAAACAATATTTTGCATTAATCAAATAAAACATTTGAAGTATATTTGCCTCAAGTTTATTAAATTATTAATAACAAAAACAACACACACAATGGCTAAAATTAAGTTAGAGTACATTTGGTTAGATGGCTATAAACCAACACAAAACCTAAGAAGTAAAACAAAAGTAGAAGAGCACAAAAACTTTAAAGGGACAATTGAAGAATTAAAGAATTGGTCTTTTGATGGATCTTCAACGCAACAAGCTGAAGGTGGATCTTCAGACTGTATTTTAAAACCTGTAGCTATTTATCCAGATCCAATTCGTATCAATGGTTTTTTAGTAATGAATGAAGTTTTAAATGTTGATGGATCTCCACACGAAAGTAATGGTAGATCTGAAATTGATGATGATGATAATGACTTTTGGTTTGGTTTTGAACAAGAGTACTTTATAATGGATGTAAAAACTCAATTACCTTTGGGTTTCCCAATTGGTGGATATCCTGGGCCACAAGGCATGTACTACTGCTCGGTTGGTGGTAAAAACACTTTTGGTAGAGATTTAGTTGAAGAGCATGCTGATTTATGCATTGATACAGGATTGAACTTTGAGGGCATCAACCAAGAGGTTGCTGCTGGCCAATGGGAATTCCAATTATTTGCTAAAGGAGCTAAACTTGCGGGTGATGAAATTTGGATTGCACGTTACTTATTAGATAGATTGACAGAAAAATACGGTTACTATATTGAGTATCACCCAAAACCAATTAAAGGAGATTGGAATGGATCTGGTATGCACGCAAACTTCTCAAACACTTTGCTAAGAACTTGTGGAGATAAAGACACTTACATGAAAGTATGTGAGGCTTTCCGCCCAGTAATTGATGAGCATATCAATGTTTATGGTGAGCATAATGAGCAACGTTTAACAGGATTACACGAAACAGCTTCTATCACTGATTTTAGTTATGGAATTTCTGATAGAGGGGCTTCTATTAGAATCCCAATTTTAACAGTTAATAATGACTGGTGTGGATATTTAGAAGATAGAAGACCTGCTTCAAACGCTGACCCATATAAAATTGCAGCAAGAATTATTAAAACAGTTAAATCTGTTGAATAAAAACTAAAATGTTCATAGTTTTAAAGCCTCCAATTGGAGGCT
>JASFYP010000003.1:0-101016 GCA_045047075.1 Flavobacteriaceae bacterium
CTTTTTTTAGATCTTCTTTTGTTTCAATATAGTCATAAAGGATAGCTGTGTTAATGTAATTTCCAAATAACTCCTTAATAGATAATAACTCAGGGTTTAATAGACTTTTTTTATAGAAATTTTCTGATTGGTAATAATCACCAAGTTTTTTATACACATTTCCAAGTTGATTATAAGTTATTAAAGTTTTTTTATCGAAACTAAAACTATCAATTACAATATTATAATAATTTATTGCCTTATAGTATTGTTTGTTTCTATATAAAAAAAGCCCTTGGTTAAAAAGGGCTTTCTTATAACGAGTACGATTGGGTAATTGTTTACGCGCATTTATTTCAATAAGCGAATATTTTATTGCATTATTGAAATCATTTTTTCGAAAGTAAGATACAGATGTCTTATAAGCTAACTCTGCTAAACTATCAATTTCTTGCTTACATTTATTAACCTTGTTATTTATCGGTTTTAAATTGTTATTTAACTTATTCTGAGAATAACTATTTATTAATACAAGTAAAAAAAGAAGTAATAAATATTTATTCATTTTTAATTGAAAATAATAAGGCTAATTTCTTTTACTTCTGCCTCATTTTCAACGTCAGCATCAACATCAGTCCCATTTGTTAATTGATATGCGCTCCATCTATATTGTTCAATAGTCCAAAAATCTTTTTTATTAGTAATATCAAAGATGATTAACCCTACTGCGTTAAAATAATAATCTCTTAAAGCTTGTTTTTGTGCTTCAGTAACACTTTCATGATATGTAATTTCAAGCCTCATCCAAACAGTGTTTCTATTAAAGTTGCTCTCGTCTACACCTATGTTTGAGTCATTGGTTGTGTTTTCAACTTCATCAATAATAACCTCACTAGAGGTACAACTAGTCAAAAATAATACGGATATAATAAATATCCTTAAAAGCACTTTAAAAATTGTTTTTGTTTTCATAATTTATATTGTTTTAAATTTATAGTAATATGTTCTTAATTATGTAAATTTGTTACCCAATATTTTTGGCAAAGTAATATTATTTTTGAGTAACTAGAAATTAATGCACCAAACAAATTATTTTATTGAAGGTTTAATTACTAAAGATGAAGATATTATTTTAAAAATTTATAAAGTAATTTTCCCTAAAGTATTAAGGTTTGTTGTTAATAATAATGGTCAACAAACAGATGCAGAAGATATTTTTCAAAATGCACTATTACAAATTTCTGTTAGATATAATAAACAGGCGTTTGAAATAAGAACTAATTTTAATGCCTACTTATTTACTGTCTGTAAGAATTTATGGAGGCGAGAGTTAAATAAATCCAAAAATTGGGTAACAAATGATAATATAGCTAAACTTCAAAGTAAAGAAGAAGATTTGTCATTAGCAACTTTAGAACAAGAGCGATGGGAGTTATTTACAGAAAGTTTGAATCAAATCTCGGATAATTGTAAGAAGATTTTAAAACTTTACTTTAATAAAACACCCTATACTGAAATTGTTATAAAAATGGGCTATAATTCTGAAATGGTCGTTAGACAACGTGTTTTTAAATGTAAAACAAAACTTACTTCATTGATAAAAAAAGACAAGCGATATAAATCTTTGATTGAATTATGAATTTAGAAGATGATAAATTAATTGAAAATTTTTTAAGAGAGAACCTTTCAAAAGATGAGAAGGTTGATTTTTTGAATAGGGTTGAGACTGACTTAAACTTTAAAGAGCAATTTATTTTCGAAAAACAACTTTTTAAAACTCTGGATAATGTTAATTGGAGCTTTGGAAACCATAGTATAGAAGAGGTAAATGGGTATAAAGAACTGTTTAATAGTAAAGAAGCGAAAGATTCCAAAAAAAATTTTCAAAAAATAAACCAAAATTATCAGAGATTATTAAATAAAAGGCAATTATTGAAGTGGCTTATGTCAAGTGCCGCGACATTAGTTTTAATATTTATGACCTATTCAATCTTTTTTAAAAGAACCTCTAATCAAGACCTATATGCCAAATACCTTGATAAAACAGAGCTCCCCTCGTTAGTTGTTAGGGGTGGTAGCAGCAATAGCAATTTAGTTTTAGGTCAGCAGTATTTTGAATCAGAAGAGTATAAAAAAACTTTAGAAACACTAAACAAGAAACAGTATAATAATGATGCAAGTGTTTATTTATATATAGGAATTTCACAAATGGAATTAAACCAATATAAGGAAGCTGAGGACACATTTAACAGATTGATAAATAGCGATTTTATTGATGCTTCAAAAGGGGGTTGGTATAAAGCTTTACTTTATATAAAAATGAATAAAATTGGTATGGCAACTGAACAGTTAAAAAATATTATTAAAACAGCTTCATTTAATTCTTCAAAAGCAGAAAAATTACTTAACGAAATAGAGTAATTTTCTAGCAATTTTTCAAATAAATTGCACCCCAATAATGCGTATATTTAGATTGTAATTTAAATCAATAAAAATTCTTCAAATGATCTTAAAAAGAGTTGGACTACATGATAAATACAAAAACTGTTAAAGCCATGGATGATCAAAAATGTTTGGAATGTGGAGATCCGTTTAAAGGAAGAATAGATAAAAAATTCTGTTCGGATTATTGCCGAAATACGTTTAATAATAAAGTTGATAAAGAGAGTAAGAATATGATTCGGAATGTAAATAATCGTTTACGAAGAAATTACAAATCCTTGTGTGAACTCAATAAAACTGGGAAAACTAAATTAACTCGGGTAAAATTATTGAGTGCTAATTTTGATTTTAATTTATTCACATCAATATATACAACCAAAACGGGGAACACCTACTATTATGTATATGATCAAGGATATTTAGCCTTAGAAAACGACTATTATTTATTGATAAAAAGAGAATAGTTTTTTAAAAAAGGCTAGCTCTTCTAAAGTTGATTTTCCAGGTTCTACCACTCATATCTAGAGCGGCTTTTAACACGTCTTTTTGGCTAATTTGACCAACTAATTTGCCATTTTCAACAATCGGGAAACGTCTGCGTTTAGATTGTAAAAACTTATTGGCGGCATCAAAAATATTCATGTTACCATCAATGGTTTCAACATCTTTTACCATGTGTTTTTCTACAGTAGTTTCGTGCATTGGCATATTAAAATAGCGACTTTCAGAAATTTGTTTCATACAATCTCCTTCTGAAATAATACCCATCAATTCACCTTTACTATTCACTACGGGTCCACCAGAAATCTTCTTCTTAATCAACACATCCATTACATATAAAACAGATTGCTCTGGTTTAAAAGTGATTAATTTCTTGGTCATGTAATCAGAAACTAAAATAGGGTTAGTAGTATCCTTTTCTGATTGTTTTCTCGCTGCTCTAAAGTTCTTAATTGCCATGGTGGTAGGTTTTATAGGAACTCTAAATATAGTAATTTTTTTTTATTTTTTAGATTAATGGCTTAAAATCAGCTTTTTTCATTAAAAAAACCACCTGAATTTTAACAATAAAGGTGGCAGAATTTTTATAGTGATGTAAGATAAAATCTAATTTATTTGTGTTACGCGTAAGGTGTTAACCTTTCCTTTTTCCTTAACAGGCATTGAGGTAAGATTGATTACATAATCATCTTTTTCTAGGAACCCTTTTTCACAAGCTATTTTATTAATTTCTTTAATTGTTGTATCAGTATCAACTAAATTATTATAGTAAAATGCTTTTACTCCCCAAAGAAGACTCAACATATTCAAAATCCTTTTGTTAGAGGTAAATGCAATAACATGTGCATGTTTAGGCCTCCAAGCTGAAATTTGAAATGCTGTATATCCAGAATTTGTTAGCGTCGAAATTGCTTTAGCATCAATATCGTTTGCTAATAAAGCGGCATGATGACAAATTGCTTTTGAGATATAGCGATCTGTTTTAATATGTGGCGCAACATGAGGAACTTTAATTAAAGGCGAATCTTCTACACTCACAATAATATCTGACATATGCTGAATTACATTTGCAGGATCTATTCCAACAGATGTTTCTCCAGAAAGCATAACAGCATCTGCCCCATCCATAATTGAGTTGGCAACATCATTGACTTCGGCTCTAGTTGGCACTAAATTTTCAATCATAGATTCCATCATTTGTGTAGCAATAATTACAGGAATCCTTGCCTGCTTAGCTCTAAGAACTAATTGTTTTTGGATGATTGGCACTTCGTTCATCGGAACCTCTACTCCTAAATCTCCACGCGCAACCATTAACCCATCACAAAAAGGAATGAGATCGTCTATGTTTTTAACTGCTTCTGGTTTTTCAATTTTAGCAATTACAGGAATTTTATAAGGAGAATGTTTCTTTATTAAATCGTGTAACATTTGTAAATCCTCACCAGTTCTAACAAATGATAAAGCAAACCAATCTACATCTAAAGTCATTGCAAAAATTGCATCCTCAATATCTTTTTCTGTTAATGCAGGTTGAGAAATATTTGTATTGGGTAAGTTGACACCTTTTTTAGATTTTAATTCACCACCACGAATTACTTTGGTTGTAACTTCGGTTTTGTTGTCAGATTTAAGAACCTCGAACATTAATTTGCCATCATCTACCAAAATATGCTCTCCAGCTTTTACATCTTGAGGAAAAGTTTGATAGGTCATAAAAGCTTTTTTGCTATTTCCGGTACACTTTTCTGTAGTAAATGTAAAGATATCACCATTGTTTAGATGCGCATCTTTCATAACACCAACACGTAATTTAGGGCCTTGTAAATCTGCCAAAACAGCAATGTTTCTTCCTGTCTCTTTATTTAATTCACGAATAATTTTCACCTTTTCAATTACATCGCTATAATCAGCATGCGAAAAATTGATTCTAAAAACATTTACTCCCGCATAAATCATTTTTCTTAAACTTTCTTTATCGCTACAAGCTGGTCCTAAAGTGGCAACTATTTTGGTTTTTTTGTATAATGGCATAATTAAAATATTAAAAAATCCTTCGATTTTAATTCCGATGGATCGATACTATAAGATGTTATTATTTGATGAATATTATTCAATTTCTCTATTATTATTTTGATTTCATTTGGCAAGGTTTCACCTTCAATTTTTAAAAAGAAATCTACTTTTTTTTTCTCAGGGATTAAATAGCTTGTTGTGCTATATGAAATACTATCAGAAAATAAATTAGCATTTGCGACCTGTGTATAATTTCCAATAAATTTATTAGAAATTAAGAAGTTATCTTGTTGTTTGCTTTCGTCAAAAAACTCATATATTGAAAAAGCAGCATTGTTATTTTTGAAATCTAAATACTGATTATGTTTAGAAAAAGAAGTATTTAAATTTTTATTTAAAAGATATGCTAAACGATAATCTTCTTCAGAAGTATGAATTCCAATTAATGAGTAATCTTCTAATTCTTCAAGTTCTAAGAGCATAACTACAATTTAATGCAAGCTACAAATTTACGGATTGTTTTGTTATTTTTTGATGTGATATGTGTAAAAACACGGAGCGATAATTGTATATAACTTACTTTTTAGTTATTTCTTTTTGATTTGCAAAATAGGCGCGTTTTGCTGCAATCTCTTCGGCTTTTTTCTTTGAAGTAGCGCGCCCTTTGCCAACTATTTTATCTTCTAAAGACAATTTAACACTAAAATGCCTAACACTATCATTACCGGTATCATCATAGACTTCAAATCCAAATATTTTCTTTTCTTTTTGACACCATTCAATAAATAAACTCTTATAGCTCGTAACCTTTCCTTCTAATTTTGCAATATTAACATAAGGAAGAATGACTGCTTTATTAACAAACTTCTTACAGTATTTATAATCTCTATCTAAATAAATTGCACCTACTAAGGCTTCAAATATATTACCGTTAATATTTTCTCCAAACTTAGATCTAGACACATTACTCTTTACAAATCGGATAAGATTTAAATTCTTTCCCAATTCATTGAGATGCTCACGGCTTACAATTTTTGATCGCATTTGAGTTAGATAACCTTCGTTGCCTGACGGGACTTTTTTAAATAAGTAAGAGGCGATAACTGCATCTAACATCGCATCACCTAAAAACTCTAATCGTTCATAATTTCTTGGGTTGCCAGAGTCATCTAGTTCTTTAATAGATCTATGTACAAAAGCTTTGCGATATAGGCGTAGATTGTGTGGAGAAAACCCTAGTAGTAATTTCATTTCAGCGTAAAATTGCTCATCCTTTTTAGAAAGAGGTTTCATTATTTTACGAATAAAATTCATACTAAAAAATTAATCAAATTTTTTGAATAGAACACAAGCATTGTGCCCTCCAAATCCAAAGGTGTTACTCATTGCAACTTTTACATCGCGTTTTTGAGGTTTGTTTAAGGTAAGATTGAGTTTATTATCAATAGCGTCATCATCCGTAGTGTGATTGATTGTTGGAGGAATAATACCATTTTTAATAGACAGAATTGAAGCAATAGCTTCAATTGCACCAGCAGCACCTAATAGGTGTCCTGTCATTGATTTTGTTGAGTTGATGTTTAATGTATAAGCATGCTCTCCAAAAACTTCGGTAATTGCTTTTGTTTCGGCAATATCTCCAAGCGGAGTTGCAGTTCCATGCACGTTAATAGCATCAACATCTGTTGGTTTTAAACCAGCATCTTTCAAACAATTTAACATCACATTTTTAGCACCTAATCCTTCGGGATGTGGAGCTGTAATATGATGTGCATCTGCAGATAAACCACCACCGCCAACTTCGGCATAAATTTTTGCACCACGCGCAATAGCGTGTTCGTATTCTTCTAAAATTAATGCTCCTGCACCTTCTCCTAAAACAAATCCGTCACGATTTTTATCAAAAGGCCTCGATGCTGTTTTGAGACTATCATTTCTGGTTGATAATGCATGCATCCCATTAAATCCACCAATACCAGCCATAGTAACTGCAGCTTCGGAACCACCCGTAATAAACATATCAGCTTGATCCAATCGAATGTAATTATAAGCATCGATAATAGCATTGGCTGAAGATGCGCAAGCAGATACTGTTGTAAAGTTTGGACCTCTAAATCCGTACTTGATAGAGATATAACCTGGGGCAATATCTGCAATCATTTTAGGAATAAAGAAAGGATTAAATCTTGGAGAACCATCACCAGCAGCAAAATTCAACACTTCATTTTGAAAAGTTTCTATTCCGCCAATTCCTGCACCCCAAATAACACCAACTCTGTCTTTGTCTAATTTTTCGATATCAAATCCTGCATCCAAAACAGCTTCATCAGCAGCAACCATTGCATACTGAGTAAACTTGTCCATTTTACGAGCATCTTTACGATTGATAAAATCAGTGACCTCAAAGTTTTTTAGTTCACAAGCAAATTGCGTTTTGAATTTAGAAGCGTCGAAATGAGTTATCGGATTTGCGCCGCTAACACCATTAACTAGTCCGTCCCAATATTCTTCAATATTGTTACCAATAGGTGTTAAAGCACCTAAACCTGTTACTACAACGCGTTTTAATTCCATGTGAATTGGTGTGTGTTTTACTAAAAACAACTACGAGCTCAAAACTTAGCGTTGAGCTCGTAGATTATATATTTTTAGATTACTTTTTTGCTTCTTCAATATAGCTAACTGCTTGACCAACAGTACCAATATTTTCTGCTTGATCATCTGGGATTTGGATATCAAATTCTTTTTCAAATTCCATGATTAACTCAACAGTGTCAAGTGAATCAGCTCCTAAATCATTTGTGAAGCTTGCTTCTGTAGTTACCTCATTTTCGTCAACGCCTAATTTATCAACGATGATAGCTTTTACTCTTGATGCAATGTCTGACATAATTTTCTAATTTTAAATTTTAAATTCGCTGCAAAAATAAACAACTTATTTAGTTAAATATAATTTCACATTAAAAATGTGATGCCTAAGTTAAAAAAAATACTTCAATTTTTAAATGATTCTTGGCTTTTGTTAATAATTATGCTTTTTTTTGTTCTTTTATAATAACACTTTTCTATTAATGAAACGCATTGCAATTTTTGCTTCTGGATCTGGTTCTAATGCCGAAAACATATATTATTATTTTAATGGTAAAAGTGTTGAAGTTACTGGAATACTCACCAATAATAAAAATGCAAAGGTATTAGAGCGGGCAAATCGATTACAAATTGAGAGTGCTGTTTTTAATAGGATTTATTTTTTATCAGAGGACTTTTTAAAGCATCCTATATTAAAGGATATTGATTTAATTGTGTTGGCTGGTTTTTTATGGAAAGTACCTGAATATTTGATTACTGCTTTTCCAAATAAAATTATCAACATTCACCCTGCATTGTTGCCAAAATATGGAGGAAAAGGAATGTATGGAATGAATGTTCATAAAGCTGTAGTCGAAAATAAGGAAAGAGAAACAGGAATTACTATTCACTATGTTAATGAAAACTATGATGAAGGCGC
This sequence comes from Flavobacteriaceae bacterium, assembly GCA_045047075.1. GTDB lineage: Bacteria > Bacteroidota > Bacteroidia > Flavobacteriales > Flavobacteriaceae > Urechidicola. The sequence continues at coordinate 8,447 of JASFYP010000003.1, forward strand.
TATTATTTTTCAGGCAACAACTGAGGTTTTAGCTTCAGATACTGCTGAAGATGTTGTTGCTAAAATTCATGAATTAGAGTTTGAGCACTTTCCAAAAATTATTGAAAAAGTTTTATTCGAAAATGAGTAAAGAACAAATTCATATTTACACCGATGGTGCTTGTAGTGGTAATCCTGGAAAAGGTGGTTATGGTATTGTGATGGAATGGGTAGGGAAACCATATAAAAAAGAGTTTTATGACGGATATAAATTAACCACTAACAATAGAATGGAATTGTTAGCAGTGATTGTTGCTCTAGAAAAAATCACCAAGGATAATATTGCAATTACTGTTTTTACGGATTCGATGTATGTGGTGAATGCCGTTGAAAAAAAATGGATTTTAGGCTGGGTAAAAAAACGTTTTAAAGATGTAAAAAACCCAGATTTATGGAAACGATTTTTAGTTCAATATAAAAAGCATACCGTAAAATTTATTTGGATTAAAGGTCATAATGACCATCCTCAAAATGAACGCTGCGACCAATTAGCCGTTGCAGGAACAAAAAAGAAAGAGTTGAAAATTGATGAGGGTTATGTTAATAAACCAAAGGGGTTATTTTAATTCAACTCTCCAACAAACCAGTTTATCTTATTATTCAATACTTCCTAAAATCCCTTTAAGCAATTCATTATAATCAATATTGGTTAAACCTGTTCTCACAATAACCAAATCTTTGGTTGGTAAAATAAAAACACGCTGTCCTTGAAATCCATCAGCAAAATACATGGTGGTTGGCACATCTGGTAATTCACCTCCGGCATTCAACCAAAATTGCGCACCATATTTTTTATTAGAACCGTTGGTAGGAGTTTTTACATAATCAATCCAATCTTCATTCAGTACTTGATCTCCATTCCAATTTCCGTTATGTAAATAAAGTAATCCAAATTTTGCCCAATCTCTAGAGGTTGCCCAAGCGTAAGAGGATGCTACATAATTACCGGCTAAATCAGCCTCAATAATCATAGAGTTCATTCCAATGCGATCTATCAAATCACTATACCAAAAATCTAAATATTCTTGATGGGTATCAAATTGATTTCTTAAAACACCCGATAATAAATTACTTGTTCCAGAGGAGTAATTCCATGTCTCATTTGGTTCTCCAATCAACGGTTTGTCAATTTGAGATTGAGTCATATCTGTCTCTAAAAACAACATTTTTGTAACGTCGGAGATGGTATTATAATCTTCAATCCATTCTAACCCACTATTCATTTGTAGCAAATTATTGATGGTAATTTTAGAACGTTCATCATTTTTCCATTCCTCAATCGGTGCCGGATTATTCACATCTATTTTCCCTTGTTGCTCCAAAACACCAAACATTGTACTCATAATACTTTTAGTCATCGACCATCCTAAATGCAGTGAGTTTTTATCAAATCCATTAGCATTTTTTTCAGCAATAATTTGATCTTTATAAATCACCAAAACTGTTCTTGTCTTCAATGAATCTTTTCCATCTACATCAAAGGCTTTTTGAATAGCGGCATTCAATTTTTTATAATCTACATTTAAAAAGAGCGTGTCTTTTTGTGGTTGGTTTCCATAAGGATAAGAGAGATTTATATCTATAAAATTTCTTTGTGGCACCAGATATTTTGCGTCTGCATTATAATCATCATTAATTAAAACAGCTCCCAAGCCTTCTCTGTAAACAGCTTTATTTTCTTTAAAACTAGCCACTGTTGCCGTTGTAGATTTACTAGTTTCATTTACCGTAACGTCTGCCCAATTTATCGGCGGAAAATTATTGTCTTGCTCCGTTGCAGATTTGGCAGACCTATGTGCTAAAAAAACAACAGATGCTGAACTTTTTGCTGAAAATCCGGAGATAATATCTAAGCGCCCATAATAGGAATAAAGACCATAAAAAATACTTAAAACTAAAAAAAGGAAGAATAACTTGATAATTTTTTTCATAAGTCTTTGTGTTTTTTAAAGATTAATTTTATTCTTTATCCTAAAAGCAAAAATACTCGAACTGACGTTGTAAACACCTTTATCTTTGAATTGATTTTTTATTTCAAAATTAATAATTTCATCATTTCTCTCGCAGCAACTTCTGCTTTTAATTTTATAAAATTGCGAGGTGTTTCATCACCAATTTCATAGGTAATTGATTCTGCATTAAACTGATTGTAAAACCATGCTTTTGAAATCGGATCGCCAATAGCATAAGGTCGATCATCTGGAGTATATCCTTCAATCGATGAGTCAATACCAGCCATCCAATAATCTTTAAACGGATAAATTCCTGAGTGAATATCATCTGTAAAACTGTAATATAAATCTTCTTGAGTAGAATGAAAATCAAGCCCAAGAATCACTTTATTTTTAGATTCTTTCGCAACATTAACTATATTATTTACAATGTTATTTACCTCCGTTTGTCGGTAATATGCCCAATCCCTATTGAGGTCAACTCCACCGGTATTATGACGCCAATGCCCTAAATCTACCCCATCAGGATTTACCATTGGGTATACTAAAAATCTATATTTTTTTCTAAAATCATTTGATAGCTTGTTGTCTTTTAACAACTCATCAATAAAAAATTGCATTGCAAAATACCCTGTTAACTCTGGTGGGTGTTGTCTGCTTAAAATAACGATTAGCTCCTTTCCTTTTGCTTCACCGTTGTAAATATCCAATCCTATTAAATCACGATTTTGTTTGCTTTTACCAACAACTCTATATCTCACATCTTTATGAGTTGCAATTTTAATTGCCCAGTTTTTAGCATCAGTTGATGTATGGATTTCTTGCGCTGCAATCCATAACTTACTTTGGTTGATTGATAGTCTTAATTGCGCAATAGAATCACCATTAAATAAACTAAAGTTTGTGCTATCAATTGGTTGCCAATTTTTGCCATCAACACTAATTTTTGGCCAATAGCGATGTGTAGTTGTTGGGTAATTTAGTTGTAAATTAATTTCTTTAGATTTCTTAGACCAAATTCTAAAAGCATAATACGGACTGTTATTTATCGGTTCGTTTTCTGGTAGAATTGTAACTTGATAGGTGGAGTCATTCAACTTTGAAAAGCCATTCAAGCGAGCGGCATCGAATTCATTATCAGCAAAAACAAGACTGTCAATTGTATATGCTTTCTTTACTTGATAGGTAATTTCTTTACTTGAAGTATCATTAGGATTTGGAAGTTCATACGTTTTTAACTTATAATTTCCACAACTAATTACAGCCAAGGATAAAAATAAAAACAGGATTGTTTTAAACAGATTTTTCATATTTGATTTGTTCTCTAAAAACATCTTTTAGAATTTAATAAGAACAAAAATAGTACTTATTTCGTAGTTTTGTTGCAAGAATATTTTTGAAGAAAAAGAACATGTTAGATATAGATAAAATTCGTGCTGATTTCCCAATTTTAAAAAGAATTGTGAACGGAAAACCGTTGGTGTATTTTGACAATGCAGCTACTTCACAAACACCTCAAGTTGTGATTGATGCTATTGTTGATTACTATTCTAATTACAACGCAAACATTCATAGAGGTGTACATACATTGAGCCAAGAAGCGACAGATAAATATGAAGAAGCTCGTTTAAAAATTCAAAAACATTTCAATGCTAAAAAATCGCACGAAATTATTTTAACGTCGGGGACTACGCATAGTATCAATATTGTTGCAACAGGTTTTACGTCTTTATTAAACTCTGGAGATGAAATTATTGTATCGGCGTTAGAGCATCATTCTAATATTGTGCCTTGGCAAATGTTGTGTGAAAGAACCGGAGCCATTTTAAAGGTGATTCCGATGAATGAAGAAGGAGAATTAATTATGTCAGCATATGACAAAATTCTCTCTAACAAAACAAGGCTGGTTTTTGTAAACCACATTTCGAATGCCTTAGGAACCATCAACCCAATCGAAGAAATTATTGAAAAAGCACATGCTGTTGGTGCAGCTGTTTTAATTGATGGGGCTCAAGCATGTCCTCATGTAAAACCTGATGTACAAGATTTAGATGTTGATTTTTACGTAGCTTCTGCACATAAAATTTATGGCCCTACAGGAGTAGGGATGCTCTACGGAAAAGAAGAATGGTTGAACAAATTACCACCTTACCAAGGCGGTGGAGAAATGATTAAAGAGGTGACTTTCGAAAAAACTACCTATGCAGATTTACCACATAAGTTCGAGGCAGGAACTCCGAATATTTGTGGAGGGATTGCTTTTGGAGTAGCATTGGATTACGCAAATTCAATTGGATTTAAAGAAATTGAAAAGAGAGAAATGGAATTACTAGATTATGCAACAAAAGAATTACTCGCTATTGATGGATTAAAAATTTACGGAACTTCAAAAAGTAAAACCGCCGTTATATCTTTTAATATTGGCGAGATTCACCCCTATGATATTGGTGTCATTGTTGATAAATTAGGAGTTGCTGTTAGAACGGGGCACCATTGCGCACAACCCATCATGGATTTTTATAAAATTCCGGGGACTGTCCGCGCATCCTTTTCATTTTATAATACCAAAGAAGAAATTGATGTCTTGGTAACATCAGTTAAACGCGCTAAGATGATGTTGAGTTAATTTAGAGCTTTACTTTTTTTATAGCGCAAAATGAGCTTCTAACTCTTCCAAAGTTTCGGGAGAAGTTTTAAGGTCTTTGATTACATCTCCTTTTTCTAAGACAACAATTCGTTCACAAACTTCAGTGATATGCCCTAAATCATGGCTAGAAATCAATACGGTTAAATCATTATCTTTTACTAAAGATTTTAGCATTTGCTTTAATCTAATTTGAGTTGTAGGGTCTAAATTAGCAAAAGGCTCATCTAAAATTACAATTTCAGGATTGCCAATTAGTGCCGCTACAATACCCGCTTTTTTCTGATTTCCTTTTGATAAATCTCGCAAGTATTTTTTCTTTCCTAAGATTTCGTCATTAAAAATTTCTTTAAATTGTTTTAAAAATTCATCGATATCTGCTTTCGATTGTCCGCGCAATTCACCTATAAAATAAAAGTATTCTTCGGCAGTTAAGTAGCCAATTAAAAAACTCTCATCAATAAAAGAAGAGGTGAAAGGTTTCCAGTCTTCGCTCTCGTTTACAAGAATATCTTTACTTTTAATATTGCCTGTTGTTGGTTCAATTAAATCTAAAAGTAAGCTGAAAAAGGTTGTTTTTCCTGCACCGTTATTTCCTACCAATCCAAAACTTTGTCCTTTCGGAATTTCTAAATTTTCGATGTTTAATACTTGTATTCCTTTATAACTCTTTGATAAATTTGATACTGTTATCATTTTGTAATTTTTTTAATTTTGATTTATGTATGTCTATTCGAGTGTTTTTTTGATTGAAATGAGAAAAAATGTATCGAGAATTAATGAGGGTTCTCGATATAATTTTTTTTGATTTCGACTCCGCTCAATCATCAAGAATTTTACTCGAACTAACGGTTTAACTCTTATTTTTTTTCGTCAAAAGCTGCAATTGTTTTGTATTTTCCTTTTTGATAAATGCTTTCAATTTTATTCAAAAAGAAGTTTCTAAATACGATTCCTAATATGCCACTTCCTGCTAAAACTAGCAAGCCTAAATTGAAGTTTCCTAATTTATAAGGAACATAAAAAAGTAACATTGGTAAAAATATTTTTGGCAATGAAATCAGTAATTGCGTTGGGTTAAAACCGTTGGTATTACTGAATGCTTTTGCTTTTACATTCAATTCGATTGGCACTCTATTTAGCGCGCCTCCAAATAATGTGATGAATGAATTGAGTCCGATATTGAACAAAGCACCAGCGGCAATCATTGCGAAAATATCCCATCCAAAGTAAATATATGGAGTGCTTAATATGAATGAAATAGAAACTCCGAAAACCATCAAGTACCATTTAGACTCTAGATATTTTTTATACTTAATGTTTTGACTCATCAACATTTTATAATATTCGCTGTCCCAAGAAGGTACTAATTGTCCGAAGGTCATTAGAAATCCACCGGTAATAAACATCGATGCGAAGGCTAATATTGCAGGCATATCGGTATAAACTTTACTGGTATAAAAGAATAATCCGTAGAACAAAAAGAAGAATGACATAAACAACACTTGTTTAGAACGGACGTTTCTCCAAATCAATTTTACATCATTTTTTAAGAATACTGAAACGCTTCCAAAACGATTCATCCAAGATAAATCGGTAGCATTTACCTCTTTCACTTTTTTAGAAACGGTGTTGTCTAAATAGAATCCTTTTCTGATATCTTTAAAAGTTAGGTAATAGGAAAGGATCATTAATCCGAAAGGAATAATTACCAAATAAGCATGGTTATAAAGTGTGTTAAAAGCAATTCCTATTGGTGTTGATATTTTGTAAATATTATAATATTCTAAACCAATTCCGATTGCCAAAATACTGACAATCACATAAAAATAACTATTGCTTTTGTTGATTAAAAAATTGACAAAGTTGATGGTATATGTGATGAATACAACTGATAATAACCACGTAATGACTTGCAAAGGAGGATACTCCTTTATCAATATAATAATCGAAAAAGGAAAAATGATAAAGAAGGTGACAAAATTAAAAAAAGATAAAATTGTTTTGCCCATTAAAAAATGAATGACTGTATTTCTTTTAATCGGAATTAGCATCAAAGGCTTTATATTCATTACCGGCAACTGTTGTAAAAAATACCGGATTGCAAGGTTGAATAAGAACCAATAAATGATGTAATTGTTGACAGTGATTATTGGCGAAGTTTCTGGAAATATTTTTTCTAATCCAAAAAACAACCCAATTCCAAGCGCAATTGCAATCGCCGAAAAATACAATACCGCAAGTACCAATAAGATTTTAATTGCCAATCCTTTTTCGAAATAAGAGGAGCGTCTAAACTGTTTCCATTCTAGTGAAAGAAATTTTTTGATCATAGTTTGTTAGTTGTTTACATGAAGTTAGTATACAAAGTTAAGGATTTGTTACAAAAAGATATTCGGGATGTTCTTTTGTTAAAATTTCTTCCACTTTTGAAGGGAGTATAAATGCAATAATATAAATCAATAAAACAATTATAGTGAAGATGATGGCATAAATCCAGATAGTTGTTTCAGAGGACAAGTCTCTTATTTGCATTGATATTTGAAAGAATAAATTCAAAAAGAGTATTCCATTTCCTAATCTATAAATATGCTCTTCTAAAAGCCATTTTTTTTGTGTTTGTTTAAAACGTTTCTTTTTCTGTTTTGCCAACTGAGCAATGCGAATTATTAAAACAACGAAGCAAGTAATACTTAGAACTGGAATTGTATATTCATAAGGAAACAGCGTTAAAACCTCATAAATACCTAAACCAATAGCAACCGTTAAAATAATTTGTGGCAGCTTAAAAAAGTTTTTAAAAATGCCCCAAACCATTTTCCAATATTTTTTTTCTAAGGCAGCAGTTCGTTTTTCTACAACATCCATAAATCCAAAAATTCCAAACTTTTTAAAAGAGATTATTTTAGCTTGCTCAAAAGTTAAAGTTGGTTGTTCTTTCCAAATTACTTCAATATCGTTTGCTAAATGATCTACTAATTCTGATTGCAAATCATAATGCTCCACATAATGTTGGCGGGTGAATTTGAATAATTCGTCTATATGTTGGTCGGTTAGTTTCATTATTCCAAGCTCAATTTAGGATTCACTAGATGTTGCATTGTTTTAAGGAACTCTTGCATTTCTGCTAACTTGTTTACCGTTTCTTTAGTTCCAGCTTCTGTTAGTTTATAGTACTTTCGGAGTCTATTCCCAATTTTTAAAATCTCAACATCTAATAACCCATCGGCTTCTAATTTGTGTAGTGCAGGGTATAATGCACCTTCAGTAATATTCAATTCTCCTTTGGTTAGCTCTTTTACTTTTTGAGTAATTTCATAGCCATACATCTTTTCATTTTCTTCTAATAATTTTAAGATGATGGTTTGTAATGAGCCTTTAAATAATTTCTGATTTCCCATATCACAAACTTATACATAATTTTCTTATGTATAAAATTCTTATGTATATTTTTTATGTTTATTCTAACATAGAAGTTTCTTACTTTTGTAGTCTAATTTAGAATTTATGTCACAATTCCACAAACTCACAATAAAAGAAACCATCAAAGAAACATCAAATGCAGTTTCAATTACATTTGATGTTCCAGAAAAATTAACTACTGAATTTCAATTTAAAGCGGGGCAATACATCACCATAAAAAAAGAAATCAACGGTAAAGAAGTTCGTAGAGCATATTCTATTTGTTCGGATCCAAATACCGATATTTTAAAAGTGGCGGTGAAGGCTGTTGAAGGCGGAACTTTTTCTATCTATGCTACAAAATCGTTGCATGTTGGTGATACATTAGAGGTTTCGAAACCTGAAGGACGCTTTATTTTAGAGCCTCAAAATGGTAAGAATTATTTGGCAATTGCTGCGGGTAGTGGAATTACTCCAATCATGTCAATGTTGAAAGCATCCTTGCATGACGAGGCTACTTTTACCTTGATTTATGGAAATAAATCTGCCGAGGATACTATTTTTAAAGAACGATTAGAGGTCTTAAAAAAGATGTATTCAACACGATTAAATGTTCATTATATTTTTAGTCGCGAAGAAACTCAAGGCGAATTATTTGGAAGATGTGATGTTGGAAACCTCAACTATTTATTAAAGAACAATCATAAAGACGTTGTTTTTGACCAAGCTTTTTTATGTGGACCCGAACGCATGATTCGTGACCTTACCGAAGTTTTAAAAAATAGTATTGCCGAAGAAAACATTCATCATGAGTTGTTTTCTGTTCCTGTAACCGCAAATGAAAATAATGATATCCCTGAAGGGAATACCGAAATCTCCATTATGTTGGATGATGAAGAAACTACTTTTGTAATGTCTCAAAAGAAAACCATTTTAAATGCTGCTCTCAACAATGATTTGGATGCTCCGTATTCTTGTCAAGGTGGAATTTGTAGTAGCTGTTTAGGACGTGTTAAGGAAGGTGCTGTAACCATGGAGAAAAATGAAATTCTGACCGATGATGAAATTGAAGAAGGATTAATTTTAACCTGTCAAGCACATCCAACAACTCCTAAAATTAAGATTGATTTTGATGATGTTTAGTAAAAAGAGATAAGACGATAGACTTAAGATGTAAGACTTTTTATTCGATTAATTCAGAGTTTTGATTAAATTTGAAACCAAGTCTTACATCGTTTGTCTAAAAGCGAAGCGGTCTTTAGTCTTAAATAAAAAATATGTTCCAAGATTTACTCAAAGCAATTCCCATTGGTTTCGGACTAGCATTTATGATTGGCCCCGTTTTTTTCATGCTGATTCAAACCAGTATTTTAAAAGGAGCAAGAGCCGCCATCGTTTTTGATTTGGGAGTTGTCATTGCTGATATTGTCTTTATTTTATTTGCTTATTATGGTTCTCATCAATTTTTAATGCAAGTAAAAGATGATCCAAATTTGTATTTTATTGGAGGTGGAATCCTTTTTATCTACGGACTTGGGATGTTTTTAAAAAAGAAAAAACAAGTTGCGCAAAAGAAAAAATATAACATTCCAGAAAAAAATAATTACTTTGGGTTATTAGCAAAAGGGTTCTTTTTAAACTTTATTAATGTAGGAGTGTTGGCATTTTGGTTGCTACTCGTAATCGGAATTGGTCCTTCATTAGAAATGGACGAAAGTAGAATCTTCCGATTTTTCTGTGCAATAATTCTAATTTATTTTATTACTGATTTGGGTAAAATAATTCTTGCAAAACAACTCAAAAACAAACTAACCCCGAAAGTCATCCACAAAATAAAACAAGGAATGGGAATCGCAATTATGCTATTTGGAATTGCACTTATCTCTAAAGGGTTTCTACCTCCAGAGCAAATGAATATTGATGCTGTTTTTGAAAAGGTTGTGGATTGATTCTAAGCTTTTATTGTTAAACTTTATTACCTCCTCTTATTTCTCCTCTTGTATTTATTTTTTCTTCTCGGAGCTTTCTTTTCGATAACTGTTTCGTCAAAAGTATCTTTGGTTTTACCTGCTTTATTCTTTTGCCAACTGTTATTTTCAGGAAGTAAAACATCTAATAAATCTCCTCTTCCGAGTTTACTAAGTGTACTTTTTATCCATGCTTTATTTTCCTTTTTATACCAAAAGAAAAAACGATGCTGATCTTCTTTTTCTTTTCTTGATTTTGGCGTGTGCATCCGTTTCATCGTATAAGGATGATAACCACTATAATAAATAACCGTTGCAACGGTCATAGGTGTGGGAGTAAAACCTTGAACCTGCTCTAACTGAAAGCCCATATCTTTAGTTTCTGCTGCTAAATTTGCCATGTCTTCAACTTCACATGCTGGATGGTTTGAAATAAAATATGGAATCAACTGCAATTTTAATTTGTTCTTTATGTTGATCTTATCAAAACGTTCTTTAAACATATGAAAATATTTAAAGGACGGTTTTCTCATCAATTTTAAAACAGGGTCAGAGGTATGTTCTGGGGCGACTTTCAATCTGCCAGAAATATGATTTTTCATCACCTCTTCAGTGTATTCATCTAACTCTTTTGGGTCTGCATTTTTGTTGAATTCTGGCACCAACATATCGTGTCTAATTCCGCTACCAATAAATGATTTTTTTATTTTCGGATGCTTGTCAACTGCCTGGTATAATTTAGTTAATGGCTTGTGTGATGTATCTAAATTACTACAAATTACGGGTGATATACAAGAAGGGGCAACACATTTGTCACAAATGGATTGTATCTTCCCTTTCATCTTATACATGTTGGCAGATGGTCCGCCAATATCAGATAAATAGCCTTTAAAATCTGGCATATTCGCAACTGTATCAACTTCTCTTAAAATAGATTCTTGACTACGACTCGCTATAAATTTTCCTTGATGTGCAGAAATAGTACAGAAACTACAACCACCAAAACATCCACGATGAATGTTAATAGAAAACTTAATCATTTCATAAGCAGGAATTGGTCCACGCTTATTGTATTTAGGATGTGGTAATCTGGTATAAGGTAATTCGAATGAAGCATCAATTTCATCCTCGGTCATAGTTGGAAAAGGTGGATTAATGACCAATGTTCTATTTCCAACATCTTGAAAAATTCGTTTTGCAAAAATTTTATTTGACTCTTGCTCTATCGTTTTAAAGTTTGAAGCAAAGGTCTTTTTACTTTTTAAACAAGCTTCATGTGAATTGATAGTAACATCTTCCCAGTTTTTATTTACTGGAATTTTTTCATCCCTATTAACAAAAACTGCAGTTTGTTTGATGGTCTTTATATTCTCAAACGGGACTCCTTTTTGTAACAATTCTACCAATTCTCGCAATGGTTGTTCGCCCATTCCGTACACCAACATATCGGCTTTAGAGTCTTCTAAAATAGATGGTTTTAATTCGTCGCTCCAATAGTCATAATGAGTAACTCTACGGAGTGATGCTTCAATACCTCCAATTAAAACAGGAATATCAGGAAACTTATCTTTTAAAATTTTTGAATAAACTGACGTTGCATAATCTGGTCTAAATCCTTTATCGCCATTTGGAGTGTAAGCATCTTTATCACGACGTTTTTTACTGGCGGTATAGTTAGAAACCATTGGGTCCATACAGCCACCTGTAACCGCAAAAAACAACTTTGGAGTCCCAAGTTTTTCAAAATCTTGCAAATTATCATTTACACTCGGTTGAGGTACAATCGCAACTCTTAAACCATAACTTTCTAAAATCCGCCCAATAACTGCTGGTCCAAACGAAGGGTGATCTACATAAGCATCACCCGAAAAAAGAATCACGTCGAGTTCCTCCCAACCACGGATTTTGACTTCTTTATTTGTGGTTGGTAACCAATCAGAAAGTTTGTGCATCATCATTTTGCAAAAATACAAAAGCCACACGACAATGTGTGGCTTTAAATATGGGGTTAAATTTCTATGTGTTTATTTTTCTACTCCTAGAACTTCTTTAATAACACGTTCTAACTCTGCTTTTGGCAAAGCACCTTGTGCCATTTGTGGTTGTTCTCCTGCAGGAATAAACAACATTGAAGGGATACTACGGATAGCAAATGCAGCAGATAATTCTTGTTCTGCTTCGGTATCTACTTTGTATATATCAACTTTTCCTTCATACTCATTGCTCAATTCTTCTAAGATAGGAGCTACCATTTTACAGGGTCCACACCAGTCTGCATAAAAATCAATTATTGCAGGTTTATCACCTTCAAATTTCCACTCTTTATTTTTTTCGAAATTAAAAACTTTTTCTAAAAACGATTCTTTTGTCAATAACTCAGTCATAATATTTTATTTTAAACTTCTTATTCGACTACAAAGATACAGTGAACTTACATTGCTTCTTGTAACATAAGTTACGTAATATTTTCTATGCAGATTTTCCGAATTATTAAAATAAATACTTTTCGGCTAATCGCTACTCTACTTTAGCACCTACCATTTCACGCCCTCCTTGAAATAATGTTAAACTTTCAACTTTACCATTATCACCAACACTAAAAGTCATATTAGCCGCAACCACTTTTAAATAAAATTTAGTGTTTGATGAAGCAAACAATTCAAATTGCGGTTGTCCAGTTGCTTGTGCAAATAATTGTTGTCCTTTGCTAGTAACTGTAATAAAAAAATCAGGGCTTAATTGATATTTACCATTGTAAGTTTCTAAGATTTCAGCAGAGACAAAAACCTTTTTTACAAGATCTTCTTTTGCAACTCCTAGGCTTACTAATATTTCAATTCCTGATTCACTTGCAGGATTTAATTCTACTGATTTTTTATAGTTTGTAATTGCACCAACCGTATCTCCATTCATTAATAAGGCTTCGCCTAATGAGTCGTAAGGGTTTGAAGCTTTTGGATGCATTTCTACATTTAATTTAAAAAGAGCTAAAGCAGCTTCAATATCTTTTTCTCCTAGATATGCATATCCTAAATTATTTAATTCTCCTTCGTTAAAGTCATATTTGTCTGCAAGTTCAAGATTTGCTTTTTTATAAAACTCAATTCCTTTTTCTAAGCCATTCTTTTTAATTTCTCTTTCTAAATCAATAGCAATAGATTTCTTTGGCATTTTAAGATCAAAAGTTTCGTCTAGCAACTTCATTCCAATACCTTTAACACCTTCGGTAGAATTAGTTAAAACGACCACCCCTTTTTGAGTTCCTTTAATAAACCCTACAAAGGCTTTATATCCTCCTGTTGCTCCTCCATGTTGAATAATTTCACCATCATTTTCATAGTGCCATGTCAATCCAATTTTAAATTTTTGTTCCTCATTTTCATAGGCTGTTTTATGACTCAATTGCATTGCTTCATAAAGAGGTGTTTTATAAACTCCCATGTTTGCTTGAACATATTTTACCATATCAACTGTTGAAGATCGAATTGCGCCTGCACCTGCAAGAGCAGGTAAGTCCCAATTCTCAACTTCTTCGCCATTATTATGACCTTTTGCTAAATGCTTTATCATAGAAGGTGTAAAAACAATTCTTGTATTATCCATACCTAAAGGGTTGGCAATTCTTTCAACCATTATTGCTTCAAAATCCTTTTTATATTGCAATTCTAAAATATGACCCAACAGCCCTAATCCTAAATTAGAGTATTCATATCTTTCTCCAATATCTCTTGTCAATTCAATGCTAGAAATAAAATCATAGGCCATCTCAATGGTGTAATCAGCATAAGGATTATTTGGATTTGCTGGAGCAAAATTATCTGGCATACGAGGCATGCCAGAAGAGTGTGTCGCTAAATCTTTTATGGTAATCAATTTATTATTTCTAGTAGGAACCTTCGTGTATTCTGAAAGGTAATTAGAAATAGGATCAGACAATTTCATCTTTCCTTTTACTACCTCATCTGCAACAATAATTCCGGTAAAAGTTTTTGAAATAGAGCCAATTTCGAAAATAGAATTTTCATCAACATTGGCTCCCGTTTTTAAATCTGCTTTTCCGTAACTATAGTATTCGACATTCTCACCATCTATTAAACCAACAACAATTCCGACATTGATACCTTCATCAACTCTTGTTTTAATATGGTCTTTTACTTCAGTTGAAATTTTGATTTCTTGTGCATTTGTGATATATCCTATTGATATAAAAAGTAATAGTGTGATGAGTTTTTTCATGAGTGTAATTATTAATTAAATAAGTGTTTTAAGTTTTCTTGATAATTTAAAGTTAATGATAATTTGACGACAACAACACAAAGATGTTACAGTTACCTATTAGTTTAATTTCAATTATAAAATGGCATCAATAATATATTGCTTGCCATTAAACTGTATCTCTTCATTTTCTGTCTTTCCTAACAACAACTTTCCGATAGGTGAGCTTGAAGAAATCACAAAGTAATCTTTTGAGTCAATTGTGACTTTACCAATGCTAACTGCTAAATAATAATTGTGAGAATTTGTTGTGATGAGGCTCCCTAAACATCCGATTGAATTTTTTGAACTCACATCAATTCTAGAGATTTTCTCTTGCATTTGTTGTACAACTTTTAATTGTTGACCTGCTTTTTCCATTTCCAATTGCAACATTGCTCTACCCGTTTCATGCTTATCTCCTGCGGATGATTTTGTTTCAGAATTCAATGCTTCTTTGTTAGATAAGATTGTTTTTTGAATCGTTTCTAATTTTTGATTTACAAATTCTTGGCAGTGATTGTATAGCTTTTGTTTGATATTCATTTTAGTTTTTTAATTGCTATTGCGAATAAAATGAAGCAATCTCATTTTTAAAAGCAGATTGCTTCGTCGCTTCACTTCTCGCAATGACATTAAATTATTTCTGATATTTCTTTTCCAATCAAACTGCCAATTGCTACTCCCATTCCGCCTAAACGAACTCCGCAATACACATTGTTAGAAACTTGTTTTACGATTGCTTTTTTCTGATTTCCAACCCCCATAATTCCACTCCAACGATGTTCAATTTCAACTTCTTGATTTGGTAATATCACTTCCTTTAAAAGTAATTCTAGTTTTTGCTGAATTAATTTTGTAATTCCAAACTCAAAAGTTTCTTCCCCTTTAAAATCGAGGTTTCTGCCGCCTCCTAATAAAATGCGATTGTCAATATTTCTAAAATAATAATAGCCCTCATCTAAATGAAAAGTTCCTTTGATATGTAAATTATTGATAGGCTCAGTAATCAAAACTTGTGCCCGTGCAGGTTGTAAATCTTCTTCTAAAAATTGGTTAGCAAATCCATTAGTTGCAATAATTATTTTATTTGATTGGAATGAAAAATTATTCTCCATTGAAACCGTTCCGAAGTCGTCTATATAAGAAACCTCCGCATTGTTTATTATTTTAATTCTGAGTGCTTGCACTTTATTTAGTAGGGCTTCCATCATTTTTCCTGTATCAATTTGACCTTCAAATTTGTTTTGAATTAATTGGGTTTTGATATTGGAAAATTGAAATCTATTTTCAGAAACCAAAAACACATCCTCTTTAAAAATTGGTTTTAAATATTGATTTATTTCAGATAACTCAGGAACACATTCTTCAAATAAATTAGAATCACTATTAAATAATTCATACCCTCCTAACTGTTGAAAATTAATATTTTTATCACCTAAAGTCTGTCTTAAAAGACCTAATCCATTCCATCTTTTTTCAACCAAATCAATCACTTCTTGAATGGAGTGATTTTTTAAATCACTACTTATTTCAGACAAACTACCAAAACAAGCGAAACCTGCATTTTTAGTGCTAGCTCCATTTGGAAGTTGTCCTTTTTCTAAAATCAAAATATTACTTTCCGGATATTTTTCTTTTAGATGTAAGGCAGTTGATAGACCAACAATTCCACTACCAATAATGGTGAAATCTATATTTGTAAACCATGATTTTATTTCCCAATAACTGTAGTTCATATGTTTGTTTTATTTCGTTTTTGCGAACAAAATGAAGCAATTTCATTCTTTTATATTGAGAGATTACTTCGTCCTTACGTCCTCGTAAAGATGTCTTATCTACGTTCTTTTTCTAAAACTCTAACTTTAATTGTACATCAATCACTTTCTCTTTCTTTTTGGTATTGATGTTTAAATTGGTAACAGAAATTCCTAGTAATCGAACCGAGTTTTTCATCCGCTCCTTGTACAATAGTTCTTCTACTGTTTCTAACAAAATAGCTTTATCCTTTATAAAAAAGGGAAGCGTCTTACTTCTTGTTTGCTGCGAAAAATCACTGTATTTTATTTTTAGCGTAACTGTTTTCCCCGCTAATTTAGATTTTTTTAAGCGATGCTCTAATTCATTCGCAATTTTTTCTAATTGCTCTAACATAAAAATTTCAGAAGTCAAATTTTTTAGAAAGGTATGTTCAGCAGCTACCGATTTTGTGATATGATTTGGGTTTACTTTGCTGTTGTGAATTCCTCTAACAATCTTATAATAATGTCCACCGGATTTCCCAAAGTTTTTTATGAGAAACTCCTCTGATTTTTCTTTTAAATCTTTTCCAGAAAATATTCCAAGGTTATACATTTTGGTAGCAGTTACTTTTCCGACACCATAAAACTTTTTAATGTCTAAGTTTTCTAAAAACAAAATTGCATCTTCGGGAGATATTGTTTTTTGCCCATTAGGCTTGTTAATATCCGAAGCAATTTTAGCTATGAATTTATTATATGAAATTCCTGCAGATGCCCTTAATCCTAATTGAGAATAAATTTTCCTTCTAATTTCTTCGGCAATTAAAGTTGCTGAAGGGTTTCCTTTTTTGTTGTTGGTTACATCCAAATAAGCTTCGTCTAAAGACAAGGGTTCAACCAAATCGGTATATTCAAAAAAGATAGCGCGTATCTGTTTCGAAATTTCTTTATAACGAGAAAATCGAGGTGAAACAAAAATTAATTGTGGGCAATTTTTTCTAGCAATCACTCCGCTTATTGCAGATCGCACACCAAATTTACGTGCCTCATAACTTGCAGCTGAAACCACTCCACGTTCTCCACTGCCACCAACAGCAACAGGTTTTCCTCTTAACTCCGGATTATCTAATTGCTCAACTGATGCATAAAAGGCATCCATATCTACATGTATTATTTTGCGGCAAATCTTATTTTGGTTCATTACTTAACAAAAGTAAACTAAAACAGTATTTTATTTGTGTATATTCGCCTTCTAATTTAAAATTACACTTATGAAAAAATTACTTTTTATTTTATCAATTGTTTGCTTTATTGGATTTTCAAATTCTGTAAACGCTCAATCATTATCAAAAATTAAAATGCCTACATCAGTAGATAGCGACGCACAAATGAAAGCAATGTTTGATTCACCAGATGTTCAGAAACAAGTTAAAGAACAATTGATGAACAATCCAGAATTTAGAGATGAAGCCATCAATTACTTAAAAGATAATCCTGATACTAAAGCTCAAATGGTTGAGGCTATCAAGAAAAACCCAGAGGCGAAAAATAAAATTATGCAATACATTCAGGACAACCCTGAGTTGATGAAAAAGGCAATGGATTATATTAAAAACAATCCTAAGCTTTTGAAAAAAGCGATGGGCTTAATCGGAATGTAATTTCTGGTTTTTACTAAAAAAAAGGCTGTAACATTAATTTGTTACAGCCTTTTTTATTTGTTTACTGAGGGGAGTCGAAGTGAATTATTAAACTACACCTTGTGCCAACATTGCATCTGCAACCTTAACAAAACCAGCAATATTTGCTCCTTTTACATAGTTTATATAATCACCTTCTTTACCATATTGGATACAAGAATCGTGAATATCACTCATAATTGCTTTTAATCGTTCGTCAACCTCTTCACGAGTCCAAGAAATACGCAATGAATTTTGAGACATCTCTAAACCAGATGTTGCAACCCCACCAGCATTTGATGCTTTTCCAGGCGCAAACAATATTTTATCGGTATGGAATTCGTGAATTGCTTCTGGAGTAGAAGGCATATTAGCACCTTCCGCAACACAAATACATCCATTAGCAATCAAAGTTTTTGCAGCATCACCGTCTAACTCATTTTGAGTTGCGCATGGTAATGCAACATCACATTTATTTGTCCAAGGAGTTGCTCCTTTTACAAATACTGCAGATGGATATTTTTCAACATATTCAGAAATACGAGCACGTTTTTCATTTTTAAGGTACATCACGTGCGCTAATTTCTCAGCGTCGATTCCGTCAGCATCATAAATATGTCCAGATGAATCTGACATGGTAATTACTTTAGCGCCTAACTGTGTTGCTTTCTCAGCAGCATATTGTGCTACGTTACCAGAACCTGATATCACCACTGTTTTACCAGAAAAATCTTGTCCTTTAGTATTTAACATACTTTGGGCAAAATATACTGTTCCGTATCCTGTAGCTTCAGGGCGAATTAATGACCCTCCCCAGCTTCTTCCTTTACCAGTCAATACACCAGTAAATTCGTTTCTTAATTTTTTATACATTCCAAATAAGAAACCTATTTCTCTACCACCAACACCAATATCTCCAGCAGGAACATCGGTATTTGATCCAATATGGCGACTTAATTCTGACATAAAGCTGTGGCAAAAACGCATGATTTCATCATCCGATTTTCCTTTTGGATCAAAATCAGATCCACCTTTACCACCACCCATTGGCAATGTTGTTAGTGAATTTTTAAATACTTGCTCAAAGGCTAAGAATTTTAAAATACTCATGTTCACCGAAGGGTGAAAACGCAATCCGCCTTTGTAAGGTCCGATGGCAGAATTCATTTGAATTCGGTACCCTCTGTTAACATGAATTTCTCCGTTATCAGCAACCCAAGACACACGAAATGTTATAACGCGTTCTGGCTCTACCATTCTTAATAGAATATTTTTACCGTAATAAATTTCCTTATCAACGATATAAGGAATCACAGTTTCTGCTACTTCATGCACTGCTTGTAAAAATTCTGGTTCGTGTTGATTTCGAACTTTTACTAAGTCCATAAAATCTGAAATTACTTTTTCCATAATTTTGAAATACTTTTTTTGAGTTATTATCAATTTAAGGTGCAAATATACTTAATTTGGTATTTACAAAATCTTTTTTAGGTTTTTTATTCCTTTATAAAATCATTAATTTTTACAATGGTAATTCTATTGTTTTCTTTGATGAACTTTCTCAACAAAAAAATGTAAATTTGCCGTCTAATTTCAAGAAAGAATATGTTAAACAAGGTTTCGAAATTAATTGATGATGTTCAGGCATTTAAGGCGACTTCAAAAGAAGAAATTGAAGTTTTTAGAATTAAATATTTAGGAAATAAAGGATTACTAAAAGGATTATTTGCTGAGTTTAAAACAGTAGACAATGCGATTAAAAAAGATTTAGGGCAAGCCTTAAATAAATTGCGTAATGCAGCTTCTGATAAAGTGAAGGAATTGAATGAATCTATGGAAGACTCTCAATCTTCTCAAAGTTTTTACGGTGATCTAACACGTCCATCAGAGCCAATAGAGTTAGGTTCTCGTCATCCTATATCGATTGTTAGAAATAGAATTATTGAGGTGTTTTCTAAAATCGGATTCACGGTTTCTGAAGGGCCAGAAATTGAAGATGATTGGCATAACTTTACCGCCTTGAATTTACCAGAATATCATCCAGCAAGAGATATGCAGGACACCTTTTTTATTGAGCAAGATCCAGATATTTTGTTGCGTACTCATACAAGTTCTGTACAGGTGAGGTATATGGAAAATAACGAACCGCCTATCAGAACCATTTCTCCTGGGCGTGTTTTTCGAAACGAAGATATATCTGCAAGAGCACATTGTATTTTTCATCAAGTAGAAGGTTTGTATATTGATACGGATGTTTCTTTTGCTGATTTAAAACAGACACTTTTATATTTTACAAAAGAGATGTTTGGGAAGTCTAAAATTAGATTGCGCCCTTCTTATTTTCCTTTTACAGAGCCAAGTGCCGAGGTTGATATTTATTGGGGATTGGAAACAGAAATTGATTATAAAATTACAAAGGGTACAGGTTGGTTAGAGATTATGGGTTGTGGGATGGTAGACCCAAATGTATTGAAAAATGCAAACATCGACCCTGAAAAATATACTGGATATGCCTTTGGAATGGGGATAGAGCGTATCGCAATGTTGTTATATCAAATACCTGATATTAGAATGTTTTATGAAAACGACGTGCGTTTCTTAGAGCAGTTTAAGTCAGTATTGTAAATGCATTTAATTGCTAAATGAAAAAAGATATTCAAATTTCTAAAGTTGCTGACGTTTTTATGGCGGTTGTAAAAGAATACAATGACATTTATAAAACGGAAGATTGGAATGTGTATATCATCAATAATAAATCTGTAGATTTAGAAATGGTGTTGATAGTTTCTCATGGCTTTGACGAGAAAGATACCACTTCTAAAATGCGCCATAAAATTGAAAAGCTCTCTGCAAATTCTTTTGCAAAAGTAGAGCTAATCCAACCAGAACTCTTTAAACTCAACAATGAATTTAAACTCACTTTTTTTGAAAACAATCGGATGTTTGAAAAGACATTTGTCTTTAAAAAGAACACCCTCAAAGAAGGTGCTTTAAGAGTTATTTCTTTATTAGATAAAAAAGGGATTTTGTTGAAGTAGTTTTTCTTAATCTAGTAAGTCCGTTAATTTTTTAAATTGCTTTTTAGGGTTTTTACCCTCGTATAAAATTCTGTAAATGGCATCAATAATAGGAGTGTTTGCACCATTTTTTTGATTGATTTCAAAAGCTGATTTTGTGGCGTAGTATCCTTCAGCAATCATCACCATTTCCATTTGAGCAGACTTCACGGTATATCCTTTTCCAATCATATTTCCAAACATTCTGTTTCTACTAAAAGTAGAATAACCCGTAACTAATAAATCTCCTAAATAGGCAGAATTATTAATGTTCCGTTTCATTTTATGCACCTTTTTAATATAGCGTTTCATTTCCCTAATAGCGTTAGACATTAGGACAGATTGAAAATTATCACCATATCCTAAACCATGAGCAATGCCTGCTGCAATAGCATAAATATTCTTTAACATGGCTGCATATTCGGTACCAATAATATCGTCAGAAACTTTGGTTTTGATATACCTACTTGCTAAATTATCTGCTATAAAATCTGCTTTTTTTTCATCTTTACTGGCAATAGTTAAATATGATAAACGCTCTAAAGCAACTTCCTCTGCATGACATGGCCCTGTAATTACCCCAATATTTTCGAAAGGAATTTGCAACTTATCATGAAAATGTTCTCCCACAATTAACCCTGTTTCTGGTATAATTCCTTTGATAGCAGAAAACAATATTTTACCATCAAGAGAGGCAGTAATTTTATCTAATTCATTTTTTACAAAAGCTGATGGAATTACAAAAATGAGATAATCAGCATAGTCCACCATCTCATTTATATCACTAGACATTTTTAGTTGATTAGTGTTAAATTCTACAGAAGTTAAATATTTTGGATTGTGTTTATTTTCTTTGATATATGCCAAAGAATGTTCGTTGCGCATATACCAGCCAACAGTTTCTAAATTTTCGCACAGCATTTTTACAATAGCTGTTGCCCAACTTCCACTTCCAAAAACAGCAATTTTAGCTTTGTTACTCATATTCTTTTTATTTGAATTTCAAAAGTACTGTTTTTCACTTAATAAAGGTGGTTTGCATCATCTTCTCGATACATTTTTTACTCAGCCTTCATAAAAAACACTCCAAGTGACGTGTTAATTAGAGTATTAAAAATAGAGTAAATTATAGATATTTTATTTGCCTATCATACATAACATTACTTCCCGCTACAGACACATTTAAACTCAATTCAGATTTGAATTTGACCAAGAAGTGTGCTTTATCTTTAGCTGTTTTTGAAAGCCCATGATCTTCGGCTCCTAATAAATAAAGACATCGCCTTGGATGTCTAAAAGTTTCTAGTTGTTCAACTTTATCATCCAATTCAACTCCAACCAACATTGCTCCTTTTGGTAAGTTTTTAAAGAAATTATCAAAATTATCATAATGAAAATAGGGCATAGCACCAACAGCTTTGTGTGTATCACAGGCTTGTTTTGCATATTGGTTGCCAAGGGTAAAAATAAAACTAGCACCCATATTATGAGCAGAATGCTAAAGCACTCCTAAATTTTCTGGTATTTTACCATTCTGTATCCCTATTCCGAAAAACCTTGCTCTAGATTATTGATCATTGTTTTATTTCTTCGTCAACATTCTTTTGATTTCATTCAATTTCATCAAAGCTTCAATAGGGGTTAGGGTATCTATATTGGTTGATAAAATTTCTTCTTTCACATCTTCTAACAAAGGGTCATCTAATTTAAAGAAACTTAATTGTACATCATTATCTTGCACTTGTTTCAATTTGTTTTTGATATCTTCAGAGGAATGAGATTCTTCTAATTTTTTCAACATTTTGTTTGCCTTATGAATCACTGTTGATGGCATTCCAGCTAATTTTGCTACATGAATTCCAAAACTATGCTCACTCCCACCCGAAACCAATTTGCGTAAAAAGATGACATTATCTTTGAGTTCTTTTACCGAAACATTGAAGTTTTTGACACGTTCAAAAGTTTTGGTCATATCATTTAGTTCGTGATAATGCGTAGCAAATAATGTTTTAGCTTTGGTAGGGTGCTCGTGTAAATATTCGGCAATTGCCCAAGCTATTGAAATACCGTCATAGGTGCTTGTGCCTCGACCAATTTCATCTAGTAGAATCAAACTGCGATCAGATAAATTATTCAAGATACTTGAAGTTTCATTCATTTCAACCATAAAAGTAGATTCGCCCA
This sequence comes from Flavobacteriaceae bacterium, assembly GCA_045047075.1. GTDB lineage: Bacteria > Bacteroidota > Bacteroidia > Flavobacteriales > Flavobacteriaceae > Urechidicola. Next base: position 31,366 of record JASFYP010000003.1, read on the forward strand.
TAGAAATATTATCACTGGCTCCTACCCGAGTAAAGATTTTATCTACGATTCCGATTTTTGCATTTTGTGCCGGAACATAAGAACCCATTTGTGCCAATAAAACAATCAAAGCAGTTTGGCGTAAAATAGCAGATTTACCACTCATATTTGGCCCCGTAATCATAATGATTTGCTGTTGAGTTCTATTCAATACAACATCATTTGCAATATATTCTTCACCAATTGGTAATTGTTTTTCTATGACTGGATGGCGTCCATTTTTGATGTCTAAATTGGTGCTTTCATCAATAATTGGACAAACATAATTGTTGTTTTTTGCAGTCAAAGCAAAGGAACAGAGGCAATCTATTTGCGCAATCAATTGTGCATTTTTTTGAACAGGACTTATAAATTTAAGTAAGAATTGAATTAAATTTGCGAAGAGTTGTTGTTCTAATTGATCAATTTTTTCTTCAGCACCTAAAATTTTTGTTTCATATTCTTTTAACTCTTCTGTAATATATCTTTCAGCATTTACTAATGTTTGCTTACGAATCCACTCTTCAGGAACCTTATCTCTATGTGTATTTCGGACCTCGATATAGTATCCAAACACATTGTTAAAGGCAATTTTTAAGGATGAGATGCCGGTGCGTTCAATTTCTCGTTGCACCATACTGTTTAAATATTCTTTTCCCGAATTTGAAATGGCGCGTAAATCATCTAATTCTTGTGATACTCCACTTGCAATTGCATTTCCTTTATTGATATTTACAGGAGCTTCTTCAAATAGTGTATTACTAATCTTTTCAATCAATAGTTTACAGTCGTCTAATTCTTTTCCGATGCTTTTTAAATATGGATTTTTACTTTTTTCCGCTGCAGTTTTTATTGGTAAAATTGCCTGCAAAGAGTCTTTTAGTAAAACTACTTCTCTCGGATTTATTTTCCCTGTTGCTACTTTAGAAATTAGACGTTCAATATCACTAATCTGATTTATTTGATAGGTAGTGATTTCAAAGAATTCATCGTTGTCAATTAAATATTTTACAATTTCTTGACGCTTTTTTATTTCTTCCAACTGTATTAAAGGAAATGCCATCCATCGTTTTAATAAACGACCTCCCATAGGTGAAATAGTAGTGTCAATTACATCCAAAAGGGTAACAGCGCCGACAGAATTTGCCTGATACAATTCTAAATTTCGGATAGTAAACCGATCCATCCACACATAATTATCTCTAGTAATTCTTTGAATAGAAGTGATGTGTTGTAAGTTATTATGCTGCGTTTCTGAGAGGTAATATAAGACTGCTCCGGAGGCAATAATTCCTTCAGGTAAGTCTTCAATACCAAATCCTTTGAGGGATTTTATTTTAAAGTGATTGGTTAAATTTTCATGTGCATAATCAGCCTGAAAAATCCAATCATCCAAATAAAAAATATTGAACCTCTCACCAAAATATTCTAAGAACTTTACCTTGTATTGTTTTTGGACTAAGACTTCACTTGGACTAAAATTCTGTAATAATTTATCAATGTATTCCGTGTTTCCTTGGGCGGTTAAATACTCTCCGGTAGAAACATCTAAAAAAGAAACCCCAATATTTTTTTTACCAAAATGTACCGCTGCTAAAAAGTTATTCGTTTTGGCCTGTAAAACTTCATCGTTGAGTGCAACACCAGGAGTAACCAATTCCGTAACACCACGCTTTACAATTGTTTTGGTCATTTTAGGATCTTCTAATTGATCACAAATTGCCACTCTGCAACCCGCCTTTACCAACTTAGGTAAATAGGTATTCATGGAGTGATACGGGAAACCCGCCAAAGCAGTTTCGGTTTCACTTCCTGCACCTCGTTTGGTTAAAACAATTCCTAATATTTTAGATGCTTTTACTGCATCTTCACCAAAAGTTTCATAAAAATCACCCACCCTAAAAAGTAACATCGCATCAGGATATTTTATCTTGATGGCATTGTATTGCTTCATTAAAGGAGTGACCTTTTTTATCTTTGACAAGGTTGGAAATTTTAAAAGTGAATTGCGAATTTAAGATATTTTTTTAGTTGTTACCAACAAAAAACCCCGAAGTTAATTCGAGGTTTTTAATATCTAAAAGTAAAGTAGTCTAATGTTGATTATCTAAGAATTACACCAACCCCATTTCTACTAAATACTCAGCAATCTGAATCGTATTAGTTGCGGCACCTTTTCGTAAATTATCAGAAACAACCCACATGTTTAAGGTTCTTGCTTGTGACTCATCCCTACGGATTCTGCCAACAAAAACATCATCTTTATTATGAGCATAAATTGGCATAGGATACGTGTTGGTTTCCAAATTATCCTGTACAACTACTCCAGGGAAGTCGTTTAATAACTTACGAACATCATCCAACTCAAAATCATTTTCAAACTGAACGTTTACTGCTTCTGAATGACCTCCAGCAGTTGGAATTCTAACCGCAGTTGCAGTCACAGAAAAAGAATCATCACCTAGAATTTTCTTTGGCTCATTTACCAATTTCATTTCTTCTTTGGTATATCCGTTCTCTAAAAACACATCACAATGCGGAATTGCATTTCGGTTTATTGGATAATGATAGGCCATTTCGCCATCAATTCCTTTTGTTTCATTTTCTAATTGTTGAACCGCTTTTACACCAGTTCCAGAAACAGATTGATAGGTAGAAACTACCAAACGTTTCATTTTGTATTTGCTATGTAATGGAGCCAATGCCATTACTAATTGAATTGTAGAACAATTTGGGTTCGCAATGATTTTATCCTCTTTGGTCAAAACATCACCATTAATTTCTGGAACCACTAATTTTTTTGTAGGATCCATTCTCCAAGCTGAAGAATTATCGACTACCGTAGTTCCTGCTGCCGCAAATTTCGGAGCCCACTCTAATGAGGTATCTCCACCTGCTGAGAATAACGCAATATCAGCATTCATTTTTACTGCATCTTCTAATGTTACGACCGTATATTCTTTACCTTTAAAAGCTAATTTTTTTCCTACAGACCTTACTGATGCAACGGGAATTAATTCAGTCAACGGAAAATTGCGTTCTTCCAAAACTTTCAACATCACAGTCCCAACCATTCCAGTAGCGCCAACAATAGCAACTCTCATAATTTTTTATTTAAATTTAATAAGTATCAAAGGTCAGAAAAAAGGAATAGATAAAAAGGATTTCAAGGAATTTTATCACATTAATTCAGATTGTTAAATATTTAACAATCAAAGATTAGTTTGGTTGTAGATTAGTTAAAATCACCCCCTTAAATTCAGAAAGTAGTATGAGATAAAACAATAAAGTGTAGTTTTGCAAAAATTTTTAGAATGACGACAACAGGGAAAATTGAGTTAATGGCTCCTGCCGGAAATTTTGAGTCACTTCAAGCCGCTTTAGATAATGGTGCGGACTCAGTTTATTTTGGTGTAGAGCAATTAAACATGAGAGCGAGAGCGTCGATTAATTTTACATTGGATGATTTACAAGAGATATCAGACCGATGTAAAGTTAAAAACGTAAGAACCTATCTTACTTTAAATACTATTATTTACGATCATGATTTATCGATTGTAAAAACTTTATTGCAAAAAGCAAAAGATGCTGATATTACTGCTGTCATTGCGATGGATCAAGCGGTAATTGCAAGCGCAAGAGCTATCGGAATGGAGGTTCATATTTCTACACAAATCAACATTACCAATATTGAAACTGCGAAGTTTTATGCAATGTTTGCTGATACGATGGTGTTGAGTCGTGAGTTGAGTTTACGCCAAGTAAAAAAGATTACTGAGCAGATAGTAAAACAAAATGTTTGTGGGCCTTCAGGCAACTTAGTCGAGGTAGAAATTTTTGGACACGGAGCATTGTGTATGGCGGTTTCTGGAAAATGTTATATGAGTTTACACTCAGCAAATTCATCAGCAAACAGAGGTGCATGTAAACAAAATTGCCGAAAAAAATATACTGTAATAGATCAAGAAACAGGTTTCGAAATGGAATTGGACAATGAATATATCATGTCTCCAAAAGATTTGTGTACCATTGATTTTTTAGATGAAATAGCTGATGCAGGAGTCAAAGTTTTAAAAATTGAAGGTCGTGGTAGAGCACCAGAATATGTCGCCAAAGTAATTAAATGTTACCGAGAAGCTATTGACGAAATTGAAGCCGGAACCTACTCAAAAGAAAAAGTAATTGACTGGATGTTAGAACTTGAAAAAGTGTATAATCGTGGTTTTTGGGGCGGTTATTATTTAGGTCAAAAATTAGGAGAATGGAGTAAAGGATCTGGTTCTCATGCTACACAAAAGAAAGTGTATTTAGGTAAGGGAGTGCATTATTTTCCTAAACCAAAAATTGGAGAATTTAAGATTGAAGCGTACGATATTTCTATTGGCGACACTATTTTGGTTACAGGTCCAACAACAGGAGCGCAAGAAATGAAAGTGTCTGAAATGTTGGTGAATGATGAGAAAAAAGAAAAAGGAGAAAAAGGAGATTCAGTTACAATCCCACTAGAATTTAGAATTAGACCTTCGGATAAATTATATAAGATTGTTGAAAATATTGTTGAGGTATAATGGTAATCATCACACTTCAACGAGCTAAATGTATTGGTTGTAATTATTGTGTAGAGTTGGCTCCAATGCAATTTCAAATGTCAAAAAAAGACGGAAAATCAGTCTTGTTGCACTCACAAGAAAAAAAAGGGTTTTTTACTATAAAATCTCGTGATGAAACAATTTTTGACAAAAGTGTAAAAGCGAAAGAAGCGTGTCCTGTTAAGATTATAGAAGTCAAACAAATCTAAAATTACAACTTATTTTTATAGTTTTTTTCATACTGAGAAGAGAACTTAAATTATAATTTACCTTCACTTAAAAATATTTTTCTAACTCTTTTTCTTTTTCCATACCTTTACGAATTAGTGAAAAAAGAATACGAATCCTATAATGTCTTTTAAATTAATTTATTAGACATTTCAAAATATATACTTATGAGCTGTAATAGCTGCTCTACTGAAACTGACAGCATTCCTAAAGGATGTAAAAGCAATGGAAGTTGCGGAACAGGAAATTGTGATAAACTTACTGTTTTTGATTGGCTTTCTAATATGACTCTTCCTAGCGGGCAAGAGCCTTTTAATATCGTTGAAGTCAGATTTAAAAACGGACGCAAACATTTTTATAAAAACGAGAACCTACAGTTATGTATGGGCGAAGTGATAGCTGTTGAAGGCTCTCCTGGTCATGATATTGGAACTGTTTCTTTGACGGGTGAGTTGGTTCGTATCCAAATGAAGAAAAAAGGAGTTGCTCTCGAAAGTGAGGAGGTCAAAAAAATATATAGAAAAGCATCACAAAGAGATATCGAAGTTTGGCAACGCGCACGAGATAAAGAGATTGAAACTCAAAAAAGAGGGCGTGAAATATTAGGGCGATTGAATTTAAAAATGAAGTTGTCTGATGTAGAATATCAAGGTGATGGTAATAAAGCCATTTTCTATTACACTGCTGATGAACGTGTAGATTTTCGTCAATTAATTCGTGATTTTGCAAGTGCTTTTAGAATTAGAGTTGAGATGAAACAAGTTGGTTTGCGTCAAGAGGCAGCGAGACTTGGAGGTGTTGGCTCGTGTGGTAGAGAGTTGTGTTGTTCTACTTGGTTAACCGATTTTAGGAAAGTAAATACCGCTGCGGCACGTTATCAACAACTATCTTTAAATCCACAAAAATTATCTGGACAATGCGGAAAATTGAAGTGCTGTTTAAATTTTGAATTAGACACTTATTTAGACGCTCTTAAAAGTTTCCCTAAAAAAGAAACCATTTTAAAAACAGAAAAAGGAGATGCTATTTTTGTAAAAATGGATATTTTTAAAGAAGAGTTTTGGTACACTTATAAAGATGACTCTTTTAAATGGTATAAGTTAGATTTAGCACAATTAAATGAAATTATTGACACCAATAAAGGTGGTGAAGTAGTTTCTTCATTAGAAGATTTTGAGCTAGAATTAGTAACGGACAAAAAAGTAAATTTTGAAGATGCAGTTGGCGAAGATAGCTTAACACGTTTTGACCAGCCGAAGCGAAAAGGAAATCGCAAGAGAAATAATAAGAGAAAGCCTCAGAATAAAAGCAGACAGCGAAATCAAAATAAGTCAAATCAAGGTTCTAATAAAAAAGGAGATCAAAAACAGCCTCAAAATTCTGGAGAAAAACCAAATCAACAGAAGAAGAATAACAGAAATAAAAAGCCAAAACCACCTAGAAATAATCAAAAAAATGTCTAAATTATTTCTTATTCTGATACTCGTTTTAGGATTAATTTCTTGCGATTCAAACCGAACATTTGATACATATAATTCGATTGAAAATAATATTTGGTTAGAAGGTGATGTGATAGAGTTTCAAGTTGAGGTGGAGGACACAATTTCTAAGAACAATATTTTTATCAATATTAGAAATAATAAAGAATATGAGTTTAGTAATTTGTTTTTAATTGCGAGTATGGAGTTTCCGAACGGATTAAAAGTTATTGATACGCTAGAGTATGAAATGACTGATAATACAGGAAATTATTTAGGATCTGGTTATACCGACATAAAAGAAAATAAACTCTTTTATAAAGAAAACGTACGCTTTCAAAACAAAGGATTACACATTCTAAAAGTAGAACAAGCAATGCGAAAAAGCAGCAATATACACGGTCTCGATTCGTTAAAAGGTATTACTGATATTGGCTTAAGAATTGAAACCGTAACAGAATAATCCCACAGAATGGCAAAGAAAAAAACGAAAAAAAAATCAGATACTCCAAACTATCTAAAATGGTTTTGGCGCATTATTGTAGCAGGTATTTTATTAGCAATACTACCATTTTTCTTAGCTTCAATTGGCGCTTTAGGACACATGCCTACTTTTGAAGAATTAGAAAATCCTGAGAATAATTTAGCCACAGAGATTATTTCTGTTGATGGGAAAACACTTGGAAAGTTTTTTAAAGAAAACCGAACACCAGTAAATTATAAAGACTTACCAGAAAATTTAGTAAACGCATTGGTAGCCACAGAAGATGAGCGTTTTTATGAGCACTCAGGGATCGATTTTAAATCTACAGCACGCGCCATTATTAAAATGGGAAGTGGAGGAGGAGGAAGTACAATCACACAACAATTATCAAAACAACTTTTTCACGGAGAAGGCTCAAGAAACTTGATAGAGAGAGTTTTTCAAAAAGTAAAGGAGTATGTAATTGCAATCCGTTTAGAGCGGCAATATACCAAACAAGAAATCATAGCCATGTATTTGAATAAATACGATTTCTTAAATCAAGCAGTCGGAATCCGTTCTGCTACTAGAATTTATTTTGGAAAAGAGCCTAAGGAATTGACCCAAGAAGAATCGGCAATGTTAGTAGGGATGTTAAAAAACTCTTCTTTGTTTAACCCGCTTCGTCGACCAGAGATGGTTACAGATAGACGAAACGTAGTGCTTAAACAAATGGAGAAAAATGAGTTTATCACTACGGAATTAAAAGATTCTTTACAGCAAATGGACCTTGGTTTAAATTTACATCGCGAAGGACACAGCGAAGGCTATGCTACTTATTTTAGAGAATACTTGAGAAGTTTTATGAAAGGATGGATTAGAAATAATCCAAAACCTGACGGAAGCAAATACAATTTACATAGTGATGGTTTAAAAATTTATGTGACCCTAGATTCTCGCATGCAGCAATATGCTGAGGAAGCAATGCAAGAGCATATGGCTAATTTGCAACGCGTTTTTTTTAAAGAACAAAAGCGAAATAAAACCGCACCTTTTTACGATTTAGAAAAAGAAGATGAAGATAGATTGATGAGGCAAGCAATGAAGCGTTCTAATCGTTGGAGAAGAATGAAATTACATGATAAATCTGAAAAAGAAATATTAGCCTCTTTTAAAGAAAAAAGAGAGATGAAAGTTTTTTCTTGGAAAGGAGATATTGATACCATCATGACACCCTTAGATTCCATCCGCTATTACAAACATTTTTTACGCGCAGGATTATTATCTATTGAGCCACAATCTGGTCATGTGAAGGCTTGGGTTGGAGGAATTGACTACAAGTATTTTCAGTTTGATGCCGTGAAACAGCAAAAACGACAAGTGGGCTCAACCTTTAAACCCTTTGTTTATGCTACGGCAATCAATCAATTAAAATTATCGCCATGTGATAGTTTCCCGAATACACCATATACAATTTCAAAACTAAAATATGGGTCTGAAGAAGATTGGACTCCTAGAAATGCAGGTGAAGAATATGGAGGAATGTTGACATTGAAACAAGCTTTAGCAAAGTCGGTAAACGTTGTTACTGCGCGTATGATTGATATGGCATTGCCAAAAAATGTAGTGCGTTTTGCACATCGATTAGGAATTGAGAGTGACATTCCAGAAGTACCTGCAATTGCTTTAGGTTCGGTTGATTTGAGTTTATATGAAATGTTGGGAGCCTATTCGACTTTTGCAAATAAAGGATTGCGAGTAGATCAAATGATGGTGTTGCGGATTGAAGATAAAAACGGGACGATCTTAGAACAATTTGTTCCTGAAACAGAAGAAGTATTAAGTGAAGAATCTGCCTATGTTATTTTAAATTTATTGGAAGGAGTTACAAGATTTGGATCAGGAGTTAGGTTGAGAGGTAAGTGGGGTTCTTATCCAGATAATATCGCTACAGGATATCCTTATGAATTCACGAACCCTATTGCTGGTAAAACAGGAACAACTCAAAATCAATCTGATGGATGGTTTATGGGAATGGTGCCAAACTTAGCAACAGGAGTTTGGGTTGGAGGAGAAGATAGAGCAACACATTTTGAGTTTATTACTCAAGGACAAGGGGCGTCTATGGCGCTACCAATTTGGGCAATATATTATAAAAAATTATATGCAGATACTTCTTTAAATGTAAGTTTAGAAGAGTTTGATAAGCCAGAAGAATTAAATATCAGATTAAATTGTGATGGTGAAGAGGATGAAGACGAAGAATTAGAAAAGGGTGAAAAACCAGCGAGGAAAGTAGGAAAAGTTGTTGAAGAAGAACCTGAATTTTAAAAAACAGAGTTATGATAAATAAAGTTGTAAAAAATGTAGAAGAGGCTTTGGAAGGAGTGGCATCTGGAATGGAATTTATGTTAGGAGGTTTTGGGCTGTGTGGGATTCCTGAAAACTGCATTTCTGAATTGGTTAAACGAGAAATTTCAGATTTAACATGTATTTCTAATAATGCCGGAGTTGATGATTTTGGATTAGGGCAGTTATTACAAAAACATCAAATTAAAAAAATGATTTCTTCTTATGTTGGAGAGAATGATGAGTTTGAGCGTCAAATGTTATCAGGAGAGTTGGAAGTTGATTTGATTCCTCAAGGAACTCTAGCCGAAAGATGCAGAGCTACAGGCGCAGGAATTCCTGCATTTTTTACTCCTGCGGGATATGGAACTGAAGTTGCTGAAGGAAAAGAAACCCGAGATTTTAACGGAAAAATGCACGTATTAGAACACGCCTTCAATCCAGAGTTTGCTTTTGTGAAAGCATGGAAAGGAGATGCTGCTGGGAATTTGATTTTTAAAGGAACAGCAAGAAACTTTAATCCGATGATGGCAATGGCAGGAAAAATTACCGTAGCCGAAGTTGAAGAATTGGTTGAAGTTGGTGAGTTAGACCCTAATCAAATTCACACGCCTGGAATTTTTGTACAGCGAATTTTTCAAGGAAAAGATTACGAAAAGAGAATTGAACAGAGAACAGTAACACCAAAATCTTAGTATTATGTCATTGCGAACGAGGAACGAGTGTGGCAATCTTTTTTAATTAATGAGATTGCTTCGGAGTTTACAACTCCTCGCAAAGACGATAAATAAATTCATAAATAGGAAAAGACATGTTAACAAAGCAACAAATAGCGCAAAGAATAGCTCAAGAGTTACAAGATAAATGGTATGTAAATTTGGGTATTGGCATTCCGACTTTGGTAGCAAATTATATTCCGGAAGGAATTGATGTTGAGTTTCAATCGGAAAATGGATTGTTGGGAATGGGGTCTTTTCCTATTGAAGGAACAGAAGACGCTGATATGATTAATGCGGGTAAACAAACAGTTACCATTTTAGATGGTGGGTCATTGTTTGATTCGGCGATGAGTTTTGCTATGATTCGCGGGCAACACGTTCAATTGACTGTTTTAGGAGCAATGGAAGTTGCTCAAAATGGAGACATTGCCAATTGGAAAATTCCAGGAAGAATGGTAAAAGGAATGGGCGGAGCAATGGATTTAGTGGCATCAGCAGATAATATTATTGTGGCGATGATGCACACTAATAAACGAGGAGAATCCAAGATTTTAAAAAAATGTTCACTTCCTTTGACAGGAGTTGGATGTGTTAAAAAAATAGTTACCAATTTAGCTGTTTTAGATGTTAGAGATAATTCTTTTTATTTATTAGAACGAGCCCCAGGAGTTTCTGTAGAAGAAATTAAACAAGCAACAGAAGGCAATTTGATTGTTGAGGGAGATGTTCCTGAAATGCAATTTTAGTTTTTCTCAAAACACATAGAATATAAATTTTTCCCTTTTTGGAATCAAAATAGTTAGATGAAAATAATATCATACAACGTTAACGGAATTAGAGCAGCACTTAAAAAAGGATTTATAGATTGGCTAAAAGCGGCAAATCCTGATGTGTTGTGTTTACAAGAAACGAAAGCCCATAAAGAGCAATTGGATCTTTCTGTTTTTGAAGAAGCGGGTTATAAATATCATTATTGGTTTTCGGCTCAAAAGAAAGGATATAGTTCAGTTGCGGTACTTTGTAAAGAAGAACCCAACCATGTAGAATATGGTACAGGTATAGAAACCATGGATTTTGAAGGTCGCAATTTACGGGTAGATTTTGATACGATTTCTGTGATGAGCTTGTATTTACCTTCTGGCACTAATGACTTGCGTTTAGATTTTAAGCTGAATTATATGGATGAGTTTTTAGACTATATATCAGATTTAAAAAAGGACATTCCTAATTTAGTGATTTGTGGAGATTATAATATTTGCCATGAAGAAATTGACATTCACAATCCGAAGGGATTAAAAAACACTTCAGGATTTTTACCAGTAGAACGTAAATGGATTGGTGAAATGATTGACAGTGGATTTATTGATACGTTTCGTCACTTTAACAAAGAACCAGATCAATACAGTTGGTGGAGTTACAGAGCCAATGCTAGAAATAATAATAAAGGATGGAGACTGGATTACTGTATGGCGAGCAGTCCTTTAGAAAAAAGATTGAAACGCTCTTTTATTTTGTCTGAAGCAAAACATTCTGACCATTGCCCTGTGGGTGTAGAAATTGATTAAATGAATATAAATAAATTAATTACGCCGTCAGTTCGAGTAATTTTCAACAGAAAATTGTATCGAGAACTTATACTTGTTTTTTGTTGCTTATCCTTTAATCTGTATGCCCAGGATTCGCTAAATATTTCTCAAAAAGATTCACTAAAAATTAAAGTTGACCAACTTAAGGAAGAACTCGACCTTACAGAAAGTGATACAATCAATACGCAAGAAAAAGAATTAATTGAACATGCCGAAGTTACCTTGATTGATAGCCTTTGGTTACAAGAAATGTATAGTTCACCTTTGTACGATTCCATTAGATACGTGATGAATGAAGCTGAGTTAGATTCGGTTGAATTAAAAGAATTACCTACCGCTTTATTAAAAGAACGTTTGGCAATTATTGATAGCGAAACACCTTTTAATGTTGAGTACAATTACAGTTTAGAGCGCATCATAAAATCGTACCTCAAAAACCGAAGAGAGAGTTTTGCAACCTTGATGTCGAGAGCGCAATATTATTTTCCAATGTTCGAAGAGCAGTTAGATAAATACGATATTCCATTAGAAATAAAATATTTAGCAATCGTAGAATCTGCCTTAAGACCAAGAGCAAAATCTCATGTTGGTGCAACGGGATTGTGGCAGTTTATGTATCAAACAGGAAAACAGTTCGATTTAAAAGTCAGCTCATATGTTGATGAGCGCCAAGACCCTATTAAAGCAACAGAAGCGGCGTGTAAATATTTATCAGTTTTATATACCATTTTTAACGATTGGGATTTAGCTTTGGCAGCCTACAACTCAGGACCGGGAAATGTAAATAAGGCAATTCGAAGATCTGGTGGTAATAGAAATTATTGGAATATCAGAGGGTTTTTACCAAGAGAAACAGCAGGCTATGTACCTGCATTTTATGCCACTCTCTATATTTTTAAATATGCAGATGAACATGGAATTATTTCAAAAAAATCATATATCAACAAGTTTGAAACGGATACTATTCACATCAAAAAACAAGTCACTTTTGAGCAGATTACAAAGTACTTAGATGTTGATATTGAGATGTTACAATTTTTGAATCCACAATACAAATTAGACATTATACCCTTTGTAAAAGATCGCAATTATTACATCACATTACCATTATATAATGTGGGGCAATTTACAAGTAACGAAAAAGAATTATACGCATTTGTAGATGTTGAGGAGGCAAAAAGAGAACAGACTTTACCAGAGTATATTGAGATGGGTGACCGTATTCGATATAAGGTAAAAAGTGGAGACTACTTAGGTAAGATTGCGGAAAAATATGGAGTTTCTGTTAGTTCTATAAAACGTTGGAATGGTTTGCGAACTAACAATTTACGAGTAGGTCAACGACTGTCAATTTATCCGCGTAAAATAGCGGTAACATCAAAATCAAAAACTTCTACAAAACCAAAAGGGGTTAAAGCTCCGTCAGGAGGTTACGAAACCTATACAGTAAAATCTGGTGACTCTCTTTGGACGATATCTCAGAAATATTCCAAAGTTTCCGTACAAAATTTAAAAGAATGGAACAATATTTGGAGTGCTAAATCTTTGAAAATAGGAATGAAATTAAAAATCTATAAAATCTAAATCAAATGAAAAAATATACACTATTATTAGCCCTTGCACTATTGATATTTAGTTGTGCACCAAAAGAAACACAAATAACATTGGTAGATTCTAATGGTATTATGAATCAAGTTTTGGTAGTGATGGATTATGATTTATGGAAAGGGTTAGAAGGTAAAGCTCTAAAGAATGTTACCAACGAACCGATTGTTGGATTGCCTCAACCAGAACCACATTTAGATGTAATTCAGATTCCGACACATGCATTTAAGAACTTATTTTTATCTCAAAAAAGCATATTGTATGTGAGTATAGGAGATACAAATGAGTTTAATATAAGAACAGATGTATATGCAAGACCTCAAAAAATTATCACAATTACCGCAACAGATAGTGAAAGCTTAATTAAGGAAATTAATAATAGAAAAGACGAAATTCTTACAACCTTTAGAAATTTTGACATCAAGGCGATGCAATATAGATTGCGAAATAAACAATTTAATACTAAAAAATTAGTAACCCTAAATAAGCTCGGTATCAGTTTACAAATCCCATCAAAATATAGATTGGTTGATGATACTGGAGATTTTTTATGGCTACGTCAACATCTTAAAAAGGGTCAAAGTAGTAATATATTAGTTTATGAGCTGCCAATTAATTCAATTGAAGATGAAGAAGGAAAAAACATCAATTCAGTTAGAGATACCATCGGGAAAAAATATATTCCAGGTCAGTTTGAAGGTTCATATTATATTACTGAGCAAGCGTACACTCCAAAAACGAATACTATTGAATTAGCAGGTAAAAAAGGATTTGAAACCCGCGGTAAATGGGAGGTGAAAAATGATTTTATGGCAGGGCCATTTTTAAACTACACTATAGTTGATAAAGCAAATAACCGCTTAATTGTTTTAGAGGGTTTTGCGTATGCACCAGCTACTGACAAGCGTAATTATATGTTTGAATTAGAAGCGGTGTTAAAAACATTGAAGATTAACCCTTAATAAACAAGCTAAAATTTATTGAAGATTTCTGAGCGGTACTTTTAAGAAACCCACTAAACCCATTTATATCTTTAAGCATTTTTACCTCAAAATTTTCTTGAGTAGCAAAGGGTGTTATTTTTAAATCACTTAAATATTTAGCTAAATATTCTTGTTCGTATTGACCCGTTGTTGGAATGAAAAAGGCTTTTTTACTTAGTGTTTTCAAATCCATAATAGTTGAATATCCAGATCTTGCAAGTATTAATTTGCTTTGATTTATAGCAGTTTGTAATTCAGTAGTTAATAAAAAATTGCAAAGTGTGATATTCTCTTTTATGATTTTTTTTTGTTGAGGTTCTATTTTTCCTTTAACAAATAAAACGGATCCTTTGTAGTTTTTTAATTCTGACAATAATTTTTGTTCCAGTTGACTTCGCGATGGCTCTATTCCAGATAATAACACTAATAAATCATATTTAATCGCTAAGTCTTCTTTTTTAAATCGACTTAAAACTCCGATATATTTTTGTTTTTTGATGGATTTAGTTTGGGATAATTTTCCAGAATAATTCAAGTATTTATCATCAGGAATCCAACATTCATCAAATTTACTGATGATGTTTTGATGTAACTTACTCGTAATAAAAGTTGTCACTCCTGAGAGTACATTTAGTTGATGAGTTATAATTACTGACGGAACTTTATTACTTCTTACTCCAAACCGATTGTCAGATATAATGCCACACAAATTTTCTGAGGCTACTAATTTCTGAATAATTTTATATTCGGCTTTTGTAGCTTTTAAAATTTTGGGAATTAGCGATAAGAGTTTCCATTTTAAAAACTTTCCGTTGCTAGCATATTGAATTTTATAAGAAGGAAGCTCAACATATTTTAGTTTAGGAAATTCTTTTTTAAGCAATTCTAAAGCTTCTCCATCACTTGCAATAATAGGGTTAAACCTTTGTTCTAGTAATTGATAAATAACAGGAATGCAACGGGCTGCATGCCCTAACCCCCAATTAAGAGGAGCAATGATGATATTTTTTTTAGAGGTCAAAACCGATATCTTTTCGGTAATTCATCTTATCGAATTTTATTTTTTCAATGCTGCTATATGATTTTGAAAGCGCTTCTTTAAAATCATTACCATAAGAAGTAACAGCAATTACTCTACCTCCATTGGTAACGGTATCGCCATTTTTGTCAACACTTGTACCTGCATGAAAAACAATAGAATCATCAACATTTCCAATTCCAGAAATTACCTTTCCTTTTTCATAGGCTTCAGGATATCCACCAGAAACTAACATTACAGTAGTTGCTGATCTTTCATCAAGTTCTATGATCGCATTTTCTAAATCATTGTTTGCCGTAGCAATTAACAATTCTAAAAAGTCTGATTTAATTCTTGGCATTACCACTTCGGTTTCGGGATCTCCCATACGGCAATTATATTCAATCACCATCGGCTCATTGTTTACGCGAATCAATCCAAAAAAGATAAATCCTTTGTACGGAATTCCATCTTTTTGCAATCCTAAAACAGTTGGTTTAATTACCCTGTCTTCAATTTTTTTTAAATATTCAGTATCAGCAAACGGAACTGGAGAAACAGCTCCCATACCTCCTGTATTCAATCCTGTATCGCCTTCACCAATACGTTTGTAATCTTTTGCATTTGGTAAATTCACATACCCTTTCCCATCCGTTAAAATAAAACAACTCATTTCGATGCCATCTAAAAACTCTTCAATTACAACCGTACTACTTGCATTTCCAAATTTTTCATTGCTCAACATATCTGCTAATTCATCTTTGGCTGCTTGTAAATTTTCTAAAATCACCACTCCTTTACCTGCTGCTAAACCATCGGCTTTTAACACATAAGGGGGATTTAATTTTTCTAAAAATGTAAAACCATCTTGTAAATTGTCTTTAGTAAAACTTTGATATGCCGCCGTAGGGATGTTATGACGCATCATGAATCTTTTGGCAAATTCTTTACTTCCCTCTAATTGAGCAGCATGTTTTTGAGGGCCAATTACAGCAACATTTTTTAAGTCATCATCAGCTAAGAAAAAATCGTGAATTCCCTCAACCAACGGAACTTCAGGACCCACCAATACAATCTTAATTTGATTTTCTAAAACTGCTTTTTTAATTTCAGAAAAGTCAGAAACTCCAATATTTAAGTTGGTTCCAAGTTTGCTTGTTGCAGCATTTCCTGGAGCAATAAACAATTTTTCTAATTTATCGCTTTGTGCTAATTTCCAAGCAATGGCATGCTCTCTTCCACCAGATCCGATGATTAAAATATTCATGTGTGTTGTTTTGTGTACCGCAAAGGTACATTATATGCTGCTAATTTTTAGAAATGAAATTGATAAAACGAAGTGAGGATTATTATGAAATTGTCAGAGTTATCACTCTATCCAAAGAGAAAAATATTTGTAACATATTTCTTTGTATTTTTGTTTAAAGCAAAAGATACAATCATGAATACATCACAACCCCTTACTTTTTACACTCCTCAAATTTTTGAAAACTCTGGAGCACCACTTGTTGACGTTGGTATCTCTGCTGGATTTCCTTCTCCTGCCGAAGATTTTTTAGAAGAACGCATTAGTCTTGATAAAGAATTGGTTAAAAATCAATCTGCTACTTTTTTTGCTAGAGTTAGTGGGCAGTCTATGATTGATGCCGGAATTAACGACAAAGATTTATTAGTGATTGATAGGAGTCTAGAGCCTGTGAATAACAAAATTGCTGTTTGTGTTGTTGATGGTGAGTTTACCGTAAAACGCTTGCGTGTTGAAGGTAGAAAAGTTTGGTTGAAACCAGAAAATCCTGATTATCCTTTGATACATATCACCGAAGAAAATGATTTTATGATTTGGGGGATAGTGACCAATGTGATTAAGAAGGTGTAATAATGGACTTCCAAATAAATACTGATACATGGTTTATATTCACCGTATTGTTTATCAGTGCATTGGCTTTATTTATTTTTGGGTATGTTGTAATTCCATATTTAACAAGAAGAAAACACCTTAACCGAACAAAACTTAGAAACAAAAGAAAGCACGATAATTACAAACGGCTAGAAAAAAAATATTCTGACCGTAAAATCACAAACCTAGAAGAAGACAATCAAAAATTACAAATTGATTTAAAAAATGATTTGCAACAATTGATGCAATCTAATTTGAAAACACCTAACCTTTTACCTTTTTTTTCAAATTTTGAAAAAATATATCCAAACTTTGGGCAATCATTACAAAAAATAATTCCAGATATTACTGCTAACGAATTAAAACTTTGTGCCTTCTTAAGGCTGAATATAAGTTCAAAAGAAATCAGTTTGCTTTTGAATATTACTCCTGAAAGTGTTAATAAAGCGAGGTATAGACTTAGGAAAAAATTCGAATTGAATTCTAAAGAAGATCTTTTTATTTTTCTTTCAAGCATTTAAAAACCTGACATTTAGACCCATGTCCATTATTTGTCCATCTCATATTTTTTGAACTGATCATTTTAATTAATTCTTTTGCTTAAAAACAGAAACCATGAGAATTTTCGAAATCATTTTACTAATCATCAGTACAATTTTTCCTTTTTATATTTCAACAAAAGGTTATCGATTAAACAAAAAACCCCCCTTAGTAATTATTAGTGGAGTGATTATTCTACATTTTATTTTTGAAGGATATCGATGGCAAATGTTTCCCTCCTACTTAATAATTTCGATTTTAGTTTGGTGTTTGTATAAAGAGTATTCATTTTTTAAAGGAAGTTGGTTTAGAAAAATAGTTAGCGGAATAGCATTCATTATAGTAATGCTATTAGGTTGGGGATTGCCCTATATTTTACCAGTTTTTGATTTGCCAGCAACAACAGGAAAATATAATATAGGATCTCAATATATCCATTTAAAAACAAACCAAGATGAATACATGACTTCTGAAGTTGGAGACAAAAGAGAATTGATGGTAAAGGTTTGGTATCCAGCCACCTTAAATAATGAAAAAACAGAACCTTATCTGAATGAAGGAGACAGAACGAGCTTTGCAGTAAAATATGGATTACCAAAATCCACCTTCAATTATTTAGACAATATCAAAACACATACATATATTAACCCTTCTATAGCCAAAGGCAAATTTCCTATATTAATTTTTTCACATGGTAGTTATTCTAAAGCTTCTGGTTATTATGCTTTAATAGAAGAAATTGTAAGTCATGGGTATATTGTATTAAACATAAATCATACCTATGAAAGTACAGGCACACTGTTTCCAAATGGAGAAATAAAGCTTTTTAATTCTGAATACGATAGAAAACATAACAATCAAAAAATGGCAGAAATGATTTGGAATGCCATGCAAAACTATAATAGGGCAGCAACACCTGAAGAACAATATATGGCCGTTCATGATCTCATTCTAAATTATTATGGAGCTGAAGTAACTGAACGATATAGCAAAGATATTTCTTTGGTTATAGATGAATTAAAAAAATGGAATGTGTCTACTTTTTTAGCTCAGCATCTTGATACTACAAAAATTGGTGTCTTTGGACATTCGCAAGGAGGTGCTGCGGCAGGTCAGGCATTACTTGATGACGATAGAATTATAGCTGGAATAAACGTAGATGGTATGCAATGGGGAGTAATGATAGATACTTTGATGACCAAACCATTTGCTTTAATATCATCTGAATGGGACATCACACATCCAAATTTAAACGTACATGCGTATCATAATGGAAGTTCTTCTGATTTTTATAATGCCAAAATTTTGAACTCAGGTCACTCAAATTTTATGGACATTCCGTTAATGATTAATCTACCATTTATAAATGAAGCAGGAACCATAAATGCAAATAAAGGATTCCGAATAACAACTGAAATGATAGTACAATTTTTTGATAAATATTTACTAGAAAAACCATCTAACATATTGAAATTAAATGATAAATATCCTGAAGTTGAAATTGAATTAATTGGAAAATAAAACTCTAAAAATCCTTCTTTCTTAACTTTCTATTGATTCTCCAAACAGGGAAAATTACCCATAGAACCATTACAAATAAAGAGACAAATAATCCGAAGTTGGTGCCGAAAAACTTTTGAAAAACGGCTCCTGTATACCCTAACAGCGCAGAGATATCTAACTTTAATAAAATTAAAATTCGAGATAAATCAATCGGGTTAAACATGGTTGCAAATAATGAGAATTTATCAAGAGGATACTCATTAAAAACTATCAATGATATTAAAAAGAGCCCATCATAAATCACTGCTAAAAACAGCCACATTAAAATAGCATATCCAAAGCCTTTTATCTTATTTACGTTAGATAACGCAACATTAAATGCCAAGGCAACAAAGATGAAGTTTAAGAATGAACCTACAACTAATAGTAGCCCGAAATCAAAAATAGCTGATGATTTAAACAACCCGTAAGCTAAAAATGGAATCCCTAAACCAAGGACTAAACTCAAAGTCAACGAAATGGAAATCCCCAAATATTGTCCTAAAAAGATGGTACTTCTTTTAATGGGTTGCGCTAACAGTAACTCGGTAAATTCCTTGGAGTTGTAGAAGTACATGACTCCAAAAATGGTTCCGATAAGCGGTGTTAAAACAATGATGATATTTAGCAAAGTGATGATGGCTTTGTTAACATCGTTATTTAAAAACAGTAACACAAAACCCAAGGCTAAATAAAAGGCAAAATAAACGTAACTCCATCGGCTACGCATTAAATCGTAAAAACTATATTTTAATATTTTAAACATTTTGTTTGGTAATTAAATTAGCAATAGCATGTTCTAAATCTACTTGATTTGTTTGTTCTTTTAAATTTTTGATACTTCCTTTAAAGTAAATTTCACCATCTAATAGAAATACAATTTCGTCTGCAACCTCTTCAACAAAACTCATAATGTGCGAGGTAATCAAAATAGTTTTACCCTTTTCTTTTTCTTCCTGAATCAATTCTTTTAAGTGAATTAACGCAATAGGGTCGAGGCCTGTAGTGGGTTCGTCTAAAATAATCAACTCACTATCAAACATAAAAGTCAAAACGATATTTACTTTTTGTTTTGTACCACCAGATAGGTTTC
Source organism: Flavobacteriaceae bacterium (assembly GCA_045047075.1). GTDB lineage: Bacteria > Bacteroidota > Bacteroidia > Flavobacteriales > Flavobacteriaceae > Urechidicola. The sequence goes on from JASFYP010000003.1 coordinate 51,474, forward strand.
CTAACTTTTTATCTAGAAAAGGTTCGAGCGAAAACAGCTTTATTAAATCAACATCATTGGCTTGTTTTGGTCTTAAATTTTTGACCATCGCAATCAATTCTTTTACAGATAAGTTTGCAGGAAAATTCGCGATTTGCGGTAAATAATTAATTTCATTTCTATACACCCACTTTTTTAAAACGGATTGTTCATTAATTTTAATATCTCCTTTATTCGGAATTACCATTCCTAAAATACTTTTAATCAAGGTGGTTTTTCCAGATCCGTTTGGGCCTAAAATTGCGAAGATTCCACCAGAATTTATTTCTAAATCCAAGCCATCTAAAACAACAAGCTTCCCAAATTTCTTATGTAAATTATTAATCTTAATCATTGAATTGATGCATTAAAGGATTGTTATCTAATAAACCGTCTGGAGTAAAAACAGGGGATACTTTTTCAGAAAAGTTGATGATATCTACAAACAAACTTCTGAGTAAAACAATCGCCTCAGGAGTCCTGTGAACGATATACGAAAATAATTTTACAGGACGATAAGGCACATCACCTACACCGTTTTTATCTAAATCATAGCCTGTGTAATCGCTCCAATAATTATTATCAAACTTATTTGAATTCAATTGACTGTTATACGATAAATCAATTGCGTTGTGTAAAAAGTTGTTTTGAGAAAAGTCATTTTCATAGCAAGCCCCCACGATTTTAACCGCCCATCCATTTCGTAAAAAAGTATTTCTTTTATAATTGATTCTTGTTGAGCCGTCAACGCTGATTCCGATCGTGTTTTCTGAAAACAGATTGTCTTCAATCTCTGCATCATAAATTTCTTTAAGCAACAATCCGTAGGAAGCAGAACCCCAATTGTCAATGAATTTATTGTTGTGCATTTTTACAAATTTCGAAAACATAACAGCAACACCCGCTCCGTTATTAGTAAAAACATTGTCGTGATATTCATTGTTATTAGAAAACATAAAATGCAATCCGTAACGCAAATTATTATGACTTAAATTGTTGTAAATCTCAGAGTTTTTTACAAACTCAAAATAGATTCCATCGCGTAAACCATACACTTCATTGTCATGAACTTTCATTTTAGAGCTATGCCACATATGAACTCCGTTTCCAGAACCAGCTTGGTTCATACCGCTACCACTTACAGTATTATTTTTTATGATTCCGTTGTGAGATTTTTCAATCAGAATACCAAAAAAAACTTCTTCTAAAATATTATTTTCGATGGTAAAATAATTGGATCGTGAAACTAAAATCGCCGCAAAATCTTTGGTATAACTTTGACCTACATTGATAATTTTTAATCCTGAGATTGAAAAATTATCAGCATGAATTGTAAATATTGTTTCTAAATCTTCGCCATCGATAATAGGAAAATCCTCTCCAATAATTTTTATAGATTTATTTATAACGATAGCATGCTCTTTGTAAACGCCTTTTTTGACTATGATTTCATCTCCATCTTCAGCTAGTTCTAAAGCCTCCTTAATTGTGTTTATTTCGCAAGTAGAACATACCTCAATTTGTTTTGCAAACAGTGAAGTTACGGATAGTAATAAGAATAAAAAAAGGGAATTTTTGAGCCTCATATTATTTTACAGAATATTTTTTTTTGATGGTTTGCCACGAATAAATTTTATCAGTATCTGATTTTATAAAACTCTTTGCTTGTTCTTTTGTGGAGAACCCTGAAAGAAAAGCACCCATCGGACTTTTAATTTCTTCGCTAATTAAATATGTTGCAGTGGTTGCATCAGTCATCACTCCCGGATTTAAATAATCAGCAATCAATACTATATTAAGGTTGTCGGTTCCTGTTTCAGAAAGTTCATTTAATAGACATTCAATAGCATCGTATTTAAATTGTTTCCCTTTTTTGGTAACATATTGTGATGCATGTTGTTGATCTACAATGGTCATTTGGCAAAAATGACACGCATCAGATCCGTAGTTGATTTTTTCTGCTTCAATGTTACATGCTGCAAATAGCAATGACATCGCAACAAGAATAGCGAGTGTATTTTTCTTCATTTTTAAAAATTTAAAATTTGAAAGTGCAAAGGTAGTATAAATTGAGCATAACGAAATTGTCATTATGCTCAATTAAACTCTTTGGGATTCTATTTTTTTGCTTCTTTTTTTCCTACAAAAAAGGCTACAACAGTCAACATCATTCCAACGAACATAAAGTAGGCCCCTGTTCTAGGATAGGAATGTGCAGTAAAGTTAAGAATATGTTTGGTTCCAAATAATGGAGGTTGAAAGCCCATTACCGAACCATCAGGGTTTGTAAATTTCATAATTGCTTTTGGATCTAAACTATGTCCATAGTCGTATTCCCATAAATAGAAATCGTACATGCCTGCAATTCCTAAAATACTCATTACTATAAACCAAACAATAAATAATTTGTATCTACCAGTAAATCCTAACAATACACCTAAGGCTACCATAATTCCAATTACAACTGGAAATACTTTAAATTCAGGAATGGTTTCTGGAATGTATTGCATGCCCACATAATGATTCATAAGATTGATATTCTTAATATCAAATTCGTGAGTATCAGCAAATTTAGTGATATGAATATCCATTCCTAAAGGGATAGGATATTGGGGAGCTTCTAGGGTGATGTTCCATAAAGGGAAAACAAACAATCCTAATAATAATAGTGATCCCACTATCATCAATATTTTGGACTTTTTCATCTGTTACTTATTTTTAAAATGTGAAAAAGCAGACAGATTAGTTAAAACCCATCTGCTTTTAAAAAAAACCTAACACTAAGTCTTTGTATTATTCAAGATCAACAGGGTCATCATCTAGCGTGTAGCTGATTGGCACTTTTGATCCTTTAGGAGAAACTCTTATATAACCTTGCATTTCTTGATGTAATGCAGAACAGAAATCTGTACAATAGAAAGGCCATACACCTATTTGTTTAGGATACCAAATAAACGTTTCTGTTTGCCCAGGCATAATTAACAATTCTGATGTTTGCGCTCCAATCATTGATACACCATGTGGTACATCATAATCTTGTTCTAAGTTTGTTACGTGGAAATAAACTTTATCTCCAACCTGAACTCCTTCAATATTATCTGGTGCAAAGTGAGAACGAATCATTGTTAAGTAAATATGAACTTCATTTCCTTTACGAACCACTTTAGCATCTGCTTCAGATTTAGTTGCATATGGGTGTTTGTTCTCATCTAATTTATAGAATTTCTTAGAATTTTTTGCAATAATATCCGCAGGAATACCAGCAGCATAATGAGGTTCACCAATGGTAGGGAAATCTAATAACATTTCCATTTTATCACCAGTGATATCATATAATTGTGCAGATTGTGTTACTTCAGGACCCGTTGGTAAATAACGGTCTTTTGTAATTTTATTCATTGCCAATAAATATTTACCAAATGGTTTTCTAGAGTTACCTCCAGGAATCATTAAGTGACCTACAGAATAGTAGGTTGGTTTACGATCAATTACTTCCCAAGTTCCTAATTTCCATTTTACAACTTCTGAAGAGATAAAGAACGTAGTATATGCGTTTCCTTTTCCGTCAAATTCTGTATGTAATGGTCCTAATCCTGGTTGTTTTACTGATCCAGCCAAAGTTGCTTCGTAGCTCAAAATTGGGATTCCGTAAGCTTCGCCATCAAAGTCTTTATTTTCGATTGCTTTTAGCATTTTGCTGAAAGAGTGAATTGTTAATTCAGCAGCTAACTTACCATTACCAACAATATACTCTCCACTTGGATCAACATCACAACCGTGAGGAGATTTTGGAGTTGGCATAAAGTAAAAAGCTCCAGGTACATCCATAGGATTTACAATTAAGACTTCTTTTTCCATTGTTGATGTAGCAGAATGCGTTTCATCGCTATATACGTTATGTGCATAGTTTGCTGGTGCTTTTGTACCACCACCATTATTTACATACTCTTCAATTTTTTTCCAGTTAATTGCTGCAATAAAATCTTTATCATTTTGAGATGCATTTACTTCTAACAATGAGTGTGCTTCTTCTGTATTATAAGTTGTAAAGAAGAACCATCCGTGAGATTTTCCACGACCTGGGTGTGATAAATCATAGTTAAACCCTGGCATCATGATTTGGAATTTGATATTCATTCCACCATCTTCTGGATCAACAGAAATAAATGTTAAGGCTCCTTTAAAATTACCTTTGTATTCGGCAATAGGCATATCACGTTGTGGGTAAGGAATTGAAAAACGAGTACCTGCAACAACATATTCAGTATTTTCAGTTACGAAAGATGAACTGTGGTTACCTGCTGAATTTGGAATTTCTAAAATCTCAGTAGTTTCAAAAGTTGTTAAATCAATTTTTGCAATACGAGGTGTATTGTTACCATTGATAAACACCCATCTACCATCTAATTCTCCATTTGTTTGAGAAATATCTGGGTGATGCGAATCATCCCAAGGGATAAATCCATGTGATGTATTTAACATTGGTTTTGTTTCTTCATTGTATCCGTAAGCTTTTTCTGCATCTTGAGAAAAAACAGGGATTACTTTAAATAAACGTCCTGATGGCAATCCGTAAACAGCTAACTGTCCGCTAAAACCACCTGAAACAAATGCGTAAAATTCATCGTGTTCTCCTGGAGCAACATATACCCTTTCGGCAGCGCTGCTTCCTAAAGCACCTTTGCTAGATGAATTATCATTGCCACAACTTACAGTTACAATAGAAATTGTAAGTAATGCCAATACTGATTTAAATAGTGTCTTCATAAGTGTTCTTTTTAAGTTTGATTAATTCTTTGTTCTAAAATATTCTAAAATTGCTCTTGCATCTTCTTCTGATACATTTTGATTTGCCATTGGAGCGTTATACTCAATTAACAATTGTTTTGCGGTTTCGTTTTCAACAACCATAACTTCAGGATTTAAAATCATGTTCATAATCCATTCTGGAGACTGTCTTTGGGTTACTCCTTTTAAAGCTGGCCCAACAAAACGTTTGCTAATTTTATGGCAAGCAGTACAACCATTAGATTTAAAAGCCGCTTTTCCTTTTCCTGCCAAAGCAGTATCAAGTTCTCCAATTTCTACACTTTTAATTGGTCCTACACCTTTGTCATCCATAAAGTCTGCGGTAGAAGCTTCTGCTACAACCTCTTTTTTTACAGGTGCTTTTTCTTTTACTTCTGTCTTTGGCTTATCACCACTACAGCTTGTCATTAATGCAGCAATTGCTACAATAGATAAAAATTTAATTTTCATTTTTGTTTAGGTTTTTTTGTTACTATTTATTCTTCAACTGGAACTAATACGTCGTCTATTACGTGGATCCAACCATTACTTACTTTTACTGATTTTAAAATTTTTGTTCCGCCAACATATATTTCACCGTCTTTATTTTCGACAACTAAATATTTACCAGACGCCATATATAATTTACGTCCTTTTTTAGCTTCTTTTTTTAATTGTTTGATAGGGTAGTTTGCCGGAGCAACATGATTAATTAAAATCATAGTTAATGTTTCTTTGTTTTCTGGCTTCACCAAAGTCTCAACAGTCCCTTCAGGTAATTTTGCAAAAGCACTATTTAAAGGTGCAAAAACAGTTAATGGACCTGCGTTTACCAATGCATCTTCTACGCCTGCAGCCTGTACGGCAGCTACTAGGGTTGAGAAATCTGGTAAGGATATAGCTACTTGTAATACATTTGGCTGTTCACCTTCGGCAGCAACAACACCTGCTTGACCATGTGTTTTTACTTGTTCTTGTTTTTGATTGGTTTGAGTTTCAGCTTGTTTTTCTTTAACGCAAGAAACAAACGCTAGCACCATAAGTGCGATAATAAATTTAGTTTTCATTGTTAGATAAATTTAGTTAGATTATAATTAATGCGATACAAAAATATGTAGCTTTGGTTACATAAAACATGATAAATATCATTTTAAGACAAATTAGTCTTTTATTTAATTTCAGGGCAATAACTTAACGTTTAGTAATTTACAAAAATTAGAGTAAACAAAAAAACTCCAAGTTTGTGCTTGGAGTTTCAATATTGTAAAATAAAGTAAATTAATCTGCTAATATAATTACTTTATTATCTTTCATTTCGATAGTACCACTATTGATGGCTAAAATAAATTCATCATTGTTTTGAGTGAACTTATTTTTAAATTCTTCATCAATATTAATAGTATCACCTTTGAATTTTACTTTTCCACTTACTAAAATGGAAACGATTGCAGCGTGATTATTTAGTAATTGAAATTCACCATCAATACCTGGTGCCGAAACAGAATTAACTTCTGAGTTTAATAGTGTAGCTTCTGGTGTTACGATTTCTAATTTCATATTAGTAGTTTATTGTTTGTTGCGAGTTATATGAACTAGCAACCATTAACCAATTATACTTCTGCTAACATTTTTTCTCCTGCATCAATTGCATCTTGAATTGATCCACGTAAGTTAAATGCTGCTTCTGGGTATTTGTCTAACTCACCATCCATAATCATATTGAACCCTTTGATGGTATCTTTAATATCTACTAATACACCTGGAATACCTGTAAACTGTTCAGCTACATGGAAAGGTTGAGATAAGAAACGTTGTACACGTCTTGCTCTGTGAACGATTAATTTATCTTCTTCAGATAATTCTTCCATTCCTAAAATGGCAATAATATCTTGTAATTCTTTATAACGTTGTAATAACTCTTTTACTTTTTGAGCAGTGTCGTAATGTTCATCACCTAAAATATCAGCAGTTAAAATTCTTGAAGTAGAATCTAACGGATCTACTGCAGGATAAATACCTAACTCAGAAATTTTACGAGACAATACTGTAGTTGCATCTAAATGCGCAAACGTTGTTGCTGGTGCTGGATCTGTTAAATCATCCGCAGGTACATAAACCGCTTGTACTGATGTAATTGATCCATTTTTTGTCGATGTAATACGTTCTTGCATCGCACCCATTTCAGTTGCTAAGGTTGGTTGGTAACCTACCGCTGATGGCATACGTCCTAAAAGTGCTGACACTTCTGAACCTGCTTGTGTAAATCTAAAGATATTATCTACAAAGAATAATACATCTTTTCCTTGACCTTCTCCAGCTCCGTCACGGAAATATTCAGCAATTGTTAATCCTGATAATGCTACACGAGCACGTGCCCCAGGAGGCTCATTCATTTGACCAAAAACAAATGTTGCTTTTGAATCTCTCATTCCTTTTTTATCAACCTTAGATAAATCCCATCCGCCTTCTTCCATAGAATGCATAAAGTCATCACCGTATTTTATAATTCCAGATTCTAACATCTCTCTCAACAAGTCATTCCCTTCACGAGTTCTTTCTCCTACACCTGCAAATACAGATAAACCACCGTGACCTTTTGCGATATTGTTAATCAACTCCATCAACAATACAGTTTTACCAACACCTGCACCACCAAATAATCCAATTTTACCACCTTTTGCATATGGCTCAATTAAATCGATAACTTTAATACCTGTAAACAACACTTCAGTTGCTGTAGATAAGTCTTCAAATTTTGGAGCTGACCTATGAATTGGAAGTCCATCTTTACCAGATTTTGGTAAGTTTCCTAAACCATCAATTGCATCACCAATTACATTAAATAAACGTCCGTAAATATCTTTACCAACCGGTACTTGAATAGGAGCTCCTGTTGCAACTGCATCAACACCTCTACTTAAACCATCTGTTGAATCCATAGAAATAGTACGTACAGTATTTTCACCTATATGTGATTGTACCTCTAATACTAATATTGAACCGTCTTTTTTTGTGATTTCTAATGAATCGTAAATTCTTGGAAGATCAGAACCTGATGCAAATTCAACATCAATAACTGGACCTATAATTTGTGCTACTTTACCTGTAATCTTAGTCATTACCTTAACTCTTAATTGTTAACTTTTTAACTTAATGAGTTTACTCCTCATTTTCAAGGTGCAAAGATAGTTTTTTTGATTTAATTAGATAAAGTAATTTCCTTAATTTTTATAGCATAAAAAAACTCCTCGTTTCATCTATTTGAAACGAGGAGTTTTTACTTATTTTCTATTAATAAGAACTAAGTCTTATGGATTCAATGTCCAAGAAACAAAGTACTGCGAACCAATTAAACCGTTACCTGGTGCGCTTAAATACTCTTCACCACCTATGTTAGCTCCACCTGCTTTAAAAGTAGATTTCCAATTAGGAACCGTATAACTTATTTGAGCATCAAACACTGTTTTTGCTTCTACGATAGCATCAGCAAAAGTAGATTCCCATAAATATTCATTGTTCCAACGAACATTTAAATTAAATCCGAAGTTTGCAATTGCATTTGGATTACCAAATGACGCTTTAACTTGATGTTCCGGAGTATTAAATCCTGCTTCATAATCTGGATCAGATGCTTGATCAAAATCAAATTTAGACAACGTATAGCTTACACCAACATTATAGTTACCCAAAACTTTCGTGTTTAAGCCAATACCTAAACCATATGATGAAATATCTGCTTTAGAGTTTGTGTATAACTGGAACCCTCTTAAATCTCCATTACTTAATGCAATTAATGCAGTAGGTGTTGGTCCACCTAATTGAGGTGGTAGAGGTGTGATATCTGATAAATTTGCATTTCCATACAAAGGAGCTACAACAACTTTGTTACCGATAAAATCTTCGTATTGATTGTAATAAGCACTAAAGTCAACCGTTACTTTTCCTAATAAACCTCTATATCCAACTTCAAAAGCTGTAACCTTTTCTGGTTTTACTACAGCTGTTGCAGAAGAATCTAAAAGAGCAACTGCTTCTGACAATGGTGTGCCAGTAGCTACTGCTGTACTAAATGCAATTACTGAAGTTCGAGACCAAGCGTTTTCATAACCATCTCTACCCGTAACTGTTAACGTAGAAGGGTATCCAATCAATTGAGCTGTTGCACTTGTATTAATAGGAGCAGAAACATACCTATCTAAATTATCTGGAGCTGAACCAACTAATAGGGCTGGACCCGCATCTAAACCAATGTATTGATCTTGAGTTGTTGGGTTTCTAAACCCAGTTTGGAAAGCCGCTCTAAAATTGTGATTTTTATATTCACCAGCACTGTAAACTAAAGATAATCTTGGTGATGTATTGCCATCGAAGTTTTGTGCTTTATCAAATCTTATAGAACCTGTAAATTTTAACCTATCATCAGCAAATTTCTTTTGAACTTGAGCATAGCCGCCAAATTCACTATATTTAATTGGTCCATCATAATCAGTAAAAATAGTTCCACTAGAATTTAATTGATATTCTCTCCAAGAACCACCAACTTGTACATCAGCCCATTCCATCATATGTGCAAAATTATAATTACCCTCAGCATGGTATAATTTTGTTTTGTCTTGGAATTTTGATCCTGTAATTAAATCAGGATCTGTAGTTACCTTATCAAATAATGTTTGGAACTCAGGTGTCCCTGGTTGTGGCGTTGCCACAGCATCAGAGTTTTGTCTTGCTACGACATTTGCAACATCAGGATTACCAGCAGGTACACCTGGAATTTGGCCAGTGATTGCACCTAAATAAGTAGTTGCATAAGTTTCAAACCAAAGCGGAGCCGTTTGTATATTCATATTTAAACCAGTTGAAACGATATCATACGAATCACCTGCATCTTCTTGTGTAGTATAAGCTCTTATAAAGAAATTATCATTTCTAATTTCAAACTTATACTGATTCATCGTAAAGTTTTTAATATTATATCTGTTTGCCCCTTGATAAATAGTATTCCCTTGACCTAATTTTATATTTAGAATAAATTCTAAATCATCACCCATTGGGCGATAGTTTAAAGAGAAATCTGCTTTTACACTTTGCGCATTATAATCGGTTAAGTCAACCTCTTTATATCCTGTTCTACCTACAGTAGATTTTCCAAAAGTTCCAGCTGGTGCTCCAATTAAAGCATCGTAATCTAGTTCAACTTGAACTCTATCACCATAAATATTTAATCTATCAAATGCTGTTTGACCAGTTTCTGGGATGATTGGTGTAGCCGAACCTGGTACACTAGCATCATGATTATAATCTCTATAATCTGTAGCATACCATTCTGTACCTCTCAAAAAAGAGAAAGAAGCTTTAGCAGCAAATTTATCACTGAATGCCCAAGCACCTCTTAATCCGAAATCGTAAAAATTATTATCTCCAGCATTTGAAGAAGACGTTAATCCTGTTTTACCATACATCGTCCAACCTTGACTTTCAAAAGGATTTTTACTTGTCATAAACATAATACCATTAAATGCATTTGCACCATAAAGGGCAGATGCTGCTCCTGGTAATATCTCTACTGTGTTTATATCCAACTCACTCATTCCTAATAAATTTCCTAAGTTGAAATTTAAAGCAGGTGAAGAGTTATCCATCCCATCAACCAATTGCATAAAACGAGTATTTGCAAATGTTGCAAAACCTCTTGTATTTACGCTCTTGTTTGTTAAAGAATTGGTGTTGATGTCAACACCTTTCAAATTTTGTAATCCGTCGTAAAAAGTAGGAGAAGAGGTATTCTTAATTCCCCGAGCATCCATTCTTTCAATGGTTACTGGAGATTCCATAATACGCTCTGGAGTCCTAGATGCGGATACAACTACCTCGTCTAAAGAAGTTGCAAGTTCTACCAATGCAACATCCACAACATGATCGTTAGATGTAACTTCGACATTTGAAGCTGCATATCCTATAATAGAAATTTCTATAACAAAAGGAGGGTCTTGTGAAACGTTTAAAGTAAATAATCCGTCAAAGTCGGCAGTAGTTCCTAAAGATTTTCCTACAACCTTTACATTAGCTCCAGGAATTGGTTGCCCTGATGCTACATCTGTAACAGTTCCTGTAACTGTTGTTTGAGCCATTAGTGTTGTAGTACACAACACCACAATAGCGCACAATAATTTTTTCATAAAATTGGGTTTAATTAATTATCAATAGCGCAAAATACATCTTTTTTTTTTAAATCATAATTTATAGTAATAATTTATAAAGACTAAAAACTCTTTAATGCTAAGGTGTTAATAAAAAGAGCCAGCTTTTGCTGGCTCTTAAATTAATAAATAAGGATAGATTATTTATTTTAATTTAATCTAAACTGTAACATTAGCTCGTGAGTTCCTCCACTAATACCGTTCAAATTATTTGAGGTTGCCGCTTCATAAGCATAACCAAATTGTAACCAATCTGCAGCTCTAATCAGTGCAAGGAAACTAACAGATTCATCCAATCTGTATGAAACGCCAGCTTCAACCATTTTATACATATTAACAGTTGCTGATATATCTAATGATGTTGGTGCACCTGCTACAAACCTAGCCATTAATGCTGGAGTCAATTCAAAATTTTCACTTAAATCAAAAGCGTATCCTGCACCTGTATAAACATGCATTTTATCAGATCCCTCAGCATACGAGCCATCATCTGTTTTTGCTACTCTGTCGCCATTTAAAAAGTTTGGAATAGATAAAGTTGCGTAAAACTTATTCATTTTTAAATAAGCCCCAGCACCAAATATTCCATTCGTACGACTCACATTATCATCGAATAATGGGTCATTAACTCCAACTGATAAAAGATCAACATCTAAGGTATAAGCTCCTGCTTTAACACCAAAATACAAATCAGCTTTTTCTGATAATTGTAATTTATAAGAAAAATCTGCTGTATAGCGGGTTTCTTTTTCAATGTTAACTTTATCATTTACTATTGATAGTCCAATCCCAATTTTATCCCCAATAGGTTGGGTATATGAAAATGTTTGAGTTTCTGGTGCTCCATCAATATCTACCCACTGATTTCTGATATGTAAATTTAAATCAGTGTGTCCATTGCTACCAGCATGCGCTGGATTTATAATATTCATATTGTATCTATACATAGAATATGAAGGGTCTTGCTGTGCAAATAATTTTCCGCTAGCTATTAGTACTGCGAAAACTACTATATATTTTATATTTTTCATTTTTATATTGTTTTCTTAGTGATTAATAGTTGATGTAAACCCATCCTTGTAAAGGTGGAATTCCTACTTCATTTGATTCGATGATATACAAATATGAGCCAACTGGAAGTTTTGATCCAAGTAAACTGCTCCTGTCAGCAACACCATTCCAATCTCCGGTATAACCTCTTTTTTCGTACACTAATGCTCCTTGACGGTTATATACACTTACATGATTATTTGGAAACAAATTGATGTTGTCAATAATCCAGGTGTCATTAATTCCATCATTGTTTGGAGAGAATCCTTCAGTTACTACCATGTCACAAGTATCTGTATCATAGAAGTTAATTATACCATCTCCATCACAATCTTCACAAACATCACCAATTCCATCACGATTCACATCTGACTGATCTGCGTTTGGAGTCATAGGGCAGTTGTCATTTGAATCCAGAACACCATCATTATCATCATCATCATCACAAACATCTCCCAAGCCATCATTGTCATTATCCGCTTGATTTGAATTTTCTATTAAAGGACAGTTATCACTATCATTTGAAACTCCATCACCATCGATGTCATTATCACAAACATCACCAATACCATCACCATCTAAATCAGCTTGATCAGAATTTGCTGTTGTTGGACAATTATCATCGTCATTTAAAATACCATCTCCGTCCATATCATCATCACAAACATCTCCAATACCATCACCATCAATATCAGATTGATCAGTATTAGCTGTCCAAGGGCAGTTATCGTTAACATCTAAAATAGTGTCGTTATCATCATCATCATCACAAACATCTCCAAGACCATCATTGTCATTATCTGCTTGATCTGCGTTTGCAATCATTGGGCAGTTATCAGTAATATCATCAATTCCATCTCCATCTGCATCAAACACAGGTTCGCCACAAGTAAACACCGACCAACTATTTAAAGCACCACCGTCACCACCAGCACCATCAATTACGGTTAATGTCCAAGCACCTAAACTAGATTCTCCATTAAAAGCACTCAATGCTTGTTCTGGAATAAAAGTTCCTGTAAAAGGCGGTGAAGCTGAGGAAATTGAAGTTCCTGCTTCATCATCAAATAGTGTGTTTGTATAATTATCGCCACTACCACCATTATTAGATGTTAATTCAACTACGGTCCCTGCAGGACTTGTAATTGTAAGCGTTAAATCACTATCCCAAGTATGGGTAATGTCTAATAGAATATTAACATCTGAAATTTCAACACCATCAACTATTGTAAATGTAGATGAAACTGTATTTGCCGCTCCGTTATCAATTGTTACTGGTACATCTGACGAAGCAAAAGAATCACATACAATATTTGCAGTTGTAAAATTAAATGCCGTTGATGCTGTTCCTGTACCACAACCGTTAGATGGTGTTACTCTCCAATAATACATAGTGTCAACTGCTAATGATGTTGTTTCGTAACTTGTTGTAGTTACAGAAGCTGATTCTACAATAGTAGCAAAACCTGAATCAGAAGCTACTTCAACTAAATAAGAGTTTGCATTTAAATCAACATTCCAACTTAACATAGCTGGAGGCATTACATCAATTGCTGCATCAGTAGGAGAAGCCAAAGTTAATGTACTAAATGTACTACTGAACACATTGGCTATTACATCAGCATTTTTAGTGATCGATGCAGAAGTTCCAGTAACTGTAATTGTATTGGCACCAACATTTGCATCTGTAATTCCGCTCACTGTCATTGTTACAGCAGTTGCATCAGCAGTTGCTGTTGTTGGGCTAAATGTTACAGTTGTTCCTGCTGGATTTCCAGTTGCAGAAAATGTTGTTGTTTCTGTAAATCCTAAAAACACATTATAAGTAAAATTATAAACTGCATCATCTGGAGCACAAACATCCAATTCTGTATTAGCGAAATTCATTACAAATTCAGATTCTTGAATTGTAATATTAGCACTATTAATAGCATAGAAAATATTATTTGCGCCTTTTACCATCACTCTGGCATTAGAAGTTACTGCACCTGCTGGTACTGTAATTCCGTAAGAGCCATTGTTTGCTACACCTGCAGCAACCTGAATAAAAGTAGCTCCATTATCTGGAGTTACAAAAATATCTACATTAGGTGTGTTAACTGATCCAGTATCTGTACCAGCAACATCCCAAGTTACGGTTTGCGTTGTACCAGCATCCCAAGTTATGGAAGCTGTTTGAGAAGTTATTACAAATGGTCCTGCAGCATCATCGACTGTTACTTGCATGTCATCAATTTTATTCTGACCATTACCTGCAATGTTATCTCTAACCGTTAATTTAAAACTATAGGTTCTGGAAACATCATTTACCATTTCCCATTGTGTTCCTAATGACCCGCCTAATACTGTAGCAAAAGCTGGCATGTATCTATCTGGCGAAGAAGTTGGAATTAGAGACCTAAACGATGGCCCTGATGTATCAGTTGCACTTGGAAACGTATTTCCTGGCTCACCAATATCATTTTGTTCCCAACAAAAAGTTGTTGTTCCATCAGAAGTACCTGCTCCTTCAAGTACAAAAGCAGTTGTTGCTGGAATTGTATAATTGTTTCCTGCATTTGCAGTTGGTGTAGCTTGGGTTAATGCAGTTTCTGTATCACATGTTCTAGAAGATACATGAGCTGTAACCTGTTGGATACTAAAAAAGTGAAAATAAGCATCAGAATGTGGTTGTACATCTGTTGACCCAGTGATTCCAGCATATCCCATAATTGTTGATCCAGAACCTGGTTCTAAATTTGCACCAGTCCCTTCATTTTGATGAGTAAAAGTGTGGTTACCACCAAATTGATGTCCAATTTCATGAGCCACAAAATCAATATCAAAATCATCTCCACTAGGGTTTGCTAAAGAAGTAATACCACTTCCTTTTTGACCATCAACACAAATACAACCGATACATCCCGCGTTTCCACCAGACCCGCCTTGACCGACTAAATGGCCAATATCATAGTTAGCCTCACCAATTACTGAAGTAAGGTTTGCTTGTAATTCATTATTCAAGTCATTGGTATATGGATCTGATCCTGCATCAAAATAAATAATGTCAGATTCGTTGGCAATCATTTCCATAGTAACAGAGAAGTCAATTTCAAAAACTCCATTAACTCGTGTCATGGTTGCATTGAATTGCGCCATAACGCTTGCAACATCTCCACCAGCCCAAGTACCGTATTCTCCAGTACAAGACAATGCCAATCTAAAGGTATGTAACATACCATCGTTAGCATCTCTATTAACCGTACCTGCAATTATCTTGTCTAACAATTCTTGGTCAACAACATCATCTGTTAAACATTCGAATTTAGGTCTTCTAGAGTTTGTATTATTTCTATTAAAGACTTTGTAAGATTGTTCGTTCACATTTAAGGGTTCAATAATAGTAGTACCATGTAAAGAAGAACGCAACATACTACTCAATCCTTTTTGTGGCGATACACTAAAACGGATGGTGGAAGTTGGGTCATCAATTCCCTGACCTACATAAGATCTAATTTCTGGAAATCGAATTTGTAACTCAGATGTCATTGTAGATGCTTCTGCAATTCTAAATGATTCTAATTTACCTTCGGCATTTGGAAACTGAATTATTAAATTCGATTTTCCTACAAATTCACCTCTTATAGGTGCATTGTTTAAGGTTTGATTTAAATTTGAAAAGTTAAGTGTAAATTCCTTTTCTGAGACTTGTTGCCTTTGTGAATCATTTTTTTGAGTCCACAAACCTCTATTAGTTTGAGAAAACATAGTTAACGATGCAAAAAAACACAAACCAAATACTAGTTTAAAGTATTTCATCTTCATAATTAATTGGGTTTAGTTTAATGGTTATTTATTTTCATTTATACAAAAGACAAAATTGTCTTTATTTTTTATTAGCATGTAATTGATTTTAAAGCATTTTAGAATTTTGTTATATAAATTTTTTGATTATTAATTGTTTTGAGGTTGCTTTATTTTCTTGAGATATTTTAAGAAGATAAATACCTTGAGATAAATTATTAAAGTGTAGGTTTTGGGTAAAATCCATTCTGTTTTTATTAAATAGTTGGTTTGTTATTGTACGACCTAAAACATCGTATAGTGTTATTTTTACTTTTTTACTACTGTCTGATTGAAAGGAAATTGTAAAGTTTCCATCATTTGGGTTCGGAAAGATATTAAAATTTTTAAATAGTTCATCATCAACGCCTAAATTATTGAGAATGTTAAGTGTGTAATCTTCTGTTTCTCCCCATTCTGTAACATGGTCAATATCACAAGGTCCAGGATTGGTATTATATTCAATATTTATTCGCATTGTTGTATTACCTATTGCGGCACCAGAAGGGACGGTAATGTTTTGAGAAAGCACACCTGCAGACATGTTTGTAACTGCCCCCATAAAATACTTTTCAGTTGAAGTATCAAAAATAAAATCCTGATTCCAATCAATATATACTTCACAATTATCTGTAAAATTTCCGGCAGTATTTATTTCAACATTCATTTGATATGTTGTATTTATTTCAACATCTGAGCTAATTCCTGTAAAATCTTCATATCCATTTGCACCTTCGGTAGAGTTATTATTTATTGTATTAAACGTGATATTAGATATGTATTCTCCACCTGCATTTGAATAAGTTGAAGGACAATTTTCTGGAGTTCCATCTGCAGCAGCTATGGTAAAATCAACATTTGTAATATTGTAAAATATATTATCAGCCGCTTCTACCATAATACGACAGGTAGTACTTATATTGTTTGGTATTACAATGTCTTGTGTTCCATCATTAGGGGTATTTGATGCTAAATTTATAGGATATCTTAAACCGCCATCAGTTGATAAAAGAATATTTACATTTTGACAATTGATAGTTCCATTTGTGGTAGAACCGACATCCCAAGAGATAGTATGTGTCGTTCCAACACCCCAAATAACTGCAATATTAGGTTCTGTTACTAAAAAAGGAGCAACGTCTTCTATTGTTACCACCATACTTTCTGTAGTATATCTTCCTCCCCTTGTATCATTATCCCTAACAGTCAAATCAAAATTTAATGTTCTAGCTACCGATGGAAGCACTTCCCATGTTGCTGATGTAACTCCTATAACAGCACCAATTTCTGGCATAGACCTTTTCATAGAACTACTTGGTATTATAGATCTAAATGCAGGGCCATCATTAGATGTTGAAACTGGTGGCATTGTCGCAATTGCATTGTCTTTTTGCTCCCAACAATAGGTTAGAGTTCCGATACCATCAACATCATTTCCGTTTCCTGTTAATACAAAAGGAGTTGATTTTGGAACTGCATAATTTACTAGTGAGTTTATTGTTGGAGAGTTATTACCCGTACTAGAAAGTGAAGCACATGTGCTAATACCTACTGATATATTTGTCCAAATTTCATTTAAACTTGCAACATGAAAATAGGCATCACTATTATTCTGTACATTTTGTGGCGAACAAATTCCTGCATATGCCATAATGGTTGATCCGGATCCTGGTTCAAATGCAGTAGGGTTGTTTCTATTTCCACCGCCACAGCTTCCAGAATCACCATTAAAAGTATGATTTGCTCCAAATTGATGTCCCATTTCATGACTCACAAAGTCAATGTCAAATACATCTCCAATAGGTGAAGATAGACCAGTAACACCACCAGCTTTAGAGCTAGGGTC
The DNA here is from genome assembly GCA_045047075.1 of Flavobacteriaceae bacterium. Lineage (GTDB taxonomy): Bacteria > Bacteroidota > Bacteroidia > Flavobacteriales > Flavobacteriaceae > Urechidicola. Next base: position 69,195 of record JASFYP010000003.1, read on the forward strand.
GCAGGGGCTATTTAAATATGCTACACCACCACCACCTGTACTAAATACATGTCCAATATCATAATTCGCCGCGCCTATATTTGTATCTATCGTTGTTTGATTTTCTCCTAGCATAGCACTACCACTATTATTAGTATAAGGATCCGTAGAACCATCTAAATAAATAATGCTTGTGTTATCAACTAATGTCATGGTAAGAGCCAGTTCATTTTCATATACGCCATTGACACGGGTCATTGTTGTATTCATTGCTGATAAAACCGCCGCTTTTTTAACGGCATCCGTTTCCCCAGAACCTACACCTTGTTGTGTTAAATGAAACTGAGCATACTCACCCGTACAAGCTAAAGCTAAACGGAATGTTCTTAAGTTACCATCATTAAACCTTGCTACATAATTAGAATCAAAACTTCTGTCTATTGTATTGGCACTTTCAAAATTACATACAAAATCATTATCTATTGATGGTAAATCTTTGGTGGCATAGATGATATAACTATTTCTATCTTTAGTATAAGGGTCAATAAATTCTGTTCCGTTATTAGTTCTATAAGTTGCGGAATGAAAACCATCTTGTCCTAAACTGAATCGTATTGTAATTTTTGGGTTGTCAATTGCTACACCTATATATGATCTTATACTTTGAAATTGTGATTGTAAACTATTTCCTAAAACAGGAGCTTCCTTAATATAATAGGATTGTAAGTTTCCTTGATTATTTGGAAATTCAATAATTAAATTAGAGTTTTCAAATGAAGCACCTCGCAATGGTGCATCTCGTAATTGAGATTTTAAGGTTTCAAAATTGAGAGTGTAAAAAACAGCTGATGAAGCTTCTGCTTTACTAAATATTTTTTCTTGAGTTATTTCTTCCTTAGAAATCTGATTCCAAATATTATTTGAGTTTTGAGAAAAGGAAGACTTAGAAATAAGGAAAAATAAGATTGAAAACAATATAAACTTGGAGTAGTTATTTTTCATAATATTGATTTTTAGACCATTTACTACACTACCATTTTGGGGATTTTCCTCAAAGATAGTTTTTCTTATTGCTTATTCAAAAATAAAGCTGTTTTTTTGGCGAGTTAATATTCTATTATGTAGTAACTTTGCTTTAGAAACCAACGTCTTTTTATTAAATTGAATATCACTCATAACTATTTAAACTTTTCTTCAAAAAAGAAAACTATCATCACAATTGGTACTTTTGATGGTGTGCATGTTGGTCATCAAAAAATAATTTCTCAATTATTAGAAGCTTCAAAAAAGCAACATGAAGTATCTGTGATTCTTACTTTTTTTCCGCATCCACGTATGGTTTTGCAAAAAGATTACGAAGTTAAAATGATTAATACGTTAAATGAAAAATCTAAATTATTAGAAGGCTTTGGTTTAGACGAATTGATTATTCACCCTTTTGACAAAGATTTCTCTAGACTTACGGCTTTTGAATTTGTGAGAAATGTACTTGTAAATAAACTTAATATTTCAAAATTAATTATTGGGTATGATCATCATTTCGGAAAAAATCGTGAAGGGAATTTTGAGCAATTACAGGAATATGGTACAATGTTCGATTTTGAGTTGGAAGAAATACCCGCTCAAAACTTAAATGCCATTACTATAAGCTCTACCAAAATTAGGACAGCTCTTTTAAATGGTGATATCGAAAAAGCCAACAATTATTTAGGGTATCACTTTATGTTAACCGGAGTTGTTGTAAAAGGAGAAAATTTAGGTTCAACAATAGGTTTTCCAACAGCGAATATCGATATTGAAGAATCGTATAAATTAATTCCAAAATCAGGGGTCTACGCCATAAAAACAACTATTAATAATGTTCGTTATAATGGAATGTTGAATATAGGTAACAGACCAACAGTGAAAGGAAAACACCAAACCATAGAGGTTAATTTTTTTGATTTTAATGCTGACTTGTATGGAAAGACAATTCAAATAGAATTGTTGAAATTCCTTCGTGACGAACAAAAATTTGCCTCGTTAGACGATTTAAAAATGCAATTACAAAAGGATAAAGTTATTGCTCAAAACTTTGTAAAATAATTCACACCGTGACTCAAAGTCACGGTGTGAATAGCTAAATGTATTTCGTCATTTCGAGTGTTTTTTATGAAGAATGAATAAAAAATGTATCGAGAAAAAGAGCAAAGTAATAACGGTAAAACACTTTAAACATGAAACTTTCAATCACCTTTATTTTTCTTTTTTTACTAATGAGCTGCAAAGCTCAAAACACAAAAATAATTTCTGAAACAAAAGAACCAATGCTAAAAACTGAATGCCCCGAAGATGGAGATTGTTCATTTGAATTATTTCCAAACAGTTCTATAAATTTAGTGGTAAGAGAAGGTACATCATCCTATACTACTATTGAAAAAGGAAACAAGACAGTTTTTAAATTTTCGTTTAAAAGAAATGTTGACCAACAGGTTGTAGATGGACATTATATTGAAGAAGTGTTTGCTGAATTTGATGCAGAGGTATCTGACTTAGTTTTAGAGAATAAAGAGCTTAGGCAAGTCAATTTAATTCTAAACAGAATTTGCTATTGTAAAGGAAGTTATGGATCTTATGTAGTTACAAAAGGAAAATTATCGTTCAAAAAAATAAAGAAAAACACATATGCCCTTACAATTGATTTTAAGGTTGATGAGGTGCCACAAGTCATCACATCTATTAGCGAAACACTAATCTTAAAATAATCGTAAAAACTGACTTCTATTTCCTAAATTTGCTCTTTGAAAAAAGAACAATTTTAGACCTATGTTACAAGTCACATTTATTAGAGAACAAAAAGAAATTATTTTAAAAGGATTGGCAAAAAGAAATTTTGCTGATGCCGAAAAATTGATTGATGAAGTTATTTTGACTGATGAAAATCGTCGCACTGCGCAAACCGAGTTAGACAAAATTTTAGCGGAATCTAATAAATTTTCGAAAGAAATAGGGATACTTTATAAAAATGGAGAAGCTCAAAAAGCAAATCTATTAAAAGAAAAAACAAGTCAATTAAAAGAAGCGTCTAAAACCTTAAATGATACCTTAAATCAATTTACAATTGATTTGCAGGAATTATTATATCAAATTCCAAATATCCCTCATGTGTCAGTTCCTTCTGGAGTTGCAGAAGATGATAATGAAACTGTTTTTGAAGAAGGTACAATTCCTACTTTGCATAAAGATGCAATTCCACATTGGGAATTAGCCAAAAAATATGACATCATAGATTTTGAATTAGGGAACAAAATTACTGGTGCAGGTTTCCCTGTTTATAAAGGTAAAGGCGCCCGTTTACAACGTGCTTTAATCAATTATTTTTTAGATAAAAACACTGCTGCAGGTTATACTGAAATGCAAGTTCCTTATTTGGTGAATGAAGAATCAGGAAAAGGGACTGGGCAACTACCAGATAAGGAAGGGCAAATGTATCATTGCGGAGTTGATAATTTATATTTGATTCCGACAGCTGAAGTTCCTGTTACAAATATTTACCGCGATGTGTTATTAAAAGAAGATGATTTTCCAATTAAAAATACAGCATACACTCCTTGTTTTCGCCGTGAAGCTGGATCTTATGGAGCGCATGTTAGAGGGTTAAATAGATTGCATCAATTTGATAAAGTAGAGATTGTTCGTTTAGAGCATCCAACAAATTCGTATAAGGCTTTGGATGGAATGGTAGATCACGTTAAAGGAATTTTACAAGAGTTAAAATTGCCGTATCGTATTTTAAGATTGTGTGGAGGGGACCTCGGATTTACATCAGCTCTTACATTCGATTTTGAAGTTTTCTCAACAGCGCAAGATCGTTGGTTAGAGGTTAGTTCAGTTTCAAATTTTGAAACCTTTCAGGCAAATAGATTAAAATTGCGTTTTAAAAATGCCAATGGCAAAAACGAATTGGCACATACGCTTAATGGAAGTTCTCTAGCATTGCCAAGAGTTTTAGCAGGGTTACTAGAAAATTGTCAAACCCCAGAGGGAATTAAAATTCCTGAAGTTTTAGTGCCTTATTGTGGTTTTGAAATGATTGATTAATTGCTATTTAGAATTTTAAGCGAAACGTCAGTTCGAGTGATTTTTGATAAAAAATTGTATCGAGAACTCATAAAAAAATCAGATCTTGATTATACAAGACCTGATTTTTTTATTTAATTCTTTGGAAAAATATTAATTCGCCACAACAGCTAACATCAATTTTTTATATCTATTCATTTCTAACAAGGTTTCGAAGTATTTGTGGATTTGCCCATTTTTCATATAGGTCTTTGCTTTCACTTTTGTTGTTTCGTATTGTTTGATTAAGTTGTTCATAATTTCTAAGTTTTTGTTCGTTTTATTATTAAGACAATATTTATGCCAAAATGTTACACCCCTCTCATCGAATAGCTACTCTTTTATAAAAAATTTAACAGTTTGTTACCTATCTTTGAAACTGAGTTTAATCTGTTTCATCTCGAATGCAAAGAATTATCATCTTCCTTTTTCTCTTTTGTTCTTCGCTACTTTATGCGCAAGACCAACAGTTGGCTTATGACTATTTTAGAAAAGGAGAGTATGAAAAATCGGCAACGATCTATCAAAAATTGTATGAACAAAACAATTATAACTCTAGTTATTTAAGCCGACTTATTTATTGCCATCAGCAATTAGAAAATTTTGATGAGAGTAAAATTCTTATTGAAAATCATCTTTCAAAATATCCTTCACAAGTCCAGTTTCATGTTGAGCTAGGTTATAATTATGAATTGCTACATCAACAAACAAAAGCAGATTCTTATTATGATGAAGCTATCAATATTTTAAAAGTTAGCCCTGTTTATGGATATACCATTGGGCGGATTTTTCAAAAAAACCACTTATTAGATTATGCTTTGCAGGCATATCAAATCACTATGGAATTGAACCCTAATGCAAATTATGAAATTCAAGTAGCGGAGATTTATGGTGAAAAGGGAGAACTACAAAACATGTTCAACTCCTATTTAAATATGGTTGAAAAAGACCAACGATATGCAACCACTATTTTGCGCTATGTTGGAAAATATATTACGGATGATACTGAAAACGAATACAATACCCTATTTAGAAAACTTATTTTAAAGCGATTGCAAGCCAACCCAAATAATAGTTGGAATCAATTATTGAGTTGGTTATTTATGCAGCAAAAAGAGTATGATAAAGCATTTGTTCAAGAAAAAGCAATGTACAAGCGTACTGATAGTTTGGGCTTGAATGGCATCGTTGATTTAGGAGAGTTAGCTTTTAATGATAAAGATTATGCTGCTACAAAAATTGTTTTCTCTTTTGTCTTAGAAAATGCAGAAAACCAACATCAACTTATAGATTCAAAATTGTATTTATTATTTGTTGATATCGAAACTTTAGATAATGTTGAGGCAATTGATATTCAATTTCAAAATTTATTTAATGAGTACGGAAAAACTTCGGCAACTATAAATATCCAAATTTCTTATGCCGATTTTTTGACTTTTAAAAAACAAGAGCCTTATAAAGCAATCAGCATTTTAAAAGAAGCTTTAAAACTAAGGAGTTCTGATTTTCAAAAGGGTGTTATTAAATTAAAATTGGGGGACATTTTAGTTTTTAACAATAAATTCAATCAAGCATTGATTTATTATTCACAAGTTCAAACGGGTCTTAAAAATCATATTTTAGGGCAAGAGGCGCAATTTAAAGTGGCGCAAACAAGTTTTTACAAAGGTGATTTTGATTGGGCAGAAACCCAACTAAAAGTATTAAAAGGATCTACCTCACAACTTATTGCTAATGATGCATTGGAGTTGAGCTTAATTATCAGCGATAATACGGTGCAAGATTCTCTAAATATTGCTTTAAAATTATACGCGCAATCAGATTTGTTAGCATATCAACATAAAAATATGCAAGCTGTTGATTCATTAAATGTGTTGTTAAATAAATTTAAAGGGCACGCCATTGAGGATGAAGCCTTGTTTAAACAAGCCGAAATTTTTGAACAACTAGACCTATATGAAAAAGCTGAAATCAACTATTTAAAAATTATTGAAATCAACCCAACTAATATTTTGGTAGATGATGCTTATTATAGATTGGGCGAATTACACTCAAAACAAAATAACCAAGAAAAGGCAAAAGAATACTATCAAAAGATTATTTTTGATTTTCCGTCGAGCATACATTTAGTAGATGCTCGTAAAAAATACAGGAAGTTACGAGGTGATGAGATTCAATAATTATAAATTGAGTTCACTTCACAATTCAACAAAGAACCAATTACACAGAAATAAAATGTACATATACAACGTAACCATAAATATTGATGAAAGCATCCAAAAAGAATGGCTCATTTGGATTCACAACCACATCCCTGAAGTGTTAGCAACAGGTAGATTTATTAGTGCCAAACTAACACAAGTTTTGGTGAATGAAGAAATGGGAGGCATCACGTATTCCGTTCAGTATAGAGCCAAAACCAGAAAAGATTTAGATGATTATTATAAGTTTGATGCCAGTAAATTGCAAAATGACAGCAATCAATTTAACGGAAAATTTGTAGCTTTTAGAACAGAATTAAAAATTATTAAAGAGTTTTAGTCCTATTACAAATAAGAAAATTAGAGCATGAAGGTAAGAGCAAAAAAACATTTAGGGCAGCATTTTTTAAAAGACGAATCTATAGCCAAAAACATTGCAGATTCTTTAACCTTAAAAGGTTATAATGATGTGCTCGAAATAGGTCCTGGCATGGGAATGTTGACTAAATATTTACTAAAAAAAGAGGTTACAACACATGTTATAGAGATTGATCGTGAATCGGTTGAATACCTGCAAGCAAACTATTTAAACTTAGCTCCTAGAATAATTGAAAAAGATTTTTTAAAAATCAATATCAGTGATTATTTTAAAGACATGCAATTCGCAATCATTGGTAATTTTCCTTATAACATTTCTACCCAAATTGTTTTTAAGACGTTGGAAAATAGACATCAGATTCCAGAATTTTCTGGAATGTTTCAAAAAGAAGTTGCCGAGAGAATTGCCGAAAAAGAGGGTTCAAAAAAATACGGAATTCTATCTGTACTTACCCAAGCATTTTATGATGTGGAGTATTTATTTACGGTACCACCAACGGTTTTTGACCCACCTCCAAAAGTAGATTCTGGAGTCATAAGATTGACCAGAAAAGAAAATTATTCATTGCCAGTAGATGAGAAATTATTTTTTAGAGTGGTAAAAACAGCCTTTAATCAACGGAGAAAAATGTTACGAGGTAGTTTAAAATCTTTCAATTTATCAGATAAATTAAGAGAAGAGACTATATTTGCGATGCGTCCAGAGCAATTGTCAGTTTCAGCCTTTTTTGAACTGACCGCAAAAATAGAGAACGATGGCAATAGAGATTAACAAAAATCTTTTTAGAAAAATAGAACATTTGGTTGAACTTCAATCAGATGCTGCTATTTTGTCTTTGTTAGGCAATGAACATCACGCTGATATTGCCGAAATTTTAGATGAGCTAAATCTTGATGATGCTACCTATATTATCAAATTATTAGACAGTGATTTAACTGCCGAAATTTTGATGGATTTAGATGAGGATACAAGAGAACGTGTTCTTAAAAACTTATCTGCCAAAGAAATTGCTGAAGAAATTGATGAACTTGATACTGATGATGCTGCCGATATTATTGGAGAGCTATCCGAAGAACGTCAAGAAAAAGTAATTTCTGAAATAGAGGATGACGAACACAAGGCTGATATTCAAGAGCTATTAACCTATGATGAAGATTCTGCAGGAGGATTGATGGCGAAAGAATTGGTAATGGTTAATGAAAATTGGACCCTCACAAGATGTGTAAAAGAAATGCGTGCACAGGCAGAAGAGGTTACGCGGGTGCATTCTATTTATGTGGTAAATGATCAAGAGCAATTAATAGGTAGATTGTCTTTAAAAGATTTATTAATTGCACCTCCAAAAGGAAATATCTCTAAAATTTATATTCCAAAAGTTGATTCAGTAAACGTAAATGAAGATACCGAAGAGGTTGCTAAAATCATGCAGAAATATGATTTAGAAGCGATTCCGGTGGTTGATGATAATATGGTATTGTTGGGTAGAATTACTATTGATGATATTGTTGATGTGATGAAAGAAGAAGCTGAAGAAGATTATCTTTTGGCTGCGGGGGTTTCACAAGATGTAGAGGCCGATGATAGTATTTTTGAGTTGACAAAGGCACGTTTACCTTGGTTGGTTTTAGGGCTTTTTGGCGGGCTCGGCGCCGTGTTTATTATGGAAGGGTATGAAGATATTATGGCTGATGATAGGTATCGACAACTATTCTTTTTTACTCCATTAATTGCTGCGATGGCTGGGAATGTTGGTGTACAATCTAGCGCAATCATTGTGCAAGGTTTGGCAAATGATATTGTAAAAGGAAGTTTATTTCATCGATTATTAAAAGAAGTAGGCCTGAGTTTAATAAACGGATTAATTTTAGGACTCCTTGTAATTCTCTTCGGATTTGTAACTCAAATGGATATTATGTTTAGTTTAACCATTGCCATTTCAATGTTATCAGTAATTATTGTTGCTGCATTGATAGGAACTTTTGTTCCGATAGTTTTAGATAAAAGAGGTATTGACCCTGCAATTGCTACAGGCCCTTTTATTACGACCAGTAATGATATTTTCGGAATCTTCTTGTTCTTTTATATCGCTAAAATAATGTTGGGATTTTAGTACCGCACCTGTTTGTCGCTGTGAATTTTATTTTTCAATAAATGTGGCAGTCTCTTAAATCCAAATTTAAGACGTAAAAGACAAAATGGTTGATAAAAACATTGATTACATAGGAATATTTGAAGTCTCTTTTTTAATCAAAACAATTTTAAAATATTTAATTTTGCTTTCTTCTTGATATGAAATAATCGCTTCATTTAATTTTAAATTAAAAGGAAAGGAAGTTGTTTTTGCTTTTTCTGTAACTTTTTCTTCATTTTCAACTAACGTATTGTTTTCAAACACATTTTCTTCTAAATCCCAATTTTCATTAGTTTTTATAAACCCTTGGTAATAGTTCAACTTTTGAAATTTTAACAGCGAATATTCTTTTCTGAAAAAAATGCCTTTTAATTGAATATTTTCTTTTAATTCAGATTCCAAAACCAAGTATATATTTAATCCTGAGCCACCTCCTTTTAATCCAGAAACCCAATTTTCATAATATGCCTTTTCAAATTTTATAAAAGCACTCTTTTCTAAATTAAATTTATTTTTAGGACTACAAGAATTAAATAATAATAACAAGATTGTTATATTAAATAAAAACTTAAATGACATCTTAAATATTTTTTATTTTTTTATGAATTTAGTTACTTCTTTTAAGCCATTAACATTTATAGTTACAAAATAGATACCAGAATTTAAACGATTAACATCTACTCTGTTATTAATAATTGTTCCTTTCATAACTACTTTTCCAGTAATATCTGCAATAAAATAAGTTATAGGTTCTATAAAGTTAGTTTTATTACTCACAAAATTCAATTCAGATTGAGTAGGGTTTGGGTAAACTGTTAAGCTATTCGTCTCTCTATTATATTTATTTACTGAAAGTGTATTTTCAACTGTAGTTTCAAACATACCATTACCATGAGTACCAATAAGTAATTTATTATCTGATGGCCTAAGAACTAATCTGCTAATTAATGCAAAGCCCAATTCATTTCCTCCCTCTAAACCCCAGTCAATACTTATTGTTGGGTCTGAAGGGCTAGTTGCTGGAGTAGTATATAACCCTCGAGCAGTACCTACAAAATAAATAATTTCACCCCCAACGTCAATGATTGCTGCTGATCTGATTGAGTGGGCAGATAAATTTCTTTCAACATTAGTCCATGTTGGGCTAGCATCTGTAGCATTGCTAGTGTGAAAAATATTTACAATTCCATAATTTGCATATACAGCTAATACAATATCTGGGTTTGTTGGATGAATTGCCAAACCACTAACAATAGAACCACTAGCAGTTGAAGCGTCACTAGGCGTAATATTTACCGCAGTAGCAGCAGTAGCAGCATTTTGATAATCATCTAAACGAAAAATCCCTCCATTTTCACCACCTATTAACATATAACTTGTTGCCGCATTATACACTCCTCTAGTAGCTGCTAAAGTTCGTATATTTTGTGATGTTGATAAAGCGCCTAAATTTGTCCATTCATCAGCAGTAGCAGTAACAACAGTAGTAACATTAATGGCATCTGTGGTTCTATATAAATCAGATAAACCAGCATAAAATAAATTAGTCGTGTTATCAGGGTCTAAATAAAAATAAGTTACAAACTGGCTGCTTGAACCAGCAGGAATTAAAGATCTAAAACCTGGATAGTTAGTTCTAATATTTCCGCCTTGTGAACCATAATATAATTGAAAATCGTCGCCCCTATTATCTGATCTTACTGCTAATTCAACTGCTACACCGTCACCTCCAAAAAATCTAGACATGGTTGTGTTGTCCGTTAGCCCTAAGTCTGTTCCGCCTACAGTTGTACCATTATCTTGTGCACCACCAATTATAGCATTTGAACCATTTGTTTGGTCTAATGCTACATGATAGTATTGATAGGTTTTATAATTATTATTTAAATTTACCCATGCTATATCATCTGGATTGATATCTAATGTTTTATGAACTCCACCGTCTGTACCACTGTAAAGCACATTACTATTATTAGGGTCAAATTCCAAGGCATGTATATCTGAGTGATGCTCAGTTCCTCCAAAATTATATAAACTATATGAAAGATTACTAATATAACCTCCAATCCTCACAAATGTAGCATCTACTGTTATATCTTCAATTTTATAAACGTTAGTACCACCAATTGTTACAAAATTTTCGTTATCTGGTTTAACAGAAACAACCAAATCATAGCCTCCTTGAATTGCAAAGGGATCGTTTCCAGATAAATCTCCTCCTGCTTCATCAGGAAGTTTAGAAGAATAGTCAGTCCAAGTGCTTGTGCTAAAATCATATTGCCATAAATCTGCTTCTATTCCTCCACTGTTACCATTTGCATATAGTGCATAAATAATATCCTCATTCGATGGTGCTTCAGCCAATACAATTCTACCAATCGATGACCAACTAGCTGGTGTTCCGTTTTGAGCAATTCGAGTCCAAGAACCATTACCTGTAGGTGATGTATATACACCATTTTCTGATGAACTTCCCTCTATAGTAGCATATACTCTTCCGCTACTTGTAACAATAACGTCTGTCCATCCAACCCCATTTGATGGCTCTTCTATTTGTACAGTAAAATTAGTACCGTCATATCTATATATTTTTCCAGTAATTGCTGCAAAAAGATCTCCTGTGACTGGATTGACTTCTAAAGTGTTTATAAAATCAAAAAAAGAATCAAAAGCAGTAAAATTAGACCCTGTTCCTGATAATTGAGTCCAAGTTAAACCGCTATCAGTAGATTTCCATATACCCTGCCCATAGTAAAAAGCACCTAAACCAGCAGAATTCCCTGACCATTCTCCTGTTCCATAATACCATATGTTTTGAAAGCCTACTCTTGGGTCTTGTGCCAAGGCTGTAACATTATGAATTTCATCATTTGCTGATACTTTTACCCAACTCGCACCTGCATCAGTGGTTCTAAAAACTCCACCACTAACACCACCAGCCAATATTGTGTTGCTGGTAGCGTCAGAAATATCAACAACAACACATCTTGTACGTCCTCCAAAATTTGAAGGTCCTCTAAAATTATATACGCTTGTCGTTCTAGCAAATGATTCAGTATTTCTAGCCAATAATGAGTTTTCAAATTCCATTCTCTTTTCCTCTAATGGAATTATCCCTGTTAAAGGATTCTTTTGCATATCAAACTCATACTTTTCCCTTTCTATCGAATAAAGTTGTTTTTCTGTAATTGATTTTTTCGACTTTTTTTCGGTAATTTCGGTTTTTAAAACCTGAGAAATAGTGTCTTTCTTGTTGTTTTTAGAAAATTTGTAAATGTAAATTCCAGTTAAAACTACAATTGATAAAAAAAGCGTGGTTATTAATTTTTTTTTCATAATTATTTATTTAGGATTCAAACAAATATAATATTTTAGATTAAATATTATGCTATGAATGAATTATTTAGGGTGTCAGAATGTGTTTTAACGTTTAAAAAAACTTAGCACCGCATCTTTTTAAACAAATCCCAAAGCACTACACCACAACTCACCGAAATATTTAACGAATGTTTGGTTCCAAATTGTGGAATCTCAATACAATAATCTGAAGCAGAAACAACTTCTTGTTGCACGCCTTTTACCTCATTCCCAAAAACTATAGCATACTTTTGTTTGGACTCAATTTTAAAATCTTGCAACATTGTTGCATTTTCAGTCTGTTCAATACTTATTACTTTAATGTTTGATTCTTTTAATCTTTCAATTAAAGTAAGCGTATCTTCAACATATTCCCATGTAACAGAGTCGGTTGCGCCCAACGCTGTCTTGTGAATTTCTTTGTGAGGTGGTTTCGCTGTGATTCCGCAGAGATAAATTTTCTCAATAACAAACGCATCACTTGTTCTAAAAACAGACCCAATATTGTTTAAGCTTCTAATATTGTCTAATACCACAATCAACGGAATCTTGGAGGTTTTTTTAAACCCTTCTACGTCCAATCTATCGAGTTCGCTATTTTTTAGTTTGCGCATAAAAGCAGATTTTATTACTCAGAAACCTTAACTAAATTATTTTTTCTATCAACATCAGCCATCAATTGAGATGGGTCAATTTCAATAGACTTAATTTCTTTCGTCACCTTAAAAGTATAGGTAGGAAATGACCACGCCCAATTATTTAATTGAGTTGCATTTGTAGGCTTACTGCCTAACATCATTCGTAAAGGAATGTAAAACTCTTCTGAAGTACCATCAATATAGGTTACCAAAACATCCAGCGGCATTGGCATTCTACCAATTCTTTCTAGGGTGATTGATTGATTGTTGATGATTTTAATTCCGTAATCAATGGTATGTGTAGTTTGTGTCCATTCATTCAAATACCAATCTAATTGAACTCCCGAAACTTTTTCGGCAGTTCGCATGATATCATTTGGTGTTGGGTGTTTAAACTTAAAATCTTGAAAATATTTTTTAAGGGTTTTATCTAAATTGTTTTGCCCAATGATGTATCCCAATTGTACTAAAAAAATTGCTCCTTTATTATAAGCATTTGAACCCGCCACGCGTTCATGATTATACCTATCAATATGAACAGATAAAGATTCTTGCCAACCATTTGCCACATAATAAAAATAGCTTTGATATGAGTATGTAAATGGGTTTTCTTGCTTTTTAGCTCTAACCAATTCGTTAGTTGCTAAATTATCAATATAAGTTGTAAAGCCTTCATCCATCCAAGCGTGTTTGCTTTCATTGGTTGCTAAAACAAATTGAAACCAAGAGTGCCCCAACTCATGTTGCATAACTCCTATAAGATTACTCAAAGTTCTATTTGCTGTAATAAGTGTTAACATTCCGTACTCCATACCGCCATCACCTCCTTGAATTACCGAGTATTGTTTATAAGGATATTCACCAACCAACTCATTGTAAAATTCCATGGTTTTTACGGTAAGATTTTCCATCTTTATCCAATCTCTTTTATTGACAAGATCATCTTTGTATAAGAAATGCAATTTCATTCCGTTAGGCCCTTCTAAAATGTCATGCGCATAATTTGGATCTGCTGCCCAAGTATAATCGTGGACATTTGGCGCTTTAAAATTCCAAGTTAATTTATCGCCTTTTGGCAATTTCATTTTCTTTGAAGTGTCTTCATAGCCATGACCAACTTCTTGTGGGTTTTGAAGATAACCCGTACCACCAATTGTATACTCTTTGTCAATATGGATGGTTACATCAAAATCTCCCCAAACACCATGAAATTCATGAGAAATATATGGGTCAGCATGCCAGCCTTCAACATCATATTCTGCGATTTTAGGATACCATTGTGCCATTGACAGCGCAATGCCTTCTTTATTATTTCTTCCAGAACGTCTTGTTTGCTCAGGAACTTGTGTAAGGAAATCCATATCAAAAGTAGCTTTCTTACCTGCTTTAATAGGGGTGTTTAAATATACTTTTAAGATGGTTCCGATTACTTCATATTTTACTGCTTCTCCATTTTGTTTTAATGAATTAACTTTTATAAATCCAATCTGAGTATCATCTAAATTAGCAAGATTTTTAAGCTTTTTTATAAACCTTCTATCTGGGTCTGCAACATTTAGTGCGCGCATATACATTTCGGAATCTGGTTGAAATGCATTGAAATACAAATGATAAAAAACCATCTCCAAATCATCAGGTGAATTGTTGGTGTACACCAATTTTTGTTTTCCATCATATTGATAGTTCTCAATATTCATATCAATATCCATTGTGTAATCAACATGTTGCTGCCAATAAGTAGAATTAGATTGTGCGTTACCTGCAAAAAATAGCAGACTCAAAATTGAAAATAAAAAAGTGTTCTTCATACAGGTGTTTTGTTCTTAGGTTAATTAGAGGAATCGTTCTGATAATTATCAGAAACGCTCGACAAGATAGCATAAAACAGATACTTACACACCTGCAAGGTTTTTAAATCTTGCAGGTGTGTTTTTAGAAATTTTATTAGAAGATAAATATTACGGCTAACTAATAAAAATTAAATTTATAATCCAGCTTCTTCCTTTTCAGAGATCTCTGAATTTATTTCTTGTAATTTAATATTTGCCGAAATAACTACTGTCATTTTATCTGCCAATAATAATGCTTTGTGTGCATTTACAATAGCTCCTGAAACAGACAGTTCGCTAAACAGAACTTTCTTTCCTTCACCACCCGGAAGCAATACCTCAAAATTGGCTTTGGTGCCAGAATTCATAATAATGTGTTTCACTTGGCTTGCAGATAACTCAGGATAGTATGATCTAATTAAAGCTGCAACACCAGCAACTACAGGTGAAGCCATTGAAGTTCCTTGCATCATTTTATATTTATTATTTGGGATAGTAGAATAAATTTCTGACCCAGGAGCAAAAACATCTACATTGTTTTTTCCGTAGTTAGAAAAACTTGACACCAAATGTTCATCAAAATGACGTGTGCTAGAACCGATTGTAATTACGTTGTCAGCAATTTCATTTAATTTATCAGGTGCATCGGTTGGGTAATTATTGTATGTTGCTAAATTACTGCTGTCATTTCCTGCCGCATGTACCAATAATACATCATGTTTTTCAGCATACTTAATTGCATCATAAACCCATTCTGGGTTTGTAGCGTAGGTTTTTCCAAAACTCATATTAATAACTTTTGCACCATTATCAACAGCATATCTTATTGCCAAAGCAACATCTTTATCATACTCATCACCGTTTGGTACCGCTCTTATTGTCATTAATTGAACATTGGTTGCAACGCCATTGATACCCATATTATTTTCTCTATTTGCTAAGATAATTCCAGAAACATGAGTCCCATGAGACTCTTCGGTCAACGAACCTCTTACATAAGCGTTTCCGTAATTAGTGTCTTTGATATTATAAGGATCATCACCAGCAATTCTTCCATTAAAATCAACATTGTAATAAACATCAACCTTAGAGCTGTAACTTTTAATGATTCTATCCAATCTTGCTATATATTTTTCAACTGTTTTTCCTGATGATAAAACTTTAACTAAATAAGAATTTTGATCTTGCTCAGGCAAAGTTTTTACATCTTCTAAAGAGTAAGTTGATTTATTTAATTTAGCTTGAATATGTGCATCAGTCACAATTAATTTCTCTTTCCTTTCTTTAAAATATGCAAGATTTTCTTTTGATTCTTGATAGCCTTTTTTATAATCAACTTTTACTTTTTTGTAATAAGAATATTCAGCTTTGTTTTTTTTTGAAATTTCTTCTTCTGATTTTCCTACGTATTTTACATGAAGTTTTTTGTAGACTCTGGTAAGTTCTAATTGTTCAGGAATATTTTCTCCATTTGCACCTCCAAAGAAGTTCCAGCCATAAATATCATCAACATAACCATTTTTGTCATTGTCAATTCCATTTCCAGCAATTTCATTTGGATTGGTCCAAAGAACATCTTTTAAATCTTCATGCTCAATGTCAATTCCAGAGTCAATCACTGCGACAATTACTGTTGTTCCTTTTTTGTCCGTAACAAATTGATACGCCAATTCTAAACTGATTCCAGGGATAGAATCTTGGATAATATCAGCATGAGGCCATTGTTGTAATTCTTGTTCTGATAAGGTTGCTTTCTTGGCAGGGATAGAAATAATACTATTATCATTTGTTGGTACTGCTACATTATGTATCGACTTTGTTGTATTACAACTAGTCAATATTAGGGCAAGGCTTAAGCCTAAAATTATTCTTTTAATCATGGTATTTAGGGAGTTGTTTAATTAAAAATATCAGTAAATTTAAATGTGTTTTTAAGGCGAACGCCTTTCTCGGTATGTTGAACTGTACACAACTCAGATTGCGCATCATGTTCTAAAAAGAGGATGAATCCTTCATCCGCTGCTGTATTCAAAAATTGTTTTTTTTCTGCCATGGTTAGCATGGGTCTTGTATCGTAACCCATCACAAAAGGAAGTGGAATATGTCCTGTTGTTGGCAATAAATCTGCCATAAAAACCAATGTTTTGTCTTGATATTTAATCATTGGTATCATTTGTTTATCCGTATGTCCATCAGCTAAAAAAATATCAAATCCCAATTCAGAATTTTGTTGGATTTTATTTCCTGATAAATTTATAAAATTTAACTGTCCACTATCTTCCATTGGATTGATATTCTCTTTTAAAAAAGATGCTTTTTCTCTGTCATTTGGATTTGTGGCCCAATGCCAATGATCTTGATTGCTCCAAAATTTTGCATTCTTAAATGCAGGTTCATAAAAAGTTTTGGAGTTGTTCCATTGAATCGAACCTCCGCAATGATCAAAATGTAAATGGGTTAAAAAGACATCTGTAATATCATCACGATGAAAGCCTAACTTTGCCAATGAAATGTCTAAAGTAGCATCGCCAAATAAGTAATAATAACCAAAAAATTTATCTGATTGCTTATTTCCGAGGCCTGTATCAATCAAAATCAATCTGTTTCCATCTTCAATCAACATACATCGCATTGCTAAATCAATCATGTTATTAGCATCTGCAGGGTTCGTTCGTTGCCACAAATTCTTAGGGACTACGCCAAACATAGCGCCTCCATCAAGCTTTAGATTTCCAGTTTCTATAGGATAAATTTTCATCTACTTAAATAAGGGATACAAAGGTCTTAATTTTCTTTCACTTTTTGTGTTAAAAAAAACAAAAAACCGTCATGCAATTGCAGACGGTTTTCTAGAGGCGTCGAACGGATTCGAACCGATGTACGAGCTTTTGCAGAGCTCTGCCTAGCCACTCGGCCACGACGCCATTAAGGTTTGCAAATTTAGTTATTTTTATATAGTTGGCAAGGATTTTTATATTTTCCTTTTCTTCTTTCTGCTGACTGTAACTTTTTCAACATTTCCTCCAATTGGTGGGTTGATTTTAGATACCGAAACATTGGCTTTTGACACCATCGGTAATTCAATAAAGACACGATTCAGAATTCTTTCAACCACATGTTCTAGCAATGCGGAGCGAATCGCCATTTCTTCTTTTACAATTTTGTTTAGGTGAACATAATCTACGGTGTCACTCAATTCATCCGATTGTGAAGATTTTCTTAAGTCTGCTTTTACTTTAACATCAACTCTATAATCTGATCCTATTTTACCTTCTTCTATCAAACATCCATGAAAGGCATAGATTCTGATATTTTCTACTTTTATAATTCCCATTTTAATTTGTAAAAAAGTCAAAAATATTACTCAATGCTCTAGTTGATGCTTTGTAAAATTCTGTGTATTTACATTTTTCGCAGGTTACAGAGGTGTATTTTTCTGTTTGAATATTAAAGAATTTAGACCACACTCCTCCTGTTGCTCTCATTTGTCCAATTTCATAGGTTCTATTTTTACACTTCGGACAGGTGTAATTTAAAGAGGTAGTATCCATTAAATTTAATTTTCATCAAATATACTAATTCAACTTTTTTTATAGTTGTATTGCCAAGAAAAAATCGATAAATTTGTAGCACATTTTGAAAGTATGAGTGAAGAAAAAAAATCATTGAATTTTATAGAGCAAATCGTAGAAGAAGATTTGAAAAACGGATTGGGTAAAAACGATTTACGTTTTCGTTTTCCACCAGAACCTAACGGATATTTACATATTGGGCACGCAGCATCAATCTGTTTGAATTTTGGATTAGGACAAACTCACAACGCGCCTGTAAATTTGCGTTTTGACGATACAAATCCAGCGAAAGAAGAACAAGAATATGTTGATGCCATTAAGAAAGATGTGGCTTGGTTAGGATTTAAATGGGATAAAGAATTGTATTCTTCAGATTATTTTCAACAGCTATATGATTGGACAATTTCACTAATCAAAGAAGGAAAAGCTTATGTTGACGAGCAATCATCAGAAGAAATAAGAGCACAAAAAGGGACTCCAACTGAAGTAGGTGTTGATAGTCCTTTTAGAAATAAATCAGTAGAAGAAAACCTTGCTTTGTTTGAAAAAATGAAACAAGGAGAATTTGATGAGGGAGCAGTTGTTTTGCGCGCAAAGATTGATATGAAGCACAATAATATGCACATGCGCGACCCTATTTTATATCGTGTTTTAAAAAAACCACACCATAGAACAGGAACAGATTGGTGTATTTTTCCGATGTATGATTGGACACATGGAGAGTCGGATTACATCGAACAAATATCACATTCATTTTGTACGCTAGAATTTAAAAGTCACCGAGAATTATACGATTGGTATTTAGACCAAGTGGTATCATCAGAAAATATTCGTCCAAAACAACGCGAGTTTGCGAGACGAAATTTGAGTTATACCGTGATGAGCAAACGTAAGTTATTGCAATTAGTTGAAAACGGAATTGTAAACGGATGGGACGACCCAAGAATGCCTACAATATCCGGATTGAGACGTAGAGGATATACTCCAGAAGCTATCAAAAATTTTAGTGATATTTCAGGGATTTCAAAACGAGATTCTATTACTGACGTGGCTTTGTTGGAGTCTTGTATAAAAGATGATTTAAACAAAACAGCCCCAAGAGTGTTGGCAGTTTTAGATCCTGTAAAAGTTGTAATTACTAATTACCCTGAAGGAGAAGAGGAAGTTTTAGATGCAAATTACAATGATTATGAAGAAGGTTTTGGTAGTAGAGAAGTTCCTTTTTCAAGAGAAATTTATATCGAAAAAGAAGATTTTAGAGAAGAGGCAAATAAGAAATTCTTTAGACTAAAATTAGGCAAGGAAGTTCGATTGAAGAATGCCTACATCATCAAAGCAGAAAATTGTACAAAAGATGCTGAAGGAAATGTTATCGAAATTCAGTGTACTTATGACGCTGATTCTAAAAGTGGAAGTGGTAGCGAAGCAAGCAAACGAAAAGTAAAAGGAACCTTGCATTGGGTGTCAGCAAAACACGCTGTAAAAGCTGAGGTACGATTGTATGATCGTTTGTTTATTGATGAAGATCCTGATGGACATAAAGACAAAAATTTCTTAGAATTTGTAAACCCAAATTCGTTAGAAGTGATTACTGCTTTTGTAGAACCGAGTTTAGAATCGGCTAAAATTGGAGACCGTTTTCAGTTTCAACGAAAAGGATATTTTTGTGTTGATGATGATTCAACTTCAAAAAACATAGTGTTTAATAGAACGGTGCTTTTGAGAGATTCTTGGGCGAAGGTTGATAAGAGGTAACGTAATTTATATTATTAATTTAAATTATTTTTAGTTATTTCGGTTGCCGAACTAAAATTGCTTGAACAATCTTAATGAACTCATGATAAAAAAAAAGGTGTTAATTATTGGTGGTGGGCCAGCAGGCTTGACTGCGGCTTATGAGTTAGTTAAAACGTCCAATTACCAACCAATCGTATTAGAAATGAGCTCGTTTTGGGGTGGGATTTCCAGAACCGAGAACCAAAATGGAAATAGGATGGATATTGGTGGACACCGATTTTTTTCTAAGTCAGATGAGGTTATGAATTGGTGGCAAAATATAATGCCAATATCCTCGGAAGAAAAAGAACTCACAATTACTTATCAAAATAAAAGTAAAACTATTAAGGTAAATGATGATTCTACTCCTGAAAATTCAGAAAATGTATTATTAATTCGGAAACGCAAATCCAGAATTTATTATAATAAAAAGTTTTTTGATTACCCTGTTTCTATAAACCTTAACACAATAAGAAAATTAGGGATCTTTAACACAATTCTTATTGGGTTTAGTTACATGAAGGTTCTCGTATTTCCTATTAAAGAAGAAAACACCTTAGAAGATTTTTTTATTAATAGATTTGGTTCACGTCTCTACAAAACATTTTTTAAAGATTATACTGAAAAAGTTTGGGGGGTTCCATGCTCTGAAATAAGTGCTGAATGGGGAGCACAACGAATTAAAGGACTTTCAATTTACAAATCAATATTGTTTTCAATAAAGAAGTTCTTTGGATTAAATAATAAAAACATTAGACAAAAAGATACTGAAACTTCTTTAATCGAATATTTTTTATACCCAAAATACGGCCCTGGTCAAATGTGGGAATTAGTTGCGAAGAAAGTTTCTGATGGAGGTGGAATACTAAAACAAAACAGTAAAGTTGTTGAATTGAACTTTGAGAATAAACAGGTAAAGAGTGTCCAAATAAAAAACACTCTAACAGGAGCCCTTGAAACGATTTCAGCGGATTACTGCATCTCGACAATGCCTGTAAATGAGTTAATAAATTCATTTAACTGTACTGTTCCATTAAATGTAAAAAAGGTGTCTGATGGACTGCTTTATAGAGACTTTATAACTGTTGGCTTATTATTGAATAATATCAATTTTGAATTAGAAGATAATTGGATTTATATTCAAGAAAATTATGTAAAAGTAGGAAGGTTACAAATATTTAATAATTGGAGTCCTTACTTAGTAAAAGACACAAAACACATATGGGTAGGTTTAGAGTATTTTTGTGATGTAAATGATGATCTATGGGAAAATGATAAAACTGAAATGATTAATTTGGCAATTAGCGAAATGATAAAATTGGGTTTTATTAGCAATCCCGAAAATATTTTAGACAGTAAAGTTATTAAAGTGCCTAAAGCGTATCCTGCTTATTTTGGGACTTATTCTGAATTTGAAGTTATAAAGGAATTCACCAATACAATAGAAAATTTATTTTTGATAGGAAGAAATGGTATGCACAGATATAACAATCAAGATCATTCTATGTTAACAGCTATAAAGACCGTAGAAAATATTAAGAATAATATCCTTGAAAAAGAAAATATTTGGTCCATTAATACTGAAGAAGAATACCACGAGGAAAATTGAAAGTGAATTTTAGAAACGAGAACAAAATGAAATGATTTATAGCCAATTCAATAAAAAGGAAAAGATTATTTTCTATAGTATAGTTGCGCTATTTGTAATCTTTTTAATTTTTAGATTATTTTCTAAAAATTTATATTTAAGTGATTCTTATGAATACTTAGAAGTTGCAAAAAGGATTCATGACCTTTCCTTTTTTGACACTAATATTTCAGGGCCATCATTAAGTAAGCGAACTTTTATTTACCCTTTATTTTTAGTGTTTTTTCTAAATTCACCAATTGTTTTTACCATTATATTACAATCGATAATTGGTGTTATTACAGTCTTTTTAATGTTCAAAATCATCAATAGATTTGGTTTAGAATTAAAACCATCCTATTTATGGTTTTTTATTTTCACGCCATCTATTTTTATATATACCCAATTAATTATGTCAGAATGGGTGGTTATGTTTTTAGTAACCTTGTTGTTTTGGGTTTTGATTAAAAGCTGGACTAAGAAAAACTTTGCCTATATTCAAATTATAACTTTGATTTTGGCCTTTACAAAGCCCATTTTTTACCCACTCATTTATTTGAATTTAATTTTTTTCGGAATCTATTTTATTAGAATAAGAAGATTTAGTTTTTGGTTGTTTATTCCTATTATCATATTGCAATCTTATTTAACTTTTAATGAGGTAAGGACAGGTTATAGACATTTTTCTTCAATTGAAAATATTAATTTAATAAAATACAACCTATACTATTTTAAATCGAAAACAGAATCTGAAAAGGAAGCCGACCAGTGGTTAAATACTATTTATAATTCTTCATTTGAAGAAAAAAGTTTTAAAGATCAAAATATTTACCTTCGTGAAATAGCCGTAAAAGAAATAAAAGAACATTTTTTTCAATATGCATTATATCATTTCTATACTTCAGTAAGAGGGGCGTTTGACCCAGGAAGATATGACTTAATGAGTTTCTTCAAAAAGGAAGATGGAAATCAAGGGTTTTTAAGAGTGTTGAACGGAGAAAAACCTATATCTGATTTGCTAAAAAATAAGTTTGCTTTGGTTTACATATTTCTTATTCCAATCTTTTTAACTATTCTAATTAAATGGTTTTACTTTATTAAGTACCTTTTGATTAATAAATTAGATTTTAAAACCTATTATATAATTTTAGTCCTTGTATTCTATATTTTAATTACTGGGCCAGTAAATAGTTCTCGCTACTTAATGCCTTTTCAAGGGGTGATAATTGTTTTTGCTATTTTAGGAATTAATAGTAGTAAAAAAGAAATTACTCCTCAAAGATATGATGGGTAATGACATCACGCCTACTTCACCTTATTCATCGTAAAAGAAAATTCTGAGCCTTTTTTAAATTTACTTTTTACCAAGATAGTTTCGTCATGAGCTTCAATGATATGTTTTACAATTGAGAGTCCTAATCCTGAGCCACCTTGTTCTCTAGAGCGACTTTGATCTACCCGATAAAAACGTTCAAACAACCTTGAGAGATGTTCTTTTTTAATCCCCAAACCAGTATCTTTAATTTTTATAAGGATTTTTTTATGTCCGTAAGATTCAATATTTACAGTTGTTGTACCATCAACTTTTCCATATTTTAAGGAGTTCATAATCAAGTTTATCAAGACTTGTTCTATGCGTTCTCTATCTCCTACAACTAATAAAGGCACGTCGTATGGTTTATCGAATATCAAAGAAATTCCTCGGGTATGAGATTTCATTTCTAACAAATCAAACACTCCTTGAATCAATTCAATAATATTAAATTCTTCTTTTTGAAGCCCCAATTCGTTGGACTCTAATTTAGAAATCATATCCAAATCTTTAACAATAGCGACCAAACGCTCAACTCCTTTGTTGGCTCTTTGCAGATATTTCTCACTAATAGTATCGTCGTTAATGGCGCCATCTAAAAGGGTTAATAAATATCCTTGTACCGTAAATAAAGGTGTTTTTAATTCGTGTGATACATTGCCCAAAAATTCACGCCGATAAGATTCTCGTTCATTTAAACTTGCAATTTCAACTTGTTTTTCTTCGGCGAATTTTTTCACTTCAGCAGATAGCGTTTCCATGTTTGTAGTGAGAGCAGTATTCTCTAAATCATCAATATCTAATAAAGAAACTTCTTCATAAATTTTTTTGATTCGTTTGTAGATAAAACGTTCAACACGAATTTGAATTACAATAATTGAAAAGATAAAGCTGATAATAACAGCTAAAAAAATGATATTAAAATGAATGGATTTGTTGAATAGATATTGTAAAACGATGAGTAATATCACAAAGAATAAAGTAATAATAACTGCCGACCAAAAGGCAAAAGAATATGTTTTTTTAAACTTCACAAATAGATATTATACTTCGTCAGATACAAACTTATACCCAACGCCTTTAATTGTTTTAAAATAATCATCGCCAATTTTTTCACGCAATTTTCTGATGTGTACATCAATTGTACGTCCACCAACAACAACTTCACTTCCCCAAACTTGGTCTAGAATAACGTCGCGTTTAAAAACTTTTCCAGGTTTCGAAGCCAATAAAGAAAACAACTCAAACTCTTTTCGAGGTAAGCTTATTTTCACTCCATTTTTGGAAATTAAATATTCATCTCGATTAATAATTATAGAGCCAACTGATATGATATTTTCGTCGGCACCAGTTTTTAATCTACGCAATAATGATTTTACTTTACTTACCAAAACCTTTGGTTTTACAGGCTTAGTGATGTAATCATCAGCTCCAGCTTCAAATCCTGCAACTTGCGAATAATCTTCACCACGAGCAGTAAAAAATGCAATGATAACATCATTCAATCCATCCAACTCTCTAATTTTTTCACAGGCCTCAATACCATCCATTTCGGGCATCATCACATCTAATAAAATTAAATGCGGTTTTATTTTTTTGGCTTGTTCAATAGCTTTTACTCCGTTTTCGGCAGTAAAAATTGTATAGCCTTCGTTGCGTAAATTGTATCCAACAATTTCTAAAATATCTGGTTCATCATCAACCAAAAGAATTTTTATATCTTTTTTCTTCATCGTTTAATTTGATACGGTTTTCAAAGGTAATTATTAATATTAAAAGGCAACACTCCTTAACGTTGATTTAATATTGAAAAGAGAATATTAATTTTTAGATAACATTGACAACGATGTTTTCAAAATGAAGACAGGTCTTTTTTGTATCTTTAAACCAAAAGAAAAGCTATGAATACTAAAATTGATTTTAAGAATATCTTGTTTTTGGATATTGAAACAGTGCCAGAAGCAGAAAACTACAAAGACTTATCAGAAACTAAACAAGAGCTATTTAGTTTAAAAACACAATATCAACGGAAAGAGGAATTTACACCAGAAGAGTTTTATAATCGCGCTGGAATTTGGGCAGAGTTTGGTAAAATTATCTGTATTTCTGTCGGATTTTTTTCATCCTTCGAAAAAGAGAGAGTTTTTAGAGTGAAATCCTTTTATGGTGATGATGAACCTCAATTATTGAGAGAATTTAATGATTTATTGAACAATCATTTTAATCAAGTCAACAACTTATTATGTGCGCACAATGGTAAAGAATTTGATTTCCCGTACATAGCCCGAAGAATGATTATCCATCGAATAGACTTACCTAAAAGCTTGAATTTATTTGGAAAAAAACCTTGGGAGATTCCACATTTAGACACGATGGAATTATGGAAATTTGGAGATTATAAACACTATACTTCCTTAAAATTAATGACTCATATTCTTGGAATTCCATCCCCTAAAGATGATATTGATGGGAGTCAGGTTGCGGAGGTTTATTATAAAGAAAAGAACCTTGAGCGCATTGTTTCTTACTGCGAAAAAGACACCATAGCAGTTGCCCAATTACTTTTAAGACTTTATAATTATGACTTGTTAGTTGATGATGAAGTTGTAAGGGTTTAAGATTTTTTGTAAGTCTGATTTTGTCTAAGACTATATATAAAAGCACTTCGACAATTCCGATAGCTATTGGAGCCAAATCATATTCTTAGAAAACTTTGAGGTTAAGTTTTAAATGTCAAATAATTAAACCGCATTTAATAAAGTAGTTATAAAAAAAACAACCCTTCACGGTTTACCGTGATATTTCAAAAAAAATTACAAATACTTGCCCAAATAGTTTTTTTTTTTTTAGATTTACGATTGTAAAAGAAAAATTGCGGACCCCAAATCCAATAATTTTATTGTCATTCCTGTGTAGGCAGGAATCTATTATACGCATCAATGACTATTGATGTGTGGAAATTTATATATCTAAAATAGAGAGCATAAAAAACCTCTGTTTGTAAAAATTTCAAGAACACATAACGCTAATTAAATGTTTAACCTAAAACCAACAACTAATGACTTAGCTATTTTAATACAAACAGAGGAAGTATTACAAAAGTAAGACACCTCGTAGGATTAACAAATTTTTAATGAGCAATAATGCTCAAATTTTTAACGTATTAAATTTTACGATTATGAAAAATGTAAAAAATATAATTTTAGGAATGGTGTTTCTTTTTGGGATGTCAGTTTCAGTAGATGCAAAGACAATGGTTAAAGAAGACCCAGTTTCCGAATGTATTGCACAATCTTTTAGAGATTATGATTTCATTTTGGGGTTTACAGGTAATGCAGATTGGGCCTTTCAAGTTTCTGAAGAATTACTTTCAGGCTGTTTGACGGGTGCAGGGATAAATTAAATTATACACTTAAGATATGGGCTGATGAAAAAGCTCATATCTTTTTAAATTATTCATATAAATGATAAATAAAATTAAAACAAACAGTTTTATAATTCTTTTCCTACTTAGTTTAACATGCTATTCGCAAGAGTTGAGTGGAGAAGTCATCTATAAATATAGCGTAAAAGAGAGCCTTATAAATAATGAGTTTTTAAATAAAAATGATGATAAAAGGAGTAGAGACCTTGCAAAGTTCTTGAGTGAAAGTTTGTTAAACAATGCTGATATAATTCAATTTACATTGGTTTTTAATAAAGAAGAATCGTTTTATGCGATGAATGAAATGCTTACTCTTGACAATGATAGAGGAAATAAACTTGCAATTAGCTTAACTGGAGGGAATCAAGAAATTTATTTAAATACGCATGAGAATAAAAAATTATGGGCAACTGATACTTATGGTAATTTTATTGTAGAGAGTGAGATAGATAATTTTGATTGGAAAATAACAAATGAAACAAAACAAATTATGGGTTATCAATGTTATAAATCAACAGGTTTAATATCAAATAAAAAATACCCTGATGTTGTGGCTTGGTTTACAACACAAATACCTGTTAATTTTGGACCAAAAGGCTATGCTGGTTTACCTGGATTAATTTTAGAATTAGAGGAAGGTCAACTAATATATTATGCTTCTAAAATTAAACTAAACCCTAAGAAAAAGATAACTATTAAAAGACCCGAAAAAGGAGAAATTGTAAGTGCTAAAGAATATGATAGTATTGGTAAAATTGCTCAGAGTAGATTTATAAAATAAGAATGGGGTAAAACCCTAAATTTAAAGAAAGTAATTAAACTAATTTAAAATGTTATAATGAAGCAAAAATTTATTGCATTTTATCTTTTAATTTTCACTTTCCACCTGAATGCTATTTCCCAAACCATCACCTTAAAAGGTGTAGTTAAAGACACAACAGCTACACCTTTGGCCTATGCCAATGTAATCGCCATACCACAAGATTCTACCAAAACGATGAGCTTTGCTATAACAGATGATGAAGGCAGGTATAGGTTGTTGTTATATCAAGAGCCTTATACTATTTCTGTCAGTTATTTTGGTTTTAAAATAAGCACTTTTAAGTTTAATGGGCAGCAAGACAGAACCAAAAATTTTGAGTTAATAACCCAAGAGAATCAGTTAGAAGAAGTAATTATAGAACTGCCCATGATTGTAAAACAAGACACTATTATTTACAATACTGATAAGTTTGTAACGGGCGATGAACGCAAACTAAAACAGGTATTACAAAAATTACCCGGTGTTGAGGTTGATAAAGACGGTACGGTTACCGTAAATGGTAAAAAGGTAACCACCATGTTGGTAGAGGGTAAAAAGTTTTTTGGTGGTGGCTCTAAATTGGCGGTTGAGAATATTCCTGCTGATGCTATTGACCAAGTAGTAGTGTTAGACAATTATAACGAAGTTGCCTTTTTAAAAAACTTGAGTGATAGTGATGAAATGGCAATGAATATTAAACTAAAAGAAGATAAAAAGAATTTTATGTTTGGAGATGTTGAGGCGGGTAAAGGAAACAAAGAATATTACCGAGCACATAGCAACTTGTTTTATTACAGCCCAAAAACTACGCTGAATTTTATTGGTAATTTAAACAATGTAGCCAAAAAAACATTTACCTATAAAGACTATATGAGTTTTCAAGGAGGTATTAATGCGGTGTTAAAAGGAGATGGATCTAGCTTTAGAAGTGCGCGTAGTGATTTTGCACAGTTTATGGAATCTAAAGATGTGGTAAGTAGCGCCCATCAATTTGGTGCATTGAATGTAACCCAAGCTATTAACTCAAAATTAGACATTACGGGCTATGCTATTTTTTCAGTCAATAAAAATGAAACCTTGGTAGAAGCGGTAAATCAATATACCGATTTTACGGAGGATAAAACAAACACTTCTAACACAAAGAGCATTTTGGGTATTGGTAAATTTAGTATTGATTATGCGCCCAATAATAAGGAGCAATGGTATTTTAATACGCAATTTAAACGCTCAAATAATTCTGGAACCAACGCTATTTTATCAGAAATAAATAATGAGTTAAATACCATTAGAACTGATAGAAACTCTTTGAGTACTTATTTTAATCAGAATATAGAATGGCATAAAAAAGGAAATACAAAACACACTTTCTCTTTTGTGGCTGATTATACTTTTGACCAAAACAATCCAACTACATTGTGGGATAGTAATAATCCTATCTATATTTTAGAACAGTTAAAGGAAACCAATCGAAATAATTTAGATGCTATTTTTAAACATTTTTGGGTGCTAAATGCCAACAATCATATTTATACAACAATCGGAAATAAGTTTGTAAACGAAAATTTTGTTACGGATGCGAATCAATTAGATACTGCAAATGAAATTATTTTTGATGATTCACTTTTTAATAACAACTTAGATTTTAGATTGAATGATTTTTTTTTAGGAATGCACTATAAGTTTAGAACAGGGATTTTTACGTTTAAGCAAGGCGCATATTTACATAATTATAATTGGTCTGTAAATCAATCGAACCAAGTTCAAAAAAACAAGTTTGTATTGTTGCCAGATTTTTTATCAAAAATTGAATTTAGCAAGTCAAAAAAGTTACAATTTAATTATCAAATAAAAAGTTCTTTTTCTGATGCCTCAAAATTTGCAAATCAATTTTATTTACGTTCTTATAATTCTGTTTTTAAAGGAAATGAGAATTTAGAAAATGAATTGTCTCACAATGCTCGGTTGTATTTTACGAGGTTTAGTATGTATAGAGGTTTGATGTTATTTGCCAATGTATCTTATGTAAAAAAAATAAAAGGCATACAAAACGATGTAACTTTTAATGGTGTAAATCAGGTGTTGACTCCTTTTTTATACGACAATCCAGAAACAAGATGGAGTGTAAATGCTAGTTTACGAAAGAAGATTAAGAATTTTAATTATAAGATTGGAGCCAATTATAACCACTCAAAATACTTGCAAAGTGTTGATGCAGTATCCTATATTAATAAAAGCAGCAACACCTCATTTAATGTTTCGGCAAAAACTTTACACGATAATTTCCCAACGATTGAGATAGGATATAAAACAAGTTTAGGGAATTATACATCGAGTAATAGCACCTCGAAATTTACAACACAAGAACCATTCGCCACCATTGATTATGATTTTTTAAACGGATTTATTTTCTCTTTTGATTATAGTTATTACAAGTACCAAAATAAAGAGTTGAATCAAAATAACACTTATCAAATAGGAAATTCATCATTGCAATACAGAAAAGAAGATAGCGCTTGGAGTTTTAAATTTGATGCTCAAAATATTTTTGATGTACAGTTTAAAAACAGTAATAGTTTTTCTTCCTATATTATTTCAGATACCAAAACTTATATAATGCCAAGAGTCTTGATGTTTTCTATTTGGTATAATTTGTAGTTGTTTTTTACCAAACCACCTCGAATTTGCTTCGGGAAAATCCAATCATCCTTAAAAAAAAGGAGGAGAATTTTGGTTTAGAAATAAAACAAGGAGCTGCTAAAACTCCTTCCTTTTGGGAAGGTTGGGATGGGCTTATTCCATTTCCATCGACAATTCCAGCCAACGTTCTTCTTTTTGTTCTAAAGTGTTGACTATTTCTTGTAACTTTTGCGAAACTTCATAAATCATAGATTCTTCAATTGTGCCAGCTGCAAATTGATTTTCTAACACTTCTTTTTCTTTTCCAAGTTTTGAGATGTCCTTTTCTAATTGCTCAAATTTTCGCTTGTCTTTGTATGATAATTTATTTTTGGCTGCTGTCTTAACTTGAGTTTTTACAACCTTTTCAACAACAACTTCTTTGGCAGGAACAGAATCTTCATAAGCTCTATAATCAGAATAATTACCAGGAAAATGTGTAATCTCAGTATCACCTTCAAACACAAAAAGAGAATCGACGATTTTATCCATAAAATACCTGTCGTGAGAAACCACAACTAAGTTTCCAGGAAAGTCTAACAAGAAATTTTCCAACACATTTAAGGTGATAATATCCAAGTCATTTGTGGGTTCATCTAAAATTAAAAAATTTGGATTTTGAATCAATACCGTACATAAATACAGGCGTTTTAATTCGCCACCAGATAGTTTTTCTACAAAGTCATATTGCTTTTTACGGCTGAATAAAAAACGTTCCAATAATTGACTAGCAGAAATTTTATTTCCTTTTGCTAGTGGAATATATTCGCCAAATTCTCGAATAACATCAATTACTTTTTGACCTTCTTTTACTTCGATTCCACTTTGAGTATAATATCCAAACTTTACGGTTTCACCCACCATGATTTTACCACTATCAATCGGAATTCTCTCAGTAATAATATTTAAAAATGATGATTTTCCAGTTCCGTTTTTACCGATGATTCCGATGCGTTCACCACGTTTAAAAACATATTCAAATTGGTCTAGAATTTGTAATTTATCAAAAGATTTTGATATTCTATGAAGCTCTAAAATTTTGTTTCCAAGACGATGCATATTTATTTCTAATTGCACCACATGGTCAACCCTTCTTTGATGTGCTTTGTCTTTTATTTCATAAAAATCATCAGTACGAGATTTTGACTTTGTGGTTCGCGCTTTTGGTTGCTTGCGCATCCAATCCAATTCTTTTTTAAACAACAATTTTGCTTTGTGCAATTCGGTTTTCTCTTGTAATTGTCGCTCTTCTTTTTTCTGAAGATAATAAGAATAGTTTCCTTTATACTTGTAAATATTTCCTCCGTCTAATTCGATAATTTCATTGCATACACGTTCTAAAAAGTAACGATCATGCGTTACCATCAACAAAGTTATTTTTTCTTTTTTAAAATAACTTTCTAACCATTCTATCATTTCTAAATCTAAATGATTGGTAGGTTCATCAAGAATTAACAAATCAGGTTTATGGATTAAAATAATAGCTAAGGATAATCTTTTTTGTTGCCCTCCAGAGAGTGATGAAATAGACTGTGATAAATCATCGAACTTTAATTTTGATAGAATTTGCTTGTACTGAGTTTCAAAATCCCAAGCATTGTGAAGCTCCATCAACTCGAATGCTTTTTGATATGCCTCTTCGTTTTCTGGATTTTCTAAGGCATGCTCGTATTTTTCAATCACCTTTAAAATAGGATTGTCAGAATCAAAAATCGCATCTTCAATAGTAAGTTCTTGATTTAGGTCGTTTTTTTGTGACAAGTAGGCAATATGCAATCCTTTTCTTGAAACTACTTTTCCTGAATCTGGAGAATCAATACCTGCAATAATATTTAGGATAGTTGTTTTTCCTTCACCGTTTTTTGCAATAAAAGCAATTTTTTGTTCTTTATTGATTCCAAAAGAAATGTCTTTAAATAACACGTGGTCACCAAAACTTTTTGAAATATTTTCGACAGTAAGAAAATTCATATTTGCTGATTTTTTTGCAAAGAAACAAAAAACCCAAGCAATTGCTTGGG
>JASFYP010000004.1:0-16996 GCA_045047075.1 Flavobacteriaceae bacterium
GTAAATCCAAATGCTTTGAAAGACGGAAATAAAAATTGCATCTCTTCTCCTTCTCTCATCAATTTTAACCCTTCTTGCAATCCTGTTGTTAAATTTTCTTTGTCTATACTATAACTGACTTGCCCAATTTCTTCTTTTGAATAAATGAGCTGATTGTTTAAATCAAAAATTTTATATTCAAACAACACTCTATCACCTACAACTGGTTTTTTATTTTCACTTTGCTCTTGTAGGATACTTGCATACCAAAATCCATTTTTTGAGGATGTATATTTATTCAAAGAATCCTGCGCAATATAATACAATATTGCTTTTTCTTCTGCAGCATTAATATGTTTATTTAGCTTTATCGATTCTTGCATATAAGAAGCTGAATGATGGCTTACAGGCCTTCTTGGTTCAGTATCTACACAAGAAATTAGTATGAACATCAAAACGAATATTCCGAAAAGCATTCGCAAATTAAACTTCATCAGATTGTATTAATTCTGTTTTACACGCTGGTAGTAAACTCAAAAATTTATTTACTGTTTCTTCCAAAGTCATTTCTGATCTCCCTCCAGCAGCATTGTCATGACCACCACCATTAAAATGGTTTCTAGCAAATTGATTTACCGAAAAAGAACCTTTTGAGCGTAATGACATTTTAATGATTTTCTGTTCGACATCCTCTATAAAAATAGCTGCAAAAATAATTCCGTCTAGTGAAAGTGCATAATTCACAACACCCTCAGTATCTCCTTTCTGAAAATTAAACGCATCCAATTCTGCTTGTGATAAAGTAATATATGCAG
Source organism: Flavobacteriaceae bacterium (assembly GCA_045047075.1). Lineage (GTDB taxonomy): Bacteria > Bacteroidota > Bacteroidia > Flavobacteriales > Flavobacteriaceae > Urechidicola. The sequence goes on from JASFYP010000004.1 coordinate 795, forward strand.
TTCTAAATTCAGTCTCAACTTTTAAGTTAGTCAATGCGCGACCTAATAATTGCAAACGACTGTAAGAATTTGTATCGTAAATATTGTTATGAATCTGTGCATTATTAGCACCTTTATCAATTAGGTCAGCAATAATTCTGTGAGTGGTACTTGTTGTAGATGGAAACCGAAACGAACCTGTATCGGTCATAATACCAACATATAAACAAGTCGCAATATCAGCATCAATCCTATTAACCGCAACCAATTTTTCTAAAAAATGATATACCATTTGGCAGGTTGAACAAACAGAAGTATCAGAATAGATATATTTTGCAATATCATCTGGCTGTTGGTGATGATCTATCATTATAAATGTTCCGTCAAATTTTTCGACCGTTTTCTCCATATCACTTCCCAATCGATGTAGCGAATTGAAATCTAACAAAAAGACAATCGAAGCAGTTTCTAATGCTTTCTTAGATTGCTTATTTTGTTTGTCAAAAAAGCGAATTGCATTTTTTTCTGACGGTAACCACTTTAAAAATTTAGGATAATCATTTGGCGAAACAATTGTAACTTCATGTGCCTTTTTTAAATAATGATACAATGCCAAAGACGACCCAATAGCATCGCCATCAGGGTTTTTATGCGGAATAATTACTATGTTTTGTGGACTAGAAAGTAAGTCCTTAATTTCTAAAATTTCGGTATTTGTCATAAGATGCAAATATACAATTTAATACGGTATAGTTATTTCATAAATCGGGCTATATTTGTTTTTTAAATCAACAAATTATGAAAGTTTATAAGCTCCTTTTTTTAGCATCAATCTTAATTTTCTCTTGCAAACCATCAACAGAAAACAAAGTAAAAGAACAAACTGAATCAACATTTTCTACAGATTTCACCATCGCATTTGGATCCTGTAACAAGCAATGGAAAGAGAATGAAATGTGGCAAGAAATTCTAAAAAGCAATCCTGATGTTTGGGTTTGGGGTGGAGATATTATTTATTCTGACACCAATGATATGGAGATTCTTAGAGATAGTTATAAGGTCCAAAAAGAAAATGAAAGCTATGCAAACTTTGCCTCTAAAGTTGAAATAATTGGCACTTGGGATGATCATGATTTTGGGGTTAATGATGGTGGTTCAGAATATCCTGAAAAAAAAATATCACAACAATTATTCTTAGATTTTATGGATGTGCCAGTTGATAGTCCGAGAAGAAACCAAGAAGGGGTTTACTCTTCAAAAGATTTTACTATTGGACAAAACTCTGTAAAAATCATCATTTTAGACACGCGTTATTTCAGAACTTCATTGACCGAAGATAACGATACTGACTATCGCTACAAACCAAATAATTATGGTGATGGAACAATGTTGGGAGAATCACAATGGACTTGGCTACAATCAGAACTGGCAAATTCAACTGCTGATTTTAATATTGTTATGAGTAGCATTCAAATGTTATCTGGCGAACACGGTTGGGAAACTTGGAAAAACATGCCACACGAAGTTGACAAATTTGTCAATATTTTAAAAACTACGCAGGCAAAAAATACGATTGTTCTTTCTGGCGATCGTCATATTTCTGATTTTTCTAAATTGGAAGCGGATGGATTATCATACTCTTTAATTGATTTTACATCAAGCGGATTAACACATTCAGCAACTATGAATACAGAAGAACCCAATCAATACAGAGTTGGTAATTTAGTAAATCAACGTAGTTTTGGATTGTTAAAATTCAATTTTGAAAACAATGAAGTCTTAATGGAAATGCGTGGATTGAATAATGATTTACAACAATCTTACACACAAAAATATTAATCGACAAAAATCATAAATAAGTAAATTTTATTTCTAAAAGAAAATCCTATATTTGCATCCGATTTAAAAAACAAATTAAATGGCAACAAATAGAACATTTACAATGCTTAAGCCTGATTCAATCGAAAAAGGAAACATAGGCGCAATCTTAGAAAAAATTAACGCTTCTGGTTTTAGAATCGTAGCGATGAAAATGACTCAAATGAGCACATCAGAAGCAGAATCATTTTATGCTGTTCATAACGAAAGACCTTTCTTTGGTGAGTTAGTAGAATATATGACACGCGGACCAATTGTGGCTGCTATTTTAGAAAAAGATAATGCTGTTGAAGACTTTAGAGCTTTAATTGGCGCTACAAATCCTGCGGATGCTGCTGAAGGAACACTTCGTAAATTATATGCTGCATCTATGGGCGAAAATGCTGTTCACGGAAGTGATAGTAATGAGAATGCACAGATAGAATCTAACTTCCATTTTTCTGGTAGAGAGCAATTTTAATCTGATTAAAATATTTATTCTAATGCCGATTTACAAATGTAAATCGGCATTGTTTATTTTAGGCATTATAAGTTAAATCTATCTTAATATAATTTTTTCGCATCCATTATTGTTTTAATTAATTAAATAAAATTCTATTTTTGGCTCCAAATGAAAAAGGTTGTTGTTACATATTTAGCTTCATTAATTTTGTTTCAAGGATTATTTACCAACATGGATTTAATCTTTGAAACAAGTGAATTGATAGAAGATTATCAGCTTCATAAAGTAAAATATGGGGATAATTTGACCACTTTTTTCTCGAAGCATTTTGGAGATTTAAAAGAATCTCACCAAAAACAACATCAGCAAGAACACAAACAACACAAGCATCCTGTACAGAATAATACGGGTAACAATCAATTAGTGGATTTTACTTTATTGGCTTTATCATATAACAATAAAAATATTGATGAAATTGATACCACTTCATCTAATTTCCATTATTTCGATTTACATTCTACTTTCGAAAAACAAGAGATTTTTCAACCACCACAATTAACATAGTTTTTATTTAGAATTGGAGTTCTCACTCCTAATTATAAGCAGAAATGTGTCTTTGATTTTTTCAATTCACAACTGCAATTCATAATTCTTAATTAAATAACTATGTTATCATACATTATAAAATTTAGTATCAAAAATAAATTTTTCGTATTCCTATTTACAAGTTTTGTTGTGGGATTCGGAATCTATTCACTTACACAAATACCCATCGGTGCAGTACCAGATGTTACCAATAATCAAGTACAAGTAATCACAACATCACAAAATTTATCTACACAAGATATTGAACAATTCATCACCTATCCGGTGGAGCTAGAAATGTCTAATCTACCTGGAGTAGTTGAAATACGATCAACCTCTAAATTCGGATTATCAGTCGTAACAATTGTATTCGAAGAAAGCATGGGCACCTATTTACCCAGACAATTAATTGCCGAAAAATTAACATCGGTAAGAGAAAAAATACCTAAAGGATTTGGAGCTCCAGAAATGGGACCTATTACTACAGGACTGGGCGAAATATATCAATACATTTTAGATGTAGAAGAGGGATATGAAGATAAATACGACGCTACAAAACTTAGAACAATTCAAGATTGGATTGTAAAAAGACAGCTCTCAGGAATCAAAGGCGTGGTTGAAGTAAACACTTGGGGTGGCTTTTTAAAACAGTATGAAGTCGCTATAAATACTTCAAAATTAAATGCGATGAACATCACTACTGCAGATGTTTTTACAGCATTAGAAAAAAATAATAGTGTTGCTGGTGGTGGTTATATCGAAAAAACAAATCAAGCATATTTTATTCGTGGAGAAGGATTGATGACCTCTTTAGATGATATTAAAAATACGGTAGTAACCAACAGAAAAGGACTTCCAATTTACATCAAAGATATTGCAACTGTCGGTTTTGGATCAGCGATGCGATTTGGTGCAATTACAGCAAATGGCGAAGGTGAAAAAGTTTTAGGACAGGTTATGATGCTAAAAGGCGGCAATTCTAAAAAGGTGATTGAAGCTGTTCATGAAAGAGTAAAATCGATAGAAAAATCATTACCAGAAGGAGTATATATCAATGGCTTTTTAGACCGAAGTGAATTGATTGCTAAAACTACTTTTACTGTCTATGAAAACTTAATTTTAGGGAGTCTAATTGTAATTTTTGTCGTGGTATTATTACTCGGTAATTGGCGCTCAGGATTAGTGGTTGCATCAGTAATTCCGTTAGCATTGATGTTCACACTATCTATGATGTATATTTTCAATGTTGATGCAAACCTAATGAGTTTAGGTGCAATTGACTTCGGAATAATCATTGATGGCGCAGTAATTATTGTTGAGTTTGTTGCCTTTCAAATCACCTCTAAAAAGAGTGAGTTTACGTCATTAGATAAAGAGCAAGCGCAGGATGTAAGAGATGATATTACCTATGGTTCTGCTTCTAAAATGATGTCCTCAGCAATCTTTGGACAGCTAATTATTCTGATTGTTTTTATTCCAATTTTAACCTTAGGTGGTATTGAAGGGAAAATGTTTAAACCCATGGCAATGACCTTTAGTTTTGCTTTGATTGGAGCTATGATTTTTGGGTTGACTTACGTACCTGCAATGGCATCTTTGGTAATCAAACCAACCAATCTTTCAGATAAAAACATCTCCGTTAGGTTGATGCGATTTTTGACAAATCTATATGAACCATCAATCCGATGGGCATTAAAAAGTAAACGAATTATTATTAGTAGTGCTTTCGGAGTATTACTTTTTTCTTTCTATTTATTTTCTACGATGGGTGCGGAATTTGTACCAACTTTAGATGAAGGTGATTTTGTAATTCAACCAATTTTAAAAACAGGAACTTCATTAAAAAAGACAGTAGAAATCACCACAAAAATTGAACAAGTTTTAAGAGAAAACTTCCCAGAAGTAAAACAAGTGGTTAGTAGAATTGGTGCTGCTGAAGTACCTACGGACCCAATGTCTATGGAAGAAAGTGATGTTATTATCACCTTGATTCCGAAAAGCGAATGGACATCTGCAAAGACTAAAGATGAGCTAGCAAACAAATTTAAAGAAGCTTTGGAAATCATTCCGAATATGGAAGTTGAATTTACGCAACCCATAGAAATGCGTTTTAATGAATTAATTTCTGGAGTGCGTTCAGACATCGCTATTAAAATTTATGGTGAAGATTTATCTGTTTTAAATTCGAAGGCTAATGAAATAAAAAGAGTGATTGAAAACATTGAAGGTGCTGCGGATATCACGGTAGAAAAAACTGCTGGATTACCACAAATGAATGTTCATTTTAATCGAAGTAAAATTGCACGGTATGGTCTAAACATTGCCGATTTAAATGAAATGATTTCCATGGGCTTTGCAGGATCTAAGGTAGGAAGTATTTTTGAAGGAGAGAAAAAATTCGATTTAGTTTTACGATTGGATAAAACCAAACGTCAAAATATTACGGATTTAAAAAACCTATATGTCGATTTACCTTCGGGAGGAAAAATTCCATTGAGTGAGCTGGCAACCATCACTCATAAAAAAGGAGCTGCAAAAATCTCTAGAGATGATACTAAGCGTAGAGTTGTTGTTGGGGTAAATGTTAGAGATCGTGATTTACAATCAGTAGTTGATGATCTTAAAAAAATTATTAATGAAAAGATTGATATCCCGCCAGGATATACCATCACGTATGGTGGTCAGTTTGAGAATTTAGAATCGGCAAAAGCAAGATTATTAGTGGCAGTTCCAATCGCATTAATTCTAATATTTGTGTTGCTCTATTTCGCATTTAATTCAACCAAAGAAGCCTTGATTATTTATACAGCAATTCCTTTTGCAGCTGTTGGTGGAATCTTCTTTTTATGGCTTCGTGATTTACCTTTTAGCATCTCAGCAGGTGTAGGATTTATCGCTTTATTTGGGATTGCCGTATTAAACGGAATTGTATTGATTGAAGAATTTAAAGAACTAAAAAACAATGGTATGAAAGCAGATGACGAACTAATTATCTTTGGATCGAAAAGCAGATTAAGAGCTGTATTACTAACTGCTTTGGCAGCTGCTTTAGGCTTTTTACCAATGGCAATTTCTAACGGTGCTGGTGCTGAAGTGCAACGCCCTTTAGCAACGGTTGTTATCGGTGGATTGATTACCTCTACCCTTTTAACACTCATGGTATTGCCTGTACTCTATTCTATTTTTGATAAGAAAAGAGAACGTAAAAGATTCCATTTAAAAAATAAAAAAGGAGCTGTGATTACGATGTTGGTTTTAACATTTTCTATTGGAATTCAGGCACAAAACAACTCGTTTACTTTAGAGCAATTAAAACAGTTGGCTTATGAAAATAATGCAAATTTAAAAGCATCAACTTTAGATATTGAGCGCTCTAAAGAGTTTGCAAAATCATCAATCAATATTGATAAAACGCAGATTTTTTACGAACGCGAAGAAGATGCTATTGGTACAAATGTTGGAGTGTTGAATTCTTTTGGGATTGTTCAAAACTTTGCTTTCCCCACATTTTACGGGGCAAATAAAAATGTAAATAGAGCATCCATTGCAATTTCTGAAGCTAATAACGAAATACAAAAAAAGCAACTTGAAAGAGAAATTACCGCTGCATATTACAACTATGTTTACGCCAAAGAAAAGGAGTTGGTGTATACAGATTTGGATAGTTTATATCGAAAATTTGCCCACAATGCCAACCGGAAATTTGAATTAGGAGCCTCTAATTATTTAGAAAAAATCACTGCAAAATCTAAACAAAAAGAATTGCATATTCTATTTAACAAAGCTAAAGAAGATGTACAATTAGCAATTATTGAGATTCAAAAAATAGTTCAGATAGAAGAAGATTATACAATTGTATTTTCAAGTTTAGATAAAATCAAATTGCAGAATATAACGATTGAAAACAGTCCTGAGCTTACTTTTCTAGAAGCTCAAAGTAATTTGTTCAACGCTAAAACTCGACTAGAAAAACAGAAATTTCTACCTGATATTGGCTTGCAATATAGCTATGGAGAAAACACTATTTTAAATGGAAACATCAATACTTTTCAATTAGGATTAAAGGTCCCATTATTTTTTGGAGCACAAAAAAAGAAAGTAGCTGCTTCTAAAATTGATCAAGAAATAGTTGCGCAAGAAAACATTCAGCTAATATCTGTTCTCACTGCAAAATATGAAAAACTACATGCGCAATTAAAAAAAGAAAGTGAGTCATTGTTGTATTATGAAAGTGAAGGGAAAATATTATCTCAAGAAATTATTAAAACTTCTAATTTAAGTTTTGAGCATGGAGAAATAGATTTCTTTCAATACATCATGAGCATAGAAAATGGGTATCAAATCATACTCTCTTATCTAAATAACTTAAATGAATACAACCAAACGGCAATTCAAATAAACAACTTAACCCTTTAAAAGTTCTTAAAATGAAAAATACATTATACATACTATTCGCTTCAATTTTAGCTTTAAGCCTAAGCAATTGTAGCAAAACACCAGAAAAAGAAGCTCCAAAAAATCAGCAAACCGAAGCTGAAAATTATAATAATATCGAAGTGACAAACGCTCAATTTGAAAGTAACGAAATGGAGTTAGGTAGCATTACAGAGCAATCATTTCCTTCAATCATAAAAATAACTGGAATGATTGATGTACCTCCACAAAGCAAAGAAATTATCAGTTCTTTTTCTGGTGGATATGTGAAAAAATCGAATTTATTAATTGGCGATAAAGTGAAAAAAGGACAGGCATTAGTAACAATTGAGAATCCATATTTTGTAGAATTACAACAAGAATATTTAGAAATTGTTGAGCAACTGACCTATTTAAAATCTGAATATGAAAGACAAAAAGTATTATTTGATGAAAAAATAACTTCTCAAAAAAACTATTTAAAAGCCGAAAGTGAATACAAAAGAAGCATAGCTAAGGCAAACGGATTTCGAAAAAAATTACAAATGCTCAATATCAATCCAACGAAAGTTGAGGAAGGGAAAATCACCTCGGTTATTACACTTTATGCTTCTATCAGTGGTAGTATCACTCAAATAAATGTGAGTAAAGGTGTGTATGTTTCTTCTGCGGATGCAATTATGGAAATTATAAATACCGACCATATACATATAGAATTGACCGCTTTTGAAAAAGATTTGATGCGCATAAAAGAAGGGCAAAAAATAAATTTTAAAATTCCTGAAGCCTCTGAAACTATTTATGATGCCGATGTTCATTTAGTAGGTACATCCATCGATGAAATTACACGAACTGCAAAAGTTCATGGACATTTACAGGATGACGAAAAAAATAATTTTGCTATCGGAATGTTTGTAGATGCTGAAATTGAAACTAGCAGTAGTAATGCAATCGCGGTACCAGAAAATGCAATTGTTGAACGTGGTGAAGAAACGGTAATTTTGAAATTAGAATCTTTTGAAAATGATATTTACACTTTTAAAACTATTGAAGTTAGTGTAGGCAAAAAACACAATGGTTTTGTCGAAATAGCTTCAGAAAACCTTAAACCCACAGATAAAATTTTAACGAATGGAGCGTACGGATTAATCGGGTATGAAACTAAAGGCCATAACCATTAGGTAACATATTTGTAGTCTAATAAAAATTAAACCGATTTGTAAAAAAGCAAATCGGTTTTTTATTGTTTACCACAGTTCTTTTTCTTAATTTGTATTTCTCAATAAAGTTACTAGGAAGAAAGAATGAGTGTAGAAATAAAGTTTTTAAAAAATGGAGTTACCGCCACCTTTAGTGGCAATATTGAAGATAATGAAATTAGAGATACTTTTATAGATATTACCGAAAAACTTTATATCAAAAACATCAACTACATTCTTTTTTATTTTATAAACATCACTTCTTACATACCACCAAAAAATGCTTTACAAAACCACAAAACTATCTCTCACTTTTCAGTTTCATATAATAAAAAAATAAAAGCAGTAATTGTAGCAACTCATCCTGATATTGTAGCAATTGCAAAAAAATTTATTAAAAATCAAGCAAATTTAAAATGGGAGTATTTTTATTTTGACAATATAGAAGATGCTCAAATATGTTGTGAATAATTTTGTTAATCAACTAAAAAATTAGGAACTTTCTTGATTTCTAAATTTACACACCTCAACAACGACAGTCAATCTTTCAATAAATAACTATTCATTTCCTATTTGAAGCCAATTGTTCTATTATTATTTCTATTTACAAAAGCAAATAGGTTTTTGATTGTTTTAGACAGTTCTTTTCCTAAATTTGTAATCCCTAAAAAAAATTATCTTACAAGAATAATGAGTGTAAAAATTAAAATTAAAAACAATGGGGTCATTGCCACCTTTAGCGGTAATATCGAAGAGAATGAAATTAGAGATACTTTTATAGATATTATTGAAAAAGTAAATATCAAAAAAATCGCTTTCTTTCTTTTTGACTTTACCAATATTACTTCATATACTATTCCCCCAAACTATATGAATCTTTTAAAGATGATAACACATTTTTCGGTTTCATACAACGAAGATATTAAAGCTCTAATTGTTGCAACACATCCTAGTATTACAATTGTAGTTAGTGAAATTATTAATAATCAAGAAGAATTAAAATGGGAGTATTTTTTGTTTGATAAATTATCTGATGTGTAAAAACTAATTGATAGTATCTAAACTAACATCAATTTTTTAACGAGTACTTGCCCTAGTTCTTCGTTAATCATAGCTACTATTTTTTCTTTTCCATAACTCAACTCTTCTCTTAAAACTGACGATTTAAGCTTTACAACCAACGTAGTGTTTTGCAGCTGCACACTATCAGTATAAGACATTACCCCATTACCCATCAGCTTTTCCCAAGCTTCTCGTACATCCATTTTTTGCATGCCCTTGGTCAAGTTGTTTTCTTTGATAACCGTTTTCATCAAATCTTTAATACTCTGATATTCATTTTTACGTCGTGCCATTATAACTTAAAAATTTTATACGATTGATTTGTCTTTTTCACTACATCTTCGGTACGTTCAGGGTGTGTATCACTTATAAATAATTGCCCAAATTCATCTTGATTTACCAAGTCTATAATTTGGGCTACTCGCAAATCGTCTAATTTATCAAAAATATCGTCGAGCAATAATATAGGCTTTAGTTTTGCTTGTTTTTTAATAAATTCAAATTGTGCCAATTTCAATGCTACTAAATATGATTTTTGTTGCCCTTGGCTACCAAACTTCTTTACAGAATATCCATCAATCTCAAACTGCAAATCATCTTTATGAATACCTACACTTGTATATTGCATCACTCTATCTTTATCCAAATTTTGAGCAAGTAAATCTGTCAACGAACCTTCATCCAATTGTGTTTTGTATTTCAAACTCACTTGTTCTTTAGCGTTGGCAATCACTTTATATCTCGCGACAAAAATAGGAGTGAAAATTTCTAAAAATTCCTTTCTTTTTTGATGGATAACTTTTCCGTACTCTTCTAGCTGAGCATCATAAACTTTCAAATTAAGCGCATCAAAAGTTCTATTTGCCGCAAAATATTTTAACAATGCATTTCGCTGAACTAAGACCTTATTATAATTGATAAGTGCTTTTAAATAGATTTTATCAGATTGCGAAATTACGCTATCTATAAATTTTCTTCTTGTGTCACTCCCTTCAATTATCAAATCTCTATCTGCAGGAGAAATAATCACCAAAGGTAAAAAGCCTATGTGGTCAGAGAATCTTTCATACTCCTTATCATTGCGTTTAATTACTTTCTTTAGTCCCCTTTTTAAACTACAAACAACGGTTTCATCTCGATCATTAATTCTATAATTACCCTCAACCATAAAAAAATCTTGCTGATGTCTTATATTCTGACCTGCCACCGGATTAAAGTAACTTTTACCAAAAGACAAATAATAAATAGCATCTAACACATTGGTTTTACCAACACCATTATCACCTACAAAACAGTTTATTTTATCCTGAAAATCAAAGCTTTGTGATTCGAAATTCTTAAAATTGAATAGGGTTAATTTTTGTAAATACATTGTTTTTGGTGCTTTCTAAAAAGGAAGTGCAAATTATTGATTTTTTTGCGATTATTGGGCTTTTAGTTTCCAATTAAAAATCATACTTTTGCGCCTACAAATTTAATAAGAAAATGGCAACATATAAAAAGAGCGGAAACAAAGAAAAAGGAACCGCACGTACTAAAAGAACGATTGATGAAAAGAGTACAACTGCTGAAGTATTTAATACTTTAGATGAAACTGCATCGAGATCGGAAACTTGGGTAATTAACAACCAAAAAAATATTTTTATCTTTTTAGGATTAATTGTTGCCGGAGTCTTAGCTTTTATGGGGTATCAAAAATATGTTGATGTGCCAAATGAAAAAATTGCAGCTGACGAATTGGCTTTTCCAAAAGTTCATTTTCAACAAGCATCAGTTACAAGTGTAGCTGCAGATTCAATATATTTATTAGGATTAGATGGTGTTGATGGTAAATTTGGATTTATTGATATCGCTGAGCAATATTCTGGTACGGATGCTGGAAACATGGCAAATTACTACGCTGGTATTTCTTATTTAAAAATGAAAAATTATACAGAAGCTATCAATTATTTAGAAAAATTTTCTTCGGATGATGAAGCTTTAGGTCCAATTGCTAAAGGAGCTATAGGTGATGCTTTTGCTGATTTAAATCAACCAGAAGATGCATTAAACTACTATGAGCAAGCTGCCAATTTAAGAGCAAACGATTTTACAACTCCGCTATTTTTATTCAAAGCAGGGAATACTGCTTTAGAATTAGGAAAATCTGACAAAGCTTTAAAAATGTTTGAAAAAATTCAGAAATTATATCCAAATTCTGAAGAAGCTAAAAATATTGAGATCTATATCAGCAAAGCAAAATATGCTGAATAAATAGTTGATTGAAAGATTTGGAAATCTGATTTTCTAAATATCTAACAATTCAAAATACTTATAAAATGGCTACAACCAATTTGTCATATTACGATAAAACGACAATCCCAAATGCGAAAGACCTTCGATTTGGGATTGTTGTTTCTGAATGGAATGAAAATGTAACTGAAGGATTATACAAAGGGGCTTTTGATACTTTAATAGACTGTGGTGCTTTATCTGAAAATATAATTAGATGGAATGTGCCTGGAAGTTTTGAATTAATTTTTGGATGCAAAAAAATATTAGACACTCAAAAAGTCGATGCTGTTATTGCTATAGGCTGTGTTATTCAAGGTGAGACAAAACATTTTGATTTTGTTTGTGAAGGTGTAACTCAAGGCATCAAAGATTTGAATATTAAATATGATTCGCCTACTATTTTTTGCGTATTGACTGACATTACTATGCAACAATCCGTAGACCGATCTGGTGGAAAACTTGGTAATAAAGGTGTAGAATCTGCAATTACCGCTATTAAAATGGCAAACCTTTAAGGAGGTACAAAGTTCGAAGTACAGTTTATAATGTTAGATTTTGAGGTTTATCATTTACTTTCCCAAAGTCCTCTTAAATTTATAAACAAAACTTGACCACGTTTCAATATTTATGTAATTTTGAAACATCACTATTATTTAAGTTTTAATTGATGTTCGGAAAAGCATTTAAATCGCGTAAACACTACGTTTTTGATTACAAGCCTCGTTATTATGATGAGCGAAAAGAACGTATCGAAAATTTGAAGCTGAAATACAGTGACAAAGGAACTGAAGCAGATACTACACGAATCCATTTCACAAAAAGCAACCTAAAAAACGAGTGGGTTAAAAACAAACGATTGGCTTCTAACCGCAGCTCTACTATCCGATTAGCGGTTATTATTACCATCTTAGTAGGTATTGCAGTTTACATTTTAGATTTACATACGCTATTTTAATGTCAGATATTATCCAACTTTTACCTGACCACGTTGCCAATCAAATTGCTGCAGGTGAGGTAGTGCAACGTCCTGCTTCTGTAGTAAAAGAATTACTAGAAAATGCTATTGATGCGGATGCAACTTCCATAAAATTATTAATTAAGGATGCTGGAAAAGCTCTCATACAAGTAATTGATAATGGCAAAGGCATGAGCGAAACCGATGCACGTTTGTGCTTTGAACGTCATGCTACTTCTAAAATAAGAACTGCCCAAGATTTGTTTAAAATAGAAACAAAAGGTTTTAGAGGTGAGGCTTTGGCATCTATTGCAGCAATTGCACATGTAGAATTAAAAACAAAATCGTCGCAACAAGAATTAGGAACTCATATCAAAATTGAAGGCTCAGAAGTAGCATCTCAAGAATTGATTTCTACATCAAAAGGAACTTCAATTGCGGTTAAAAATTTATTTTACAACATTCCTGCTAGACGTAATTTTTTAAAATCAAATCAAGTAGAAACCAGACATATTGTTGATGAATTTCAGCGCGTTGCTTTGGTACACCCTAATATTGAGTTTTCGATGTATCACAACGAAAATGAAGTTTATCGACTGAACGACACTAATTTACGACAACGAATTGTTGCCATCCTTGGAAAAAAAACCAATGAAAAATTAGTTCCTATCAACGAAGAAACAGAGGTTTTAAGCTTGACAGGGTTTGTTTCTAAACCAGAATTTGCCAAGAAAAAAAGGGGTGAACAATTCTTCTTTGTCAACAACCGATTTATCAAAAGCCCTTATTTACATCATGCTATAATAAGCGCTTTCGACGGATTATTACCAACTGGTTATCATCCTTCTTATTTCTTATATTTGACTGTACCTACACAAAGTATCGATATCAATATTCACCCAACAAAAACAGAGGTGAAATTTGACAATGAAAAGATTTTATATGCCATTATTCGTTCAACAGTAAAACACGGATTAGGGCAATACAATGTTGCCCCTGCGTTAGACTTTAATCGTGATGCAACAATGGATGTGCCTTATGATTTCAAAGAAAAACAATTGAAATCGGCACCAATAGTAACTGTTGATAGAAGTTTTAATCCTTTTAAAACTGAGCAACAAAAAGATATAAAATTTCCGTACAAACGAGAGAAAAGTCAACAATGGGAAAGCTTGTATGTTGATATCAAAGCTCCTGAAACAGCTATCAAAAATATTGAAGTTGAATCAGAATTGATAAACGCTTCACTATTTAAAGAGGAACAATCTGCATCCAAAACACATCAAATTCACAAAAAATATATTGTGAGCGCTATTAAATCCGGAATCATATTTATCAATCAAAATTTGGCGCATCAACGAATTTTATACGAAGAATATTTAAAACATATTACCGTTAATGATACTGCTAGTCAGCAGTTATTGTTTCCGTTAGAAATTAATTTTAGCAATGATGATATTTTGCTGATTAAAGAAATTCAAGCAGATATAGAAAGCACTGGATTTTTATTCGATAAAATTGAAGATGAATCACTGGTTGTTAAAGGAATTCCAATAGCAATCTCTGAAAATCAAGTAACGATTGTTTTAGAACAATTATTAGATGATATTAAAAATGAGATTCCTGAAACTAGCTTTAGTCAATTAGATGTGATGGCTAAAAGTTTAGCAAAAAGTTTGGCGATAAAAAATGGTACACTCTTATCAAAAGAGGAACAAGAAGATTTAGTTGAACGTTTATTTTTATGCAAAGAACCAAACCATACACCCAACGGAAGACCCACATTTATCTCAATGGAAATAAATGAAATAGATAAAAGATTTGGATTATGATGAATAGAATGACTGATGCAATTAAGCATCTGATTATTATAAATGTGGTTGTTTTTGTTGCAACTTTTGTATTGAAAATGGGCTTTACAGACTCATTGGCACTTTATTTTCCTGAGAATGAAAACTTTGGATTTTGGCAATTTTTAACGCACATGTTTGTTCATGGAGGTGTAATGCATATTGTATTTAACATGTATGCGCTATGGGCTTTTGGTTCTCCACTAGAACAAATGTGGGGTAGGAATAAATTTTTGTTTTTCTATTTTTCTGCAGGATTGGGCGCAGGATTAATTTATACTGCTGTAAATTATTTTCAGTTTAACGGAGTTTACGAACAGTTAATTAATATTGGTTTGTCTGGCACTGAAATTCAGCAAATTTTAGACACGGGTACTTATAGCGAACATATTTTAAGTTCAATTACAAGAGAGCAATTATCAGAATTCTATGCTACTTATCACACTCCTGCAGTTGGAGCATCAGGTGCCGTTTATGGAGTGTTAGTCGCTTTTGGGATGATGTATCCAAATGCAAAATTAGCTTTGATATTTTTTCCAGTCCCAATTGCAGCTAAATATTTTATTCCAGTAATGATTTTGGGGGATTTATTCTTCGGAATGACAAAATACTCTGTTGGTAATGTTGCACACTTTGCTCATATTGGTGGAGCAATTATTGGATTTATCATTGCATATTTTTGGAAAAAAAACCAATTTAAACGTTGGAATTGATGAGTTCTATAGACCACATAAAACTAGGTTTTAAACAAGCCACAATTGTTGAAAAAATCATTTACATCAACGTCGTTCTTTTTGTTGTATCACTATTTGCGATGCCTTTTATCACAAACTGGTTAACACTTAGTTCTAGTCTAAATATATTCTTTACCAAACCTTGGACATTGATTAGCTATGGATTTTTTCACGGTGATTTTCCACATGTTCTATTCAACATGATTTTCTTGTATTATATAGGTGATTTGTTTTTGCAATTCTTTTCTAAAAAACAATTTATTAATTATTTTTTCTTGGGAATTATTGCAGGTGGTATTGCATTTTTAGCAATTAATCCAAGTGGTTATTTGATAGGTACTTCTGCAGGATTGATGGCAATTATTGTTGGGGTTGCAACTAAAATTCCAACGTATGAAATTAGATTACGATTGATTGGCGGTATCAAACTTTGGGTGATTGCGGCATTTTATGTGGGGCTTAGTATTATTGATTTAAATAAGGGTGTTAATTTTGGAGGAAACATAGCGCATTTGGGTGGTGCAGTGATTGGATTTATCTACACCAAACAATTAGAAAAAGGAATGGATATTGGCAAATGGTTCGAAAACAGCATTGATTTTTTTACAACTATTTTCAAACCAAAAAAGGCTACACCGTTCAAAAAAGTGTACAAAAATAAAGACATCAAAAGAAAACCAACGCATAAAGAAACGAATGCTCGACAACAAAAAATTGATGTGATTTTAGATAAAATAAGTAAATCTGGATATGATGCTTTGAGCAAAGAAGAAAAAGATTTTCTGTTTAAAGCGGGGAAGTAGTTGATAGTTGATAGTTGATAGTTGATAG
>JASFYP010000005.1:0-137629 GCA_045047075.1 Flavobacteriaceae bacterium
GTATGTCATCGCCTTTTTTTTAAAATCCTTCAACTTAATTGTTGAAGGATTTTTTTTGAAGTAAACCTAAAACAATATGCGAAATAGATGTATTTTTAATTTCATATTAATCTAAAAAAATAACAATCGAAAATCAATAAATAAAAACTTAATGCGTTAGTTTATATAGTAACTCAATTTTAGTATTAACTCTAAAATTAGTTTTATGTTTGCAGCTGTTTATGAAATTATTATTACGACTCTTTTTATTATTTTCTATTAGTGGGTTTTCACAAGTGGGTGGAGAGAGCATTTATAATTTTTTAAATGTTCCTACCTCAGCGAGACAAGCTGCTTTAGGTGGAAAAGTTTTAACACTTACTGATGATGTGAATCAACCATTTTGGAACCCTTCTGCTATTGGCTTAGAAATAGACAATCAATTTGGAGTTAATTACCTAAATTTTTTAACTGATATCAATTACGTGTCCGCTTCTTTTGCACATATGATTAATCGTAATTTTGGTACTATTCAAGGCGGAATTATTTATGCAAATTATGGGGAGTTTATCGAGGCTGATGAAGATGGAAATGAAACAGGAACCTTTAAGGCTTTTGATATGGCGGTATCTGTAGGATATGCTTATAAATTTCCGTGGTCAAATATTAGTGTAGGTGCAAATGTAAAGTTGATTAACTCTGTAATACAAGATTACTCTTCATTTGGTGCGGCAGTTGATCTAGGCATTATTTATAAAAATGAAAATCAGCCTTATGTATTCACTTTGGTTGCTCGTAACTTAGGATATCAAATCACAACCTTTGATGGTACTCAAGAAAAAGTTCCGATTGAGATTATGCTAGGTGCATCGTATAGAGTAGAGAATGTACCTATACGCTTATATGGGACTCTTGATAATTTACAAAAATGGAATGTTGCAAAACCAAACCCATCAAATAGTGAAACCGATATTGATGGTACAACTATAGATGAAGAGATTAGTTTTTTAGACAATACCATGCGGCATTTTGTTTTAGGAGCAGAATTGTTTCCAGAGAGTGGTTTTAATTTACGTGTGGGTTACAATTTTAGACGAGCAAAAGAATTGCAATTAGATGATATCAGAACTTTCGCCGGATTTTCTGCTGGATTTGGTTTGAAAATGGGAAGATTTAAATTAAATTACGCCTACACAAAATATCATCCTGCTGAAAATACAAGTACTTTCAGTTTGTTGATCAACTTAAATCAGCGATACTAAATTTTTTTACATATGAAAAAAATCATTATAGCTATAGACGGATTTTCATCTACAGGAAAAAGCACTCTAGCCAAACAGTTAGCTAAAAAATTGCAGTATGTTTATGTTGATACTGGTGCTATGTATAGGGCAGTTGCTTTGTATGCGATGAACCATAAATTGATTGATGAAGATAATTTTGATAAAGAAGGATTGATTTCAAAAGTAAAAGATATTAAAATTCATTTTGAATTTAATGAATCAAAAGGATTTGCTGAAGTATTTTTGAATGATAAAAATGTTGAGAATGAAATCCGGACTTTAGAAGTTTCTCAAATGGTAAGTCAGGTTTCAACGGTATCAGAAGTTAGATCTAAATTAGTTGAGCAACAACAAGCTATGGGAGTAAATAGTGGAATTGTAATGGACGGTAGAGATATTGGGACTGTGGTTTTTCCTGATGCGGATATTAAATTTTTTATGACAGCATCTGCTGATAAAAGAGCAAAACGACGTTATAAAGAATTACTTGATAGAGGTGATGAAAATATTACCTATGCACGTGTTCTTAAAAATGTAGAATCAAGAGATTATATTGATTCAACACGGTTAGATTCTCCATTAATAAAGGCTGATGATGCCATTGAGATTGATAATTCTGACATGGGATTAGAAGAACAATTTGAGCGTGTTTTTAGTTTGGTGAATTCTAGATTAAAAGAATAAGTCACAAATTCATATTAAGGTATATTCAAATATTTATGTGTTTGTAAAGAGATTTTCCATTTAGGATTTTTCATCACATAATCAACAATTAATGAAGTCATTTTTTCTTTGTTACTCCATTCTGGTTGTAAAAATAATTGACAACCTTTAGAAACCTTAGTAGCTTGCTCTTCGGCAAATTTAAAATCATTTTTATTATACACAATCATTTTTAATTCGTGTGCATACTCATAGATTTCAGCTACAGGTAATTTTGTTTTCTTTGGAGATAAACAAATCCAATCCCAAGCACCAGACAATTTATAAGCTCCAGAAGTTTCTATATGTGTTTTTAATCCTTGGTTTTGAAGCGCAGTAGTAAGCGGATTCATATTCCAAATTAGAGGTTCACCACCAGTTATAACAACGGTTTTTGCATGTTTTTTAGAATTTTGAACAATCAAATCTATGTTGGTAGGAGGGTGTAAATTAGCATCCCAACTTTCTTTAACATCGCACCAATGGCATCCAACATCACAACCTCCAATTCTAATAAAGTATGCGGCTGTACCTGTATGTGCTCCTTCTCCTTGAATCGTATAAAACTCCTCCATCAACGGAAGCATGATTCCTTTATCAACTAATCCTTTTGTTTGTTTATCCACTTCTAAAAATTATTTTGCAAATGTAAGACTATTAGAATTTTATAGTTGAATAGTTTTGAGTATTTTTAACATCTATTGATATTTTAAAAGCAAATTTGATGAAGGGTATTGTCAATGAAAAAAGACTAACAATAATTAATTTAATTATTGTCCTATATTTATTATTAGTGTATCTATTATATGTTTTTAAAATTGATACTATTGTAACAGGGTTTTTTGTCGAATTATTTACAATTCCTTTTTTGTTGGCACAATTAGTCTTTTTAGTAATAGGAATTAAATTCTTGATAAAAAACAAATCAGTTAAAACAGTAACAAAAACAAGCGTGTTCTTAATAGTAATTAGTTCCATTTTAACCATTGGAAGTTTTTTCATTTAAAAAAAATTGTATGTCACAAAAAGAGGATTTTTTAAATTTTATAAATGATGGCTATAAAACCAAAGGTGATTTTATAAATCTTGGAGCAGCAATGCTTGGAAAAGAAACTATTACCGATGCATTTGTAAAAATTCCGCTAAAAACAATCAATCGACACGGATTGATAGCAGGAGCAACAGGTACTGGAAAAACAAAAACCTTGCAGGTATTTGCTGAGAACTTATCAGAGAAAGGAATTCCTGTTTTGTTGATGGATGTTAAAGGTGATTTAAGTGGATTGGCAAAAGCGAGTCCTGGACATCCTAAGATTGATGAACGACATGCAAAGATCGGAATTCCATTTGATGCAAAAGAATTTCCAGTAGAAATTTTGACCATTTCGGAACAAGATGGTACGCGAATGCGTGCAACAGTTTCAGAATTTGGACCAACTTTGCTATCACGAATTTTAGATTTATCAGATGTGCAAAGTGGTATTGTAGCTGTTTTGTTTAAGTATTGCGATGATATGCGATATCCCTTGTTAGATTTAAAAGATTTTAAAAAGATATTACAATATGCAACCAATGAAGGGAAGAAGGAAATAGAGTCGGAGTACGGTAGAATTTCAACATCATCAACTGGGTCAATTTTAAGAAAAATTATTGAAATTGAACAGCAAGGAGGTGATTTGTTTTTTGGTGAGCGCTCTTTTGATGTTCAAGATTTAGTGAGGATTAATGATGAAGGTAGGGGGATGATTTCTGTACTGAGGTTAACTGATATACAAGATAAACCAAAACTTTTTTCAACATTTATGTTACAATTGTTAGCAGAGATTTATTCAACTTTTCCTGAGCAAGGTGATAGTGATAGACCCGAGTTAGTATTATTTATTGATGAGGCGCATTTGGTTTTTAAAGAAGCATCTGGTGCTTTGATGGATCAAATAGAAAGCATTATTAAATTGATTCGTTCAAAAGGTGTGGGAATCTACTTTGTAACACAAAACCCAAAAGATATTCCGTCATCCATATTATCACAATTAGGGTTAAAAATTCAGCATGCTTTGAGAGCATTTACTGCGAATGATAGAAAAGCAATTAAATTAACTGCTGAGAATTATCCAGAATCACCTTATTATGATACAGCAGAAGTACTGACAAAATTAGGAATTGGAGAAGCATTTGTTTCGTCTTTAAATGAAAAAGGAATACCTTCACCGCTCGCTAGAACTATGTTGAGAGCACCAATGAGTAGAATGGATATTTTGTCTGCTCAAGAGATTGAAAATCTGATTTATAACTCAAAAATTTCAAAAAAATACAATGAGATTGTTGATAGAGAAAGTGCTTATGAAATATTGACGGATAAGATTGTTCGGTTTAATGAACAAGAAGCTGTAGAGAAACAAGTAAAACAATCTCAGCGAAAAACAAGGAGTTCGAGCACACGGATGAATCCGATTTTGAAGGTAGTAACGAGTGCTACTTTTATTAGAGGTTTCTTTGGTATTTTGAAAAAAGTAATGAAATAAAAAACAAAAATTAGCGTTATAGTAGCGTCAATTTATAAACCAACTTTTATGAACAAGTTAAAAACTATTAGCACACTTTTATTGATTGTATTTGTGTTTTCGCAATGTACAAACGAAAATAACTTTTTGATTGAAAAAAATAGAGTAGGTTTGATTTCTAGTACAGATAAAGTGAGTGATATTGAAATGATTTTTATCAATGATTCTGTGGTTAGTCATTTAAGTGAAGGGGCTTTAGGAGATAGAAAATCAAAATTTAATGGTGATAATGATGAATACTTAATTTACTCAAAAGAAGGAAAACATTTATTGACCTTAGTGCCAAAAACTTCGTTAGATTCATCATCAACAATTAAATATGTCGATGTGTTTGACAATCAGTTTAAGACAGATAAAGAATTAGCATTAACATCACAATTTAAAGATGTGAATATGCATTACATGATTAATAAAGTAGAAACTACTTTGTCATCTGCTACTTTATATATTGATGAGTTGAATGCCACAATTACAATTGATAAAAAAGAATTAGGTATAAATCCGTTTAGTACAGACAAAGTTCAGCTAGAACAAATACCAGAAATGGCAAATCTCAAATCAATTACTATTTGGTTTGATTAAAGGAGTATTAATTCTATAAACACCCTTAAGAATGTCTAAAAAATACACAGTTCAAAAATCCCCATTTGTTATTCCAACTGCAGATGGTAAGTTAATTGAAGAACATTTTGGTTTTACAACGGATTCTAATCCAGCATTGAGTTTAGCACATATGGTTGCACCTGCAGGATGGAGTGAGCCTTTTCAAACCCCAGAATTTGATGAATACACATATATCATTAAAGGAAAAAAACAATTTAATATTGATGGCGAAATTGTGATACTTGAAAAAGGGCAATCTATAAAACTTAGCAAAGGAGTTCGAGTTCAATATTCAAATCCATTTGATGAACCTTGTGATTATATCTCAGTTTGCACCCCTGCATTTTCTATTGGCATTGTGCATAGAGAAGAATAAAATATTACCTACTTATCCTTCATTGCCTCTTGCTCCATATCAATTACATGAGCAACTGTTTTTATAATTCGGTCGTGTTTGGTAACAAATGGATTTGTTTTATCCCAAACATATCCTGCTAAGACAGCGCATATTTGTTTTTTAATTTCAGGGTTTTCTGGTCTAGCAAAAAACAATTTCTGTAAATTACCCGTGTACCATTCTTTTACATACGATGAAAACACAGCAACTCCTTCAGCAATATATTTAGTGTATTCTGTTTGCCAATCAACAGTTTCTCCATTTAATTGTTTACAAGCTAATTTTGCAGCTAACAATCCAGATTCGGTAGCAAAAGTTACTCCCGATGAAAAAACTGGATCTAAAAATTCTGAGCTATTTCCTGTCAACGCATAGCCATCGCCATATAATTGTTTTACTGATTTTGAGAAATTTTCAATGACAATCGGTTCAAATAAATAATCAACATCTTTAAATCGTTCATAATAGTAATCAGATAGTTTCATCATTTCTGATAATCGTTCAGTCGGTGTCCCTTTATAAGAATTGATAAAGCCAGTTTTACTTACAAAACCAATGCTTGTATTTCCGTTAGAAAAAGGAATCATCCACAGCCAAGTGTCAGTATCAATCACATCAAAGGTAATCAGTGTTCCTTCAGTTCCTTCTGGTCGATTTATATCTTTTACTTGCGTAAAAATTGAGGAATGATCTGGGAGTTTAGATGGTATGTCTAAATCTAAAAGACGTGGTAAAACACGGCCGTATCCACTGGAGTCAATAATAAATTTAGCATTGATGATTTTTAGTTTTCCATCTTTGTCTTTAATCGTAGTTTTAGAGCTCGAGCCATTAAATGAAACATCAATCACTTCATTTTCAAAATCAATAGTGACTCCTTTTTTTTGCACCTCAGTTGCTAGTGTATTATCAAAATCATCACGGGGTACCTGCCAAGTCCAATCCCAACCTTCACCATGCTTTTTACTAAAATCAAAATTACATACGATGTCTTTGCTCAGAAATCTAGCACCTGCTTTTTTTTCATAATTACGTTCAATTAAACAATCTAAGAGTCCTACCTCTTCAAAATGATCCATACATCTTGGTAAAAGACTTTCTCCAATTACGTATCTTGGAAATTCTGCCTTTTCAACAATTTTTACATTGATGTTATTCTTATTTAAATAAGATGCTGAAACACAGCCTGATGGACCAGCTCCAATTATGAGGATATCTACATTTTCTTCTGACATAATTAATTTGTATTTATAAAATAAAAATCGGTAAATTTGTTTAGTAAAAATACTAAAATCCTTTAAGAAATTAAAGGTTCCAACTAATTAAACTGATATATGCTGAAAATTGAAAAAGAGTTAGAACTCTCTGACTTTTATAGTGTTCTTTTTAAGAATGATAAAATTGAACTGAGTCAATTAATTATAGACAGAGTAGAAAAAAGTCATCAATTTCTAAAAGAGTTTTCTGAGAACAAAGTTATTTATGGTGTCAATACCGGATTTGGTCCAATGGCACAATATAAAATTGCGGATAAAGACCGTTTGCAATTACAATACAATTTAATTCGTAGTCACGCTTCGGGTACAGGAGAACCTTTGGAGGCCAAGTATGTTAAAGCTACAATGTTAGCTAGATTAAACACACTTTGCTTGGGTAATTCTGGAGTACACTCATCAGTAGTTGAGTTGATGGTTGAATTGATTAACAGAGATGTTATTCCGTTAATTTATTCTCATGGAGGTGTTGGTGCTAGTGGTGATTTGGTGCAATTAGCGCATTTAGCTTTGGTCTTGATAGGTGAGGGAGAAGTATTTTATAAAGGAAAATTAACGCCAACAGCTGAAGTTTTTGAAATTGAAAATTTGCATCCTATTAAAGTTGTAATCCGAGAAGGGTTGGCATTGATGAATGGCACCTCTGTGATGACTGGTATCGGAATTGTAAATACCATTTACTCTCAAAAATTATTGAGTTGGATGATAGATTGTTCGGTAGCAATTAATGAAATTGTATGCGCCTATGATGATCATTTATCAGAAGAATTAAATCAGACAAAGAAACATAAAGGGCAACAAAAAATTGCTAAAATAATGCGAGAAGCATTAAGTGATAGTAGTTTAATTCGCAGTAGAGAAGCGCATTTATATAATGGCAATGCTAACGACCCAGTGTTTAAAGAGAAAGTGCAAGAATATTATTCATTGCGTTGTGTTCCTCAAATTTTAGGTCCAGTTTTAGATACTTTAAAAGGGGTTAAAAAAATATTGATTGAAGAAGTTAACTCAGCAAATGACAATCCGATTGTCGATGTTGAACGCAAGACAGTATATCATGGGGGTAATTTTCATGGCGATTATATTTCCTTAGAAATGGATAAATTAAAATTGGTAGTTACTAAATTATCAATGTTATCTGAGCGACAATTAAATTATTTATTAAATCATAAGATAAATGATATTCTTCCCGCTTTTGTAAATTTAGGAACATTAGGTTTGAATTTTGGAATGCAAGGTGTACAATTTACAGCTACTTCTACAACAGCTGAAAATCAAATGCTATCCAATTCAATGTATGTGCATAGTATCCCAAATAATAATGACAATCAAGATATTGTGAGTATGGGTACAAATGCAGCATTAATCACTAAAAAAGTAATCGAAAATGCTTTTGAGGTAGTTGCAATTGAGTTGATTACTGTGATACAGGCCATTGAATATTTAGGAGTTCAAGATAAGGTTTCTACAAAAACGTTTGAGCTGTACAGCCAAATCAGAGCGATTGTTCCGGTGTTTAAAGAAGATGTTATTATGTATCCGTACGTAAATAATGTCAAAGATTTTTTAATGAAAATAGATTGAATCAATTATTAATTTAAAACATATAAAAATGAAAAAGATAGTTTTAGTATTGGTGAGTGTATTGCTATGTCAAACAATTTTTGCGCAAAGAGCAGCAGTTGTAAACCAAGATAAAAAGTTTGGTTTTATTAAAGAAGATGGAAGTTGGTTGATTAAACCAACTTATAAAAGTGCTATCAGTTTTTCTGATGGTTTAGCAGGGGTATTTGATGGAGACAATTGGGGTTTTGTAGATAGCAGCGGAGAAATGGTAATTGAAGCTAAATACGACAAAGTGAAAGGCTTTAATTCAGGATTAGCAGTTGTAGCATTGGGTAAAAAGTGGATGTACATCAACAAAAAAGGTGAAGAAGTTTCTTTACAAATATCAGATAAAGTATTTGATTTTCATGATGGAGTAGCTTTTTTTAGGCAAGATGGTTTAGTTGGTTTGATGAATCCTAAAGGAGAAGTTTTAGCTGATGCGAAATACAAGAAAATTTTAAAATTTAAAAATGGACATGCAAAAGTATTGTTAGGAGAATCTTGGGGATTGGTAGATAATAAGGGCAAGGAAGTAATAGAAGCAATATATCAAGAAGTAGGGTATATGTCACAAGGTATAGCAAAAGTTAAAAAGGATGATGTTTATGGTTTAGTGATTGATGGAACATTTACTAAAGTTGATGGAGCTATAAAAATATGGGGATTTACTGATGGAGAAAATCTTACTTATGCTCTGAATGCTGATAAGAAAGTTGGATTTATTGATAGGTCTGGAAAATGGGTAATTCAACCAGCTTATAAAAAAGCAAAAAGGTTTAGCAATGGATTGGCACCTGTGATGGGTGGTAAACTTTGGGGCTATATTGATGAAAGTGGAAATATGGTAATTGCTGAACAATATAAAGATGCCGAAACTTTTAGTAATGATGGATTGGCACCAGTAAAAATTAAAAAGGCTTGGGGGTTTATTGATAGATCTGGTAAGCTTGTGATTGAAGATGAGTATGCAATTTCAGCGATGTCATTTAACTTTTTTAAAGGCCAAACAAAAGGGTTTGAGAACGGATTGTCAAGAGTTGGGTACAAAAAGAAATGGGGTTTTATCAATACAAAAGGCGAAGTTTTAAATGGTACTTGGTACATCAATGCTGAAAATTTTGTTGAAATTGAGTAAAAATAAAATATATGAAGTGTGCTTTAATAACAGGAGGTTCTAGAGGAATTGGAAGAGCAATTTGCAATAAATTATCTCAAGAGTCAGAATATCATATCCTCATTAATTTTCATTCCAATGAAGATGCAGCGAATGAAACGTTGAGATTGGTAGAAGAAAATGGGAATACAGGAGAGATTCTTCAATTTGATGTTTCTAATGCTGATGAAGTTAAGAACGCTCTAGATACATGGCAAGAAAATAATGCAGATACTCTAATAGAAGTAGTGGTTAATAATGCAGGTATTACAAAAGATGGTTTGTTTATGTGGATGCCAAAACAAGATTGGGATTCTGTAATCAATACGAGTCTTAATGGGTTTTTTAATGTGACAAACTATGTGATTCAAAAAATGTTAAGGAATCGTTATGGCAGAATTGTAAATATGGTTTCGGTTTCAGGAGTCAAAGGAACTGCTGGACAAACCAATTATTCTGCTGCAAAGGGAGCAATTGTTGCGGCAACTAAAGCGTTGGCTCAAGAAGTGGCAAAAAGAAAAATTACGGTGAATGCGGTAGCTCCGGGTTTTATAAAATCAGATATGACTGCAAACTTAGATGAAAAAGAATTAAAGAAAATTATTCCGATGAATCGTTTTGGTGAAGCTGAAGAAGTCGCAGACTTGGTATCGTTTTTAGCATCAAAAAAAGCATCGTATATCACAGGAGAAATAATTAATATTAATGGCGGAATTTATTCATAGTAAAAATGGGTAGAGTAGTAATAACAGGAATGGGAATTTATTCTTGCTTGGGTGTAAATCTGCAAGAAGTAAAAGATTCTTTGTATGCTGGTAAATCAGGAATTATTTTCTCTACAGAAAGAGAAGAATTCGGATATCGCTCAGCATTAACAGGATCAGTTTCAAAGCCAAACCTAAAAAAATTACTATCAAGACGAGCGCGAATCAGTATGGGTGAAGAATCAGAATTTGCCTATGTTGCTACTTTAGAAGCTTTGAAAAATGCTAAAATTGACGAAGAGTTTTTAATAAATAATGAAGTCGGAATTTTATATGGAAATGATAGTACCGCAAAATCGGTAGTAGAAACCAATGATAAAGTTCGCGATAAAGGCGATACAACTTTGGTGGGGTCAGGAGCCATTTTTAAAAATATGAATTCTACTGTTACCATGAATTTAGCTACGATTTTTAATTTAAAAGGAATTAACTTAACAATAAGTGCGGCTTGTGCAAGTGGCTCACATTCTGTCGGATTAGGTTTTCATTTAATTAAAAGCGGTTTGCAAGATTGTATTATTTGTGGTGGAGCTCAAGAGATAAATAAATATGCTATGGCAAGTTTTGATGGCTTAGGTGTTTTTTCTGTAGATACCAATAACCCAACAAAAGCATCAAAGCCTTTTGATAAAAACAGAGATGGTTTGGTGCCTAGTGGGGGTGGAGCAACCTTGATTTTAGAAAGTTATGAATCAGCCATAAAAAGAGGAGCGCCAATTTTGGGAGAAGTTGTAGGATACGGTTTTTCATCTAATGGCGAACATATATCTACACCTAATGTTGATGGCCCAAGTAGAGCAATGCTAAAAGCTTTAAAGCAGGCGGGTATAAAAGCATCTCAAATAGATTATGTCAATGCTCATGCAACTTCAACACCTGTTGGCGATCAAAATGAAGCAAAGGCAATTCATACTGTTTTTGGTGATGTGTTTCCGTATGTAAGTTCTACAAAATCAATGACTGGTCATGAATGCTGGATGGCAGGAGCAAGTGAAATAGTTTATTCAATGTTAATGATGGAGTACTCTTTTATTGCGCCAAATATTAATTTGGAGGAGTGTGATGAAGATTCAGAAAAATTAAATTTAGTGCGACAAACATTAAATAAAAATATTGATGTATTTTTGTCGAATTCTTTTGGGTTTGGAGGAACAAACTCAGCAATAGTTATAAAAAAATATCAAAATACAGATGGATAAAAATTCTATTATTAGCAAGGTAAATGAGTTTCTTGAAGAAGAATTTGAAGTAGAAAATGAAGATATTACTGGAGATGCTAATTTAAAAGACACCTTAGAGTTAGATAGTTTAGACTATGTAGATCTAGTGGTATCTGTAGAGTCAAATTTTGGAGTTAAATTAAATGCTGAAGACTTTGTTGGTATTGTTACTTTGCAAAATTTTTATGATTTAATTGACAGGAAAGTTAATTAAACCTCTTTTTTATGGCACAGTGGGAAGGCAAATCTAAAGGGCTAGTACTAGGTTATAAAATATTTATTTTCTTTATAAATCATCTTGGAATTAGTGCAGCTTATATGCTACTTTCTTTTGTGTCGTTTTACTTTTTCATATTCTCACCCAAAGGTACAAAAACGAGTTTTTATTTTTTTCATAAGCGTTTGGGGTTTTCAAAATTGAAAAGTTTTTTCAAAGCTTATAAAAACGTCTTTGTATTTGGTCAGACTCTAATTGATAAAGTTGCAATTTCTTCAGGTTTAAATAATCGTTTTACTTATGACCATGATGGCGGTGAAGCAATCAAAGAATTACTTAAAGAAAAAAAAGGTGGAATTCTAATCAGTGCCCATGTTGGCAATTTTGAAATCGCAGAATACTTTTTTAGTGAGGTTGATATTGATTCCCAAATTAACCTTGTAACAACTGATAATGAACGACGTGCAATTAAAGAATACTTAGAAAGTGTATCTATAAAGTCGAGAATTAAGTTCATAGTTATTGAACCTGATATGTCACATATTTTCAAAATTAATAATGCATTGAGTAATAATGAGCTCATCTGTTTTACGGGTGATCGTTATTTTGAAGGAAACAAAACCTTAACCGAAAATCTACTTGGCAAAGAAGCTAAATTCCCTGCGGGCCCTTTCTTGTTAGGTTCGCGAATTAATACTCCGGTTATTTTTGTGTATGTGATGAAAGAAGTGAACAAACATTACCATTTGTATGCGCGTGTTGCAAAATTTAAAAATAGGGATGCACAAGACCTATTAAAAAAATACACTGAAAGCATTGAAGAAATGCTGAAAAAATATCCTTACCAATGGTTTAATTACTTTGATTTTTGGGGAGACCCTTCTGATTAAAAATTTGGATTCAATCTCTTTTAAGAATGGAATAATTTGACTACTTTTCATATTAGATAAATCAACAACTAAATGAAGAATGTACTTGTCGTTTATTACTCACAATCAGGACAATTATTAGAAATTGCTAAAAATGTTACCAAAGATTTAGAAGATTCTCAAGACGTAAACCTAACTTTTTACGAAATTAAACTCAAAGAAGATTTTCCTTTTCCGTGGACAAAAGATGAATTTTACGACGCCTTTCCAGAAACATTTTTACAGATTCCTTCTGAATTATCTGACTTAGAAAATCCAATATTAAAGCAAAAATATGACTTGGTTATTTTAGCATATCAAGTTTGGTATTTGTCGCCGGCTATTCCTATAAATTCATTTTTAAAAAATGATATTGTTAAAGAATTATTGCAAAATACTCCTGTCATAACTTTGATTGGAGCTAGAAACATGTGGATTCAAGCACAAGAAAAAGTAAAGAGATTGTTAGTAGCCAACAATGTGAATTTAGTAGGCAATATTGCTTTGGTTGATAGGCATATCAATCATGTAAGTGTCATTACTATTGTACATTGGATGTTTAATGGTGATAAAAATAAACGCTTTATTGGAGTCTTCCCAAAACCTGGAGTTTCACAAAAAGACATTGATGAATCAATAAAATTTAGCGCTGTTATTTTAAATCATTTGTTACAAAGTAGGTATGATACTTTACAAACCAACTTATTGGCTCTTGGTGCTGTTAAAATCAAATCATTTCTGGTATTAGTTGATAAAAGAGCCAATGTTATTTTTAGTAAATGGGCAAATTATATTCATGGCAAGGGAAGATCAAAGGGTGCAGAAAGAAGATTATCTGTAATGATGTTTAGTAGGTATTTAATGTTCGCAATTTGGTTCATAGCACCTATAGTTTTTGTATTATTTTTGTTAACTTACGTCCCATTAATTGGAAGAATAAAAAAGGATAAAAAGTATTTTTCCTCAGTACAATATAAAAAGAGCTAGCCAACTAGAATGAAAGAAGTTTATATTACCAGAATTTCGAAATACTTACCAAATAACCCAATTAGCAATGACGAGATGGAAGCTAAGTTGGGAGTTATTAATGGACAAGAATCGAAAGCAAGAAGATTAGTTTTACGAAACAACCGAATTAAAACAAGATATTACGCGATTGATGAAAATGGTGATTGGACACATAACAATTCACAATTAGCAAAAGAAGCGATAGAATTATTGTGCGACGATGATTTTAAAAAGGAAGATATAGAGTTGTTATCTTGTGGCACTTCAAGTCCTGATCAAATATTGCCATCACATGCAGCCATGGTTCATGGCCTTTTAAAAAATGGAAACTTAGAAGTTAATTCACCTTCAGGGGCTTGCTGTTCTAGTATGCATGCCTTAAAATTTGGATATTTATCGGTGAAGTCTGATCAAGTCGCAAATGCAGTTTGTTCGGGTTCTGAGCGTTTTTCATCTTGGTTAAAATCTACCATTTTTGAAGGTGAAATATCACACCTTAAAGAATTAAAAGAAAGACCAATCCTAGCATTTAATAAAGAATTTTTACGTTGGATGTTATCTGACGGAGCTGGAGCATTTTTGTTAGAAAGTGAGCCAAAAGGAAAGCAACCTCTTAAAATAGAGTGGATTGAAGGCTATTCTTATGCACATGAGCTAGAGACTTGTATGTATGCAGGTAGTGATAAATTAGAAAATGGAGAATTAAAATCTTGGACAGAATACCCATCTGAAGCTTGGAGTAAAGAATCTGTTTTGGCAGTGAAGCAAGATGTAAAATTGTTAAGTGCTAATATTCTTGTAAAAGGAGTTGACAGTTTAAAAAAATCAATTGAAAAGCACAACGTTAAACCAGAAGAAATTACTTATTATCTGCCACATATTTCATCCTATTTTTTCAAAGAAAAGTTACATGAAGAAATGATTAAACAGGGAGTTGAGATTCCTTGGGATAATTGGTTTATGAATTTGGATAAGGTTGGAAATATTGGCTCAGCTTCAATTTATATCATGTTAGAAGAGTTGGCGAGTTCTGGGAAATTAAAAAAAGGCGATAAGATCTTACTATCGGTACCAGAAAGTGCTCGTTTTCTATATTCTTATGCGTTGTTAACTGTTTGCTAAATGAATGTTGTTGAAAATCCAATAACCGATATAGGTCATCTCATTCCGCAAAAGTTTCCTTTTGTGATGGTTGACACCTTGGTTTCTTTTTCAAAATCAGACATTACATCTTTATTTACAATTAAAAAAGACAATCTATTTTTTTTGAAGGATGAGCTGTCTGAACCAGGTTTAATTGAGAATATGGCTCAAACTGTTGCTCTACATACAGGATATGATTTTTTTTTGAGGGGCGAGGAAGCTCCAACTGGATATATCGGTTCTATCAAAAAAATTGAGATTACTAAGCTTCCAAAAATCGGAGAGATAATTTCTACTCATGTAAATATCATTCAAGAATTTCTAGGAATAACACTTGTAGAGATTGAAGTGTTAAATCAAAATAAAGAAGTAATCGCTTCAGGGCAAATGAAAACTGTAATTGCTAAAAATGGTTGATATTAGCAAATTAGACATCAGCAAATTCTTACCACATCGACCACCTTTTTTAATGGTTGATAAAGTTTTGAGTATAGGTGATGAACATGTTTCAACTTCATTTCTAATTAAACCAGATAACGTATTTGTCGAAAATAATTTATTTAATGAAGTTGGTCTAGTTGAGTGTGCTGCTCAAACCTGCTCATCAATTGTTGGTAAAAGTTATTTTGACGATGATGATTTTGAAGGATTAGGAACTAAGTTAATCGGATTTATAAGTACCATTAAGTCGGTGAAACTTTATGCCTGTGCAAAAGTTGGAACTACCATTAAGGCAGACGCACAATTGGTTTCTAGGTTCGATGCTAATGAATATACCATTTGTACCTTGAGCTGTAAAATTACCGATGACACAAGAGAATTATTATCTTGTGAAATGAATTTATTTATTAAAGAGGTGAAATAGATTGAGATGAAGAAAAGTGAAATTCCACAAGATAGAGGTACCCAAGACCCTTCGAGCTTTAAAGAGTTGTGTTACGCAACAGATGAAGAAGGAAATTATGTTACAGGGAATAGCACTGGATGGAATCCAAAGAAAATTGCTTTAGACAATGCAATCGAAGAAATACATGAAAGAGCAGAGAATGCGAAGCAGAGAGTATTAAATAAAGAAACGAGCCCAATTGAATATTACATGGAGCTAAACAAAATGGATATTCCTATTTTGGCAAGTTATTCAGGCTTTTGGTCTTGGCGAGTAAAAAAACATTTTAAAGTAAAAGTGTTTAATAAATTATCAGAAAAAACTTTAAAAAAGTATGCCGATGTATTTGAAATTTCCATTAATCAATTAAAAGATATATTGTATGGAAATTAATTTTACGCATCATCAAACAGCACATTGCGAAAATGGTGTTGTTTCTAACCTTATGAAATTTAACGGCTATGATGTTAGTGAGCCAATGGTTTTTGGTATTGGTTCAGGGTTGTTATATTGTTATATTCCATTTTTAAAAGTAAATCATGCACCAGCAATTACATATAGAGTAATGCCTGGGCAAATTTTTAAACGTTTTGCTAAACGCGTTGGAATCAAAATAAAAAGAGAGAAATTTAAGAATCCTATACAGGCTAAATCTCGTTTAGATGAAAACTTAAAGAAAAATAATCCAGTTGGTTTACAAGTTGGGGTGTTTAATTTACCTTATTTCCCTGAAGAGTATCGTTTCCATTTCAATGCTCATAATTTGGTAGTTTATGGAAAAGAGGGTAATACTTATTTGGTAAGCGACCCTGTGATGCAGGATGTTTCTACCCTTACAGAAATGGAATTAGAAAAAGTCCGTTTTGCCAAAGGGGCTTTTGCACCAAAGGGGCATATTTATTATCCAATTGATTTCCCAAAGGAGTTAAATTTAAAGAAGGCGATTGTTAAAGGTATTAAACAAACCTGTAAAGATATGTTGGCTCCAATCCCTATTGTTGGCGTAAAGGGAATGCGTTTTACTGCAAAAAAAATCAGAAAGTGGCCAAAGAAAGAAGGTATTAAAAAAGCGAATCATTATTTGGGGCAAATTGTACGTATGCAAGAAGAAATTGGTACAGGAGGCGGAGGTTTTCGATATATCTTTGCAGCATTTTTACAAGAGGCTAGTTTCGTTTTGGAGAATACTAAATTGTATGATTTATCAAATGAGATGACAGTAATTGGTGATACTTGGCGAGACTTTGCTGTTGATGCTTCTCGTATTTATAAAAATAGATCTGCAAAAAATGATGCATATAACGACATTGCAATGCAACTAGAAAATATTGCAGATATGGAAGAAGTGTTTTTTAAAAAATTAAAAAGAGCCATTAGATAATTCATGATTCATATCAATCACATATCAAAAAAATATAAAGGAACGGATTTTTATTCTGTTGAAGATTTAGATTTAAAAATTGAAGAAGGTGAAATATTTGGATTGTTAGGTCCTAATGGTGCAGGTAAAACGACGCTTATTTCTATGTTGTGTGGTTTGTTAAAACCTACAGCAGGAAGTGTAACTATTGATGAGCTAAATTTTAGAGATCACAAAAAGAAATTGCAATATTTAATTGGAGTTGTACCACAAGAATATGCCTTGTATCCAACTTTGACTGCTTTTGAAAACTTGTTGTATTTCGGTGCGATGTATGGATTGAAAGGAAAGAAATTAAAAAACATTATTATACAATCTTTAGAAAGTTTAGGCTTAGCACCTTTTGCCAATAAGAGAATCAACACATTTTCTGGAGGAATGAAAAGACGAGTAAATCTAATTGCAGGAATTTTGCATCAACCTAAAATATTATTTTTAGATGAGCCAACCGTTGGGGTAGATGTGCAATCTAAAAATGTGATTATGCAGCATTTAAGAAAAATGAATGAAGATGGTACAACTATTATTTATACTTCACATCATATGAGCGAAGCACAAGATTTTTGTTCTAAAGTTGCGATTGTAGATAGTGGTAAAATTATTATTAAAGGTACGCCAAATGAATTGATTAAATCTGTTGATGGTGCACAAAGATTAGAAGAAGTGTATTTGAATTTAACCGGAGGTGAGTTGAGAGATTATGTATAAATTGTTAATTGCCACATATAAAGAATTTTTGCTACTCAAACGCGATTTGGGAGGGTTGGCAATTTTATTCATCATGCCGTTGGTGTTGTTAATTACTGTAACTTTAATTCAAAACAGTTCATTTGTTGGAAATGCAGATGTGCAAATTCCGATTATTTTAATTGATAATGATAGAGGCGAATTGTCATCATCTATCATTGAGAACTTACATAAAAATGATTCTTTCAAAATTGTTAGAACTATTGAAGGTGTTACTATTGATGAAGATTTAGCAAATGATTTGGTACTAAAAGGGAAGTATCAATTAGCAATTGTAATTCCTAAAAACCTCACCCAAAACCTCAATATAAAAGTAGCACAAAATGTTGCAGAGATATTAGAAGAATTAGGAGTAGAAGAAGAATCTCCTAAAGAGAACATTGAAATAACTCCACAGCAAATTAGAATGTATTTTGATCCTGCAACACATGGTTCTTTTAAAAATGGAGTTAAAAACACCATCGCTAAAATGATTTCTAAATTAGAAACCGAAGCGGTTTACAAAGCTTTTCAAGATGAATTAGAAATTGAAGATGTCAACTTTAATTCGGGAGAATTGGTTACTTTTTTAGAAATGAATCCACAAAAAAATGATGTAGATATCAAACCCAATTCTGTGCAACACAATGTGCCTGCTTGGGCATTGTTTGCTATTTTCTTTATTATTATCCCATTGTCAATCAATGTTGTTGCCGAAAAAAATCAAGGAACTTTTGTACGATTAAAAACAAGTCCCATATCTTATGCTACTTCCATTTTTGGAAAAGTATTTGTGTATTTAGCAGTTTGCTTACTGCAATTTTTATTGATGTTATTAGTAGGGTTTTATATTTTTCCTCATTTAGGATTACCAGAATTTTCTATAAATGGAAGCTATTGGTTGTTATTTATCGTAGCACTATTTTCAGGATTGGCGGCCATCGGAATTGGCATTTTATTAGGAACTTTAGCAAATACACCAGAGCAATCAGCGCCATTTGGAGCAACATCTGTAGTGATATTAGCAGCGATTGGTGGCGTATGGATTCCAGTTTTTGCGATGCCACAAGTTATGCAAGTTGTTGCAAAATTATCTCCAATGAATTGGGGTTTAAACGGATTTTACGATGTAATTATTAGAAATGGAGAATTTGCAGATATCTTACCAGAAATAAGTTTATTAGGATTGTTCTTTTTGTCGATGATCTTTATTTCAATTTATTATGACAAAGTTAAAAATGCAGTTTGATTATGACTATTAAAGAAACTACAACAATTAGAATTAGGTTTAATGAAACCGATCCACTCGGAATAGTGTGGCACGGAAATTATATCTCCTATTTTGAAGAAGGGCGAGAATCCTTTGGTAGAAAACACGGTTTATCTTACTTAGATGTTAAGACCAATGGCTATGTAACGCCGATAATTGAATCGACAACAAAACACAAACTTCCTTTAAAATATGGAGATATAGCTACTATAGAAACTGCTTTTGAAGATTGCAAATCTGCAAAAATGATTTTCACTTATAAGATTTTTAATCCTGAAGGAAAAATTGCTTGTATCGGTAGAACTGTTCAAGTTTTTGTAAATTTTGAAGATGAATTGTCTTTGACACTTCCACCGTTTTTTGAAGCATGGAAAAAGAAGGAAGGTTTGATGAAATAGGATATGAGGCAATCATACATTACATATCATCATATAATTTCTTCTCTAGGGTTTGATTCAAAATCTAACTTTGAGCAGCTTAAAAATTCTCAATCAGGAATTAAAAAACATCAAAGAGAAAATGGAGATGATTATTATAGTTCTATTGTAGATAAAGAAAAAGTTGATAAACTGTTTTCTGAGATTGGTGTTAATGATAAATACACCACTTTAGAAAAAATGATGCTATTGTCAGTAAATGATATTTTAAAGAAATCAAATTTAAATATTGGTGATCGAACAGGTTTGATACTTGCCACAACCAAAGGTAATATTGATGTTCTTTCGCCTAAATCAAAGTTTTATAAAGATAAAAACAGGCCCTATTTATTTGAATTAGGAAATCGAATTCAAACTTTCTTCAATTTTAAAAGCGAAGCAGTTGTTGTTTCTAATGCTTGTGTTTCTGGTATTTTAGCAGTAGCTGTTGCAGATCGTTTAATAAAATCTAATGTGTATGATGATGTTGTAATTGTAAGTGGCGATTTAGTTACAGAGTTTATTTTGTCAGGATTCACATCATTCCAAGCAATTAGTGATGCACCTTGTAAACCTTTTTCAAAGAATAGGACAGGAATCACAATTGGAGAAGCTGTAGCAAGTGTATTAGTTTCATCAAACAAAAAAGAGAATGCAATTGAAGTTGTTGGAACTGCGTCTTGCAATGATGCTAACCACATATCAGGACCTTCAAGAACTGGAGAAGGATTGTATCTAGCAGTAAAATCTGCTTTAAAAGAAGCGCAACTATCAATAGATGATGTAGATTATATTTCTGCTCATGGTACTGCAACCAATTTCAATGATGAAATGGAAGCCATTGCTTTTAACAGATTAGAGATGAATGAAATTCCGTTGAATAGCCTAAAAGGATATTACGGCCATACTTTAGGAGCTTCAGGATTATTAGAAGCGATTATAGGGATAGAGTCCTTAAATCAAAACACCTTAATCGCATCACATGGATTTGATGAATTGGGTGTGAGTGAGTCCATCAATGTAATAAAAACAACAACAAGCAAGTCGTTGAATATATTTTTAAAAACCGCCTCAGGATTTGGCGGATGTAATACCGCAGTTTTGTTTAAAAAAGTAGTAAATAAATAATAGATTAGGTCTGTAAATTAGACTTTATCTGTTAAATTTGTAATAACAATCAACTAACAAGAATGCCGAAAAAACAATTAAAAGCCATTGAGGCTTTGGAAGAAGCTCAGAAAATTGCTTTCGCACCATTTATTTTTCAAACTACCGTAGCCTTAAGAAAATTAGGAGTTTTTGATTATATTTTTGACAATAGAGACGGAGGTGGAGTTACTGTTCAAGAAATTTCGAATGCATTATCTATTAGTGTTTATGGTATTGGTGTTTTACTTGAGTTGGCGGAGAGTTCGGATATTGTATTAAAAGACAATAATGGAAAATATGAATTATCAAAAACAGGCTATTTTTTAAATTACCATGAGACAGTCAATGTAAATATAAATTTTACGGATGAGGTTTGTTACAAAGGCTTAGATCATTTAACTGATGCAATTAAAACGGGAAAGCCTAAGGGGTTGATTGAATTAGGAGAATGGCCTACTATTTATGAAGGGCTGTCTGTACTTCCAGAAAAAATTAAAAAATCTTGGTTCGAGTTTGACCATCATTATTCTGACCCTATTTTTGATGAAGCTTTAGAAATTATTTTTAGAAATAATCCAAAATGTATTTTTGATATTGGGGGTAATACAGGGAAGTTTGCTATCCGATCTTGTAAGTTATATGAAGATGTAAACGTTAAGATTATCGATCTTCCAGGTCAATTAAACAAAGCTTTGGAGAATACCAAAAATGAAGGGTTTGGAGATAGAGTTTCTGGACACGAAATAGATTGGTTGGCAGATAATCCGAGTATTCCAACTGGAATGGACACTATTTGGATGAGTCAGTTTTTAGATTGTTTTTCTGAAGATGAGATTGTAAAAATATTGAGTACTTGCGTAAAGTCAATGGGTGAGAATACCGAATTGTTGATAATGGAGACCTTTACGGATCGCCAAAAATTTGACAATGCGAAGTTTATTTTAGAAGCAACATCCCTTTATTTTACGGTGATGGCGAATGGAAATAGCAAGATGTATCCTGCTGTAGTATTTTTAAAATTGATTGATAAAGCAGGATTAAAATTGAAAGAGGATATTAAAATGGGAGAGTATCATACTATTTTAATTTGCAAAAAAAAGTAATTACTATTGGATGAAAATGGTTACATACAAAGTTATTGTCACATTAAAAACAATATTGTTTCGTTAAATGGAGAAGTTGTTTTTAGAGACTCAACAGAAGATATAAAATCATTTTTAAAAGCAGTATATAAAACTTTTGGGATAAAATATCCAAAGTTTTTTAAAATGGATAGTTTGAGTAAACTTGCTTTTTTAGGAGCAGAATTACTTTTAAAGGATGAATATAAATCAACAAATACAGCCTTAGTTTTTTCAAATGCTGCATCCAGTTTAGATACTGATCGTAAGCATCAGGAATCAATTGACGATGTGGAAAATTATTTTCCAAGTCCCGCGGTATTTGTTTACACACTGCCAAATATTGGCATTGGCGAAATAAGTATCAGACATCAGTTAAAAAGTGAGAATGCTTTTTTTATATTTGAAAAATACAATGCAGCTTTCCATCACAGCTATGAAAGTAGTTTGATTCAGCAAAATAAAGCAGATTCAGTGTTGGCTGGTTGGGTAAATGTAGATAAAAATAAATGTGATGCTTTTTTATATTTAGTTTCTGATAAAGGGAATGAAAAGCATACAACAGAAAAATTAAAAGAATTATATAATAAGTAAATATGGAGAATTTAAAATTAGAATTGAAAGCAAAGATTATCGAAAATCTGAACTTAGAAGATGTTGAAGTTTCGGATATCGAAAATACAGATGCTTTGTTTGGCGAAGGATTGGGCTTAGATTCGATCGATGCTTTAGAGTTAATAGTGATGTTAGATAAAGACTACGGAATCAAATTGTCTGACCCAAAACAAGGGAAAGTGATTTTTGAATCTATTGATACGATGGCTGCCTATATTAGCGAAAACAAAACAAAATAAGAATGAGTAAAGGGGTGGCTATTACAGGAATGGGAATCATTTCTTCGATTGGAAATACAGTCGAAGAGAACTACCAATCCTTAATTAATAAGACACCTGGTATTTCGAGAATTGAAAACATTGATACAATTCACGGCGATCAGATCAAGGTTGGGGAGATAAAAATTTCCAATCAAGAATTTATTCAACAATTGGGTTTGCCCGAATCTAATAATTATTCTCGTACTGCTTTATTGGCAGAAATTGCTGTATTAGAAGCAGTAGAAAATGCAGAAATCAAAGACATGAATTCTTGTAAAACCGGATTGATTTCGGCAACGAGTGTTGCAGGAATGGATATGACCGAAAAATATTACTACTCCGTTTTTGACGAATCCAAAAATAGAAAATACATCACAGCGCATCCCGCTGGCGATGCTACCACAAAAATTGCAAATCGTTTAGGGATTACAGATTTTGTAACCACCATTAGTACTGCTTGTTCATCATCGGCGAATG
Organism: Flavobacteriaceae bacterium; assembly: GCA_045047075.1. Taxonomy (GTDB): domain Bacteria; phylum Bacteroidota; class Bacteroidia; order Flavobacteriales; family Flavobacteriaceae; genus Urechidicola. Next base: position 23,161 of record JASFYP010000005.1, read on the forward strand.
CCATTATGTTAGGCGCGCGTATGATTAAGGCCGGTAAGTTGGATAGAGTGATTGTTGGTGGAGCAGACTGTTTGTCTAAGTTTACCATCAACGGATTTAAAACTTTGATGATTTTATCTGAGGATAATTGCAAACCTTTTGATGCTGATAGAACCGGATTGAACTTGGGTGAAGCTGCGGCTTTTTTAGTTTTAGAATCTGATGAACAGGTCAAAAAAGAAAATAAAAAAGTCTTGGGATATGTTGCTGGATATGGAAATGCAAACGATGCTTTTCATCAAACAGCCTCTTCCGAAAATGGAGAAGGAGCAACTTTGGCAATGAAAAAAGCCTTGAAAGTTGCCGATATTTCTGCAAATAAAATTGATTATATCAATGCGCACGGTACAGCAACTAATAATAATGATGCTTCTGAAAGCGCAGCTATACTTAGAGTCTTTGGAAATAATGTACCTAGTTTAAGTTCTACAAAAGCATATACGGGTCACACTTTGGCGGCAGCTGCGGCAATTGAAGCAGTCTATTCTATTTTGGCTTTGCAAAACGAAACGGTATTCCCAAATCTTAATTTTAAAACTGTGATTCCTGAAACGAATATTGTTCCAGTGACTGAAGTTTTAAATAAGAATTTAAATCATGTTTTATCTAATAGTTTTGGATTTGGTGGCAATTGTTCAACATTAATCTTTTCAAAAACTTAAGGATGAAAGATTGCTATGTCAACGGAATTGGATGTATATCGGCTCAGAATTCTTCTGAGGATTTTGAGTTGGAGAATTATCAATTTTTGACAGAAAGAATCACACACGCTCACAAACCAAATTACCGAGATTATATAAAACCAGCTATGATTCGCCGGATGTCCACCGGAGTTAAAATGGGAGTTGTTGCAGCTACAATTGCGATGAAGGAAGCACGTCTTGAAAACCCAGATGCAATTATTTCTGGGACTGGTTTAGGTTGCTCTATCGACTCAGATAAATTCTTAAAAAAGATTGTAGATAACAATGAGGAGTTTCTGACTCCAACGTCTTTTATTCAATCTACACACAACACGGTTGGCGCTCAAATAGCTTTGGGTATTGGTTGTAAAGCTTATAATGTGAGCTATGTTCACAATGCCTTGTCGTTTGAATCTGCCATGATTGATGCGCAATTAATGCTAAATGAAGGAGAAGAGAAAATCGTATTTGGAGGTGTTGATGAGTTAGGAGGATATACCACAAGTTTATTTGATTTAATAGGTCATATTAAAAAAGAAGAACTAATAGAAAACGGGGTTTTAAATTCTAAAACAAGAGGAGCAATTTTTAGTGAAGGCTCTCAATTTTTTGTTTTAGAGGATAAAAAGTCAGACAGTTCGTATGCCAAATTAGTGGATGTTGCTACTCATAATGTATTAGCCAAAAACGAAATTGAAGGAAAATTAGTCGCATTTTTGAACTCAAACAATTTATCAGTTTCTGATATTGATGTGATAATTTTAGGAGTGAATGGAGATTCAGATTATGACCGAATATATACTTATTTGCAAGAATCTATTTTTAAGAAAACACAACAAGTTTCCTATAAACAATTGTCTGGAGAGTATAACACTGCTTCTGCTTTTGGATTTTGGACCGCTTGTAAATTATTGAAAAATCAATCTATTCCTGAGTGTTTAAAGTTGAATGAGATTGAAACAGGTTCGATTAAAAAGGTGTTGCTGTACAATCAGTATCGAGGAGAAAACCATAGTTTTACTTTATTAGGTTCATGCTAAATTTTAAGAATGTAAATATTGCAGTTATTGTTTTAATACTTGTTTTTTTAGTATTGGGATTTCAATTTGAGATGACTTTTTGGTATTTATTAATTCCTTTTGTTGGATGGATAGTATTCACAGCAATTGGTTCTTTCAATTTTGAACTAAATTTTTTTTTAAAAGCAACACATCACAATCACAGTACAAATAAAAATAGTATTGCACTTACTTTTGATGATGGACCACACCCTGAGTTTACTTCAAAAGTTTTAAAACTATTAAAGGATTATAATGTCAAAGTCACCTTTTTTTTGATTGGTGAAAATGTAGAAAAATATCCAGAATTGGTGAAACAAATTATTGGTGAAGGTCATAATGTCGGGAATCACTCGTATGCTCACACTAATAATTATGGGTTTTTATCACGAAGTAAAATCACCAGAGATTTAATGAAATCTCAAAAATTATTATTTGACATTACGAAAAAAAGAGTACAGTTTTTTAGACCACCGTTTGGTGTTACCAATCCGAATATAGCCAAGGCTGTTAAAAATTTGAGTTTAAAAACTTTTGGTTGGAGTGTACGCTCGTATGATACGGTGGCAAAAGATTCGGAATCTATTTTTAAAAAAATCACTACTAATTTAAAAAAAGGAGATGTGGTTTTAATGCATGATACAAGCCAAATATCTGTTGAAATTTTAGAGAAAGTATTGGAGTATTTAAAGACTAAAAACATGAATTCAGTAACTTTATCAACCTTATTTAATATGGATTCTAATGAAAAGTAAACAACTAATTTTTTCCTTAATGGTTTTCTTTTTTGTGCTGATTGGTTTCTCTCAGCAAACAAAATTGTCAGATAATGAAGCGGTAGAATTACGAACTGATATTGTTAAAAAATCAGAAAGCACAAGTTCTATTAAGAGTGAATTTGTACAATTGAAGCATTTAAGCTTTCTATCGAATGATATAAAATCGAGCGGAATGCTCTATTATAAATCTCCCAATTTTATAAAATGGGAATACCAAGATCCGTTTGTTTATAGCGCCACTTTTAAAGGAGACATGTTATTCATTAATGATGCTGGCAAGAAAAGTGATTTAGATTTAAGTAGCAATAAAGCATTTAAATCATTGAACAATTTAGTAGTAAAAAGTGTAAAAGGAGATTTATTTGATGATACTGAATTTGAAATTTCGTATTTTAAAAATAACAAAAATTACTCAGTTCATTTTATCCCGAAGGATAAAAAGTTAAAAAAATTTATTTCCGAATTCGTCATAGGTTTTGATAAAATAACTTTTGAAGTTCTGTCTGTAAAGATGCTAGAAAGTTCTGAAGATTATACGCTACTTATTTTCAATAATCAACAATTTAACCAACCAATTGCTGATGCGGTATTTGATAATTAGTCTGTGTTTATTGATGATTGGGTGTAGTTCTTACCCAAAGAAAAATAATTTTGTACTTGATGAAATTGAATCACCCAAAACCTTAAATCCCTATTTTTCTGATTCTATTGACTATGTGTATAAGGCACAGATATCAATTATGGATAATAATTTTGGGGGAATTTTAATCATCAAGAAAATAAATAATCAGGAGCATAGAGTTGTGCTTACCACTGAAATGGGAAACAAACTTTTTGATTTTTCTTATATAAAGGATAACTTTATAGTGAATTCAATCCTCAAAGAAATGGATAAAAAAATCTTAATCAATCTACTTAAAAAAGATTTTAAGGTGTTGATTGAAGATGACCCGATTAGAATTAATTCCTTCACAAATGATGCTGATAGAATTTTTCAAGCCGAAATTTATTCAAAAGATTATTTTTATTTTTTTAAAGGAAATAGTTTAGAAAAAATTATCAACACTAAAAATGGGAAAGAAAACACAGAATTTATTTTCTCCGAAATTGATAATGATATCGCCAAAAATATTCAGATATTACACAGCAAAATTAACTTAGAAATAACACTAATAAAAATTTGATATGAAAAAGCATCTACTCATAGTTGTATTAATGCTGATTACGTATTCTGCATTTTCTCAAAAGAAATTACACTTGGGAGTCAAAGCAGGAGTTAATTATTCAAGTTTATCTAACACTAGTTTTGATTATAAACCGGGGCTTTATGTTGGTTTATTTTTACAAGTTCAAGTTTCTGATTTTTACGCCTTACAACCAGAGCTTTATTATTCTAATCAAGGAGCTAAAACTAATTTTTTGGGAGCTGAAGATGTCAATATTCATTATGTGTCGATTGCATTTGCAAATAAATTTTTTATTATGAATGATCAGCGCTTTCACCTACTGGCAGGTATTGGCTTGGATTTAGATTGGGATGACAACCTAATAAATTTGGCAAATAGCGGTTTTGAAACCAATAATATTTTTGCTGTAGATATGACTGTATTTGGTGGATTAGGTTATCAATTCGATATGGGATTAACTATAGAAGCAAGATATAAAAGAGGGCTAATTGGCGTTTTTACTGATGAGCTTTTTGAAGAGAACAATCACTTTAATTCAGTTTTTCAGTTTGGATTGGCCTATAAATTTGATTTAAAAAAATAATGTTACTAAAAGACTTTTATAAAATAAACGAAATAGATACTGTTGACAATACAACTTCAGTTACTATTACCATTAACAAAAATCATAAAATATTTAAAGGACATTTCCCTAATAACCCTGTGATGCCTGGAGTTTGCATGATGCAAATTATAAAGGAAATTACGGAAGAAGTTACAGGTAAAACCTTGTTTATGGAAAAATGCTCAAATGTAAAATTCATGGCATTGATAAACCCTGATATAAACAATATTCTAAATTTAGTTTTGAATATTTCAGAAACGGATGGAATCATAAAAGTTAAAAACACGACTCATTTCGAAGAAACCTTAGCGTTAAAGTTGGTAGCGTATTATAAGGAAGTGGAGTAGGGATATTCCGTAATTGTACCCAGTTTAAAAAATAAAAATATGAGATTGAAAATAATTGTAATTATTTCATTTTTATTAGTAACAGTTAATGCTAATTCACAGATTAGGGATTTAATCATTGGTAATTGGGTTTTCAAAGACGCTTATAACAAAGAACAAATTGATGAAGCTGGTCTAGAAATGTTAGATTTAGAAATTATTAATAAAATGTCATTTAATTTTAAGTCAAATGGAAAGTTTGTTGCCTACATGATGGGAGAAAAGGCAAATGGTAGATGGGGCTTAACTGAAGATTTCAAAGGAATTAGATTAGATATTTCAGGAGAAAATTCGGTAGAATTAGCAATCTTAAAATTAACAAAAGATGAGTTAGCTCTTAAACTTGGACTTGGGGAGTTTTTAATGGAAAGAGGAAAAGGAAAATCAAGAAAGAAGAAATCATCAAAGAAAAAAGAAAAAATAGTATTTGAAATAAACCCTAATAAAAACATTGAAATTAACGAATCAGAATTGTTTTTATTTGATGCAATTGAGAAAATACCAATGACTTCAGAATGTAACGAAAACTTGAGCAAAGTAAAGTTGAAAGAATGTGTGCGAAAGAGTATAAATATCCATATAGCGCGTAAATTTAACGCAGATTTAGCCTCAGATTTAGGTCTTGCTTCTAAAAGGCATGAAATTATTACGACATTTATAATCGACACTAATGGCGAAATTATCAATGTCCATTCAGAAGGTTCACATCCAATACTAAATGACGAGGCTTCAAGAGTTTTGAGTATTCTTCCAAATATGAAGCCTGGAATTAAAGATGGAAAAGCAATAAATGTAAAATACACTAATATAATTAGGTTTTCAGTAGAATAAACTGGGTACAACAAAGTTCAAAACCTTAAAACCCGCAGTAAAAATACAGGAAACCAAGATGAATTAATAATATGTTCCTAAGAATAGAAAATTCACCCAAAAAGAAACTTGTAGGAATGCAACGTAAAATGACATTCGCTACAATCCCACAAGAAACGCCCATGCTGTGGAAACAATTTATGCCTTTACATAAATCCATAAACAATAGAGTAGATGCTAATTTTTATTCGTTGCAGGTGTATGATTCGTTATTAAAAATGAATGAAGTAAAAGGCTCAGATTCATTTACCAAATGGGCATTGGTAGAAGTTGCTGATTTTGATGATATTCCAAAGAGTATGGAAGAATTCAATTTAGAAGGAGGTTTATATGCGGTATTTCTTCACAAAGGTTTGGGTAGTGAATTTGCAAAAACAATGAACTATATTTTTGGAGAATGGTTGCCAAAATCAGATTATACAATAGACCATCGCCCGCATTTTGAATTATTAGGTGCCAAGTATAAGAATAATGGCCAAAGTTCAGAAGAAGAAGTTTGGATACCAATTAAAGAAAAATAAAATAGTATCTTGGTCACATGAAACGAGCATGCTAAAGGTTTATCATTTACAGGGAATGATTATAGCGAACAGCATGTGACCGATTTAATAAAATAATACAGACACATGAAATTAAGTATTTTAATAATAAGTCTTTTTGTAACTATTATCAATTTAGATATTGACGAAATAAGAGCACTGTACAAGCAAACAGATGGTTCTAAGGAAAATACAATTGTGTTATTTAATAAATTACAATCTGTATCAGAAAAAGACGGAAGTGTTTTTATGGCTTATAAAGGCGCATCTATTGCAATGAAAGGTCGATTTGAAAAAGGTGCTAAGCAAAAATCAAAGATTTTTAAGGAGGGGATTACGATAGTAGAATCAGCTTTAATCAAAGAACCAAAAAATATGGAAATTCGATTTATACGTTTGAGTATCCAACAGAATTCTCCAAAAATTTTAAAGTATAAGAAAAACATTGATGAGGATAAGGATTTTGTGTTGTCAAACTATGAATCTATTAGATCTAACACGCTTAGAAACTACATAAGAGATTATATTTTAAATTCCAATCACTTTACTGCCGAAGAAAAAAGAGTAACTTCACAACCTTAATTATTAGCTGTGATTGCGAACAACCATCAAGAAATTTTGACCGAGCTTTCTGATTTAAAATGCTGTGTATTAATTCCAACTTACAATAACGAAAAGACACTACAAAAGGTAATTGAGTCTGTATTGATATATGCATCAGAGGTCATTATAATTAATGATGGGAGCACAGATTCGACTTCTAAAATTCTAGAAAATTTTCCTAAACTTACTCAAATACATTTTCAAAAGAACAAAGGAAAGGGTATGGCATTGAGAGCTGGTTTTAAAAAAGCTTTTACTGATGGTTTTGATTATGCTATTACCATAGATTCTGATGGGCAGCACTATGCTGACGATATTCCTGTATTTATTGATGAACTCAAAAAAAATGAAGGAGCCTTATTAATTGGCTCTCGAAATATGGCACATGAATCTGTACCAAAAAATAGTAGTTTCGGTAACAAGTTTTCTAATTTTTGGTTTTGGGCAGAGACAGGAATTAAACTTACCGATACACAATCAGGTTTTAGATTGTATCCTTTAATGGTAATGGATTCCATTACTTTCTATACATCAAAATTTGAGTTTGAAATAGAGTCTATTGTCAAAGTATCTTGGAGAGGAGTAGAGGTAAAAAATGTACCGATTAAGGTATTGTATAATGACGAACGTGTTTCGCATTTTAGGCCTTATAAAGATTTTGCACGTATTAGTGTTTTAAATACTTGGTTAATTTTAGTTGCATTATTATACATAAAACCGAGAAATCTTTTTAGAAAGATGCGTAAAAAAGGTTTCAAGAAATTTTTTGTTGAAAATGTTTTAAAAAGTGATGATACTCCTAAGAAAAAATCATTATCAATTGCCTTAGGTATCTTTTTAGGGTTGACTCCGTTTTGGGGTTTTCATGGAATCTTAAGTTTGTCATTAGCCGCTATTTTTAAACTGAATAAAGCCATTGCTTTTGGATTTTCAAATATTAGCATTCCGCCATTAATTCCATTTATTATCTATGGAAGTTTAGAATTAGGGGGATTGGTTTTCGGCACTGAAATAAAAATTGATTTTGACAATATTGTTGAAAATGTTAAATTGCTAAAACAAGTAAAAGAATTTTTAGTAGGTAGTTTTATCTTAGCAACGTTGGCATCTATCATATTTGGCACAACAGGTTATTTGTATTTGACTTTTAGAGCAAAACGCACACATGAATATATTCAATAAGCTATATTATTTTTTTGAGCATAAAAAAGTTGTGTTTGTTGCGCTACTCATTTTAATGTTAGTTGGATTATTATCGATTTCTTCACAACTGAATTTAGAGGAGGATATCACCAAGTTAATTCCGAAATCCGAAAAAACAAAAACACTTAATAAGGTTTTAAAGAACACCAATTTTTCTGATAAAATTGTAATAAATATAGCGATTGCTTCTGAAGGCAATCCGGATGACTTAACAGCCTATGCATCAGAAATGGTTGATAGCTTACAACACTCATGCAGAGAATATATACTTAGCATTCAAGGTCAAATACCCGATGATGATATTACATATACACTTGATTTTATGTATAATAATTTGCCGCTGTTTTTAGAAGAGGTTGATTATCAATATTTAGAGGGCAAACTTTCGAAAGATAGTATTGCCGCCTTAGTAGAGTCGAATTTCAAAACATTGATTTCACCAAGTGGATTGATTGCAAAAAAGTTGATTCGTAAAGATCCTTTCGGATTGTCATTTAGAGGTTTAAAGAAATTAGAAGCCTTAAAAATATCTGATGATTTTGAAATGTATAACGGCTATTTATTGACGAATAACAAACAGAATTTATTACTGTTTTTAAATCCTGCATTACCAACAAATGATACCGATGCAAATAAAGAGTTTGTAGAAAAACTTTATAGTATATCTTTATCTTTAAATTCTAAATATCAAACAAAGGCAAAAAGTGAATACTATGGTTCAACAGTGATTGCAGCTTCAAATGCCTCACAAATTAAGACTGATATTCAATTTACGGTAAGCATAGCACTTTCTATTTTGCTATTGATTCTTATCTTGTTTTATAAGCGTATTACCATCCCAATATTGTTATTTGTTCCCACTGCTTTAGGTGCCTTAACTGCCATTGCTTCCTTACATTTTATTAGAGAAAGCATCTCTGCAATTTCATTGGGTATTGGATCTATTCTATTAGGAATCACCTTAGATTATTCGCTACACATACTAACTCATTATCGCAATAATAATGATGTAAAGCAACTCTATAAAGATGTAACTAAACCTATTTTGATGAGTAGTATTACTACTGCTGTTGCATTTTTATGCTTGTTACTATTAAAGTCGCAAGCGCTTCAAGACTTGGGGATTTTCGCAGCAATCAGTGTTGTTTCAACTTCGTTATTTGCCTTGGTAATCATTCCTCTTTTATATAAGCCAAAGGCTATTAAAACATCTGATTCTAAGAATATCATTGAGCGTATTGCTAGATACCAATTTAGTAAAAACAGAATTTTATTGGCAGCTTTAGGGTTGTTGTTGGTTGTTAGCTTCTTTACTTCCAAAAAAGTCTTTTTTAATAAAGATTTGAATAATATGAATTACCAAAGTGAAGAAATTCTTAAGGCTCAAAATAATTTGGATGATTTGTTGAAATTATCCTCAAAGTCTGTTTATGTGGTTGCTTATGGTGATGATCTAAATTTGGTGCTAGAAGCGAATACCATGATTAATGATGCTTTAGAAATAGAACAAACTAAGAATCAAATTTTGCAATACAGTTCTAATGGAGCTATTGTTTTATCAGCCAAAAGCCAACAAGAAAAAATTAATCAGTGGAATTCCTTTTTCACTACTGATGTTAAATCAACTTTAAAAAGTGATTTGATTGAACAAGGAAAAGAGGTTGGATTTAAAGCATCAACATATCAAACATTTTATAATTTATTAGATAAAAAATTCATGCCAATTGGCTTAGAAGAATATGCTGCTGTCAATGCTTTTTTAACGGATGAATTCATTACTGATAATAAAGAATTGAAAACGGTAGTCACTTTAGTAAAATTAAATGAAGGTCAAAAAGTGGCATTAGAATCAGTTATTGAAAAAATACCAAATACTTTGCTAATCGATAGAAAAGCAATAAGTGAAACTTTTTTAGGTGGTTTACGAGCCGATTTTTCAAACTTAGTTAAATACTCATTTATAGCAGTATTCTTAATTATTCTAGTCTTCTTTAAGAATATTGAATTAACCTTACTAACTACCATTCCTATTGCTATTACTTGGTTTTTAACGCTTGGGGTTATGGGTGTTTTTGGCATTGAATTCACTATTTTTAATGTAATTATTTCAACCTTTATATTTGGACTTGGAGTTGACTATAGTATTTTTATCACCAATGGTTTGATAAAGGATTATACAAAAGGGACTAAAGAAATTACTACTTATAAAGTATCAATAATTCTATCCGTTATTACAACCATATTAGGAGTTGGAGTTTTAATTTTCGCAAAACATCCTGCACTTAGGTCAATCTCTGCACTGTGTTTAATTGGTATCTCAATAACGCTAATTGTTTCGTTTACGATTCAGCCATTATTGTTTAGAATTTTTGTGAGTGGGAGAGCAAAAAAAGGATTTTCACCAATTAAATTAAGAGTCTTTATTACTTCAATAATTTCATTAATTGTATATGGTATGGGCGGCATTTTATTGTCGCTTTTTAGTATTACAATATTGCAATTGATTCCAATATTAAAAAAGAAAAAGAACAAATGGCTGCATAAAAACTCTGCACGATTGGTACGTTGGGTTTTATATTCCAATCCGTTTGTAAAAAAGAGGGTTGTAAATACGGTCAATGAAACATTTGATAAACCTGCGATTATTATTTCAAACCATTCGTCATCACTAGATACGTTGACTATGGGATTGCTAACGCATAAGGTTATTTATTTGGTAAATGATTGGGTATATAAATCGCCAATATTCGGAATTTTAGCTCGGGTATTAGGGTTTTATCCAGTTTCTGATGGGGTTGATAATAGTACAGAACATTTACAAAGTAAAGTTAATGAAGGCTACTCGTTAGTCATATTTCCTGAAGCAAAACGTTCCTTATCAAACAAAATTGGACGATTTCATAAAGGAGCATTTTACCTACAGCAACAATTAAAAATTGATATTCTCCCGATTTATACTCATGGTAATTCAGAAGTAATGCCTAAGAATGATTTTATGATTCATGACGGTAATTTAACCGTTACAGTCGGGGAAAGAATAAAACATGATGATGAAAATTTTGGCACTTCCGATAGAGAACGCACTAAGAAAATATCCAAATATTATAAAAATGAGTTTTTAAAATTGAGAGGAATTTATGAAGATGAAAATTATTTTAAACGAATATTAGTATCAAACTATTTGCATAAAGAAGGAAAGTTATTTGATAAAGTAAAATCAGATTTTGAATTGTATAAATCACAATATCAAAAGTTAAATCAATTAATTTCGATAAAATGTAAGTTGCTGCATATATGTAATGATCTAGGGCAATTAGATATTTTACTTGTTTCTAAATCAAAAGACAGAATAATCATTTCTTTTATTGAAGACGAATCCAAAAGAACAATTGCAGAGAATTGCTATGTAAATAGACACAAGAAAGTAGACTTCATCAATAATATTGATGCTAAAGACTTTTCTGAAATTGATACACTTTTGATTTCTACTCTAAAAGGAATCGAAAATTTAAAACATCTAAATTTGGAGGTATTTAAAACTGTCATCCTATTTAATAAAGAAAATCAAAGAATTAAGACTTTGAATAATGGCTCAAACAGGCCAACTAACTATAAAGAAATACAAGCACATTCTATTTGGAAAAATTAGTATGATGTCTTATTTTCACAGTTAAACTAACAAATTAAATCTATCCATCTGAAAGAAAAATACGACATCGTAATTATTGGTAGCGGTTTAGGCGGCTTAGTATCTGCAAATATCTTAACACGACATGGTTATAGCGTTTGTGTGCTAGAAAAAAACAACCAATATGGTGGTAATCTGCAGACATTTGTTAGAGACAAAAGTATATTCGATACAGGCGTTCATTATATCGGAAGTTTAGCTGAGGGGCAAAACCTGAATCAATATTTTAAGTATTTGGGCATAATGGATGAATTAAAATTGCAGCAGCTAGATGAAAAATATGATATCATCACTTTTGATAATGATGCAACAGAATATGTGCATGCACAAGGGTATCAAAATTTTAAAGAGACCTTAATAACTCAATTTCCAGAGGAAAAAGAATCCATAGAGTTTTATTGTGAAAAAATACAAGAAGTTTGTGAAACATTCCCATTGTATAATTTAGATGGAAAAACAAATGGTTATGACAAGGAGAATCTTCGATTAAAAATTTCAGATTATTTAGATTCCATAACCGATAATGACACTTTAAAAGCTGTTTTGGCAGGATCAAATTTTTTATACGCAGGTAAAGAAAACACACCGATGTATGTACATGCACTTTCAGTAAATTCATTTATTAAAAGTGCTTGGAGATGTGTAGATGGAGGGGCACAAATATCTAGGCAGCTTATCAGAAAAATAAAAGAATTTGGAGGAGAAGTATATAAACGTCAGGAGGTTGTTAAGTTTGGGTTTGAAAATGATGAGTTAGCTTCTGTTATTACCAAAGAAGGAAAAGTAGTAAAAGGAGATCTTTTTATTTCTAATATAGAACCTAAACAAACTATAAAAATGTTGGATGGTAAAGGTATCCGTAAGGCTTATGCCAATAGGATTGATAAAGTTGAAAGCATGATATCTGGTTTTAGTATTCATATTGTTTTTAAGTCAAAAACCTTTAACTATATAAATTATAACTATTACCATTTTAAAGATCCAAAGCGCGTTTGGAATGCGCAAGATTATACTGATAGCTCTTGGCCTGAAGCATATCTAGTTTCAATGGGTGTTCGGAAAAATCAAGATGAATGGGCAGAGAATTTAACAGCAATGACTTATATGCGTTATGAAGAAGTTGCTGAATGGGAAAACACTTTTAATACCGTTGCACAAACCTCTGATAGAGGCGCTTCATACGAAGAATTTAAAAATAAGAAGACTGAGCAATTTTTGGTAGAGTTGGAAAAGAAGTTCCCTAATATTAGAGATTGTATTAAGTCTATTTATACAGCTTCACCTTTATCGTACCGCGATTATATAGGTTCAAATGATGGTGCTATGTATGGATATGTGAAAGATGCAGACAACCCGATGCTTTCTTTTTTATCGCCAAAAACAAAATCTAAAAAACTATTTTTTACAGGTCAATCTGTGAATATGCATGGAATTTTAGGTGTTACGATTAGTGGTGTTTTAACTTGTTCACATATTATTGGCAAAGAAAAATTGTTAGACACCATCAATAATTCTTTGATTGAATGAGTTTATTAAAATCAAAATATCATTTTTTAAAGCTGCTTTTGATTATTTTTTTATTCACTTCTTGTGGCATAAAAAAAGCTCAGAATGATTTGCCTGATGTGAGTAATTATGAGCTTAGTAATACATTTTTAGAAGTAATAAACGATTCACTTTCTTTTAAAGGAGACAATAGTTTGCGACATAACAAATATGGTCAATGGGAATTGGTTGCTAGTGGGAACCCTTATGATATGGGAAATTCTATTGGTGTACTCTCTGAAGATTTAATTATAAAACAAGAAGAACTGTTCTTCCAGAAAGTGGAGGAATTACTCCCGTCAAAATTCAAACAGAATTTAATAAAGAAGTTTTTGGGCTGGTACAATCGAAAAATGTATTTACATGTTAAAGAAGAATACAAAGCCGAAATTCTTGGTATTTCAAAATACAGCTCCGACAAATATGATTTGATGGGATCAAAATATCAAAAGAGTTTGTACTTACATGGGGCACATGATATTGGTCATGCCTTACAAGACTTGGCTTTGGTTGGTTGTTCATCCTTTGCAGTTTGGGGAGAGAATACTATTGATGGTGATTTAATCATTGCTCGTAATTTCGATTTTTATGTAGGTGATGAATTTTCACAAGAAAAAATGATCTCTTTTATACAGCCCGATAAGGGTTATAAGTTTATGGCAGTATCTTGGGCAGGAATGATAGGTGTTATGAGTGGTATGAATGACCAAGGATTAACAGTAACTATCAATGCAGGAAAATCAGATATTCCTTTACAAGCTAAAACTCCCATTTCGTTGGTAACAAGAGAGATTTTACAATATGCATCAAATATTGATGAGGCAATAGCTATTGCAAAAACGAAAGAAGTTTTTGTGTCAGAATCAATTTTAATTGGGAGTGCCAAGGATAATAAAGCAGTTTTAATTGAGATGTCTCCAGATAATTTTGATGTTTTTGATGCTCAAAATACTCCAAAGTTGATTTGCTCTAACCACTTTCAAAGTGATGCTTATAAGAGTGATGAGAATAATTTGAATACTATTTTAGAAAGTCATTCAAAATACAGATATGATAGGATGGAGGAGTTATTGGGAGAAGTAGAAAAAGTAACTCCGCAAAAAGCAGTTGATATTTTAAGAAATAAAGAAGGTTTAAATAATGAGCTCATTGGTTATGGAAATGAAAAGGCTTTGAATCAATTGTTGGCGCATCACGGAATCGTTTTTCAACCAAGTAAAAAAATGGTTTGGGTATCGTCAAACCCATATCAGTTGGGGGAGTTTGTGTCTTTTAATTTAGATGAAGTTTTTGCAAATCAAAACGAAAAGGCAAGCACATTATCTAATGCTAATTATTTAATTGGTAAAGATCCTTTTGTGAATTCTGATGAATTTCTAGATTACGAAAAGTACAGAAAAGAAAAAGTAAGAATTGTAAAAAATACGGAAGATGACGTAGTTTATAATTCAAAAGATATTGCTACTTTTAAATCGTACAACCCACATAATTGGGAAGTGTATTTTTTGGTAGGCGAATATTATTACGAACAAAAACAATATACAGCTGCTTTATTAGAGTTTAAAAAAGCATTGACAAAAGAAATTACAACAGTGCCAGATAAAGAAAAAATAGAGTGGTATATAAAAAAAATAAAAAGGAAAATTAGATGATTCCTGAAATTGAAAAAAAATCAAATAAAGAAATTGAACAGCTGCAGGAGCAGAAGTTGCAAGAGTTGTTGTCATATATAGCAACGAATTCACCTTTCTATAAAAACATGTTTTCCGAGAATTCAATAGATATTTCTACAATTCAAACATTGGAAGATTTAACTAAGATTCCGGTGACTACCAAAGATGATTTACAACAACATAATGATGCTTTTTTCTGTGTAGATAAATCAAAAATTATAGATTATGTTACAACTTCTGGTACCACAGGCAAACCCGTTTTCTTTGGATTGACCGATAAAGACTTAGATAGATTAGCATATAATGAGGCTATTTCTTTTGCATGTTCAAAAGTTACAAGTAAGGATATTATTCAACTCATGACCACAATCGATCGTCGCTTTATGGCTGGATTGGCTTATTTTTTGGGAGCTAGAAAATTAAGTGCTGGAATTATTAGAGTGGGTAGTGGAATACCAGAATTGCAATGGGATTCTATCTTAAAATTTAAACCAACCTATTTAATTGCAGTTCCATCTTTTTTATTAAAGTTAATTGAGTTTGCTGAGAAAAATAACATCAATCAAAATGAGAGTTCGGTGAAGGGAGTAATATGTATTGGTGAGCCACTAAAAAACCAAGATTTTTCGCTGAATGTTCTATCAAAAAAAATAAAAGAAAAGTGGGATATTGAATTATACTCTACCTATGCATCTACTGAAATGGGTACAACATTTGCAGAATGTGAACATCAAATTGGAGGACATCATCATCCAGAATTGATAATTACTGAAATTTTAGATGACGATAATCAACCTGTAAAAAATGGGGAAGAAGGTGAGTTAGTAGTAACTACTTTAGGTATTGAAGGGATGCCATTGTTGCGATTTAAAACAGGTGATATTGTAAAGGCTCATCATGAATCTTGTGATTGTGGTAGAAATACAATGCGTTTAGGTCCTGTGGTTGGTAGAAAAAAGCAAATGATAAAATATAAAGGGACTACTATATATCCACCAGCGATGTATAATTTGCTAAATGATTTTTCTGAAATTAAAAGTTATGTAATCGAAATTGATAAAAATGAAATTGGTACAGATAAAATCACCATTAAGTTAGGAACTGAGAATACATCTGAAGAATTAATCATAGGATTAAAAGATCATTTTAGAGCTAAATTAAGAGTTTCTCCAGATATTGAGATTGTTCCGATTTCAGAAATCAATAAACTTAAATTTCCAAAAATGAGCAGAAAACCAATGTTGTTTATTGATAAAAGAAAACCGTATGTTAGAAAATAAATTAGAAGTATTTAAAGATATTGAGCCGTATTCTGATAAAAAAGTCAGAGAAACATTAAAGTGGTTGGAAACCAATGAAGAGTTTGCTAGAGGAATTCAGTTTTTTTACCCTTCTTGGACTAGAGAAGAAGTTCTTACTAGATTACAATTTTGTAAAACCTGTGCTGATTTTCAAGTTCAATTTATTGTAGATACTATTAATAGATCAATTTACGATACGATGGATTCTTTGGAAATTGTTGGTTTAGAATCCATAGATACACCTAATTGTCTATACATTTCAAATCATCGCGATATTTTTCTTGACTCTGCATTATTGCAAAATAAATTACATGAATTAGGAAAACCATTTACCGAAATTTCTTTGGGCGATAATTTGGTTGTGAATGATGTTATGCTCGCAGTATCAAAATTGAACAATATGTTTACTGTGTTGAGAAGTAATAGTAAATCTGAAATGTTAAAAAACTCCATCAACTTATCTAGCTATTTACGTTATTCTATTACCGAAAAGAGAGTATCTTCTTGGATAGCTCAAAAAAATGGTCGCACCAAAGATGGCAATGATGTTACAGCTCCTGGTTTGATTAAGATGCTGTTGTTAAGTGGTGGTGGGGATATTAAAAAAGCAGTAGCGGAATTAAATATTGTAGTATCAACGATTTCTTATGAATATGAGCCATGTGCTTTTGAGAAAGCTAATGAATTGAGTGTTTTTGAAAAAGAAGGGACTTATAAAAAGTCTGAATTTGAAAACTTGTATAGTATTGTTAATGGAATTAACGACCCAAAAGGGCATGTGAAATTAGTGTTTGAAAAGTTAGACGTTGATAATATTAATTTTACAAACAATAGAAAAAAGGATGTTATTAGTGTTGCTAATGAAATGGATAGGGTAGTTTATAAAAATTATCAATTACGAAAAACGAATTATATTGCTCATGATTTATTGTATAATGATGATAAGTATAGACATCATTACAAACAAGATGAAGTCGCTGCATTCGAAAAATACTTGTCTAAAGCAAAAAATGAAGATATTTATCATCGCCTTTTAAAAGTGTATGCTACGCCAATCCACAATAAAGAAAAGTTAGAAAAGAAAAATTAACGCGTCATTACGAGCGAAGCATGACCGAAGTAATCTGTTGATATGTAACTGAAATAATGAGATTGCTTCACTATGTTCGCAATGACGTGATGGTAATTTAGCTTTTTCGTTGACAAGCCAATAAAGTATTCTTCATTAACATAGCAATTGTCATAGGACCTACACCTCCAGGGACTGGAGTAATAAATGCAGATTTAGGACTCACACTTTCAAAATGAACATCACCAGCTAAACGATACCCACGTTTTCTAGTTTCGTCTGGAACACGTGTAATACCAACGTCAATAATAGTTACTCCCTCTTTTACCATATCACCTGTTAAGAATTCGGGAATACCCAATGCAGCAACAATGATATCAGCCTTTAAAGTGATTTCTTTTAGGTTTTTAGTTCTACTATGAGCAACGGTAACAGTTGCATTTCCAGCAGCTCTTTTTTGACTCATCAAAATACTCATAGGACGACCTACAATGTGGCTACGACCAATTACAACAACATTTTTACCCGAAGTTTTAACTTTGTAACGTTCTAGCAATTCTAAAATTCCGAATGGAGTAGCAGGGAGGTAACAAGGTAAATCTAAGGTCATCCTGCCAACATTTGTTGGGTGAAAACCATCAACATCTTTATCAGGATTAATTACCATTAAAACCTTTTGCTCATCAATGTGTTTTGGTAGGGGGAGTTGAACAATAAATCCGTCAATGTCATCATCATTATTTAGTCTTTCAATATTTTCTAACAAAACTTCTTCGGTAGTCTCTACGGGTAATTCAACCAAGGTAGAATTAAAGCCAACACGTTCGCAAGCTTTTACTTTTCCGTTTACATAAGTCATACTCGCACCATCAGAACCAACAAGAATTGCTGCTAAATGAGGAGTTTTCTTTCCTTCAGATTTTAAGATAGTTACTGCTTCAGCAATTTCGATTTTTAAATCTTCTGATGTTTTTTTTCCGTCTAATAGTATCATATCATTTTAATTTATATATATAAATGTGAATGTTGTTTTTTGTAAAACTCTTTACAATTTTATAATCACTATCTAAAATTGAATATTCTAAATCTGAAAGATTATAAACATTAGAATAGAATGTATATTCATTAGTTCCATCAAATTCAATAAAAGAGTTTAAATTATTATTTAGATCAACATTGTCTAAAGTTGTAGTATTTGGGAAAAAAGTTGCAACACCATTAATTTCAATATTATTTTCATCTAAATATTTTATTGCATTTTTTCTTAATTCATAATATGGTATATGGGCTAAGGATGAGTCCCATCCTTGAGAAATATCTTTTGGGTAGATCCAAAAATTACCTGATATTAATCCAAAAATGAGAAGTAAGTATATAGATTTTTTCCAGTTTATCCATTTTATAATTATATAAAAAGATAAAAAATTAAATGTTATATATGATACTAAAAAGTACCTATGTCCCATAGGGTTTGTACTAAATATACTTATCAATACAACAATAGAAATGGAAGAAGTGGCTAATAAAAATAATTGCTTAGTTTTTTTTGTGACAACTTTGTTTTTATATTTAATTAAAACATAAAGTAATAGTATAAAAATAAAAACTCTTCCAAAATCTAAATATCGGTGGATGATTACTATTATATTATTTCTCAAGAATTCAGTCAGTGATACAAAATGTCTGTGCTCTCCCCAAGGGTAATTAGGATGTGAAATAATCCAACCTTTATTAATATAGTGCCATATTAAATATGAAAAACCTAAAAAACTACCAATTAGATAGCTTGAAATAAATTTTTTATTTAAAATTGAAACTACTTTTTCCTTATTTATTAGTAGTGCATTTAAAAATTCAAAAATAAATATACCTACACAAAGCATCATACCACGTAAGGAGAATGTGCATAGAAATAATAATGCAATAATTTTGAAGTTCTGTTTTTTATATAGGATTGAATTAATTGCTAAAAAAAACAACCACACTTGAATTAATTCTGGATTAACAAGAATGAGGTTTGCTGAAAGCGTTGGGTCTACTATTATTAATAAGATTGCAAATAAAGAGATGATATTTGAGTTTGTGAAAAATAAAGCAAATTTGTAAAGTTGATATAGAGTTGCAATTGATATTGGAATCATAAGTAGGTGACTCACTAATAAACTCCGACCAAACATATTCCAAAAAATTGCTAATAAAAAACCAAAGGTAGGAGGGTGCCCAGAATCAAAATTATTTGGTATTACCCAATTGAATAACCCATCATAGTAAAAGTGATTTCCAATTTTTGAAGCAAATAAAAGATTATCCCAAAAAAAACCAAAATTGAATGAAAATGAAAAAATGATTAGCCCAAAAACAGTAAATATTAGAATAATAATAAACTTTGAATTAAGAAGAGATTCTATTTTGTTGATGGTCATTTGGTTTATTTTACACGTGTTAATTTTGAAATGTAACTCTCTATGTTCATATATGAATTTGAATCACTTTCCCTATAGCTTTTCTCTCCGTACAAGCGTTCAATTTGATCAGGAATTACTCCTATAAAGAAAGGAATTAACTTTGTTAAGTTCATAATAAAAAACATTATGTTTTTATTAATTGGTATTAGGAATAATTTCCCCTTTTTTCTTTTTTTAATTTCTTTTGCAAGGTTTGCAAAACTATATTTTACCTTTCCATTTATTCCAAATATTATGTTTGTATGATTTTTAACAAAGATAGCCTTGTAAATCACATTAACTGCATCATCAATATATATTGGAGATAATTTAAAAGGAATATCCATTGGATAAAACAAAATTGAATTTTGGAATGCATTATTAATTAAACCATCAATCCCATAATTAGAGTTTGTTCCGTAAACTTCGGAAATCCTTATTGATAACCAGTTTTTTAAATTTTCTTGAATATATTTTTCTGCTAAAAATTTTGATTCACTATATGAACCATTAGCTTTATTAGCAGTATTTGAACTTATAAAAATGAATTTTTTTGTTTCTTGTTTCTTTACAATATCAACAAGTTTTTTAGTTGCCTCTAAGTTTGTTTTGAAATAGAGATTTTTATTAAATGAATGTGTTATAGCAGCAGCATGAATTATTATATCGCAATTATCAATATAATTTTCAAACTGTTTTATTTCAAATATATCACCTTCTATAATAGTTACGTTTCTAATTTGTATTAAACCCTTGTCTCTTGTAAGCCCAACTACTTCGAATTTTTCAAAATCTATAATTCTGCACAGACTTGTCATTAAAGAAGAAGAAACACCGGTAACAAAGATCTTTTTTTTTATCATTTAAAGTCTTTTAATTTAAACTTAATGAGGTTTTTAACAAATTCAATAATTGCAGAAAATTTGACAAATGAAGTTCTGTCTTTCAAAGCGTAAAACTCAGTAGGGAATTCATAAAACTTTATTTTTAATCTTTTAACTTCTAACATTATTTCAGCATCTATAAACCAATCATCTGAAGTTAAATTCATTTGATTATATAATTCTCTAGTAAATATTTTTGGTTTAGAGTTTATGTCTCTAGAATCTAAAGAAGGAAATAATATGTTAAAAATAATATTGTATATGTATGAAATTAGTTTTCTGTATAATCCATCTTTACGATGAACTCTATATGTTTTGACTAATTGATGTTTTTTTTCTTTTATTAGAAAATAGCTTTTTTCTATATTTGAAATTGGGAATTGACCATCTCCATCAATAACACATAAATAATTTCCGTTAGCAATTGATAAGCCTTCTTTCATATCCCATCCCATCATTCCTTTTTTAGGTTTACAAACGGTTTTGTAGATAGTATTTTTTTTTGCTATTTGTTCGACTATTTCAGCAGTCTTATCTCCTGAGTTCTCAATATAATTTGCAACCAGAATAATTTCGAAATTATTGGTAAACTTTTCTGTCGTCGATTTCACTTTTTCAACAAAAGCAATAATACTTTGTTCAGATCTATAACATAAAATTATGATTGATAGTTCAGGTTTGTTTAGCATATATTAAAAACAATAATTTTTAAAACCCATAACTCATAATTTTACTCTCGGTTATTTATCCACAGCTAACTGCGACTCCCTACTGTTACTCATAGCATCCGTAAACTGCTGACTAACAACTACCCCTTCATTCCCTGCATCATCTGCATCATTTTTCTGCCACCACCACCTTGCATCATCTTCATCATTTTACTCATTTGCGTAAACTGTTTCATTAACTGATTCACTTCTTGAATACTTGTTCCAGAACCTTTTGCAATACGTTTTTTTCTACTTGAATTTATGCTTGATGGTGTACTTCTCTCTGTCGGAGTCATAGAATGAATAATCGCTTCAATACCCTTAAAAGCATCATCGTCAATATCAACATCTTTCATCATTTTTCCAGCACCAGGAATCATTCCGACTAAGTCTTTCATGTTCCCCATTTTTTTGATTTGCTGAATTTGTTTTAAGAAATCATCAAACCCAAACTGGTTTTTGGCAATTTTCTTTTGAATCTTACGAGCCTCTTCTTCGTCATATTGTTCCTGAGCACGTTCAACAAGAGATACCACATCACCCATCCCTAAAATACGCTCTGCCATACGATCTGGATGAAACACATCTATCGCTTCCATTTTCTCACCAGTACCAATAAACTTGATTGGTTTATCTACAACCGATTTGATAGACAAGGCAGCACCACCACGTGTATCACCGTCTAATTTTGTAAGAACAACTCCGTCAAAATTAAGAATATCATTAAAGGCTTTCGCTGTATTAACAGCATCTTGACCCGTCATAGAATCAACCACAAATAATGTTTCTTGTGGAGAAACTGCTTTGTGGATATTCGATATCTCGGTCATCATTTGCTCATCAACAGCCAAACGACCCGCTGTATCAATAATCACTACATTTTTACCAGTTGCTTTTGCATGCTTCACTGCATTTTTAGAAATCTCAACAGGATTGTTATTCCCAACTTCGGCATATACTTCTACACCAATTTGCTCACCAACTACCTGCAATTGATTTATCGCCGCAGGACGATACACATCACAACCTACCAATAAAACCTCTTTTGATTTTTTTGTCTTTAAGTAGTTTGCCAATTTTCCAGAAAAAGTAGTTTTACCAGAACCTTGTAAACCAGACATTAAAATAACAGTTGGAGAGCCTCCTAGATTTACACCTACAGTTTCGCCACCCATCAGTTCGGTTAACTCATCTTTAACAATTTTCACCATTAATTGTCCTGGGTTTAATGTAGTCAACACATTTTGCCCCATAGCTTTTTCCTTGACACGTTTTGTAAAATCTTTAGCGATTTTAAAATTCACATCGGCATCTAAAAGGGCTCTTCGTACTTCTTTTAAAGTTTCGGCAACATTTACTTCTGTAATGCTTCCGTGTCCTTTTAATACGTGGAACGCTTTATCTAACTTATCACTTAAATTATTAAACATACTTGGCTTATTTTTTTAAAGTGACAAAGATAATGAAAAGTTAGAAATTTGAAGTTAGAAGTAGAAGGGAATATTAAGGAAGAATTATTTGATTTTTAATCTTTTTCTTCTTATGATTTTGACGCTTATTTTTTGATTTTTTTTTAGTTCCTTTGTCAAGATAACTTTACTACTTGACTTATGGAATACATCATTCACATTTTATTAGGAATCTTTGCAACATTCGTAGGTTTTCTTGCTCCGGGTATGTTAAACATGACTGCGGTACAAATTGCCATTGAAAAAAGTGTGCAGAAAAGTAGAGTATTTGCCTTAGGTGCTTCGGTAATTATTTTGATTCAAGCGAGTATTGCACTTTATTTTTCTACTTTTTTGAGTCAAAACCCAAGCGTAATTGAAAGTCTGGAAGTTGGAGGAATCTTTGTCTTCTTTGCTCTGGCTATTTTCTTTTTTATGAAAACCCGCGCTAAATTAAATATCAAAGAAAAAAAGGATAAAGAGAAAAGTTACTTTGTAAGAGGTGTATTAATGGCGGTCATGAATATGTTAGCGATTCCTTTTTATTTAGGAATAAGCACTTTTCTTGGTGCTGAAGGTTTGCTCAAAATGGAAATAGCTTATATAATTACATTTGTATTCGGAGCTTTATTTGGTGCTTACTTATTGTTTTTTACTTACATATCTTTTGCAAAAGTGATAATCAAACGCGCTAACTTTATTGCTAAAAACATCAACTATATTCTGAGTTTACTTTTTTTGGTATTGGGAATTTGGACTTGGATTAAATAATTATTCATTATATATTTCTGATTCAGGATAAAAAGCCAACCACGCAAACGCAAAATGATTGCTATGTTGTCTAATTTGCAATTGTTTTCCTTTGAGTTTTCCTGATGTGCAATAGCCTGTTATATCCCAAGTTGATTTGGTTTCATTATCAATAAATTCATTGTTAATTTTAGAAAAACTAAGCTTTCTCCCATCTAATTCTGCATTAAAAACAGTTACAGATCCAACATTTCTAGAAGTCGAAATATCTCCTTCATCTAAAATAGACACTGCTCCTTCTTTATAAAACAACACTACAGATTTGTTTTTAAAAGCATCATTAATTACCCCTTTTTCTTGTGCAGTAGTAAAAGTATAAATCTTATAATCACCATCATCTTCTATGTCAACAACACGTTCCATTGCAGGTAAACGTTTGTCAACTTTATCACTGTTAAAAAATTGAGCTCTCGGATTTTCTCTTGTGTCATATCCTTTATAAGGATTTGTTCCATAATATTTTGCGCTATTAAATCCTGTATCCTTTGACATAATTTCTCCAAATGGATAGCGCATAAAAAACTCTTCAACAGATATAATGATTGACGGAATTGTTTCTAATTGCGTTTCATTATAAGTTCCAACAATGGCTGTTCCGATAAGCTGTTGCCATAGTGTTTCAGTTTTTCTATCTAACATAACCATATCACTATTTCGCAACATTCCCGAAGCTTCAAACTCTAGCAATTCATTTTCACCATTGATAGTTACATTTCTATTATAGACAATTCCAGAATTGCAAAGAGGGCAGTATGTTACTAAAATTGACTCACCACCTAATTGGTCGTTGGCAATTTCGTGCATGGTTAATACATTTAATGAATACGCTTTTGCATTGCCGTTTATTTCTAAAGCAATTACAGGTTCATTTTTAAAAAACATTGTTAAACCTTCATCTTTATTAACAAATTTTGGAGCATCTAATGTGGGGAAAGATCCTTTAGGTAAAACAATTTGAATTTCAGATAATGGAACAGACGCATTGATAGTATCTGTTTTCCAAGTAAAAGGTAAGTTTCTTTTGTTTTGAAATTGTGCAAAGCTTGTTGCAATTGCTAAAAAGAAAATAGCTGAGAGTAGTGTTTTTGATTTCATATTGAAGATGGTCGAAAAATGAAATCTAAAATTACAGATTTTATTCTAGAATTGTTCTCGATACAATTTTTCTCATTCTTTAAAAAATTACTCGAACTGACGTTGAGATTATTATTATTATTATTCCAGAGTTATTTCATTAATCACAAAAGGCGTACAAGTTCCTTTGGTAATTTCTTTAATAGACAATTCGAAAACGGAAGATTTGTTTTGTAAGGCATTCACGTCAAAATTGCGTTTTATTTTTTTAAATTGTTTATCCGTCATTCGATAAACTTCATCCGTATCAACTCCAATAGGTTGAAATGAGACCATGAATTCTCCATTTAAGTCTCCATCAATAAAAGTAACATTCACTTTTTTAATAACATCCTCATAAGTACATACGCCACCAACTTTTTCTTTTTTGCAGGAGCTGAGTCCAATCAATATTAATAATACAAAAAATGACAGTTTAAGTTTCATACAATTCAAATTTAAAAGAGAAAGTAAAGATATACTTTAAACTTGAAAACACATAACATATTATATATAGGACTTTGTATATTTGAGGAATGGGAAAGGTTAAAATTATCGAATGTCCGCGAGATGCAATGCAAGGGATTAAATCGCATTTTATAGACACGGATTTAAAAGCAGAATATATCAACATGTTGTTGAATGTTGGCTTTGATACGATTGATTTTGGAAGCTTTGTTTCTCCTAAAGCCATCCCTCAGATGCGTGATACTGCGGAGGTGCTTTCTAAATTAGATTTATCAAAAACCGAAAGTAAATTATTGGCAATTGTTGCCAACATTAGGGGAGCAAATGATGCAAGTCAGTTTGAAGAGATTGATTATTTGGGCTATCCTTTTTCAATTTCCGAAAATTTTCAAATGCGTAACACAGGTAAAACTATTGAGCAGTCAATCAAAACATTAGATGAAATTTTGTCAATTGCCGATAAGACTAACAAAGAAGTGGTGGCTTACCTTTCTATGGGGTTTGGAAATCCTTATGGCGACCCTTGGAATGTAGATATTGTTGCTGATTGGACAGATAAATTATCCAACATGGGAGTGAAAATATTATCGCTTTCTGATACTGTTGGTGTCGCAGATGGTGAAACGATTTCGTATTTGTTTTCGCATTTAATTCCGCAATACCCAAGCATTGAATTTGGTGCGCATTTGCATACGACTCCAACAACATGGTTCGAAAAAGTAGATGCAGCATACAAAGCTGGGTGCAATCGATTTGATGGTGCTATAAAAGGATATGGAGGCTGCCCTATGGCAAAAGATGATTTGACAGGGAATATGCCAACCGAAAAATTACTTTCTTATTTCACTGAACAAAAAGTAGATACTAATATAAAGCCTCTCACTTTTGAATCGGCTTACAATACTGCTTTAAAGGTGTTTATGTAATCAAGACTTGTCTTTCCCGCGAAGGCGGGAATCTATAGTTACACTAAAATGGTTCCCCTCTTACCTTAGGAAGACAATAAAACGTCTTTGCGAATCTCAAAAGTGAAACGCATTGGGATGTGGCAATCTCATGATGCATGTAACTATGTTTAAACAGATTGCCGCGTTCCTGTGTCACTCGCGAAGACGGATACAATAATTATTTCACCAACTCAAAAGATTGTTTCGCAATCTCAACTTCTTCATTTGTTGGAATCACCAATACTTTCGTTTTAGAATTTTCTGTATTGATTTCTCGAATCAAATTATTTCTGACCTGATTTTTTTTAGCATCCAATTCAATTCCGAAGAAAGACATATCATTACAAACAAGCGCTCGCATCATTGTAGAATTCTCGCCAATACCAGCTGTAAACACTATAGCATCCAACCCATTTAATGCTGCAGCATAAGCTCCGATATATTTTTTAATTCGATAGGCATTCATATCCAATGCCAATTGACATTGTGTATTTCCGTTTTCAGCTGCTGCCTCAATTTCGCGCATATCACTAAAACCTGTCAGCCCCAACATACCACTTTCTTTTTGTAGCATAGTATTGACTTCATTTAAAGAATAATCTAAATTATTGACTAAATGAAAAATGAGTGAATGGTCTATATCTCCACTTCTTGTGCCCATCACCAATCCGTTGATAGTGCCAAAACCAAGAGAGTGATCAATACTTTTTCCATTTTTAATTGCTGTCATACTGCACCCATTTCCTAAATGTATGGTAATTATGTTTGAGTTTTCTAATCCTAAATAATCAATCGCTTTTTCTGAAACATATTTATGACTAGTGCCATGAAAACCATATAACCTGATTTTATGCTCCATCAAAAATTTTGTAGGAATTGCATACTGAGAAGCTTTTGCAGGAATACTTTGATGAAATGCCGTATCAAAAACTGCAATTTGAGTCGCATTTTTAAAAATTTCTTCAGCGATTATGATTCCTTCTAAATTCGCAGGATTGTGCAAAGGAGCTAAAGTAAATAAGTCTTTAATTTTATCTTTCACCTCTTGCGTTATGGCAATAGTTTCTGAAAATGCACAACCTCCATGAACAACTCTATGACCAACAGCATTGATTTCATCGGTAGAAGAAATGACACCAGTTTTATCATCCAACAAAAGCTGTACAACTTTTTCTAATCCAACTTTATGATTTTGGATATCAAGCACTTCATCACTTTTATGAGTATTCGATTTAAAATGAATTTCAGCATTGTCCAACCCTATACGTTCTATTAACCCAGAGCATAAAACGTCTTCTTGTGGCATTTGAAATAATTGGTATTTGATAGATGAACTACCAGAGTTTATTACGAGAATCTTCATGTGTCTTTATTTATTGTTTTTTAAGGTCACATGCAGTTCGTTATTATCATCCCTTTTAGAGATAATCATTTTGCATGCGCGCTTTATATTAAATATCTTGAGCTTGAATTGAAGTTAAAATCACCGTGTTAAATATATCCTCAACAGTACAACCACGACTTAAATCATTTACCGGTTTATTGAGTCCTTGCAACATTGGACCAATCGCCAAAGCTCCCGTTTCTCTTTGCACCGCTTTATAAGTATTATTACCAGTATTTAAATCTGGAAATATTAAGACAGATGCTTCACCAGCAACTTCAGAATTAGGTAATTTACTTTTTCCAACTCCTTTATCAACTGCAGCATCATATTGAATAGGGCCTTCAATTTTTAAATCAGGACGTTTTGCTTTTACAATCTCAGTTGCTTCTCGCACCTTATCAACTTCTAACCCTTTTCCTGATGAACCAGAAGAGTAGGAGAGCATTGCAATTTTTGGTTCAATTCCGAAGGCTGCACTAGAGTCTGCAGATGCGATAGCAATTTCTGCCAACTGCTCAGCATTTGGATTTGGATTGATGGCACAATCTCCAAAAACTGAAACACGATCTTCTAAACACATAAAAAATATCGAAGAAACCACAGATGCATTTGGTTTGGTTTTTACAAATTGCAAAGCGGGTCTTATGGTTTGTTGTGTGGTATGTGCTGCTCCAGAAACCATACCGTCAGCATGACCTTTATATACCATCATGGTTCCGTAATATGAAACATCTTCAAGAATATCTTTTGCCATTGTAAGAGTGACATTCTTATGTTTTCTCAATTCATAAAAAGTTTGTACATACTCTTCAAAGTTATCAGAATCAGCAGGGTTTACAATATTGGCAGCACTTAAATCTAGGTTGTTCTTTTTAGCAGTTTCATTAATTTTGTCAGGGTGACCCAAAATAGTGATATCAACAAAATTAATTGCCAATAAATGAGCTGCAGCCTTTAATATTCTAGTATCACTGCCTTCAGGC
This sequence comes from Flavobacteriaceae bacterium, assembly GCA_045047075.1. Taxonomy (GTDB): domain Bacteria; phylum Bacteroidota; class Bacteroidia; order Flavobacteriales; family Flavobacteriaceae; genus Urechidicola. The sequence goes on from JASFYP010000005.1 coordinate 51,582, forward strand.
AAAACAATATGTTTACGTTGTTCTTTGGCTTTTTCTAGCAAGCTATATTGAAACATTCTAGGTGTTAATCCACTCGATTTAGAAGTTGCAAATTTATCAGACAGCTTATCAAAATTAAAATACTTTTTAAAAGTGTCTATTGATTTTACAATTCTAGATTTATTATCAGCATATATATGTGATTTAATTGCACCAATTTTATTCGTGATTTCAAATGTAGCTCCGTCTGTGGTTAGAATCGGAATTTTTTGCTCTAAGCCAGAAATTAATTTAAGGATAGGTGCTTCAGGGATTATACCACCTGTTAAGATTATTCCAGCAATTTTTGGATAATTAGTTGACTTATTTGCTTGTAAAGCGCCTAAAATAATATCAGCTCTATCTCCAGGGGTTATTACAACACAATTTTCTTCTAGTCGTGTAAGATAGTTGCGAAGTTGCATCGCACCGACTTTAAAACTTGCTACTTGATTGTTTAATTGGTTAGTTTTAAATAATAATTTTGCATTAATTTCTTTGACAATTTCTTTGATTGTAGGATTGTATAAAGAGTCAATCATTGGGATAACTTCAACTAGAATATTTTTAGGCAGATGTTTGGCAATCCCATCTTTAACAAGTTGCACATTTTTTTCTTGAATTTTATTTGCAACTATAGAAAGCACTTCAACTTCTTTTTCAATAAATGAGTCATAAGCAATATGTAGGTTTGCAATAAACTCATCCATATTTTTGTCAACTCCACTTGAAACTAGTATTGCAGGAATCCCTAGGTTTTTGGCAATAACAATATTTGAATCTAATTCAACAGCAGCTCCTTCTCCAGAAAAATCAGTTCCTTCGACAACTATAAAATCAAATTGTTTTTCTAATTGTTTATATTTTTCTATGATTATATCGAGCACTTCGCCTTCTAAGCCTAAGTTTCTTTTTTTTATAAAATCACTTCGCATGCACGCATAAGCATCATTATGATTTAACTTTAAGTTAAAATTAGAAATTACGGTCTTAATATGGTTGTCTTGTTCTCCTTTTTTAAAATCATCAATTATAGGTCTAAAATAGCCTACTTTAGGGGTGCGTGCCAAAAGCATACTCATAAGTCCTAAGCTTACAATAGACTTGCCACTATTAGGTTCGCTCGTTGCAATATATATTGCTTTATTCATCTTAACATAATTTTTTACAAAGGTACTTGAAATAGCTTTTAGTAATAGGATATTTATCATTTTTTAGTATTTTATTACAGTATAATATTAGGTTGAAATTAGAATCGATTTATGGAGTAAAGAACTTGCCGTTTTTTAATTAAAATCAACTTGTCAATTAAGTAAATAACACTATATTTGCACCCTCAAAAAGAGAAAATTAAAATTTAAAATTATGAATCATTACGAAACTGTTTTCATTTTGAATCCCGTTTTATCTGAAACTCAGATAAAGGAAGCAGTAAAGAAGTTTGAAGACTATTTACTTTCCAAAGGTGCAGAAATGATCCACAAAGAGAATTGGGGCTTAAAAAAATTAGCTTATGCAATTCAACACAAAAAAAGTGGTTTTTACCACTTATTAGAATACAAGTTAGCAGGTGAAGCAGTTGCTGCATTTGAACTTGAATTTAGAAGAGACGATAGCATTATGCGTTATTTAACTGTTAAACTGGATAAACACGCAGCTGCTTGGGCAGAAAAGAGAAAAGCACGTGTTAAAACCGCTAAAAAATAATAGGATGGCAAGTATAGAGCAATCAGCAAAAGGAGGAAAACAAGGTGAAGTTAGGTACCTAACTCCGTTAGACATTGAAACTAAAAAAGAAGCAAAATACTGTCGTTTTAAGAAAAACGGGATTAAGTATATTGATTATAAAGATGCAGACTTTTTAATGTATTTGGTAAATGAGCAAGGTAAAATTTTACCACGTCGTTTAACAGGAACTTCATTAAAATACCAACGTAAAGTATCTGTTGCAATTAAAAGAGCACGTCATTTAGCATTAATGCCATATGTGGGCGATTTATTAAAATAATAAAGAGGAAGATATGGAACTTATATTAAAACAAGACGTAGAAAATGTAGGATTTAAAGACGATTTAGTAACTGTTAAAAACGGTTTTGGTCGTAACTTTTTAATTCCTCAAGGAGTAGCAGTTTTAGCTACAGTTTCAGCAAAAAAAGTATTGGCTGAAAACTTAAAGCAACGCGCTCATAAAGAAGAAAAATTAGTTAAAGATGCAACTAAAATAGCTGAAGCTATCAAAGCATTAGAAATTAAAATAACTGCTAAAACGGGAGAAGGATCTAAATTATTTGGATCAGTAAATAATATTAACCTTTCAGAAGCATTAGTAAAAGCTGGACACGAAATTGATAAGAAATTTATCAAAGTAGAAGGTGGTAATGTTAAAAGTTTAGGTAAATATAACGCAGCAGTAAGATTGCATAGATCTGTAATTGCTGATATCACTTTTGAAGTTATAGCTGAAGCAAAATAATTAACATTCATTGTTAATAACAATAAAGAGAGCTCACATTATGTGGGCTCTTTTTTTTTATCTTGAAAGTTCTAATTCAAATAATAATTATTAGTTTAACTAAATGATTTTAAACATGAAACAAAAATTACGATTGTCATTCCTTCTTACTATTTTTATGGTTGTAGCGAGTTTTGCTCAGGTTACAACTTCAAAAATACAAGGTATAGTTAATGACGAAAACAGCGAAGGCCTGTTTGGAGCAAACGTTATTGCAACGCATGAACCAACTGGTACTGTCTCAGGAACAATGACTCTTGATGGCGGTAGATTTAACTTACCTAATTTGCGTATTGGTGGTCCTTATACCATCAGTATCAGTTTTGTTGGTTATCAAACAATGGAATATACAGATGTATATTTAGACTTAGGTTCTGCATTTGATCTTAATATTCAGATGGTAAATGATAGTAACCAACTAGATGAAGTTGTGATTACGTCAACAAAAAATTCTACTTTTAATAATAGTAGGACAGGAGCAGAAACAAGTATCGGTAAACGCGAATTGACTCAGTTACCAACAATTTCTAGGTCAGCTGCAGATTTCACAAGATTAGACCCAACTGCTTCTGGTGGTTCCTTTGGAGGAGCTAACGACCAGTTTAACAACTTTACTTTGGATGGTTCTATTTTTAACAATCCTTTTGGATTAGATGCTGCAACTCCTGGAGGGCAAACGAATGCACAACCAGTTTCATTAGATGCGATTGAGCAAATTTCAGTTTCTAGAGCACCTTATGATGTTAGCTTATCTGGGTTTACAGGAGCTTCTGTAAATGCCGTTACTAAAAGTGGTACTAACAAAATTTCAGGAACCGTTTATGGATATTACAGAAACCAAGATTTTACTGGTGGTAAAATAAAAGGTGATGATATTTTTGTTCCTAAGTTAGAGCAAACACAATATGGTGTGAGTGTAGGTGGACCAATCATCAAAAACAAATTATTCTTCTTTGCAAACTTTGAAAAAGATGAACGTACAGATTTAGGCCAAACTTGGGCACCAAATACGGGTACTGGAGCTATTAATGAATCTAGAGTTTTAGAATCTGACTTAATGGAAGTACAAACACTTTTAAGAAGTATTGGGTACGATCCGGGAGCTTATGAAGGTTATACGCATGAATCAAACTCTACCAAGGGGCTCTTTAAATTAGATTGGAATGTAAACGAAAATCATCGTATAGCATTTATTTATAATTTCTTAGATGCATCTAGAGATAAAAATGCACATCCAACAGCATTAGGTTTTAGAGGCCCTAACTCTCAAATTTTGCAGTTTGAAAATGCAGGATACCAAATCAACAATAAAATAAATTCATTTTTAGTTGAATTAAATTCAACTTTTGCTGATAACGTTACGAACAAATTCCAAGTTGGTTGGACTCATTTTGAAGATTTTAGAAATGCTAAATCTACGCCAATGCCAGCATTTAGAATTCAAGATGGGGCAGGTGCTAATTATATTGTCACTGGTCATGAGCCATTCTCTATCAATAATACTTTAGATCAAAAAGTATTTCAGTTTTCTAATAATTTAAATATTAGTACAGGAGACCATAACTTAACTTTTGGTATTTCTTTTGAAAAATTCCAATTCGATAATTCATTTAATTTAGGAACTTATGGCTTTGGTGATCCAAGAGGATATGTAGGTGCTTTCTTTGGTGATTTTGCTGATATGGATGCTTTTAGAGCGGGTATTTCAAATGGTTTATTAGCAGATGCTATGGCAGCAGCCCAAGCTACTTTTGATTCAAAAAACGCTACTGATACATGGGCTTTAGCAGAAACTAATGTTGGTCAAATGGCATTTTATATGCAAGATAATTGGAGTGTAAATGACAATTTAAAATTGTCATTAGGTTTGCGTTTTGATAAACCTTTATTCTTTGATTCTGCTGAAAAAGCTCAAGATGTGATTGATACTCCAGGTAATTTATATTTACCAGGAATTCCTTATACAGATCCATCAAATGGAGAAACTGTTTTCTTTGATTCAACACAAATGCCAAATAGTGATATCATCATTTCACCAAGAGTTGGATTCAATTGGGATATTACAGGAGACAAAACAAATCAATTACGTGGTGGAACAGGAATCTTTACAGGTCGTTTCCCATTTGTATGGCTAGGAAACCAAATAGGGAATCCAAATGTATGGTTCTACCAAGTAGTGGATCCGGACTTTAAATTCCCAACAGTTTGGAGAACAAGTTTAGGCTTTGATAAGAAGTTAGAAAGCGGATTGACTTTAACTGCTGACCTTTCTTATACAAAAGACATTAACGGAGCACATGTTCAAAACTGGGGATTAAGTGCCCCATCAGGAACATTAAGTGGAGGTGGTGATACTAGAGAAATATATTTGCCAGGTGATGTTGGTAATAATGCTTATGTATTTACAAATTCTGATAAAGGATGGACATTTAACGGGACAGTTAGTGCTAAACAAACATTTAGCAATGGCATCTATGCAAGTTTAGCATACAACTTCTTAAACTCTCAAAGTGTTAATTCAATTGAGGCTGAAATCACTGGTGATGCATTTGCATTTAACCCTGTAGTTGGTAACGCTAATGATGCTGTTTTATCGCACTCTAAATATGGTGATACACATCGTTTTATTGGAGTAGTTGGTAAAACTTGGAATTATGGTGCTAAAGACCAATGGTCTTCTACATTATCTGGAGTATTAGAATTTGCTCAAGGAGGTAGATTCAATTATACCTATGCAGGAGACATTAATGGTGATGGATCTAGTTTAAATGATTTAATCTATATTCCTACTGCTGCTGAAGTACAAGCAATGAATTTTGTATCTCCTGAACAAAATGACTTATTTGAAGCTTTTATTAAGCAAGATGATTATATGAGTGATAATAGAGGTAAATACTTTGAGCGTTATGGCGCTTTAGCTCCATGGAGAGGTAAGATAGACATGAAGTTTATTCAAGAATTTACTTTAGGGAATGATAACGCTATTCAATTTAGTGCGGATATTTTAAACCTAGGTAATTTAATAAGCTCAGAATGGGGATTAATTCAACAACCAGATGCAGTACAACCAATTGGTGTGTCTGTTGATAGTTCAGGAAACCCAACCTATAGTTTTGATGGTAATATCAAAGAAACATATGTTTATGATATTAGTTTAGCATCAAGATGGCAAGTACAATTTGGATTGAGATATATCTTTTAAGAAATTCTTTAACCAAAAAAGAAAAACCGTAACAAATTCTGTTACGGTTTTTTTATTTAAAATTTTATTTTTTTGATTAAGCCAATAATCCTTTGTACTCATTTTTATGAACAAATATCACAAGTAAATTTAATACAAGTAAAATAATTGCGGGTCCAATTTCTGAAATATCAAAAGCTACATGAAATAATACAGCATTGATAGAGACACTTAATAAGACAAGCATTGTTAAGCCTACATACTTTTTTAGAAGCAATGACAAACCAGCGGCAATCTCAACAATAGCAACCAAAGTCATTGTGTGCGTTGTTACTAAGCCTTTCCAATAAGCAACAGCTTCTGGAGAAAGAGATGATGGAGGAGGCATAAAATGGAAAAACTTGTTGGCTCCCATAGCAATTAGAAATAAGCCAAAAACGATTCTGACAATAAGGGAAACTTTTGAATTCATAATAAATTAGATTTTAAGTTAATAGCTATAAAACTAATAAAAATATTACAAATCAAATTTTAGTAAGCTGATTTATAGAAGGAGATTAAGAATTTTATTTTGAAAACACCTTACAATTTCTCAGCCAAATAACTAGCTGTATAACTCTCTTTACAATTCAGCAGCTCTTCTGGAGTTCCTTGAAATAATAGACTACCACCTTTTTTACCACCTTCTTTACCGAGATCAATAATATAATCAGCACATTTAATGAGTTCAATATTGTGTTCAATGACAATGATAGAATGCCCATTTTTAATTAAGGCATTAAAGGATGCTAGTAACTTTTTAATATCATGAAAATGAAGACCCGTAGTAGGTTCATCAAAAATAAATAGAGATTTACTTTGGCGTGTTCCTTTTACTAAAAAGGAGGCCAATTTAATTCGCTGTGCTTCACCACCAGAAAGGGTAGAAGAAGATTGTCCTAAATTGACATATCCTAACCCAACATCTTTTAGCGGTTGTAATTTCCTTGCAATTTTAGTTTCATTATGATCCTTAAAAAAGTAAATAGCATCATCTATAGTTGATTCTAAAATATCGTTGATGGATTTATCTTGAAATTTTACTTCTAAAATTTCTTTTTTAAATCGCTTACCATTGCATACATCACACTCTAAATGCACATCTGCCATAAATTGCATTTCTATGGTAACCTCTCCTTCTCCTTTACAAGTTTCGCAACGACCACCTTCTACATTAAACGAAAAATGTTTAGGTTTGTAATTACGAATTGTTGATAAGCGCTGTGATGCAAACAAACTTCTAATATCGTCATATACCTTTATATACGTTGCTGGGTTAGAACGACTTGAACGCCCAATAGGATTCTGATCAATGAACTCTAGATGCTCAAGTTTATCATAGTTTCCTTTGAGTTCGGTAAACTGACCTATTTTTTCTCCGTATCCATTCAGCTGTTTTTGCAAAGCAGGAAATAACACTTTTTTTACCAAGGTACTTTTTCCACTTCCCGAAACACCCGTAATGATGGTCAACATATTAAGCGGGAATTTTACATCGATATTTTGTAGGTTATTATGTCGAGCACCAATCACTTCAACAAAATTATTGATAGGTTTTCTTTTGGTTGGAACTTCAATTTTTTGAGATCCATTTAGGTATTGAGCAGTTAACGAATCGGATTTAAGCAATTGTTTAAAAGAACCTTCTGCAACGACGTTACCACCAAGTGTTCCAGCTTTAGGACCAATATCTATAATTAGATCTGCGGCTTTCATAATATCTTCATCATGTTCAACAACAATAACGGTATTTCCTAAATCGCGTAAGTTTTTTAAAACTTTTATAAGTCGCTCTGTATCTTTTGGATGTAATCCAATACTTGGTTCGTCGAGAATATACATCGACCCTACCAAACTGCTTCCTAGTGAAGTTGCTAAATTTATTCGTTGACTTTCTCCTCCAGAAAGTGTATTTGAGGTTCTATTTAAAGAGAGATAGTTTAGGCCAACATCAGTTAAAAACAACAAGCGATTTCTGATTTCTGTCAACAGTCGTTTTGCAATATCTAGCTCTTGATTGTTGAGTTGAATGTTTTTGAAAAAATCTGATAATTCATCCAAAGGCAAATCGACTAGTTCAGAAATTGTTTTTCCATGTACTTGTACATAGTTGGTTTCTTTTCGTAATCTCTTTCCGTTGCAAACATCACATTTTGTTTTTCCGCGATAACGAGACAACATGACTCTAAACTGAATTTTATAGCTCTTGCTTTCTAAATATTTAAAGTATTTGTGGATACCTTCAAAATATTCATTCCCATCCCAAACCAACTGCTTTTGTTCAGCACTTAACTCAAAATAGGGGCGATGGATAGGGAAATCAAACTTATATGCATTGTCAATTAAATCATCTTTGTAATCCTCCATTGAGGGAGATTTCCAAGGAACAATGGCGTTTTCATAAATGGATAAACCTGTATTTGGAATCACTAAGTCAGTATCGATACCAATAACATTCCCATAGCCTTCACATTTAGGACATGCTCCATACGGATTGTTAAAACTGAATAAATGGGTATTAGGTTCTAAAAATTGAATACCATCCAATTCAAACGAATTACTAAAAGTAGTTTGCGAATTATCCTTTAAATTTTGCAGAGTACAGGTTCCTTTGCCTTCAAAAAAAGCAATTTGTATAGCATCTGATAACCTATTGTAAAAATCTTCATTGTGTTGTACAACAACACGGTCTACCACCAATTCAAAGTCATGTCCAAAATCTTTGTTTTCGGAAGCTACAATTTTAGCATAATCTTCAATCCGTAATACTTCATTATTAAACTTTACTCTTGCATATCCTTGCTGTGCCAGAATTTTGAGCGATTTTGAAACGCTTCTGTCTTCTGGAATATGCACTTTAGATAAAAGTAACAATTTAGTTTTTTCATCCAACTTCTTTACAAAATTAGTGACATCATTTACGGTATCTTTTTTTACTTCTCTACCAGAAATAGGTGAGTAGGTTTTGCCAATTCTAGCGAATAACAATTTTAAATAATCATAAATTTCTGTTGATGTGCCTACCGTAGATCTTGGGTTTGTACTATTTACTTTTTGTTCAATAGCAATAGCAGGAGCAATACCTTTGATGTAATCTACTTTGGGTTTATTCAACCTTCCTAAAAATTGGCGAGCATAAGAAGATAAGCTTTCCACATATCTTCTCTGGCCTTCGGCGTATAATGTATCAAAGGCTAAACTCGATTTTCCAGAACCTGATAACCCAGTAATTACCACCAATTTATTTCTTGGGATAGCAACATCAATATTCTTTAAATTATGGAGTTTTGCTCCTTTAATTAAGATGTATTCTTTCGGATTTAATGTTGCAATATTTTTAGTCATTAGGTCGCTGAATATTTAAAATGAATGCAAAGATAAAATAAAGATTTCAGAATTTATTAAAGGTTGATTAATAATCAGTACTGACTTATAATCATCTAATAAAACAACAAAAATATTGATGATTATTTGGTTTTTAAATAAATATAATTCATATTTGTAGCTTACTTATAATACATATACCCTATTTACATACTATTACTTTAAAAAAATTAACGCAGATTATTAGAACTTTAACTAGGTTTTAATTGTTTTTAATTGATAGTTATGGATAAATTAAAAGTATTAGATAGTATTCTTGTTTCAAACTACCTTAAAGGGGACGAGAGATGTTTCGAAATTCTTATTACGAGACATAAACAAAGAGTTTACAATTTTATTTTTTCGAAAGTATTGAATAAAGATATCGCTGAAGATGTTTTTCAGGATACCTTTATAAAAGTGATAAACACCCTGAAAAGAGGAAAGTATAACGAAGAAGGAAAGTTTTTACCTTGGGTTATGCGTATTGCTCATAATTTGGTGATTGATCATTTTAGAAAAAGTAATCGGATGCCAAAGTTTAAAAATACAGATGAATTTGATATCTTTTCTGTCTTAGGTGATGGTGAGCTAAATGCTGAAAAACAATTGATTAAAGAGCAAATACTATCTGATGTACGTCGTGTTATTGACGAATTGCCAGAAGATCAAAAAGAAGTATTAGTGATGCGTATGTATAAAGATATGAGCTTTAAAGAAATATCCGAATGTACAGGTGTGAGTATTAATACTGCGTTAGGTCGTATGCGTTATGCGCTGATTAATATGCGTAAGTTAATTGAGAAGCATCATATTATTTTGGTGAATTAACAATAAAGAGAAATAAACTCCGTTTAGATATTAATTAGTTTAATAAAAAACAGGGGTTTATGATGAAACTTTACACAGAAAAGTCTTCTTTTAAGGAGCAACCAAAACAAGAAACAATTCAATTTTTACTCAATTACTCCAAGGCATTGAGAATTGTGAAGGCCAAAAGTAAAACATTTGAATTGCATTTGAATTAAGGAAAAAAGACCCAATTTTATTAAATTGGGTCTTTTTTATGATATACCATTTTACGGAATCAAATATTTAAATTGGTATTAGAGTTTTTTTCTTCCGATAGTTTTATAAATCACATCATTTCCTATATCCCAAGCTCTTGCAGGTGAATGTTCTCTCCCGTAAAAAATAATTTGGAGATGTAACTTATTCCATAATTCTTTTGGGAATAAACGTTTGGCATCTTTTTCGGTTTGCACCACATTTTTTCCATTAGTCAACCCCCAACGATACATTAATCGATGGATATGTGTATCAACTGGAAATGCAGGAATCCCAAATGCTTGACTCATCACTACACTTGCTGTTTTATGGCCAACAGCTGGTAATTCTTCTAAATACTCAAAGCTTTGTGGTACTTTCCCTTCATGTTTGTCAATCAATATTTTTGACAAGCCATAAATCCCTTTCGATTTCATTGGTGATAATCCAACAGGGCGAATTATCGCTTTTATTTCTTCTACTGATAATTTTATCATATCATACGGATTATCAGCTTTTGCAAATAAGATAGGAGTGATGGTATTAACTCTTGCATCTGTACTTTGTGCTGAAAGCAATACCGCAATCAATAGCGTGTAAGGGTCTTTATGATTAAGTGGGATTGGGGTTTTAGTATACAATTGTTCAAGAGTATCAATAACAAATTGAACCTTTTCTTTTTTCGTCATTTTTTAAGTAATTTTACAACACAAAAATACAAAATATGACTTCATTAAAAATAGGCGATATCGCACCAGACTTTAGTTGCAATGACCAAGACGGAAATACAATAAATTTATCAGATTATAAGGGCAAAAAATTGGTATTGTTCTTTTATCCAAAGGCGAGTACTCCAGGTTGCATTATGGAAGGGTGTAACTTAAGAGATAACTACCATACTTTTTTAGCAAAAGGATATGACGTGTTAGGTGTGAGTGCAGATTCGCAAAAGAGGCAACAAAATTTTATAAATAAATACGATTTCCCTTTTCCATTATTAGCAGATGAAAATAAAGAGGTGTTAAATGCTTATCAAGTTTGGGGACCAAAGAAATTTATGGGACGAACGTATGACGGCATTCACCGTACAACGTTCGTAATAGACGAAAAGGGAATGATTGAGGATGTAATTTTAAAGGTAAAAACCAAAGCACATACAAGTCAGATTTTGAAATAGAATTCACTTATTCTAATTCATCCAATTCATCATCTAACTCTTCCAGCTCTTTTACTGCATCTTCTTTAGATTGTTTTTCTTTTTGAATAAACTCAGTATCGGTTTTAACTTCATCTTCCATAAGTAATTGTTTACCCATAGAAATGATAATTGCTAATAAAGAAAGCAATACTACGGTTCTTGCAAAAGAAAAATTGAACTGCTGTTTTTTTGCTGACAAATAGGAAATGAGCCCTAGAATTAATCCAAAAGTAGCTGGGAAAATAGCTAAGTTAGATATTGGTAAAAATGAAAATAGCAATCCAAGGAGAGCGCCTGTAATTCCGAATACACTTAAAATAGTGATGAGTGTTTTGTTCATGTTAATTTGTTTTATGTTTATTTAGAGTAATTACTCAACCTAATTTGAACTCTACCAATAGGGATGTTCGCTTCGATTAATGCTGGTAACCTATCATCATCAGCAGTGATATAAATAAATTTACCACCTTTAGCTTTTTCAAGGCCATTACCAACAAAACTAATTTCTAATTTATAACATGCTCTACTTCCAGAATTTGCTACTTGAATATTTTTTTTACCTCGATAAGTAATGCTGATGGTTTCAATTTCAGAATCAACAATTAATTTTGTAGTTGTTTTTTGACCAATTGAGAAGTTGTCATAGTCTAAAACCCTTGCATTGTAAATGGATGAAACAATATCTAAAGTTGAGTTAGTAATTGGTACTTCTATCTTATAATCTTTATAGCCTTTTTTATTCAGTGTCGAAATAGCAATTTTAGATTTGCGTTTAAACAAATATTTTAATTCTTTTTTATAAGTTCCTTCTTCAATACTTCTTTTATATAGCACAGGGAGTAAGGTTTTAGTATCTACATAGCTCTCATATAAATCTCTTACTTTAAAGAATTTATCCCAACTAGAATAGGTAGCAGCAGTACATTTTAATCGCAATAACTCACGTGATTTTGTTTTTACTGTTGATGTTTCCATTTTTACCTCAGCAATATCAGTCATGACTCCAGATATATTGAATGAAGCGATAAATGTTAACTTTTCATCACTTTTGATATACTGATTTTCTACTAATGTTGAGCTTGTATTGAATGCAAAAACGATTAATAGTACTGCAATAAATGAAATTTTTTTAAACATATTTTTTATTCTTTTCTTAAATATTTTTACTAGAAATTATTCTAAAAAACGTTGACTTGGAAGTTTTATTGGATATCTACTCGAGATTTAAAACTTCATATTGAGTTTTACATTAAACACACGACTCGTCATGAAATTAGGAATCCCGTATGAATTTTTTGAATACACATCGCGTACCCAAATATTGGTGATTGAATTTTGAACATCGAACATATTGTAAATTTCCACACCAAATGTCAACTCTTTAAAACTTTTAAACATTCCAGAAGTTCTTGGCTTATTAGCATCTACCAGTACATATGATATTCCGATGTCTGCTCTTTTATAGGAGTTTAATCTATTTTGAAATTCATAAGGATCTGCATACGAAGGAGATCCTCCAGGTAATCCGGTATTAAAAACCAAATTCAAATACATTTTCAACTCCGGAATATTAGGTACGTAATCTTGAAATAAAATTGCCAATTTAAAACGCTGATCTGTAGGACGTGGAATATAACCTCTATCGTCAATATTTTCTTTTGTAGTCATAAAGCCCATAGATACCCAGCTTTCTGTACCCGGTACAAACTCGCCATTTAATCGCATATCAAATCCCGCAGCATAAGCAACAGCATTATTTTTTGCAGCATATCGAACCCTAACATTATCAACGGTATATGGATTTACATCCCACATATGTTTGTAATATACCTCTGTCACCAACTTAAAAGGACGGTTCCACATATTAAAACTATAATCATTCCCCAATACAAAATGCAATGATTTTTGTGCCTTTACATTTGGTTGTACGGTTCCTGTTGAATCTCGTAACTCTTTATAAAAAGGAGGTTGGCTATACAAGCCAGTAGAGAATCTGAACAACATATCTTTGTCCCAATTGGGTTTAATAGCAATTTGCCCTCTTGGACTTATGATTGTTTGGCTACCGTCAGAATCAATACCATCACCTTTTACAGTCCAATTTTGAGCTCTTACGCCTACATTATACCAAACTTCATGTTCTCCCAGTTCGCTTTTTTTACTCCATTGCGCAAAAGCTGAAATGCGATTTATTTGTACATTATTTTTTGCTCTTACACTTGTAAACGGGATAATTGGCCCTTCAAATGGTTCGTATGGTTGCTCGTTAGAAATGTGATTTGGAGGACGAATTGAAAATCCAGCGGAATCAATTACTTCCCATTCTATCAATCGATCTCTAATATCTTCTGTTTGATATTTTGCGCCAAACTCAAATTGATGTCCATTTTTTAAATAATTTGCTTTGAGTTGAAATGTACTTATCAAGGCATCCAAGTCATTTCTTGCGTGACTTAATTGTGAACCAATTCCTTCTGAGAATTCAACTTCACCAAAATCTTCTGATCCAAAGTTAGAATCAACTGCGCCTAAATTGTAAGAGGCCAAAATATCGTAATGTTCAGATTCTTGCGTATTATAAACAGATGTTGTTAAATCTACCTGTAAATTTTCATTCACTTGATACGTTCCTTTTAAGGCGCCAAAAGCTGTTTGATAATGATCTTTTTCTTGTCCTTGATAAAATACAATCAATTCTAATGGGTTTGTTACTGTTCCAAATTTTGTTCTTCTAGAAATAGGAGTGTAGTTGTAATCATTTATGGAATAGCTTCCTAAAAAGTCAATTTTTAAGCGCTCATTAATTTCATAAGATAAAAAAGTTTGAACATCTGTAAATTTAGGTTTGTAGTTTACGTCGGTGTCCTTACTATTTACCAACAAGCTGTTATCTCGGTAGCGCACACCAATCAAGGCAGATAATTTATCTTTAAATAATTTTCCTTCAACCGTTGCACTTCCTCCTAATAAACTCAAGTTAACTGCCGCAGCTAATTCTTGTGGAGTACGATAAGTAATATCTAATACCGATGACATTTTATCGCCATATTTAGCTTGAAACCCACCTGCAGAAAACTCAACTTTCTGGGTCATATCAGCATTTACAAAACTCAACCCTTCTTGTTGACCCGAGCGCACCAAAAAAGGACGATACACTTCAATGCCATTTACATAGACAAGGTTTTCGTCAAAATTTCCACCACGCACGTTGTATTGCGTGCTCAGTTCATTGTTATTATTAACCCCCGCAAATGTCATAATCAAATTTTCAACCCCTGCATTTGCTCCTGGAATATATTTTAATTCAGTTACATCAATCTTGGTAACTCCCTCGGCATCTCTAGTTCTGTTTTCAACATCTACCACCTGTAATTCTTCAGTTACCAGATACATTCTTGGAGAATAGCGAACCGTTTTACCAGCTCTCACATTAATTTTTTTGGTTTTGGTTGCAAAGGTAAGATGGCTAAAAGTTACCGTAACTTCTTTGTTTGCAGTTATGGTAATTTGATAATTACCCTTAGCATCACTCGATACTCCTGTTTTTTCAAAACTGACGGAAACATTTTCAATTGGCTTACCGTTTTCGTCTTTAACAACACCTTGTAAGGTGGCTGTTTGGGCAAAGACACCTATTGAAATAAGTAAGAATAACAGGGTAAGATTTAATTTTGATTTCAAATTGATTCCTTATTATGAGTTATTTTTTTCTATAAAACGTTGCTTCTAGAATTTTCGTATTTCCAACATTATCAATTGCAATTACTTTTAATTGATGTTTGGCATTTGTAAATTTTTTATCTCTAAAATCATAGGTCAAGGTTCCGTGTTTTGGGCTGTATTCTAACAAAATCCACTCCCCATCAATTTCTCCTCTATATGATTTTAATCCTGATAATTTATCTGACACTTTTAATTTTAAAAAATTGTAATGTGTCAGCCATTGCTTATCTTTTATGTTAGATAGTTTTAGCAATGGTTCTTCCGTATCAGTTAATAAGGTAAATGTACCCAAATCTTTTGTTGTAGTATAAAAAGTATGTTCTTTTTTCGTTGTCTCTTTGTAGGATGCTCTCCCTTTGTCACTCAATTTTGCAATAAATAATTGTTCTCTATCTTTTTGTGGATATTTAGATACATCAAAAGTTAAGGTATAGTTTTTATCTAGCGGAACTGTTTTGTTATGAATAGTTACAATGCTATCTTTTACTTTAAAGTCTAAATAAAAATCATCATAGAAAGTGTTTTTAGGGAAAGCAATGGTAACTCCACCTTTTTGATATTTATTAAATTCTTTTGCTTTGATTGGATATGGAGTGCTCAACTCTTTTTTATAAATAGTAATGCTATCTTTTTTTCCTTGTATCGGGATGGTGAGTGATTTTTGATTCCCTTCAAAATCTTTTACTTGAATTACAATAGTGTAGGTAAGACTATCTACGATACGGAGAATACCATTATCAACAATGTTTTTGTACACACTCAATTTATTTGACGGATGTACAAAACAACGTTGAATACGCTGACTTAAATTAGCATAACGCTCATAATCTATAAGTAAGTTAAGGTATTTAGACTCAGCAAATGAAAAAGTTTCTACTTCATGCTCATATATTTTTTGACCATTGGCAGTCATTGACATATTGTAAATTCCATTTTTATTCATGGCACCATTCAATCTATCATAAGTATTAATCCCAAATCCAATTTCGCCCGAAGCAGTAATTTTATCAGCCAATAAATTACCATCTACTAGAGATTTAAAATTAATTTGTAAAGGAGCATTTGATTGATTTACTTGTGATGAATCATTTTGTGGATATACCATCAACACATTTATGCTAGGTCTTTTAGTGTCTTCAATATCAATACCAAAAAGCATTGGATTGATGGGTTTTGATTTATTATCTCTAATTTCGAAATGCAAATGAGGACCCACAAACCCACCGGTACTACCAGAAAAGGCAACAACTTCACCCTTCTCAATTGTTAATTCATCAGTTTTTGGAAAAAGTTGAATTTCAAAACTTTCCTTTTCGTATTGTTTTGTTTTTAAAAAAGCTTCAATTTTTTTATTAAACTTTTTTAGATGAGCATAAACCGTTGTATATCCATTTGGGTGTGTTATGTACAAGGCTTTCCCATAACCCCAAGCCGAAATTTTAATACGCGAAATATATCCTTCGGCAGAAGCAAAGACCTTTAAACCTTCAACCTGATTTGTTTTTAAATCCAATCCTGCATGAAAATGGTTGGTACGCAACTCACCAAAAGTTCCTGATAAGTAGAGTGGAATATTTAATGGCTTTTGAAAATAATCTGTTGGGTATTTCTCTTGTGAGTATACCAAAATGATTGTGAAAAAAAGGATGATAAAAACGCGAAATTTCAATGGTTATTTTTTTGCTAAAATAACAAATAAAACAGCTATTAAACAATAACTAGGATAAGCATTTGTAGGAGAGTATCTTAAAAATAATTCTTCAAAATAGTTAAAAACAGTTGCTAAATTGCGATAAGTATGTTACATTTGAGACATAGTTTTGGTATCTTAGATAAAGAGATGAGTAATATAACACAAGCCGCTAATTTACTAGAAGATAAGCTCGATAGACTCCTAGAAGTTTACACCTTTTTAAGAGAAGAAAATGAGTTTTTACATCAGCGAATAGCGACTTTAGAAAATCAACTTACTGAGAAATCACAGCAATTAGGCGAAAAAGAAAATTCGTATAACATGCTAAAAATTGCCAAGACTATTGAAGGCAGTAATAATAATACAAGAGAAACAAAACTCAAAATAAACGCTTTGATTCGCGATATTGATAAATGTATAGTTCAGTTAAGCGAATAAGTTCTTTTTAACTTTATGGAAAAGAAACTTCGAATTAAAATTACCATTGCGGGTAGAGTATATCCTTTAAGCATTAACAATGCAACTGAAGAAGAAGGTATGCGCAAGGCCGCTAAAAGAATTAATGAAATGGTAGCTAAGTTTGAAAAAAACTATGCGGTAAGTGACAAACAAGATGTTTTAGCCATGAGTGCTTTACAATTTGCATCGCAGGTAGAAATTCATAATTTGAGTAAAGAGAATGATTTTGAAAAAGCAACAGAAAAACTAAATGCACTTAGCCAAAAGCTAGATGTACATTTAGAGTAAGTTCATTAAAATAAATAATAATACTGCCCACATTAGTTATTGTTCGTCAAACTCAACAGGAATAAATTCTGAAGGATGAGTCATAATTGCTAAAGCATGCCGTGAGTACTAAATTTATTTAGCACCCTAGCGGATCCTTGACCAATTTGTTAGTCCTATTTATGTCATATATGGAGTTTGCAGAAACTTCACTGATGTGGGCTTTTTTATGCAAAATAAATTTTATTTTGCATTGACCTAAAAAACTAACTAAAAATGGAAACCATGATCATGCCAATAGTTATTGGCTTAGTAATAGGTTTAGTAATTGGATATTTAATTGCTAAATCACTAGAAAAAAAACAAGCATCTGGTACAATTAAAAGAGCTAATAAAAATGCAACGGGCATTTTAAGGCAAGCTAAAATTGATGCTGAAACTTTAAAGAAAGATAAGATACTACAAGCTAAAGAAAAATTTCTCGAATTAAAATCAGAACACGAAAAAGTGATTTTAAATAGAGAGAAAAAGAGCCACGAATCTGAAAAAAGAATTCGCGACAAAGAATCTCAAGTCTCGCAATTAGTAGATAAAAATAAAAAATTATCGATAGATTTAGAAAAGAAAACTTCAGACATTGACTACAAATTAGAGTTTGTTGAACGTAAAGAAAATGAGCTTGAGAAAGTCCATAAAAAACAAGTAGAAAATTTAGAAGTTATTTCTGGTTTGTCTGCCGAAGATGCTAAAAAAGAATTGGTTTCTTCTTTAAAAGATAAAGCCAAATCTGATGCTATGGCTTTTATTCAAGAAACTTTAGAAGAGGCAAAATTAACCGCAGAACAAGATGCGCGTAAAATCATATTAAATACAATTCAAAGAGTAGGTGTAGAGCAAACAGTTGAGAATTGTGTGTCTGTATTCAATCTTGAGTCTGATGACGTTAAAGGTAGAATTATTGGTAGAGAGGGTAGAAATATCCGTGCGATAGAAGCTGCTACAGGAGTAGAGATTATTGTTGATGATACGCCAGAAGCAATTATCCTTTCTTGTTTTGATCCGGTAAGGAGAGAAATTGCAAGATTATCACTTCATAATTTAGTGACTGATGGTAGAATTCATCCAGCACGAATTGAAGAAGTTGTTAAAAAGACAGAGAATAAAATCAACCAAGAAATTATTGAAGTTGGTAAACGTACGGTGATAGAATTAGGAATTCATGGATTGCATCCAGAATTGATTAAAGTGGTGGGCCGTATGAAGTTCCGTTCTTCTTATGGACAAAATTTATTGCAGCACTCGCGTGAAGTTGCCAACCTATGTGGCTTGATGGCTGCAGAACTTGGATTGAATGCTAAAGTTGCGAAAAGAGCTGGATTATTGCACGATATTGGTAAAGTGCCAGATACGGAAAGTGAATTGCCACACGCAATTTTAGGGATGGAATGGGCGCAGAAATATGGTGAAAAACCTGATGTTTGTAATGCCATCGGAGCACATCATGATGAAGTTGAAATGAAAACGCTAATTGCACCAATAGTGCAAGTGTGTGATGCTATTTCTGGTGCTAGACCAGGAGCAAGACGTCAAGTATTAGATTCTTATATCCAACGATTAAAAGACTTAGAAGATGTAGCATTTGGTTTCTCTGGAGTTCAAAAAGCTTATGCAATACAAGCAGGTAGAGAATTACGTGTGATTGTTGAAAGTGAAAAAGTAAGCGATTTAAAAGCTGCGGAATTGTCATTTAGTATCTCACAAAAAATACAAAATGATATGACCTATCCAGGTCAAGTTCGTGTTACGGTAATTCGTGAAACTCGTGTTGTAAATATTGCGAGGTAAAGCCCATCTATTCCGATAGTTATCGGGATTTCCAAAGGGAAGACTTTTTGATATGAGTAAACAGAATATTGAATATTATTTTAAAGCATTTGCCTTTTGGTAAATGCTTTTTTAGTATCATTAATAAATTTGACAATTATATTACAATGAAATATAGACAACTCACCAAAGAACAATTTGAAGAATTACATGAAGAATTTGCAAAATTCTTAGCTACACAACAGATTGATGCTACAGAGTGGAAAACCATAAAAAAGTCAAAGCCCGAAGTTGCTGAAGAAGAAATGAATTTGTTTAGCGATATGGTTTGGGATGGTGTTTTAAAAAAGGTAAATTATTTAGAGCACTTTTCTTCTGACAATTTAAATCTCTTTAGATGTGATGCTGAAAACATCCAGCGAATTGTTGTAACAGCAACCAAAGATAATTTTGATTTTTTAAAGGACACAGATTACAAATGGTTTGTTGAGAATTCTAAAGATGATTCCATTGAATATTTTAAAGGGCAAAAACCTTATTTAAAAGATAGAAACCTAGAAATTTTTGAATTGATAGAGAAGGGGAGTGTTATTTCTAAAGGCGATCTTTTTGAGGGAGTTTTAAAATTGATTTCTTAGTATTTATATTCTATTCAGCCTTTCGAAATTCATTACCTTTGTTGAATGAAAATTAAACTTGACCAAGCTTATTCTGACCATATTTCTCAATTTTTATCTGATAAACGTAAAGTTACTTTTGATAGAATTTTGGAGCAACGAACAAGGTATTTCACAGTAATTTTAGAAGACCTCTATCAAAAGCACAATACAAGTGCCATCGTTAGAAGTTGTGATATATTTGGGATTCAAGATGTGCACATCATCGAGAATAAGTATAAGAGTTATATGTCTAACCAAGTTGGGAAAGGATCACAAAAATGGTTAGATTTTCATCGATATCGCGAGAAACAAATTAACACACAAGATTGTATCGACAGTATTAAAAGTCAGGGATATCAGCTCATTGCTACATCTCCACATAATGATTCTTGTTTGGTACAAGATTTTGACATCACTAAAAAATCAGCCTTTGTATTTGGAGTAGAAAAAGCAGGAGTATCAGATATGATGTTTGAGCAAGCAGATGGTTTTTTAAAAATTCCGATGGTTGGTTTTACTGAAAGTTTGAATGTTTCTGTTGCTGCAGCAATTGTGTTGCAATCAGTTTCGACACGTCTTAGAAGTTCTGACATTGAATGGCAATTGACAGAAGAAGAAAAGTTTTTGAAGAAAATAGAGTGGATGGAAAAAACCATCAAGAGTATTAAAAAAATTAAGGAGCGCTATTTTGAGGAATTGAAATAATTTCTATTGTTATATCTAGCATAGAGAGAAATCTCATCTTATAGTGTTTCAGTTGAATCTGTCTTTCCCACGAAAGTGGGAATCCATTATAATTAGAGAAACAATCAACAGATTACTTCGGTCATTCTTCCCTCGTAATGACGAACTACTCTCCCAACAAAATTTTATCAATCGTAGAGATAGTATCACACTTCTTTACTACCAGTGTAATGTTTTTATCTTTCGGAGTGCCATGAATCACAAACGTTTTACAAGGTTCTGCTCTTGGGCTACTTTCTCCAAAATCAACATCGCCATCTTCTAAAATAGTTGCGATATCAATAGAATCCAATCCGAAGGCAATCATACTTTCTTTGGCATCATTAGAAAATAATCGAACATCGGTTCTAATTTTTTTTAAAACTCGGGCGTTGGGTCCATATTCGAACTGAACATCTTTTTCCTCCCAAATAAAATAGACGAAAATACTACCGATAACTAAACCAATTCCGTAAAACAAAAAACGCTTAAGAAGCTCCATAAACTTTAAATAATAAATTTTAGCCCCTGAATATTTCTTATTCAGGGGCTAAATATTTTAGTGCAATATAGAAATAATTTGACTAGCTAATTCAGTACCAATTCTGTCTTGAGCTTCACCTGTTGCTGCACCAATATGAGGAGACAATGACAAGTTAGGATTCATCAATAGTTGCATTTCTGGAGTAGGTTCATGTTCAAAAACATCCAAAGCAGCTTGTGCAACTTTACCAGATTTCAAGGCATCAACAAGAGCAACTTCATCAACTACACCACCACGAGCAGCATTCACCATAATTACTCCATCTTTCATACTATCAAATTCTGGTTTGCCAATAACATATTCCTTTTGAGCAGGAACGTGTAGCGTGATAAAATCAGCTTGTTTTAAAACATCTTCTTTAGAAATTGTATCGATGTCAAAATATATAGTTTGTCCGTCAAAAAAGTCTAATTCTAAATTTATATGGTCAATAAATGGGTCAAAAGCGATTACTTTCATTCCAGCACCCAAAGCAACTTTTGCTGTTGCTTGACCTATTCTTCCAATTCCTAAAATACCTAAAGTTTTTCCTTTTAGCTCTACACCTTTAGCACAGGCTTTTTTAAGGCCTTTAAAGTTTGTATCTCCCTCTAATGGCATATCGCGGTTGGTATTATGTAAAAAACGTGCCATTCCGTATAGATGGCCAAACACCAATTCTGCAACCGAATGTGACGAAGCTGCGGGTGTGTTGATTACTTTCAACCCTTTTTCGCGAGCGTATGCAACATCGATATTATCCATACCAACACCACCACGTCCAATAATTTTTAGTGATGGACAACCATCAATAATATCGGTTCTAACAGTTGTGGCACTTCTAACAAGAAGTACGGTAATTTCATTTTCATTGATATAATTTACCAATTGATTTTGTGATACGGTGGTTGTGATTACTTCAAAACCTTCAGCTACTAAAGCGTCAACTCCGCTTTGTGCTATACCGTCGTTTGCTAATACTTTCATTATATAACTTTAATTAATTTTTAATTCTTAAAATGCTAAAAGCACATCGTGCAATTGCAATTATTTTTTCTTTTTGATGATACAATTTGACATCAACTTTTATAATCCTACTACCATTTTTAATAATTTCTGCTTCGGCAAATAAATCTTTAGGCTCTGTTCCGTTAAGATAATCTACACGAATATCAATAGTACTAACCTTTTCTCGTATATCGTTAACTGCTGTGAGGGCAACAATTCCACCAGCAGAATCAGCTATGCTTGCCTGTATTCCACCATGCCAACGCTTTTGGATATAGTCGCCAATAAACTCTTCTTTAAACGGAATATGAATTTTAGTGAACCCGTCTCTTAATTCAATTATTTTAAGTCCCAAATACTTATTTGCCGGCATTTGGTTTTCAAAAGCATTTTTCAAAAGATCAAATTTTGATAGATTTTCAACACTCATTTTACAAACTTTTCATAACATCAACTAAAGCTTGTACGCTTTTAATTGGCATTGCATTGTAAATACTTGCTCTATATCCACCAACTGATCTATGTCCGTTGATACCACTCAAACCTGCTTCTTTTGCCAAAGTGTTAAAACGTGTTTTGTCATTTTCGTTAGTCAGCGTAAAGGTTACATTCATTAATGAACGATCTTCTTTCTCTGCAACTCCGTTGAATTTTGGGTTGCTATCAATTTCATTATAAAGGATTGTAGCCTTTTCTTCGTTTTGTTTTTCGACAGCTTTAATTCCACCTAATCCTTTAATCCATTTCAATGTTTCCATTGCAGTATAAATTGCAAAAACAGGAGGTGTGTTAAACATGCTATCTTTTGATGCATGAATTTGATAATCTAACATCGATGGAATTTGACGGCCAGATTTTCCTAATGCTTCATCTTTTACAATCACTAAAACGGTACCTGCTGGACCCATATTTTTTTGAGCGCCTGCATAGACTACATCAAACTGAGAAAAGTCTAATTCTCGAGAGAAAATATCAGAACTCATATCGCAAACTAAAGGAATGTCAGTTGTTGGAAATTCTTTTATTTGTGTTCCGAAAATGGTATTGTTACTCGTTAAATGTAAATAACTTGCATCCGCAGGAATTGAAAATCCTTTAGGGATATATGTGTGATTTTTATCTTTTGAGGATGCTACGATCTCAACATCTCCAAATAATTTTGCTTCTTTTAAAGCTTTTGCGCTCCAAGCACCGGTATCTAAATAAGCTGCTTTTCCGCCTTTCTTTAATAAGTTTTGAGCGACTGCTAAAAACTGAGTACTTGCGCCTCCTTGTAAGAATAAAACGGAGTAGCCTTCGGGTAGATTTAATAATTCTTTTACTAAGTTTTGCGCTTCATCCATTATTGAAATGAATGCAGCACTACGATGAGAAATTTCGATTAACGAAAGTCCTGAGTTGTCTAAGTTTAAAACTGCTTCAGCAGCTTTTTTAATTACTTCTTGAGGAAGAATGCTCGGACCTGCACTAAAATTATGTATTTTCATTCGTTTGATGTTCAATAAAAATTAAGAAGCAAATTTCAAGAATATATTGCAAATAACCACTAATAAAATGATAAATAAAACAGTAAGTTTTTAACATAAAAGCAAAAGAATCCGCTAAATATTAAAAGTATTTTTTATCCCATTTAATGGGTGTCGTAAAAGTTTAAAATTATAGTGAATTTAAAAAGTGTAATGTATCTACACCATCTGCATAATCTAATAAAGTTGGGTGTTGTGTGCCTCCAAATTTAACTGCATTTTTGAATGGTAATTTGGTCACTAGACATTGTATTTTTTCTTTATCTTGGTTTAACTTATTTTGAATTGAATCTTCTGATTCGTAATATTCATAAAACAAGGTTGCGATAGGAGAGGCGTAACTCTTATCTTCTTTTAACATCAAGAATCCATTTTCTTGTAATTTGAATAAACTCATCAAATATACTGCTTTATTGTAATCGTAGTTGTTTTGATATTTATTGTAATTGATGATATCTCCGTACTTAAAAATAGCTTTAAAAAATTTATCAAAATCATAATCTATTGGAACAAATAATTTAGAAACTGATCTACATCCCAATCCGTAATATCTAAAAATGTCTTCTCCCAATCCTGCCAATTCTTCATCTGATTCATTACCAGTTAAAATGGCAGCTGAATTTCTATTTTGACGTATGATACTAGGATACTTGCCAAAGTAGTATTCAAAATAGCGAGCAGTATTATCGCTACCAGTTGCAATGACTGCATCAAAATTATTTAATTCACCATTTGTAAAATTGATGAGCCCTTTAAATTCAGGATCAACATGTTCTAGGTATTTTGCAATAAGTGGTAAAAAGTATTTATCGTTAGATGATAATTTTGCCAAGACTTTATTACCAGAAATTAATACTGATAAAAAATCGTGAAATCCTACCAACGGAATATTTCCTGCCATGATAATGGCAATCGTTTTTGGGTTGCTGTTTGTAAAAGAGTATTGAGATGTCCACTGAGTTAAATTATCTTCGGTTAAACTATTTTTCCAACTAGATAAAGCAAATAACACATTGTTTTCATCAAACCAACCATTGTATTCTTTGGCTCGTTTTATCAACATTTTAAGACTGTCGAAAAACAAATCATTATGTGCTATATCCTCTTTTTTTTCTATGCCATCAACAGAAAACTGACTTAAAAATCTCCCTAAATCAATAAATGTGTTTATTCTTTTTTTCAATGACATACTTAATATTTACAATGTATTTTGCAAATTTAATGCAAAAAAACAAATAGCAATACTAAATACAAATGAATGTACTTAGTATTGTTACTGTATACCTTTTTATTTTATTTTAAATTATTTTACAAATACTTCTCTACTACCATCTGCATCTATTTGATAATGAAAATCTATTTGCAACAATCCAGCATCTTTATCAAAAGTATCATCACTACTACCTGCCTTTCTAAACACCCTACAAAGTATAATACTAGACAATGTTTTACCAGTACCACTCATAGTTCCTAAATCAGTTAACATGTGTTTATAATCTGCATAAGCAGAAATTGGAGTAAACTCTGTAAGTGTAGTAGTTGTAGTAGGAAAATCGTCGCTTACATTTGACCAAGTATATTCTAAAGCCCATTCAACATCACCTGAGCCATTATTTGCAACCCAATGTACATGTGGCATGATATCAGAACCTTCTTTCCAACCGTGGGGCATTTGTACTGTAAAAAAAAGTTCTTCTTCTGTATTATCATCAAACCAATAAAGAAATAGACCTGGGCCAGCGCCAGCATCAACCAAATCATTCTTGCCTGGTGCTCTTATACCGCTACCACTAATTCTTGCAACATTAACTTTTAAATCATCCCATCTAGTAGCTGTTCCTTCATAACTTAGAGAGCCATCAGATTCTATATATGTATTGTTAGTGCCATCACCAATTCTAATATTTCCACTGTTATCTATTGTCATTCTTTCAGTTCCAGCAGTAGTAAATCTTATTTTATCTTCATCTGCAGTTTGCTCAACTTCAATCATTGTATCACCATCATCATCTACAATGGTTTTTGGAGAGCCTGTTGCTAACTCAACCCATGCACCACTGTAAAACCAAAAACTTTGTGTATCAGTATCGAATACTAATAACCCAGTTGCTGGAGATGCAATAACTGTTCTTTGCGCTGTTAGCATTCTTGGTATTAATACTCCTTTGGATGTAGATTGTATTTCTAGCATTGATGAAGCGTTAGGATTAGTAGTGCCAATTCCAACTTGAGCTAAAACACCAAAGGATGCGAATAATACGAATACTATTAAAATTAATTGTGATAGGATAAAGAGCGATTTTTTATTTGAGGTTTGTGTTCGTTTCATATTTAACAATTTTAATTAATAATTTTATATGCCTTTTCTTTTTCATTTGATTTAACAACAACAAAATAGACACCTTTCTCATGAGAGAATGGAATTGTAATTATTGCTTCATTTAATCTGTTTTTATGTACCTGAGCTATTTGTTGACCTAGCATATTATAAATGGAGATATTAGTCAAATTAATTTCGCGAGGATTTTTAACTATTACACTATTTGCTTTGTTGTAATACACATTTAATTCATCTCTTTCAAATTCATTTACAGCAAGAACACCACTTTCTTGAAAAACAACTTTAAATCTGTCTAAGTATTCGCCAGGAGTAAGGTTAAGGTTAAAACTTGATTCAGTTAAATTATGTGTGGTATTTAAAACTAAATCCTTAATATAAATGCTTCCAGTAAAATTATCTACTGCATCTAACATAATTGTATGTGTACCTTCCTGAGTGATTTTAACGCCTAATGGGAATTCATATAAATCATTAAAAGCTCCTACACCTTGTATTACATATTGATTTGTAGAAATATTATCAATAATGTAAAACACTTCATCTTCTCTTGGGTCATACATAAATGCATCGTAACCAATATCATAGCTTAAGGTGGCTGGAGAATCTGGTAAAAAACTTAAAAGTAATTGTCTATGAAAAGATTCAGGATCCTCATAACCAATTCTGATAGAGCTATCATTAATATCGGCCAAATGCTCAGATTCATTGTTAGATGTTGATCTATAGCTAACAGATTCACCTGAACTTTCAGTTTTGAAAATTCTTTGAGAATTATTAAACACAATATTTCCATTGCCAATTGCATCAACAAAGAACCCTTGACTTACGGCCATATATTGTGTTGGTGCTGTTATTGTACCCGCATCACCAATACCCGCTATCATACTTGATGAGACAGAAGGAACAACACCACCAGATAAATTTCTTATAGCATATCCACCCAAATAATCAGATGTATAGTGAGATGATGAACCGCCATCAATCCAAAAGTAAATAGTTCCATTAATAAGAGATAAATTATCGTTGATGAACTTATGAGTGTCTATTGCAGAAGGGTATGGGTTTCCTAATAAAGAAGATTCTCCATTACTTATAGTGAATAAATACTCTCCATTATTTGGGGCTCCCTTAAAAACATAATTTTGAGAGGCATCGGCTGAATTAGATCCTTTCATCGTAAAACCAGTACCAGGACTTAATGATGTGTTTTGATAAATTTTTACCCAATCAGCATATTGCCCAGAAGCACCTTGAATATATTTGTAAAACCATTGATTATTAAGTGTTAGTGGAGTAGTTACATTTCCGCCACCATCAACAACTGATGGCAAACCATTATAAGGTGCCCCAGAATTGTATGATGCTAATTGTGGGGTATACGTGTTTATACTAGAATCTGTTCCGTCAAATAAATTACCTGATAAAGTATAATTACCACCAGTATTAACCGGAGAAGACCAATAATTGTATGCATATGCTGATGAAATTCCATTTTGATCTTTTAAAAGTCTTCCTATATTTGAACTATTAGTATCAACTCCTGTGTGGGTTTGTATTAATTGAGCATCCCCAACTAAACGTAAGTCACCGCTTTGAAAATTTACAGTGTTCTCAACAAACAATCCAAAATTATCAGCTATTGAAACCCCTAATTTTGATGCACCATTAATATTAATTTCTAAATTATATAAATTGATGTTATTTGTAGTTCCTGAAATTGTGAGCAAATCATTTATTGAACTTGTAAAAAATGTAGTGCCGGATACAGAAGTTGTAGTTCCGTTATTTATAAAGTTATCGTTTAAATATAAATCACCATCACTATTGTGGATTCCAGATACACTATTTGTATATTCATCTCCAAAATAAACTGTTGTTGATGATTCTATTTGTAGGATGCCATTATTTACAATTTGAGAAAAAACATTGTATTGACAAAAGATGAAGACGAGAATGTATATTGCTCTTTTCAAAACGTTGGGGATGTAGGGTTACATACAAGTAAATTACGAGATTATTTATAAAAAAAAATATGACAATTATCATGCTTTATAAGAATGCATTTTTTTTAACCTAAATGTATCAATATTCTGATTCTAGGGATATTAATTAAATATACTTCAATTAAACTTTGTTTTTTTTATATTATAACAATTTATTTTTTTTTAAATCAACTTTAATTTTATTCTGATATAGCTAAAAATTAGCGATTTCTGCCCAAACATGAATATAAAGTATTGTTTTTAAGGAACTTTTGAGGTGTAATTCATTTGTTAAATTTTTAATTAGAACATATATTTTCTTTTAACTAAATCAATTTTTAAACTTTAATGAATCAAAACTTTTGCTGTATTTTTGTCAAAAATTTTATAACACTATTAAGTAATGGCTATTATTATAACTGATGAATGTATTAATTGTGGAGCATGTGAACCTGAATGCCCAAACAATGCAATCTATGAAGCTGCTGAAGATTGGACCTATGCTCAAGGTACTGGGTTAAAAGGAGCTATAGTTTTGCCAAACGGTAAAGAAGTGAAAGCCGATGATAGTCAAGAGCCAGTTGATGACGAAGTGTATTTTATAGTTGCTGATAAATGTACAGAATGTATAGGGTTTCATGATGAGCCACAATGTGCTGCTGTATGCCCTGTTGATTGCTGTATTCCTGATGAAGATGTTGTAGAAACAGAGGAGGAGTTATTAGCAAAGAAAGCATTTATGCATAAGGAGTAATTCTAAAACATCCAAATTATAAGTTCTAATACTTTTTATATATAGGTGTAAGAATTTCTTTTTTTAAGGTAATAATTTAATCAACTTCTCCATTCCAACTGTTGCTGATTCTGCAAAAACAGTCAAATTTTCAAAATGACTTTCCGCTACATTCGGTTTTGGGTCAATAAAATAAATAGGAATTCCAGCTTTAACAGCGTAAATTAAATTTGCTGCGGGATACACTTGCATCGATGTACCAATTATAATTAAGATATCTGCAGTTTGGGTTAATTCTTCTGCAAGTGGTAAATTCGGAACAGCTTCTCCAAACCACACAATATGAGGTCTTAATTGTGAATTGTTTTTATCAACATCGCCCAAATGCAAATCAGTATCCCAATCATAAACAATGGTTTCGTTTGTGGTACTTCTAACTTTCCGTAACTCTCCATGTAAGTGGAGCACATTATTATTGCCAGCTCTTTCATGCAAATCATCTACGTTTTGAGTGATAATGTTCACATCATATTTAACTTCTAAAGAATGGAGTAGTAGATGAGCTTTATTAGGATCAACCTCTAACAATTGTTTTCTCCTTTGGTTGTAAAACTCAAGTACCAATTCTGGATTTTTTTGCCAGCCTTGAGGCGTAGCAACTTCTTCTATTGAATGTCCTTCCCAAAGTCCACCAGCATCTCTAAAAGTTTTAATTCCTGATTCAGCACTTATTCCTGCTCCGGTTAAAACAACAATTCTTTTTTTAGACTTCATACTTTTGATTTTTATATCGTCAGTTCGAGTGATTTTTATCAATCATAAATTGATAAAAATAGTATCGAGAACAGTTCAATAATATTTAGACATCATTCAAAAAATAATTTGATTATAAAATTAAGATATAATCTATTATGATACCTATATTTGCACCTCAAAAATCAATACTAATGAAAGCAGGAATTGTAGGATTACCAAACGTAGGAAAATCAACCTTATTTAATTGTTTATCAAATGCAAAAGCGCAAAGTGCAAACTTTCCATTTTGTACAATCGAGCCAAATATTGGAGTGGTAAATGTTCCAGATTCAAGATTACAGAAACTAGAAGAGTTAGTGAATCCTGAACGTGTGTTACCTGCGACTGTTGAGATTGTTGATATTGCTGGATTAGTGAAAGGAGCTAGTAAAGGTGAAGGGCTGGGTAATAAATTCTTAGCAAATATTAGAGAAACGGATGCCATCATTCATGTTTTGCGTTGTTTTGAAAATGACAATATTGTGCATGTAGAAGAAGGAATTGATCCTGTTCGTGATAAAGGAATTATTGATGTTGAATTACAACTTAAAGATTTTGAAGCGGTTGAAAAACGCTTAGAAAAATCAAAAAAAGCATCTAGAACAGGCGATAAAATTGCAATGAAAGAAGTCGAAACATTAATAAAGATTATCGATGGATTGGAAGGCTTTCATTCGGTTAGAGAAATTGAATTGACAGAGGATGAGCGTGAATTTATAAAGCCATTACAATTATTGACAGACAAACCTATTTTATATGTATGTAATGTTGATGATAAAGCTGCAGTTAATGGAAATGCATTTGTTGATGCCGTAAAAGACGCAGTGAAAGATGAAAATGCTGAAGTAATTATTTTAGCGGTTGGTACAGAAGCGGATATTAATGAATTAGAAGATTATGAAGAGCGTCAGTTGTTTTTAGAAGATATGGGACTGGATGAACCTGGTGCTTCAAAATTAATTCGCACAGCTTATAAATTATTAAATCTACAAACATATTTTACTGCGGGAGTTAAGGAAGTTAGAGCTTGGACAATTAACATTGGAGATACTGCACCACAAGCTGCAGGTGTAATTCATACCGATTTCGAAAAAGGATTTATTCGCGCTGAAGTAATAAAGTATAAAGATTACGTGCATTATGGTACCGAAGCAAAAGTAAGAGATGCTGGTAAACTAGGTGTAGAAGGGAAAGAATATATCGTACAAGATGGTGATATGATGAATTTCCGTTTTAATGTTTAAGAGACACTAATTTTTTTTCTTCTTGTCTTTCCCGCGTAGGCGGGAATCCAAAAGAACCCTTTTGAGTTGGATTATAAAAATTTTTTAGGAGATTATTTCATTTTACTCGCAATGATAAAACTAAAATCACCTGTTCAATATCTGTTAATAACTATTAAACTCCCTACTTTTATTTTTTAAGTTGAAAGTGTATTTTAGCCTTCCCTCAACTCTCAAAGGCAATGGCAGCAGAAACTAAATATACTGAAGACAATATACGCTCACTCGATTGGAAAGAGCATATCCGTATGCGTCCTGGAATGTATATTGGTAAGCTAGGTGATGGTTCATCTCCTGATGATGGTATCTATATATTAATCAAAGAAGTTCTCGATAATTGTGTTGATGAATTTGTGATGGGTGCTGGTAAAACCATCGAAATATCTGTAAAAGACACTTCTGTTACTGTTCGGGATTATGGACGTGGAATTCCGCTAGGTAAAGTTGTAGATGTAGTATCTAAAATGAACACAGGTGGTAAGTATGATTCCAAAGCCTTTAAAAAATCTGTTGGTTTGAATGGTGTTGGTACCAAAGCAGTCAATGCCTTGTCAAACTATTTTAAGGTACAATCGATTCGTGATAACAAAATGACATTTGCCGAGTTTGAGCGCGGTGAGTTAACTCACAAATCGGATATAGAAGCATCTTCACTTAGAAAAGGAACGAAAGTTACTTTTACACCAGATCACAAAATTTTTCTCAAATATAAATTTAGAAGCGAGTATATTATTAAAATGATTAAAAATTATGTGTATCTAAACACAGGTTTAACAATCATTTATAATGGTGAAAAGTATTTTTCAGAAAATGGATTGAAAGATTTGTTGGAAGAAAATATTGCTGATGAATCAATGTTATTTCCAATCATTCATCTGATGGAAGAGGATATTGAAATTGCTTTAACCTATAGTAAAGCACAATATAGTGAGGAGTTTCATTCTTTTGTAAATGGGCAACACACTACGCAAGGAGGGACGCATCAAAATGCTTATAGAGAGGCTGTTGTTAAGACTATTCGTGATTTTTTTAATAAAAACTACGACGCTTCTGATGTTCGAAAATCTATTGTTACTGCTGTAAGTATTAAAGTAATGGAACCTATTTTTGAGAGTCAGACAAAAACAAAATTAGGCTCCACAGAAATGGGAGGTGGCTTGCCAACTGTTCGCACATTTATCAATGATTTTGTAAAAAGAAGATTTGATAATTACCTACATCGAAATCCTGATGTGGCTGAAAAGATTCAGAAGAAAATAATTCAGGCAGAAAAGGAGCGAAAAGAATTATCAGGTATTCGGAAATTAGCTCGTGATAGAGCCAAAAAAGCAAATCTTCACAATAAAAAATTAAGAGATTGTCGTGTGCATTTAGGTGACATGAAAAAAGACACCCGCCTTGATTCTACCTTGTTCATTACCGAGGGTGATTCTGCAAGTGGATCCATCACAAAATCTAGGAATGTAAATACCCAAGCAGTTTTTAGCTTAAAAGGGAAGCCTTTGAATTCCTACGGATTGAGTAAAAAAATTGTGTACGAAAATGAGGAATTCAATCTATTGCAGTCGGCTTTAAATATTGAAGATGGTATTGAAAATCTGCGTTATAACAATATAGTGATAGCAACAGATGCCGATGTTGATGGTATGCACATACGCCTTTTATTGATTACTTTTTTCTTGCAATTCTTCCCAGAATTAATCAAAGAAGGACATTTATACATTTTAGAAACACCACTATTTAGAGTCCGTGATAAAAAAGAAACTTTTTATTGTTATTCTGAACAAGAAAGAAGAGATGCCATTAAAAAATTACGTGGTAAACCAGAAATAACACGATTTAAAGGTTTGGGTGAAATCAGTCCAGACGAGTTTGTACATTTTATAGGAAATGACATTCGTTTAGATCCTGTAATGCTAGACAAAGAAATGTCAATTGAAAAATTATTGGAATTTTATATGGGGAAAAACACTCCAGACAGACAAAAGTTTATCATTCAAAATTTAAAAGTAGAATTAGATTTAGCTGAAGAAGAATTATAATGCAAGACGAACATTCAGAAGAAATAGAACATCACGACGATTCAGCCCAAGAAACGATTACGCGTGTTACGGGTATGTACAAAGAGTGGTTTTTAGACTACGCATCGTATGTGATATTAGAGCGTGCGGTACCATCTATTGGCGACGGATTTAAACCTGTACAGCGTCGTATCATGCAATCGATGAAAGATTTGGATGATGGTCGTTACAATAAGGTTGCCAATATTGTTGGGCACACTATGCAATACCATCCACATGGTGATGCGAGTATCGGCGATGCTATGGTACAAATTGGTCAAAAAGAATTGCTAATTGATATGCAAGGTAACTGGGGAAACACCCTCACTGGCGATCGCGCTGCAGCACCTAGATATATCGAAGCGCGTTTGTCTAAATTTGCGTTGGATGTGGTTTTTAATCCAAAGACGACCGAATGGAAAATGTCGTATGATGGTCGTAGAAAAGAACCGATAGATTTACCAGTAAAGTTCCCTATGTTATTAGCACAAGGTGCAGAAGGAATCGCAGTTGGACTTTCTACCAAAATACTTCCACATAATTTTAATGAATTGATTGATGCATCAATTAAAATATTAAGAGGACGTAGTTTTAAAATTGTTCCTGATTTTTTAAATGGAGGAATTGCGGATGTTTCCAATTATAATGATGGTCTGCGTGGAGGGAAAATTCGAGTAAGAGCTAAGATTTCGCAATTCGATAAGAAGACGCTGGTAATTACTGAGATTCCCTTTGGAACAACAACTACCTCGCTAATTGATTCTATCCTAAAAGCAAATGAGAAAGGGAAAATAAAAATCAAAAAAATTGAAGACAATACTGCTGCCAATGTTGAAATCTTGGTGCATTTACCTGCAGGTATTTCTCCAGACAAAAGTATAGATGCTTTATATGCTTTTACCAATTGTGAAAATTCAATTTCTCCTCTAGGATGTGTTATTTCAGAGAATACACCAGTTTTTATTGGAGTGAGTGATATGTTGAAACATTCAACTGAACATACAGCTGAATTATTGAAACAAGAATTAGAGATTCAGTTAGACGAGTTAGAATCTCAATGGCATTTTGCATCATTAGAACGAATTTTTATAGAAAATAGAATCTACCGAGATATTGAAGAAGTTGACACTTGGAAAGGTGTAATCAAAGCAATTGATGACGGATTAAAACCATTTGTCAAAAATTTAAAACGTGCTGTTGTTGAAGATGATATTGTTCGATTGACCGAAATTAGAATCAAGAAAATCTCAAAATTTGATATCGATAAAGCCAAACAATATATAGAATCCTTAGAAGAAAAAATTGAAGTTGTAAAGCATCATTTAGATAATTTGATAGACTTTGCTGTTAACTATTTCAAAAGCCTAAAAACTAAATATGGTAAAGGGCGTGAACGTAAAACAGAACTGAGAACTTTTGATGATATTGTGGCGAGTAAAGTAGTAATGCGAAACTCAAAATTGTATGTAAATCGTGAAGAAGGCTTTATTGGCACTTCATTAAAACGTGATGAGTTTGTAAGTGATTGTTCAGATATTGATGATGTTATTGTTTTTAGAAAAGATGGAAAAATGATGATTACTAAAGTGGATGCAAAAACATTTGTTGGTAAGGATATCATCCATGTAGCAGTCTTTAAAAAAGGAGATAAAAGGACTGTTTATAATTTGATGTATCGCGATGGCAGAGGTGGTTCAACTTTGATGAAACGATTTCATGTAACTGGTGTTACCAGAGATAAGGAATATGATTTAACGGCAGGTAATAAAGCTTCAATTGTGCACTATTTTACGGCAAATCCAAACGGTGAAGCTGAAACGGTAACGGTTAATTTACGTGCAGTTGGGAATGTAAAAAAGATAAAATGGGATATAGATTTTTCTGATTTATTGATTAAAGGCAGAGGGTCAAAAGGAAACATTCTTTCGAAATATGCTGTCAAAAAAATTGAACTCAAAGAAAGAGGGATTTCAACATTAAAGCCTCGTAAAGTTTGGTTTGATGATACCGTTCAGCGTTTAAATGTTGATGAGCGTGGTGATTTATTAGGTGAGTTTACCGCAGAAGATAGATTGCTTATCATCACACAAAAAGGAGCGGCAAAAACTACTTCTCCAGATTTATCTACTCATTTTGATGATGATATGATTGTCTTAGAAAAGTGGGTTCCGAACAAACCGATTTCGGCTATCTATTTTGATGGTGATAAAGAGAAAACTTATGTAAAGCGCTTTATGATTGATAACCCGAATAAGGAGGAATCATTTATTTCTGAGCATCCAAAATCGCAATTAGAATTGGTAGCTACTGATTTTAGACCAATGGCAGAAGTAGTATTTTCAAAACGAAGCCTTGAGAATATTGAAGTGAACTTTGAAGATTTCATTGCCATAAAAGGAATTAAATCATTAGGAAATCAATTAACCACTGAAAAAATTAAACAAGTAAACTTGTTAGAGCCTTTAGAATATATTGCGCCAGAAATTGAGGAAGTAGAAGTGATAGAAGAAGAAATTATAGAACCATTAGATTTAGACACTCCTGAAATTCAAGAAAAAAAAGTTGAAGATAAGCCTTCAATTATAGACACTACCAAAAAGAAACCCAAAGTAAAGCCTCCTAAAAAAAATATTGAAGATGATGATCAAACTTCGTTGTTTTAGGAATTTCACCGATAAAACCCCTTCAAAAATGAAAAAATATTTTTTAATAGGAATGTTGTTTGTAACAGCATTAATCTACCCACAAGAAAATAATCAATCTGATTTAACCATTGCCCAAATAATGCAAGCCGAAAATTTTATTGGTGTTTCACCCACTAATATTTTTTGGTCTGAAGATAGCAGGACTATTTATTTTACTTGGAATCCCGAGTTAGAGAAAATAAAGTCATTATATAAATATGAATTGGCTTTTAAAAAAACAAGTAAAGTCTCTGTTAGTGAAGAGAAATCTTTGATAGATGTTTACGATTTTGATTACAATTCTGACAAATCAAAAAAGGTATATGCAAAAGGAGGAGATGTTTATTTGTATGAATTGGCATCCAACAGTTCTAAAAAGTTAATCACCACTTTTAATGAAAGAGAATCAAATGTTTCTTTTACTGCTGATGGAAATACAATTATTTTTGAGAGAAACGATAACCTATTTCAATTTGATTTAAAAAACGGAACAGTTACACAATTGACCAATTTTAAATCGGGTTCAAAAAAGGCAGAAAAAAAAGTTTCAGAGCAAGATCAATGGTTAGAAAATCAGCAACAAAAATTGTTTGAGGTTCTCAGAGATCGCAAAGAAAAAAAGGAAATAACAAAAGAACATGCTGAACGGTTAAAAGATGATAAGCCATCAGCTATTTATTTGAATGGAAAACATGTTTCTAATATCATTATTGGAAAGAATGGTGATTTCGTTACCTATAAATTATCTGAATTTCCTGATAATACGATTGCCGAGATTCCACATTTTGTTAATGAGACTGGTTATACAAGTACTCAAAAAACATATGATTTAACTGGTGCTAAACAAGTAATTCATGAGTTATGGGTCTTTGATTTTAAATTAGATTCGACTTATCAAGTGACCACAAAATCATTGGCTGGTATATACACCAAGCCATTGTATTTAAAAGAATATGACGATGATTTTAATCCAAAATATGAGACCCCAAAATCAGTAAATTTCTTCAATCCGAAGAATTCTCCTGATGGGAACTCAACTGTGGTAGAAATTCGTTCTACGGATAACAAAGACAGGTGGTTTGCAAAAATTGATTATGCCAATGGAACCTTAATTGAACTAAATCATCAACACGATGAAGCGTGGATTGCTGGCCCAGGAATTCCTTGGCAACAATCTGGAGGTAATTGGGATTGGATAAATAACGAATCAATTTTCTTTCATTCCGAAAAAACAGGATTTTCGCATTTGTATCAGGTGAATGTGAATTCCAAAAAAGAAAAAGCCTTGACAAAAGGTAATTGGGAAGTTCATGAAGCTGAATTGTCGAATGATAGAAAATCAATGTATATCACAACAAATGAGGTGCATCCTGGAGAGCGTCAGTTTTATAAATTGAATTTAAAGAATTTACGTCGCGATAAATTGACCAATCAAACAGGAAATAATGAAGTTACAATTTCTCCTAATGAAATGCATTTTGCGATTCGTCAATCTTTTAGTAATGTGCCTTGGGAGTTGTTTTTACTAAAAAATGAAAGCAAATCTCAAGAAGAACAAATTACTAAATCTACTACCAAAGAGTTTGAATCATATTCTTGGAAAATTCCAGAAAACATCACATTTAAAGCATCAGATGGAGTAGAAATATATGCAAGATTATACCAACCAGAAGGTGGCTCAGACGGAAAACCAATGGTTGTTTTTGTACATGGTGCTGGCTATTTACAAAATGCTCATAAATGGTGGAGTGGTTATTTTAGAGAATATATGTTTCATAATATTTTAGTAGATAATGGTTTTGTGGTGATTGATGTAGATTATAGAGCGAGTAAGGGATATGGACGTAATTTTAGAACAGAAATTTACAGACACATGGGTGGTAAAGATTTATCTGACCAAGTGGATGCTGTCAATTTTATGATGGAGAAATATGGCGTTGACAAAAATAATGTTGGAATTTACGGTGGATCGTATGGTGGATTTATCACTTTGATGGGAATGTTCAATGCCCCAGATACTTTTAAAAGTGGTGCTGGAATTAGATCGGTTACGGATTGGGCGCATTACCATCATGCTTATACTGCTAATATTTTAAATACGCCGGTGTTAGATCCTATCTCTTATCAGCGTAGTTCACCAATAAATTTTGCGGATGGATTAGAAGGAAACCTTTTAATTCTTCACGGAATGATTGATGACAATGTGCATTTTCAAGATGTAGTACGATTAAACCAACGTTTGATAGAATTAGGAAAAGAGGATTGGCAAATGGCAGTGTATCCTTTAGAAAGACATGGGTTTATAGAGCCTAGTTCGTGGACGGATGAGTACAAACGAATTTATAAATTGTTTGCTGAGACGCTTAAGGAGTAAGACTTGATGACTTATGATTTAGGTATTGTTTAGGTTAACTGAAATCTTTACGTCTTCGCGAACGAGGTACGAGTGTGGCGATCTCATAATAAATTGTAACAATGTTAGACAGATTGCTTCAGTCATACTTCCCTCGCAAAGACGAAATTAAAATCTATGAAAAATCATAATCAATCAGCGTTCTATTTCATCCTCTCAAAAAAAGTAAATTCATAATCACCCATTAATTCTGGATGTACAATTTTGATGATATCTTTTAAAACCAAATCTGGTCGGGTGGGAGCGAGTTCATAATATAGGACTCCACCTGTTTCACCCTTTTTATTTGCAAAAGTATAGATGTTATTTTTGTTGAAGGCGTCAAATTCAATATAGTGACTACTGGCATTTAACAGTTGCTCTTTTGATGTGTAATGCCCAGGAGCAATCCAAATTTCTGCATCTTTCGCTTTGTCTAAAACATTTTCAAAATTGAGCTGTAAACTACCGGTTCCTTTGGTGTCTTTCCATAAATAATTAGTATTGGCATCTTTTAAGAATTGTGCTACAAAACTTTCTCCTGCGGGTAAATTCCACACATCTTTAAACATGACCCCCGATAAAATAGAATGCTGTCGTTTTGAAACGCTCGCAATTTCTTTTGCTTTGTTATACTGACTTTCAATTGTTTTAAAAATCGAATCTGCTTTTTCATCTAAATTATAAAGTGCTCCAAAAACACGAATCCATTCGGCTCTTCCTAATGGAGTTTTCTCTAACCAATCCCCATTATAGATTACAGGGATTCCTGCTTTTTCTATTGTTCCTAAAGATTTATTTCCGGCACTCATTGCAAATGCCATCACCAGCGTTGGTTGTAAATCAATCAGAATTTCTGTGTTGATGCTATTATCATTTCCTAATTCTTGAATTTTATTTTTAGCAATTAACTTTCTTGTTTTTTTAGATGATATATACTCCGTATTTGGAAACCCAACCAGTGTGTTTTGAACATTTAATAATTCTAGCATTGGTATATGTGTAGTGCTTGTTACTACAATTTGTTGAACGGGAATTTGAATTAAAATATCCGAAGATTTAAAGAGTGATAAGTCAGTTTTATCATTGACTAAAAAATAATTTAAATCACTTTCTGAATTGGGGTATGGGGATTTAATAGTCAACCTAATGTAATTTGTAAATTGCTTTATTTCAAATCCTTGTGCAAGTTGTTTTAAAGTGTTGGTTGATGTATTGGTTGCTTTATTATCACATGAAATAAATATGAGTATCATTAAAAATACTCCAATATATTTTGAAACTTTCATTTTCTGAGGCTGTTTTATCATGGTTCAAAAATAGTATTATTTAAGTAACAATTCCTATTTAAATGCTAGTTGTTAATTGTAATGTTAGTTATATTTGCAGCGATTATGGTTTTCAATTCTATATAGCTAGAAGCGAAATTAAAAGGGAATTCGGTGTAACTCCGAGACTGTTCCCGCAACTGTAAGTTCAGTCCGTTTAACGGATGGTTATTGTTACTCTTTATACCACTGTCTTTTTTTGTAGATGGGAAGGTCAACAATAATACACGAGTCAGGAGACCTGCCGCAATTATTGAATTACAAGCTTTCGGGAAGAAAAGGTTTGGGTTAGTAAAACTACTCCCAATTTTTTACCTGATTTAAAATTAATTATTTAAATCATTTTAAAAATGAAACGAAACACTTTAAAATTAAGCGTTTTAACATTACTGCTATCTGCTCAAATTGCAGTAGCACAAGAAGAACAAAAAGAGAAAGTAGAGCAACTAGATGAGGTTGTCCTTTCGGATACCAAATTTGAATTGAAAAAAGAGAATTCTGGTAAGATCATTTACAAAATCACTAAAAAACAAATCGAGCAAAGCTCTGGTAAAACAGTGGCAGATTTATTAGATCAAGTGGCTGGTGTAGAAGTAAGTGGTAACAACAATGCTGCTGGTTACCCTATCGGAATCTACATCAGAGGTGGTAGAAATAGGCAAGTAGCTATTGCTATTGATGGAGTTTTAGTTAGCGACCCAACAGGGATTGCATCAACCTATAATCTGAATTTATTGGATTTGAATGAGGTTGAGTCCATAGAGATTTTAAAAGGATCATCGAGTACCTTGTATGGTTCTGGGGCTGCAGCTGGTGTGATTAACATCACACTTAAAAAAGCTTCGAAAGCTCCAATTTCTTTTAATTACACAGCTAGTATGGGTACCAATAATACCCAAAGAAATCGTAATTCTAAATTAGAGAATCTAAATCAGAGTGTTGGTTTAAGAGGAACATTGAATACGTTTAACTACATAGCAAACTATAGCATTTCTAAAAGTGATGGAATGTCATCAGCAAATGATAAGGATGCAATTACTCTTTTTACAACTGACGCATACAATAGCGATGCCGCAATGGTAAAGTTAGGTTTTGAAGCTTCAGAGAAGCTGACTTTTGAAGTTTTTGGAAACTATAATCAATACAAATATGATTATGATGCTGGGGCTTATTTTGATTCAGAAGTTAACAATGGCTACGAAGAACAATTTCAATACGGATTAAAATCTGGGTACAAATACGAAAAGGGTGAATTGCTAGTAACGCTATCAGCATCTGATTTAGAACGTGGTTTTGATAGCTTTAATTCATGGTCAAACACTTTGGATAGTTACTTATATAAAGGGACGAGTTTTTATGCTGAGGCAATTAATAAATATAATTTTTTAGAAAAATCTCATTTAATTTTAGGAATCAATTACCAAGATTTTGACAATCAAACCAATACGCCATTTGGAGATATTGATAAAGACAAAGCAAATTATAACACCATCGATCCTTTTGCAAGTTATATTTTTACAGGCGATAATGGACTGAATTTAAATGCTGGAGTTCGCTTAAATAATCATTCAGAATATGGAAGTCACTTGGTGTATCATATCAATCCGTCATACAATATAATTCAGTCTGATAAGTGGAATTTGAAAGCTTTAACCTCATATTCTACAGCATTTATTGCACCGAGTACCTATCAATTATTTTCGCAATATGGAAACTTGGATTTAGATCCAGAAGAAAATGCAACGTTTGAGTTTGGGTTTGATTCATCTTATAAGAAATTACTTTCATTGAGTTCGGTATTCTTTTATAGAGAAGAAAAGAGCACTATTATTTTTGTTTCTGATCCTGTCACTTTTGTAGGTGGATATGAGAACGCTACTGATAAACAAAATGTAAAAGGAGTAGAAACTGCTTTGAGTTTAAAGCCTTTGAAAAATTTACAATTAAACCTTTCTCATACGTATACACATAAAAGTTATGATTTAGATTATATCCCTTCTCATAAAATAATTGCAAGTATAGATTATCAACCCATAAGGCGTATGAATGTTTCTGTTGTGTACAAAGGAGTAGGTGAGCGTACCTATTTTGATCAATGGGGAAGTTTTGGGCCTGCTAGTGAAGATGTGATTTTAGATGCTTATAATTTAGTTGATTTTAATATTAACTATGGAATTGAAAATGTAATCGCTTTTGTAAACTTGAGCAATATTTTTAATGAAGATTATGAAGATGTCTTAGGATACTCAACTAGAGGGCGTAATTTCTTGGTGGGACTGAAGTTTAAGTTTTAGAGTAGACAGTTTGATGCTGATTTAATTTTATTATAATCAGTTAATATTGTGAATTTTATGTACTTATATTAATTTATTGATATTATTGTTAATTATATGTATTATTGTAATTAAATATTTAATAAAAACTAAAAATTATGAAAAGAATTAATCAATTAATGTTATTTGCCTTTTTGGTATTTTCACTTGTTTCATGTGACGATGATGATGTCACTGTAGCTTCAATTATTGGATCTTGGGAGTTTGTTTCAAGCACTACAGATGGAGTATTAGACCCTGCTGAAGATTGCCCATTTGAAATTACTTTTGATGCTAACACAGTTTCAGTAAAAGAGTTTTATGGAGATAATTGTGAAGATATAGATACATATTCATTT
The DNA here is from genome assembly GCA_045047075.1 of Flavobacteriaceae bacterium. Taxonomy (GTDB): domain Bacteria; phylum Bacteroidota; class Bacteroidia; order Flavobacteriales; family Flavobacteriaceae; genus Urechidicola. The sequence continues at coordinate 93,615 of JASFYP010000005.1, forward strand.
GATTATTCAATTGATGGAAATGAAATAACCTCGTTTCAAGATGGTCAAAATTATACTTCAAGAATAGTAACATTAAGTGAGACAACATTAATTATTGAGAACATTGACGAGGATGAAGTTTTTGTTGAAACTTATAGAAGATTATAAAAAATCATGTAACCTAATTAAAAAGCTCCGAAATTGAAAATTCAATTTCGGAGCTTTTATTTTTTATTGTCATTGCTAAACTATTGACCTGTCTTTTTATTCATATTATTCTTGTGTATGCACAAATCTAATATAGGCTCATTCATTGATTCTCGTTTTCACGGGAAAGACATTTTTAACGAATGTATTTTTGTATTATAAAATCAAATCTTACATCTTTTGTCACAAAGCGAAGCGGTCTTTTATCTAAAATAAAAACCTATTTATTTGGAGCCATAAATTTATATACAACACCTGCTAAAAGAGCACCTACAATCGGAGCTACCCAAAATAGCCATAATTGCCCCATTGCATTTGCTTCTGCAAATATTGCAACTGCAGTACTTCTTGCAGGATTTACTGATGTATTGGTAACAGGAATACTAATCAAGTGTATTAATGTTAAAGCCAATCCAATTGCCATTCCTCCAAATCCTGGAGAAGCGTTTTTGTGTGTAGCCCCTAATATTACAATCAAGAACATAAATGTCATCACAATTTCTGTAACTAAAGCTCCTACCATTCCATAGTTTACACCGTAAACATCTGCATCATAAAAGTTAGTTGCAAAAGCACCCATATCTGTTCCTACTCCTGTAAAAGTTGCTGAACTACTTACAATCAAATATAAGATTCCAGCACCAACAGCACCTCCTAATACTTGAGCTCCTATATAAGGCAATAGGTCTTTGGCTTCAAATCTTCCTCCAGCCCATAATCCTATTGAAACTGCTGGATTAAAATGCCCTCCAGAAATATGTCCTAAAGCATATGCTCCTGTTAATACCGTAAGACCAAATGCTAAGGAAACTCCAACAAGCCCTATTCCTACTCCTGGAACTCCTGCTGCTAAGACTGCTGCTCCACAACCACCAAGAACAAGCCACGCTGTTCCAATAAATTCTGCTACTAATTTTTTCATTCTTTTTTAAGTTTAAGTTAGTAATAAATTAAGCGTAAACTAATAGTCTGACTATTAGTCATTTTTGATTTTTAAATATAGGAAAATATTTTATTCGAATTTGAAAGGAAGAAATAAGTTATAAAAGGGTTGCTAAAAAAATAAGAAATAAAGCAGTATAAAAAAGGCTATCGTCAATAATAAAGTGATGCTATTTTCAATAATTCTTTGTCTTTTTCCTTTTGCTCTGATGTTAGATTTAATTTTTTCTAGCTCTTCTTTGGTGATATCAGGAGTATAGAACTCTTTAAGTTTTCTTTTTGTTGCAGCGTATTTATGTCCTAGCCTTTTAGACTTTCTTTCATCCAATTTGAATTTAATTTCTCTATATGCTGATTGAGATCCGTACGGCATAATTAAAATAAATAAATGTAAATAATAGAGAATACAATTAGACTTAAAATTGCGACAATACTATTTTCAATAAGTCGCTGTCTTTTTCCTTTTGCTCTAATATCAGCTTTTATTTTTTCGAGTTCTTCTTTGGTTAAATCTAGAGTATATAATTTTTTAAATTTCCTTTTGGTATTTGCATATCTTTTCCTCCCAAAACGATTAGACCTTTTTTGCCCAAGATTAAACTTGATACTTTGAATCATCCCAAAACCACTAGCACTCATGTTAAATGATTGAATCTACAATTTAGGAAATTTAGGTGATAGGTGCAAATTAATTATCATTCCTACGATTCCGACAGGAACCTATAATTGGCTTTGTATGGATTCCCGACTTCGCGGGAAAGACAATTTTATCTAACTTAATAAGAAACCTTTTAATTCCTCATAAGTCCCAATCTTAGTTGCAACTTTTTCTTTATCAATAACTGATTTTATTTGTTCCGGAATCTCGATTTGCTTTGCTATAGCCTCATCCAAAACAGGTAAAAACTTAACAGGATGTGCAGTTTCTAAAAACACACATTGTGTGTTGCTATTGTTTTTTAAATGTTCTTTGACTCCCAAATACCCAATGGCACCATGAGGATCAGCGGTATAATTACAATCATTAAATAAATGTAACATCGCTTCGCGAGTTTCATCATCAGTAAAAGAATAAGAGTGAAGGTTGTTTTTTAATTTCTCAAAATCGTTGTCGTGTAACTTTTCAATTCGGATAAAATTACTTGGGTCACCAACATCCATCGCATTAGATATAGTTTGCACAGAAGGTTTTGGGTGATAGTTACCAGTTTCTAAGTAATCAGTCACAACTTTATTTGCATTGGTAGCTGCGATGAATAAATCAACCGGTAAGCCTAATTTTTGCGCCATCATTCCTGCACAGATATTTCCGTAGTTCCCAGATGGAATTGAGAAAACTAATTTTTTACTTCGGCTTCGCTCAGTAACTTGATTCAATTCTTTTAATTGTTTATAAGCAAAAGCAAAATAAAACATCTGTGGCAACCATCTTGCAATGTTGATAGAATTGGCAGATGTCAATTGCATTTTATCAGTAATACTTGTATCTAAAAATGCCTTTTTAACCATTGCTTGGCAGTCATCAAAAACACCATCAACTTCTAAGGCTTTTATATTTTGACCCAACGTTGTCAATTGTTTTTCTTGGATGTCACTCACCTTTCCACTCGGATACAAAATCACCACATTCACAGCATCAATACCTAAAAAACCACTTGCTACTGCACCTCCTGTATCACCTGATGTGGCAACTAAAACAGTCACTTCATTCGGGTTTTCTTGATTGAAATACGATAAACATCGCGCCATAAAACGAGCACCTACATCTTTAAATGCCATTGTTGGTCCGTGAAATAATTCTAATGAAAAAATATCTTTTTCAACTTCAACCAAAGGGAAATCAAATTGCAGTACATCAGCTATGATTTCTTTTAAATCTATTGTCGGAATTTCATCACCTACAAATTGTTTAATCAACTCATAAGCGATTTCGTTGTTAGAAAGCTCCTCAATATTCTCAAAAAAAGAGATAGGTAAAGGTGTAATTATCTCTGGAAAATACAATCCCTTATCAGGAGCCAATCCTTTGATAACGGCTTCACGAAAAGATGTTTTGGGTGCGTTGTTGTTAAGACTGTAATATTTCATATTCTTTTTTTATTCCAAAATGTCATTTCGAACAAAGAGAGAAATCTTATCACGTTAATAAGATTTCTCGTCGATATTTTAAAAAAAATATCTCTGTCGAAATGACAACTATTAATTATTTCTTATTAATTTTTAACTCTTCCTTCTTAATTATTCATTAAATAATCTTAACTCCTTCAGTATTAATTTTTGAGCTATACACTTCAAATTCAATTCCTGTGGATTGATATACTTTTTCAATTGCTATTGCTACTTTATCAGCGGTTTCTTCCCCTTTAGATAATGAAAATATTGAAGGGCCAGAACCAGAAATTCCCGCGCCTAAAGCACCTGCGTCTAGCATTGCTCTTTTAACATCATCAAAATGAGGAATCAATTTTGAACGATGTGGCTCTACAATAAAATCATTCAATGAATCAGCAATTAAGTCATAATCACTATCGTATAAGGCACTTACCAAACTCCCCACATTTGCCCATTGCTTTATGGCTTGTTTTAACTCAATTTCTTTTGGTAAAATCGCTCTTGCTTCTGATGTTTTTATTTCTATCTGTGGATGAATAATCGTCGCATACAATTCTGATGGAGTAGGGAGTTGCACCACTTTTAAGGGATTCACTTCTTTAACTAAAGTAAAGCCTCCAAAGATTCCCGGAGCAACATTATCGGCATGTTCTGCACCACTTGCTAATGCTTCTCCTTTCATTCCAAAGGTGGTTAATTCTTGTTTGTTAAAGGGTTTTCCTAACAATTCATTAATTGCAAATACTGCACCTGATGCACTTGCTGATGAACTTCCAACTCCGCTTCCTGGTTTAATATTTTTATAGATTTCTATTTCTACACCAAAATCAGCATTTGCAGCTTTTAAGATGGCTAATGCCGCAACTCCAGCTACGTTCCTCTTAGTTTCGAAAGGCAAATCAGCACCGACAATCTTGGTGATTTTTACACCTTTCTCAATAGTTTTTCTGACAACCATTTCGTCTCCAATAGTATCGAGGCAGAATCCGAGGACATCGAATCCGCAAGAAACATTTGCAACTGTTGCTGGTGAAAATATTTTTATTTCGTTCATAAAGCCATCCTTAATCCTTCCCAAAAGGGAGGAGAATTAATTATATATTATTCCTTATTAACTATCCATTACTTATTCCCAATTCTAATAATATCAGCAAACAAACCAGATGCCGTAACATCAGCACCTGCACCTGCTCCTTTGATGATTAAAGGCTGTTCGCTATAACGCTCTGTAAAGAACAACACAATATTATCCGACCCATCTAAATTGTAAAATGGATGGTCTGACGGAATGTGTTGCAGTCCAACTTTTGCTTTTCCGTTATCAAATTCTGCAACATATTTTAAACGACATCTTTCCTTTTCAGCAGCATCTCTAATAGCGTTAAAATGTGCAGCTTCTGGAGTTAATGTGTTTAAGAAATCTTCCACAGAATTGGTATTTACACTTGCTTGTGGCAAGAAGGAATCATTTTCTATATCATCCAATTCTAAGATATTTCCACTCTCACGAGCTAAGATTAAAATCTTTCGCATCACATCAACACCACTCAAATCAATTCTTGGATCTGGTTCTGTATATCCTTGCACTCCCGCTTCTTTTACAACTTCATAAAAGGATGCATCACCCACAAAGTTATTGAAAATAAAATTCAAACTACCAGATAAAACTGCTTGAATTTTTGTGACCTTATCTCCAGATAAAATTAAGTTTTTCAAAGTGTCAATAATTGGTAAACCAGCTCCAACATTTGTTTCGAATTTAAAAGGAGCAGAATATTTTTTAGATAAAAACTTTAAATTTTGATATTTCTCATATTCTGATGAGCATGCAATTTTATTACAAGTAACCACTGCAATACTGTTCTTTAAATAATCTGGATATATCGTAGAAATTTCAGTATTGGCAGTATTGTCAACAAAAATACTATTGCGATAATTGAGTTCTTTTACCTTGCTTAAGAAAGTATCCATATCCAAAGTTTCACCTTCATTAATTAACACATCTTTCCAATGATCTAAATCAATTCCATCTTGGTTAAAATACATTTTTTTAGAATTAGTCACAGCAATAACTCTAACTTCTAGATGCTGATCATCAACCAAGAATTTTTGTTGCTGATGGATTTGCTCTAAGAGTTTACCACCAACATTTCCAACACCTACAACAAACAGGTTTAGCTGTTTTGTATTGCCTTCAAAGAAGGCGCTATGCAATGTGTTCAACGCTTTTTTTATATCTTTATGTTCAATAACCGCAGTGATGTTTTTTTCAGAGGCACCTTGAGCAATTGCTCTAATATTTACATTATTTCTTCCTAAAGTCGAAAACATTTTCCCACTAATTCCTTGATGACTTTTCATGTTATCACCAACTAATGCAATGATGGCCAAATCATCTTCAATAATCAAAGGGTCAATAATACCTTGAGACATTTCATAGGCAAAAGCTTCATTAAATAGCATTTCGGCTTGCGCAATATCTTTACTATCAATCCCCATACATAAAAAGTGTTCTGAAGATGCTTGAGTTACTAGAGATACATTAATATGAGCATTTGACAACACTTCTAAAATACGCTTGGTAAACCCAGGAATCCCAATCATACCACTGCCTTCAATTGTCAACAAAGCAATATTTTCGATGTGGCTAATTCCTTTTGCCGGCGATGAAACTCCATTTGTGTTTTTTGTAATTAATGTCCCCGGAGAATCTGGATCAAACGTATTTTTAATTCGAATTGGAATCTGTTTTTCAAGTACAGGTTGAATCGTAGGAGGGAAGAGCACCTTTGCACCAAAGTGCGAAAGCTCCATTGCTTCTTGATACGAAATATGTGCAATCGGTTTCGCTTGTTTTACCAATTTTGGATTAGCTGTAAACATCCCGCTAACATCTGTCCAGATTTCCAATTCTTTAGCATCTAAAATTTTCGCCAAAAGCGAAGCAGTAAAATCAGAACCTCCACGACCTAGTGTTGAAGTTTCTCCATTAATAGTTGATGCTATAAAACCTGGTAAAACCACAATTGGGCTATTGTTAGTTGTAAAAAATTGCACAATATTAGATTCCGTTAAATTGTAATTAACCTTGGCATTTGTATAAGTAGCATCTGTAATAATTAGCTCTTGAGAGTTTTTACGTACGGCATCGATTCCTTGACTTTTCATGGCCTCAGCAATAATATAAGAAGACATTAATTCACCAAAACTTGCAATCTTATCTTTTGTTTTATTTGAGAATTCGTTGATTAAATAAATCCCTTCTAAGATATTCGCTAATTGATTAAAATATCCGTGAATTTCAGAAATCACTTCTTCTTCTTGATGGCTATCAACAATCAATTCTTTAATGGTTGTGATATGTCTTTTTTCTAAAGAATCTATTTCAGTTAAATAAGAATTGTCTTTTTCTTCGGCTTTAAAACCTGCTTGCAAAAGGACGTCTGTTGCTCCACCTAAAGCAGAAACTATTACTGCGATTGACACTTGTTTAGAACTGTTTTTTGCGATGGAGATCACTTGCTTTATGTTGGCTGCATTTGCAACTGATGTTCCTCCAAATTTTAATATTTTCATGCTATTGTGTTGTAATGTTTTATAAAATCCGTTATGGCTTTACCTTGTAAAAACGGGATATGTACGCGATGATATGTAAATAGAAAAACCCTAAAGGGTCATTGTTGTCATCATAGAAATAGTGCCCATAGTACGGGTTGTAGAAGTTGTAATATTTCCTTTTATGCTTGACATTGGCAACAAATGTAATCCACTTTTTTAAATCAGCAATACAAATTTCAAATTATTATTAGATAAATAATTTTGTGCTATTCTAATTGATGAATCACTGATTTATATCACTATTAATTGTATAAATGAAAAGCGAATAAGATTCTTATTAAAGTAGAATCATTATTGCTAAATGTTAAATAAATGCCAAAGAAAAGATTCGTGTTAGCTAGCTAACATTTTACTTCTATCCATCGAAATACCTTTGTAGCATAAATTAATTAAAATAATATAATGATGAAAAAAATGTATTTATTGGCAACAATTGCCTTGGCTTTTATGACTGTTTCTTGCGATAATGATGATGACCCTGTGGTTATTCTACCATCTTCAGCAACTTTTACTGTAACTATTGAAAATGTATTTGAGGCAAAAGAGTATTTCAATTCTGGTACAACTGGTTTGATTATTCCTGGAGCAAGCGAATCTTTTTCGTTTAATGCAGGGAAAGGACATTACTTGCAATTCGGGAATATGTATGTAAAATCGAACGATTTGTTTTATGCACCATCTGATATGGGAATTGCGCTGTATGACATGGATGGAAACGCAACTACTGGTGATGTAACTTCGCAAGTTTATTTGTGGGATGCAGGGACAGAAGTGAATGAAGAACCAGGAATGGGAGCGAATCAACCGATGAATCAATCAGGACCAAATACTGGAATGACTGAAGGCGGAACTGTAAAAATGATTGCTGATGTGATGGATGGATTTACCTATCCGATGACAGCGAATGTAATTTCTGTGATGATTACACACGATGGAGGAACGCTATTTACCGTGACTATCAACAATATTTCTGGTGGGTCTATTTTACCATCACCATTTGCACCTGGAACTTGGGTGATTCATAATGACGGACAAAAACCGATGTTTACTGTAGGTGCATCAGCATCAATGGGATTGGAAAAAATTGCTGAGGACGGAGACAATTCTGCAATGGATTCAAACTTAAGTTCTAAAAGTGGATTGGTTTCACCATTCGCACCAGGAGCTTTTTCGGTAGGATTGACAAACGAATTGTTTATGGATAACAATATGGCATCATCAGCTTTAGAAGCATTGGCAGAGGATGGGAATCCATCAGGATTTACAAATGTATTCAACACACCAGTTGGAGCAGGTAGCCCAGGAGCATTGTTTCCAAGCAACTCCTATTCATTTACAGTGGATGCTGAAGAAGGTGATAAATTATCATTCGCAACGATGTTAGTTCAATCGAACGACTGGTTTTTTAGTGCCGATAATTTAGAATTGTTTTCTAACGGAGTAGCATTATCAGGAGATATCACAGATATGATTGACTTGTATGATGCAGGTACCGAAGTTGACGAATATGCAGGTGCAGGTAACAGTCAACCAGTAAGACAATCAGGAGCTAATTCTGGTGTAGATGAAAATGGAACAGCAATGACAGAGGTGTATTTGAATGCCAATGTTCCAGAAATTTCTGAAATGATTAAAGTAACGATTACTACAAACTAATCATCATTTATTATTTATAATAAATCGATAAAAAGTGTGACCTATGGCTGCACTTTTTTGGTTATTTTTGTAAGTAGTTTGGATGTAAATCAACTAAGCTGATAAATTTATAAATCATGAAAATAACAAAATCTCAACGTTCCAATTTAATATTTCTAATTATTATAGCAATTATCTTTTTTACACCTTTAAGAGGAATTCTTCAAGTGGCAGTTTCTAAAGCTAAAATGTTTATTTTACAGCCTTCTATTGATGATGATGGCGCTGTTGTTGCCAATTTTGATTGGAAATTAAAAGGAATCAATACTGCTGATTATGATTTTGAATCCGCAAAAGGAAAGGTTGTATTTATAAATTTTTGGGCAACTTGGTGTCCACCTTGTAGAGCCGAAATGCCAAGTATTCAAAAGTTATATACTGATTATGGTGATAAAGTGGAATTTGTTTTTCTGACGAATGAAATGGAGTCAGATAAGGTCAATTCTTTTTTAGATAAAAATAAGTATTCATTGCCAGCTTTTAATAGTTATACCAATCCTCCAAAAGAGTTTAATGTTTCTGCGATTCCCGCTACTTTTATTCTAAATAAAGAAGGAAAGATTGTGATGCATGCGGTAGGTGCAGTAGATTGGAATAGTGATAATTTTAGAAAAATATTGGATGAGTTGTTAGCTGAGTAGATGAAGTTTTTATTTCTAAGCGATATATTTAAATAAAAAAAGTGCCTTTCAATTATTTTGAAAGGCACTTTTAAATTTCTGTTTATTGGCGATAATTTCTTCGCTCTGTCCAACTTACTCTTTTACTGTTTTTAAAGTTTGAAAAGACTACAAATTTCCTTGCTTGTGTCGGTGTGTTTAAAAATGCTGTACTCATAATATGATTTTTTAGTTTTTTATTTCTTGATTTCATATAATAGACGTCAACAAAACAAAAAAGTAACAGCGACCAAATTGTATTAACTAAACTTTAACAAATCGACAAATAAGTAATTGAAAGGCTTCAAGAAATCTCATCAATGGCTTCTAACAAAATTTTACAGCCCTTTTTAATTTCATCATTTGATATCGTTAAAGGTGGCGTAATTCTCACCGCTTTTCCTTCAAACAGTAACCAAAAAAGTAACAGTCCTTTTTCTAAACATTTTAGAATTACGTTTGATGCAGTTTTTTCATCTTTAAATAACAATGCTAATAGTAACCCTTTCCCTCTTATTTCAAGAATCTCATTATGAGCCAAAAGTTGACGTAGGAGTTGTTCTTTTTCTGAGGCTTGAGACATTAAATTAGTTTCGGTAATTTCTTTTACAGTTGCCAAAGCAGCAGCTGCAATAACTGGATGCCCACCAAAAGTAGTAATATGGCCAAGTTTTGGGTTGTCTTTTAAGCAACTCATAATTTTATGTGAAGAGATGAATGCTCCAATTGGCATTCCGCCCCCCAAACCTTTTCCTGTAATGATAATATCAGGAATGCAATTGTAATTTTCGAACCCAAAGAATTTTCCTGTACGTCCAATTCCTGTTTGAATCTCATCTAAAATCAATAAAGCACCAACTTCATTGCATCGTTTTTGAATTTTTTGCAGATAGTCATTTGTCGGCTCAATAAATCCTGCTCCACCTTGAATCGTCTCTAAAATTACTCCCGCAGTTTGCGTTGTGATTTGTTTTAAATCTAATTCATTATTGAATTTTATAAATCTAATTCCAGGAATCAATGGTCTAAATGCTCGGTTCTGTTCTTCAACTCCACAAACACTCATAGCACCTTGCGTATTGCCGTGATAGGCATTGTTAGCTGCAATTATTTCTGACCTACCAGTAAATCGTTTTGCCAATTTTAGGGCGCCCTCTGTAGCTTCGGTACCAGAATTTGTAAGATAAACAGTTTCTAATGATTTTGGAAGTTGCGTAGAAAGTAACTTAGTAAGTTCTAATTGTGGCTGCTGAATAAACTCACCATACACCATAACATGTGTATATTTTGCCAACTGATTTGTAATTGCTTCCGCTATTTTTGGATGGTTGTGTCCCAAACTATTTGCTGAAACTCCCGCAATAAAATCTAAATATTCTTTGCCAGATGTATCATAAATATAAGAACCTTTGGCATGAGAAATTTCAATAGCGAGTGGGTGAGGGGTTGTTTGTGCTTGGTATTTAAAAAAGTCAGATTTCATTATTTTTTCTTACCCTTTTTCTTTGGCTTTTTGACACTATTTTTCTTCACACCTTTAAGGTCACTTTCCTTTTCAGATAAAACCGGAATTGGGTTTGCTGCTGCAATACTATCTTGAACTCGTTGCAATTCTTTGGCTGCTAATTGTCGTTTCAGTTTATCCGCAGCATCTTTGATGGCCTGCTCTCTAGCTTCTTTTTCTTTAATACGCTCTTTAATTATGATGGCTTCGTCACCTTTATCTTGTCTGAAAATATCATCTTTATCAACCGGCATTTCATCTTCACGCCAAACAAAACCTTTTAGTTTTCTATCGTTTACATGTACCATTTCTTCGGGATAAGTTTCGCCCTCAGGTTTTACCAAAAATGTGATGGTTTGTATTATTGAATTTTCTAATTCAACTTGTATGTTACTACATACTATTTTAGAGATACCAATCAATTCTTGCATTTCATTTCTAACATAATGTAATACCTCTCCATTACCCTTCACATCAATAATTCGTAAATCATTTTCTATGAATTTACCATAGAGATTTCTTCCTTTTGTTTGATTATACCCAGCGGAATCTTTTTGAATCATAAAGGCATTTCTCAATACTTTTAAAGAATCTAATCTTTGCGAAATAGAGTCAGATAGGAAATGAATAACATCACCTGTAATTTGATTTCCTTGTGACCATAAAATAGGTTTCCGAAACATTTTTGTCAAGCCAGTTTTTTGGACACTTACCAAAGAATCACATTTACCACGAAGGTCAATTTTGTAAAACTTTACATGAGAATAAGCTCTGATAATTCTGTTATCAACCTTACCTGTAACAGAAAGGGTGTCGCCATGAATATACATCGAATCCTTTTCTATCAATGTGATTGAAACTGCTCTATCCACCACAAAAGCAGAATCTTTATCTTTAAAAATTTCGGCATATCCACCTTTTAAAACAGAATCATTTATGGTATCTGTCAATTTTATATTTCCTGTTGCTGATGAAAAATTGGTATTTCCATTATGATACAAACTATCACCTTCAATCAATCTATCTTCGTATTGAATCCAAGAATTTTTAGTTAAATGTGAGATGCTATTCTTAGTGTCGCTAAACCCTTTTTCTGTATAAACAACACTCTCGGTACTTGTAATTGTAGATGGTCCGAATAAAAAAGCCCTTCCAGACTCTGTATAATAATCTAAATGATTAGACTCGATAACATGGTCAGGATTTGTAACAACAACATCATCCTTGGCTTGGAATTTTTTAGTAGTCAAAAAGTAATTACCAGTTTTACTAACCAAGACATTTAAGCTGTCTTTTATCGTTCCATTTTCGTTGTAATATAGGTGTTGTTTTTCTCTATCGAAATATAATTTCTCAGTAGTCAAAGTCATTGAAGGATCTTTTAAAACAACGTTTCCCCAAGATCTCGCCAAATTTTTGTTACCATCAAAATCAGCAAATTTACTTGTTTGTATCACGGTATCACCTTGGTTCATCACCACATCACCCATGGCTTTCATGTAATTTTGCTTTGAATATAATTCCACTTGTTGGCATCGAATAGTTGCTCCATCAATTTCGGCATAAACATTACCGATAGATATCATCGCTTCAGGATTATCAGGATCTGTATAAGTAATATCAGCATTTATAATCTTTATTTTTTTCTTTTGTTGCCCAAAAGACATCACTGAAATACTGATAAATAGGAAGAAAAAAAATCTTTTCATGCTGGTTTTTATGTTCTGATACAAATCTAATTATTAAATGTTGATTATAGAATTTTATTGTTCAAATTAAAAAGGTTTCTAACTTTTGTTAAAAACCTTTTTAATTATTATAAATATTGAGATTCTGAAGCAAGTTCAGAATGATGTTTTATTATCTCAAAATCGTTTGTTTTCTATCGGGCCCTACAGAAACAATTTTGATAGGCACATCAACTTCTTTTTCGATAAATGCGATATAGTCTAATAAGTTCTGTGGTAATTCATCTGCTGATGTCATTCCGGTTAAATCCTCGTCCCAACCTTTAAATTCAGAATAGATTGGAGTCACATTTTCTGGCTCAATATTATAAGGGAAATGAGAGATTTCATCACCTTTATAATTATAAGAAGTACACACTTTTAAAGTTTTAAAACCTGAAAGCACATCACCTTTCATCATCATTAATTGAGTAACACCATTCACTTGTACGGCATATTTTAAAGCAACAATATCTAACCATCCACAACGTCTTGGGCGACCTGTAGTAGCTCCAAATTCATGACCAACCTTTGCCATTCTTGCACCATCTTCGTCAAACAACTCAGTAGGGAATGGGCCCGATCCAACACGGGTAACGTATGCTTTAAATATCCCGAATACTTCACCAATTTTATTAGGAGCAACTCCCAGACCAGTACATGCACCGGCGGCAGTTGTGGTAGATGAAGTTACAAAAGGGTAGGTGCCAAAATCGACATCTAGTAAAGAACCTTGTGCTCCTTCGGCTAAAATGGTTTTACCATTTTTTATAGCGTTGTTTAAATACTCTTCACTATCAATAAAAGTTAATTGTTTTAAACGGGCAATTCCTTTTTCAAAATTATCCTGTAATTCTTTTAAATCAAAGTCCAACTCAACACCATGAAATTCAATCATTTTAAGATGCTTTTTTGTTAGCTTTTCATAACGCTCTTGCCAATCGCTCATTTCTAAATCACCTACGCGTAAACCGTTTCTACCAGTTTTATCCATATACGTAGGCCCAATACCTTTTAAAGTAGACCCGATTTTCTCCTTGCCCTTAGCTTTTTCAGAAGCAGCATCAAGCAAACGATGAGTTGGTAAAATTAAGTGAGCTTTACGAGAGATTAATAATTTAGATTTAAAGTCAATATCGAATTGCCCTAAATTATCTAATTCATTTTTAAAAATTACAGGGTCAATTACCACTCCGTTACCAACAACATTTATAGCGGTTTTATGAAATATTCCTGAGGGTATGGTATGTAATACGTGTTTGTACCCATCAAAAATCAAGGTGTGTCCTGCATTTGGTCCTCCTTGAAAACGAGCAATAATATCGTAATTTCCGGTTAGTACATCAACAATTTTTCCTTTTCCTTCATCGCCCCATTGCAATCCTAATAATAAATTTACAGCCATTGTGTTTTAAAAAAAAATGTTAGCTATTCTCTTTTTTAGTCCCATAGAAATAAAGAGAATGAGAGTGAATATTTATATTAAATGTTTCTTCAATTGTTTTTTTGATAAAGAGGATTCTAGGGTCACAAAATTCCATCACCTCGCCACTATCTGTCAAGATCACATGATCGTGTTGTTTGTCGAAATAGGACTTTTCATAATGTGCTTGATTTTGGCCAAATTGATGCTTGCGTACCAACCCGCAATCTAACAATAACTCTATGGTATTGTAAAGAGTAGCTCTAGAAACGCGGTACTTTTTATTTTTCATATTGATATACAAAGATTCGATGTCAAAATGATCATTTTCATCGTAAATTTCTTGAAGTATAGCATACCGTTCGGGGGTTTTTCGATGATTGTTTGCCTCTAAGTATTTAATAAATACTTCACGAACGATTGCTTGATTTTCTTTGTTACCAGTCATTTAATTTATTTCAAAATTAAAGAAGCAAAATTAAGGCTAATTTTGGTATTCTGCTTCTTATAAAATAGATTTTATCAACTTTAAATGTGAATAAAATTATTGCTTATGTATGCGCTCCACTTTTTCTATTCCGTCAATTTTTTTGATATTTCTAATCAACTGCTGTAGTTGCTTATTATTTTTAATACCCAAACTTATTTTTCCATCAAAAACACCTCTACTACCACTAATGTTCAAGCTTCTAATATTCACATGCATGTTGCTAGAAATTGTTCTAGTTAGTTCATTTACAAGCCCAAAATTATCTGTACCACTTATATTTAAGAATACGATAAATTCTTGTTGAGAAGAATCTATCCATTTTGCCTGAATGATACGATAGGCATAATTTGCTCTTAAACTCACTGCATTTGGACAATCCTTTTTATGGAGTTTAATTCCTTCATTAATTGTTAAGAAACCGAACACTTGATCGCCTGGAATTGGATTGCAACATTGTGCTAATTTATATTCAAGCTTTTCTTCATCCTCACCAAACACCAACATGTCAAATTTCTTATTGACTTCATCTTTTAATAGCTTTTCATCTTTATGAGGAACGCTTCTTTTATTACGGTTTTTAAAGAAATTCATAAACGCATTGCTTCGTTGCGCTACAAAATCTTTTAATTGTTTGTTTTCTACAGAGCCATTACCCATCCTGTAGAATAAATCAAAACTGGTTTTTAATTTTAAATAGGCGGTTAATTCGTTAACAATATTTTCATTAAAAGTTAATTTTAAAGAGCGTAGTTTACGCGCTAAAATTTCTTTTCCTTCATTCGCTATTTCTTTGTTTTCCTCTTTTAAGGCTGCTTTAATTCTAGTTCTTGCTCTAGCTGTCACAACAAAATCTAACCATCTAATATTTGGTTTTTGATGACTAGCTGTAACAATCTCTACCTGATCTCCACTATTTAAAATATGACTTATAGGACGTAACTTTCCATTTACTTTAGCACCTCTACAGCGCATGCCAACTTCGGTGTGAATTGAAAAAGCAAAATCTAAAGCTGATGCATCTTTGGGAATTGCTTTTAAATCTCCTTTAGGGGTAAAGACAAAAATCTCATCTGTATAGAGGTTTAGTTTAAAATTTTCAACAAAATCTACCGCATCACCATCAGGGTTTTCTAAAGTATCTTTTAAACGATTTAACCAATTGTCTAAGCCACTATCTTTTTCATTGGCATTTTTATACTTGTAATGTGCTGCATACCCTTTCTCAGCGATTTCATTCATTCGATCAGACCTAATCTGAACTTCTACCCAACGACCTTTAGGCCCCATCACAGTTATGTGTAGTGATTCATAACCTGTAGTTTTAGGCTGGGTAATCCAATCTCTAAGGCGTACAGGATTTGGTTGAAAATGATCTGTTACAATTGAATAAATTTTCCAGGCATCAAATTTTTCGTGCTGTGAATTAGATTTATAAACAATTCTGATAGCAAATTTGTCGTATATTTCATCATAGGTCACTTGCTGAACCAACATTTTTCTGCGAATTGAATAGATAGATTTACTGCGACCTTTGATGGTATATTTAAATCCTTCCTGATTTAAAGAATCTTTAATTATTTTAGAAAAAGCGCGAATGTATTTAACTTGTTCCTCTTTACTATCTTTTATTTTACTGAGAATATCTTCATAAACCTCAGGCTCAGTATATTTTAAACCCAGGTCTTCTAATTCTGTTTTTATATTATATAATCCTAAGCGATGGGCGAGTGGTGCATATATGTATAAAGTTTCCGATGCAATCTTTAATTGTTTATGTGCAGGCATTGCATCCATGGTTTGCATGTTGTGTAACCTATCAGCAATTTTTATAAGGATTACACGTACATCATCATTAAGTGTCAAGAGCATTTTTCTAAAATTCTCTGCCTGAATTGATGCGTCTTGTTCTTTGTTTAAACGGGATATTTTTGTCAAACCATTAACAATACGTGCGATAGTTTCGCCAAACTCTTGTTCAATATCCTCAAGGGTATAATGTGTATCTTCAACAACATCATGTAGTAAGGCCGCAACAATTGATTTAGTCCCCAATCCAATTTCGTTAGCAACAATTTTAGCTACTGCTATAGGGTGGTATATATAAGGCTCACCGGTTTTCCTGCGCTGTTCACTATGTGCCTCTACCGCCAAATCAAATGCTTTTCGAATATTTTTTTTATCCGTAGCAGTTAGACGTTGATATGTTCCCTTTAAAAGGTCCTTATAGCGTCTAGCTATTTCTTTATTTTCTTCTTCAATGCTTACGGTGTATGCCATAGAATAAAAGTAGTAGAATTATTTTAAATGACAATAATAAATTGGCTGAAACTATTTCATCAAATTAACAATTCGCTCTTTTAATGTAGGATGTGAATAATGCATAAACACATAGGCTTTATGTGGCGTTAAATTACTTAGACTATTCTTAGATAATTTCTTGAGTGATGAAACTAAATGGGTTGCTCCATAATGCTCTTTGGCGTAATTATCTGCTTGGTATTCAAATTTTCTAGAAATGATATTCATCAATAATCCTGTTATTTCTGAAATAGGAGAGTAGAGAATTCCGAAAGCGATCAATCCGATATGAAAACTTTGCTGAGTGCCTAGAGCTTCTGACAACAGAGGGTTACTGATTAAAAGAGATAAGATATATAATGTTAATCCAGTGAGTAGGATGGATGCAATCAAATTAAAAACAGTATGCTTGCGTTTGTAATGCCCAACTTCATGGGCTAATACAGCAACAATTTCTTCGGTTGTTAAATCATTTATAAGTGTATCATACAAAACAATTCTTTTTGTTCTTCCAAAACCTGCAAAATAGGCATTTGCTTTACTTGAGCGTTTAGAACCATCAATTACAAAAATATTGTCAAGTTTAAAATTCACTTTTTCAGCAAATGTTTCTATTTCAGATTTTAATTCACCCTCCTCTAAAGGAGTTTGTTTATTGAATAGAGGGACTATCAAAGTTGAATAAAACAAGTTCATAAATAAGGTAAAGACAGCTACTAATGCCCAAGCATATATCCAAAATTGATTTCCTGCAATTTCATAAAACCAGATAATTAGTGATAATATGAGTCCACCGATGACTATTGTCATTAACCATCCTTTTAATTTATCTAACCAAAATAGTTTTTTGGTAGATTTATTAAAACCAAAATCCTCTTCTATCACAAAAGTTTTGTAGTAAGAGAAAGGAGTTGTTAAAACATCGCTTCCTAACATGATTATACCAAAAAATATGAGGGCGACGATGATATTATTTTCGCTATAAGTTCTTGCAAAATTATCAACAAATTTGAAACCATCTATCAAGAAAAATAATAAGGTTAATACTATTGAAAATGTGGATGTTAATAAGTTAAATCTAAAGTTTTGATTCTTATAGTTTTGTGATTTTAAATACTCTTTTTCACCATACACATCAGCAAGTTCATTTGGTAATTTATCTCCAAAATGTTGTGCATTTAATAAGTCAAGAATTTTATCAAAAATAAAATTGATAATTAGAATTGATATGATAATGTAGAATAGGGTGGTTGGTGTCATGTAATAAAAAATAATTATTTGAAATTTCGCTGTCTTTTCGCCTCAAAAATAAGAATTCCTGCAGCAACAGAAACATTCATAGAATCAATTTCTCCTTGCATGGGTATAATAATATTTTTGGGAGAATTCTCTAGCCATTTATCAGACAAACCCGTAGCTTCTGTACCAACTACAATAGCAGTGGCTCGGGTAAAATCTTGTTGGTGGTAATTTTCAGAATTATCTTTTAATGCTGCACAATAACTATTAATTTTATTATCTTTTAAGAATTCAATTATTTCTGATGTAGCACCTGTTGCAATCTGATTGGTAAAAATACAACCCACACTAGACCTTATAATATTTGGATTGTACAAATCTGTTTTTGGATTGGCTATAATAACAGCATCCACATTAGCCGCATCAGCAGTTCTTAGTAATGCGCCAATATTTCCAGGTTTTTCAGGTGCTTCAGCAACTAAAATGAGTGGAGTACTGGTATTGAAAACAATAGACTTTAAACTCAACTCTTTTGTTTTGGCAACAGCAATGATTCCTTCAGTTGTAGATCGGTAGGTCAATTTTTGATAAACTTCTGAGGTGATTTCTATCAATTCTGTGTTATTAGTATTTATTAATTTTTCAATTACTTCGATTGAAATAATTTTTGAATCAAATAGAATCCGTTCAATTTCATAATTACCTTTTATGGCCAAAGAAATTTCACGTTGCCCCTCAATAATAAATTGATTCGTTTTTTTACGAACTCTCGATTTTTCTTTGAGTTGTACTAACCTTTTTATGAAAGGGTTTTGAATACTGTTAACTTGTTTAAGAATCATTTAATGATTAATTTTGATTATATCAAATTTACAGCATTATGATACAAAGATTACTTTTTTATTTAATGATTTTATTTACTTATAATATTTGGGCTCAATCCCCACCACCACCTTGTGGGTTGTCACCTTCTTATGTATGTGATATAAATGGAGATGGTATTGAAGAATTTAATCTTGATGTTTTATATCCGTTCAATTTTTGTATTGCACCTTCTCTTAATCAAGAAGATTATCATCCAACAGCTTATTATGAAAGTGAGGAAGATGCTCGAAATGCTGTGAACCCTATAGCTACCCCTTCAATGTATTTGAGTAATAGTTATTTTCAAACTATTTATTTTAGGGCTGAAAAAATACTGCCTGATGGTTCAAATGATGTTCTCTACGACTATGATTATCTATATATTATACCTTTAACTACTCCAAATACACCAACACCTTTGACGAATTGTGACACAAATGGTAATGGAATAAGTATTTTCAATTTGACGGATAAAAATGAAGAAATTTTAGCTGGTCTTAATAATAATGAATATATAATTTCTTATTTTGAGTCATACACTGACGCTGAAAACAGCATAAACGAAATCAATGACGAGTCGTATACAAATACCACTCCTTATTCACAAACAATTTACGCGGAGGTTCAATATCAAAATTCGTCTGGTTGTGATGCAATAGTAGAGTTAGACCTGATAGTGTTTGAAGTTTGTGATGACCTTGGAGTTTATTTAACCTATTATGGGGCACCTCCAAGACCAGGTTTTAATTTTATTAATAGATTGTATTTAAAAAATGAAGGTACTATGATTATCAATTCTGGTACTGTTGAGTATTCATATGATGGTTTGTTAGAGTTTAACAACACATTTAATGTAAACCCTAATTACACAATTACACTAACGTCAAATGGTTTTACTGTAGACTTTGTTAATCTTTTACCAAATGAAACTGAATTAATTGAGATATCCATGTATTGCCCTGCAACTGTGAATATTGGTGAACTTATAACCAATTCTGTTGTTTATACGACGAATTCTGATGATGTTTTAGAACTAAATGACGAATCATTTTTAACCCAAACTGTTGTAGGGTCGTATGACCCTAATGATGTTATTGAATCTCATGGCCCTACAATTTTATTCGAAGATTTCACAATTGATGATTATTTGTTTTATACTGTTAGATTTCAGAATATAGGTACAGCTGAAGCTATTGATGTTAGAATAGAAAATGTTTTGGATAGTAAATTGGATGAATCTACTTTTCAAATTTTGAGTTCAAGTCATAGCAATAGCTTAAATAGGGTTGGTAATCAATTAGTTTGGACATTTAATAATATAGGTTTACCAAGCGAAAGTATGGATGAATCTAATAGTCATGGATTTGTATATTATAAAATTAAGCCTAGTACGGGTTATGGTGTAGAAAATATTATACCTAATTCAGCTGATATTTATTTTGATTTTAATTCAGCTGTTGAGACCAATACTTTTGAAACCGAATTTGTGATAGCAATTGTTCTTTCTGAAGAGAGTAATAGTATTTCTAAATTTTCTATTTTTCCAAACCCAGCAAGTAATGTTGTTAATATTAAATTTATTAATACTTTAGGAGAAGATTTAACTGTTACTGTTTATGATATTCAAGGAAAATTAGTTTTAATCGAAAAGATATCAAATTCAACTGAAGCTCAATTAGATATGTCACAATTAGAAGGTGGGTTTTATTTTGTAAAACTGAAAACTGGAGATCAAGAAACAATAAAAAAATTAATCTTAAAATAAATTTATTAAAAGGCATACATTAATAGCAAATCTTCAGATGTTTTCTAAAAATTTTATTATCAAGACAATCTCACGTTGCCCTTCAATAACAAATCGTTTAGGATTCTTACGAGCTCTAGATTTCTCTTTGAGCTGTACTAATTCTTTAATCATTGAGTTTTGAATACTTGAAATTAATTTATGCATTTTTATTAAAATAGTTTTGGGTTAATTCCATACTTATTAAGTTTTGACTCATCAATAAATAAGATTTCTATACCAATGACAAAGCGCCATCTATTAATTTTTACTTTAGAAAATTCATTAATATTAATTGGTGATATTGGTAGGTCAGCTGTTTTTTCAATTTTAGAATTTCCGCTTGAATAAATAGTTCCTAAAATAAAATTAGCCCATTTATGAGAAACATTCACACCAAAACCATAGTGATAATAATCAGTAGAAAAGTTAATGGTTTTTGCTGGTTGCTCAACGGGGTCATTAGTAGTTTTTTTTGATATGAAAGGGGAGTAGTCAGTAGAGAAACTACCATACAGATTTAATTTATCTGATATATAAATTTCAGTTCCTAGGCCAATGTTAAGAATCTGTTTCAATTCTTCATCAAATAGAATTGTTGGCAATTCATCTTCTGTTTCACTTACCAAATTAGGTATGTCAATTTTAGAATAATTATTAACTTTAGAATTATAACTTAAATCAATATGCAGTTTATGCCTTCTTATTGGTACACCAGCTCCAACAGAAATCCCTAAAGGATATTTTCTTTTTGCATCTAAATCATCATAGTCATTAAATGTAAAAATATCATCTTCGCCTTCAACGTTGCTGAGAAATTCTTCATAATTAAATTTACCTACACTATATATCTCTAGGTATGGTAAGCTGAGATTAACTCCCAAATCAAATTTTGGAAAAACCCAAGCGGCACCAATTTTACCAAATAAACCATACGAGTTTTGACGGAATGAAATAGCACTGTTATAATGACCAACTTGATCAAAATCATCTATTACATTTATTTGTTGTTTGTGACCGATTTCAAATTTATAGATTGAGACAAATAAGGAAGCTCCAATACTAAAGTTAGGGCTTATTGAAGTAGCCCAAGATAATCCGAACCAATTTTCTCTTAATTTATTATTGATAGAGGTAGTACTAATATATTTGTCTAACATCGAATTTAAATTGACACCATCAACTTCGGATATTTTACTATTATACCCTAACGATAAGTCAGATCTATTTCTAGAAAAAAATGAATATGCAAAATGATGTCCTTCCAGTTTTTTTATTTTAAATGACCCTGCTACCATGCTTGGCAACCCATCAAAGTTGGTTGTCGATAAATCCTCACCATCAATAGTTACATTACCCAATTTAATATTTGATAATTGATAAATCTTAGCATTGATTAAAAACACTGGATTTTCTACTAAAGCTAGTCTTGCAGGATTGTAGTAGGTAGCTCCTAAATCATCAACACTCCCAGTAACATTACCATTTAAGAGAATGGATCTGTTTCCGAAATTTTCATACTTGTAGTTTCTTTGAGCAGTTGTATTAAATATACAAACGGAAGCAATGACTAATAGGATTACTTTTTTTTTCACTTATTATTTGATTTACAATTTAATACCATTTTTTAGAATACTATTATTGGGTACTAGGTAATTCAGCTTATATTACATTAAATTGTGGAATAAAGATGATGTGTATTTTCTTACATTTAGGGAAATATCAGCAAAAATAACATTTTAAACTATTATCAATTAAAAATTAAGTTTTTTTTGGAAAAAACTAAAACTAAATTAAAATGAAAAAAACTACCTTTTTTGTGATGCTATGGTTATCACTATTTACATCACTTGTTTACGCGCAACCTGCAAATGATTTTTGCTCAGGAGCAATTACTTTAACTGTTGGGGCAACTTGTAGCAATACTTTAATTACTCTTGATGGAACAGAAACTGACTCTGGAATTGGAGACCCAGGATGTGCAAGTTATTTTGGAGGAGATTTATGGTATAAATTGGTAATGCCAGCATCTGGTGAAATAAGAGTTGAAACTGATACCGATAATGGAAGTATTACTGATGGCGGAATGGCAATTTATACTGGTGCAGATTGTAATAACTTAACCCTATATCAATGTGATGATAGTAGTAATACGAGTTCTGGTGATGATTTTGAACGAATAGTAGTCACCCAACCAGTAGGATCTACTATATACATTCGTGTTTGGGAATATAATGGCTTAGGACCAGGAACATTTAATATTTGTGCATATGAGTTTACACCACCACCACCACCTACCAATGATGATTGTGTTGATGCAATTACGTTGGCAGTAGGAGCAGGATGCACACCGATTATTGGAACAAATTCTGGAGCAACTGACTCTGAAGTTGCAGATGCAACAATTCCAGATCCGGGTTGTGGAAGTTATTTAGGTGGAGATGTTTGGTTTAAACTTGTAGTGCCTCCAACGGGTGATTTAGCAATAGAAACTTATGAAGATGATTTAAATATTACAGATGGTGGAATGGCAATTTATTCTGGAACTTGTGATCCTAATGGATTAACCCTATTGAGTTGTGATGATGACAGCGGGATAATTTCTGGTGAAGCTTTTGAACGCATAGAATTATTAGGGCAAACTCCAGGAGAAACTTTATTTGTTAGAATATGGGCTTATGATAATAGTGAGGTTGGAACATTCAATATTTGTGCTACTGAGTTTAGCCCGCTAAGCGTTACAAATGAAGAAATAAATACATTTAGTATGTACCCTAACCCAGCAAAAGGATTTGTTAATTTTAATTCTACAATAAACAATACGATATCTATTAAAGTTTATGATGTTCAAGGTAAATTGATTTTGATAGAGAAAAGTTTTAAAGTAAATGGATCATCACAGTTAGATGTTTCAAATTTGAAAAGCGGAGTATATTTTGTGAAAGCTGAAGATGGAAAAAATCAAATAGTAAAAAAGCTGTTGATAAAATAAGTTGATTCATCTAATATATTAACTTAAAAAATCGAGTCTATACAAACAAAAAACACCGAGAATTAAACTCTCGGTGTTTTTCTTGTTTATAATAAATCTGTAATAATTATTTTGGACTATTTTCTCCAGAATATTTTTCCATATAACGCTCATACAATTCTGTTTGATGCGTTTCTAAACTAATTTCACGTCCTTGAATAAAAGCATGTGATAAGATATTAGTTCTCATATCCAAGGCATCTCCTTCGGATATAAATAAGGTTGCATCTTTACCAACTTCTAAGGTCCCGACGATATCATCAATCCCCATAATTTTTGCGGGATTAGAAGTGATTAACTTTAAGGCTTCTTCTTTATCCAAACCATATGCCGCATAAGTACCAGCATAAAACGGGAGGTTTCTTGCTTGCATGCGTTCCATTTGTCCTTCAACCCCAATAGCTACAACAACTCCTTTATCCATCAACATTTTTGCGTGTTTGTAAGGAAAGAAAATATCCTCATCAGAATGAGAAGGTAGTCGATGTGCGCGGTCTAATATTACCGGAATATTTTTCTCAGCTAAAACATCAGCTACTTTATGAGCATCAGTACCATGAACAATTACTAGATTTTTTATGTTGATTTCTTCACAAAAATGAATCACATCAATAATTTCTTTTTCGCCACTAACATGAACATAGAATTGTTGTTTGTCATTAAACAAACCTTCAACAGCCTCAAATGGAATATTCTTTGGTAATCTACTTCCTGTCAAATACGCCTTAGCATCTAACATAAAAGATTTGATATCATTTACTTTGTCAGCGTACTTTTTATTTGACTTTGGACCTTTGTCTTCTCCTAACCACCATTTACCAAAACTTACACTCGATGGCCAATTTACATGAATTCCGTCATCAACTTTAATAGCTGCATCTTCCCAGTTCCAAGCATCAAACTGAACTATAGATGAGGTTCCTGATATAGTTCCACCCCTTGGTGTAATCTGTCCCATTAAAACCCCGTTTGGTCTCAATGATTCTGTTACTTTAGATTCGGTATTGTAAGCGATTAATGTTCTGATATGCGGAATCATTTCTCCAACTTCATCCTTATCATTTGTTGCTCTAACTGCATCAATTTCTTGTAAACCGTTGGTTGTATTAGAAACAATAAATCCTGGGTATACATGTTTACCATCAGCATTAATTGTTTTTGAAAATGAATTGGCATCAACATCAGATTGTGTTCCAACAAAAGTGATTTTACCTTGGTCAAAACCAATAGCAGCATTTGCAATAATTTGCCCATTACCCAAATGTGCAGTCACACCAACAATTAATATAGATTCACTTTGGGCAGGTGCTGGAGCTTGTTGTGCTATTGTACCAATACTAATAAGTAATAAGGCAATAGTTGTTTTTTGAATTAATTTTTTCATTTTCATTTTTTTATAAATTTTCTAAACTATCGCAATGCAACAACACTTTTTCCTTTTTAACTGGAGCTTGAGTTTTCATTCCTTTATTCTTTGCCTGAATCATCATATTGATTAACTCATTTCGCTCTGTTTTAATTTCTTTATTCATACGCTCATTAGATTCGATATCAAAATAAGTGACACCCTCAATCATCGTTCTTTCTGCTTTTGCATAAATTGATAGTGGGTTGTCACTCCATAAAACTAAATCAGCGTCCTTGCCAACTTTAATACTTCCAACTCTATCATCAATATGCAATAAGATTGCAGGATTTAGAGTAACAAATTTCCAAGCTTCTTCTTCAGACAACCCACCGTATTTCACTGCTTTAGCAGCTTCTTGATTTAATCTTCGGCTCATTTCAGCATCGTCAGAGTTAAATGCAACTGTGATTCCTTGGCTGTGCATAATCGCACCATTATAAGGAATTGCATCATTTACTTCGTACTTATATGCCCACCAATCTGAGAAGGTGGATCCGCCAACACCATGTTCTTTCATTTTGTCTGCAACTTTATATCCTTCTAAAATATGAGTGAATGTGTTAATATTAAAATCGAATTTCTCTGCAACTTTCA
Source organism: Flavobacteriaceae bacterium (assembly GCA_045047075.1). Lineage (GTDB taxonomy): Bacteria > Bacteroidota > Bacteroidia > Flavobacteriales > Flavobacteriaceae > Urechidicola. The sequence goes on from JASFYP010000005.1 coordinate 119,188, forward strand.
TCAGCATATTAATTTCTGATTGTACATAAGAATGACACGTAATAAATCGTTCTTTATTTAATATTTCAGCAATCACTTCCATTTCAATATCTTTTCGGTAGGATACTCCAGATTTCTTTATTTCATCATACTCCTTTGCGCGTTGAAAATAATCCATATATACTTGCTCAACACCCATACGTGTTTGAGGGAATCTTACAGTTTGAGAATCACCCCAATTAGATTGTTTTACATTTTCACCTAAAGCAAATTTGATAAATTTTGGACGATTTTTATAAAGTAATTCTTCAGCAGAAACGCCCCACTTTGGTTTAATTAAAGCAGCACGCCCACCAATAGGATTCGCTGAACCATGTAAAAGCTGAATAGTTGTAACGCCACCAGCTAAATTTCTATAAAGGTTGATATCATCTGGGTTTAAGACATCTTCTTCGGTAACTTCGGCAGTCGAATTATGTCCAGCTTCGTTAACAGACGTCAACGCTATATGAGAATGTTCGTCTATAATACCAGAGGTTAAATGTTTTCCTGTACCATCAATAATTTTTGCTCTAGATATTTTTAATCCTTTTCCGATTTTAGAAATTTTTCCATCCTTTACTAATACATCGGTTTGTTCTAGAATTCCATCGACTTCATTTGTCCAAACAGTCACATTTTTAAATAATATCGTTTCTTGTTTTGGCATTTCTTTAAATCCGAAAGCAACATTTGGATAGGTGAGAGGCATTACTTTTGGTAATTTTTTTTCATCCTCTTTTTTGGTTGTATCTTTTTTCTCATCATCTGCTTTTTTAGTTGCTGTCCACTTTATGTTATTTCCATTAGTCAATTCACCACTTCCCGTAAGATTATCATCAGTTGTGATTACAGCATTCAATCGTACAAACTCAGTTTTATCTTTATTTAAAGGAGTGTAAAATAAGTTGATCCAACCATTTGCATAAGAAATATTAGAAGCAATTTTTGTAGAATCTAATTTGATTTCTGATTTTAATTTAGAGATCTCCCCAGTAATTTTTAAATCATACGATTTGTTGGCAATATTTAAAGTGTAATTACCACGGATGTCTTTCACAGTCATATCCGTAATTACATTTTTATTTCCCTGTACCCAGTTTTCATAAAGGGTAGATTTTTTGTCAAACACATCACCAGAAGTAATTAAGAAATTAGCATAAGAACCTTTGTTTAAGGTTCCTATTTCCAAACTTTTTCCTAATAGTTTTGCAGGAACAGTTGTTAAGGCTGCCAAAGCAGTTTCTTTATCCAATCCATATTCAATAGCCTTGAATAAGTTTGATTTAAAATCTTTAATTGCTTTTAAATCAGAAGTGGTTAGAGCAAAGTTAACTCCATTATGAGCTAAAAAAGCTGGGTTTGTAGGGGCTTGATTCCATTGATGCATCATTGTTAAATCAACTTTAGAATCAAAATAAGGATCACTCACATCATAGGCGTTTGGAAATTTTATAGGAATTATATAACTCGCGTTTGAATTTTTAATTTCTGATAAACCTTCATATTCAAATCCGCCACCTTTGATGATATAATTCAAACCAAATTCCTTAGCAATTTTGAGACCTCTTAAATCATTATCTAAACTATTGGCTTCAAAAATAATGGGTAAATTTTTTGAGTTGTTCAGAGCATCTAAAGCTAAATCTGTTGTTTTTGAATTTCCTTCAGCATACCAAGAAGCATCTAAATATGTTTGGCGAATCAATGCCATAGCACCCATAGTAGAAGTTGGATAATTTTGTTTTGAAGTTTTTGATTTTGTGAATGAAATATGCTGAGTTGCATCTGTGTCTAGTATTCTTATTTCGTTGCCATCAGTGGTGTTTAGAGCAACCACAAGGCCTGTTCCTCTCATAATTCCATCTTGCTGATGTGTACTTACAACTCCAAAACCTTCATTGATAAACTCCGTTGCTTTTTTGTTGTCAAATTTAAAATCATCAAAACCTCTCTGATCTGGCATAATATGATCATTCCAATAATATCCTTCGCGTATGGCATCATATTGAGGAGTTCTTCCACCGCTCTTGCTTTTAGGTTTTTCAATTCCAAAACTAGTGTACATATCAATAAATGAAGGGTAAATATATTTCTCTTTTAAATCAATGACAATACAGTTTTTTGGTAGAGTCACATTTTTGCCTACACTAACTACTTTTTGATTTTGGATCAATAAAGTTCCTTTTTCAATAGTTTGGGTTGGACTTACATGAATGGTTGCATTTGTAAATGCTATAAATTTTTCATTAACGGATTTTACGCCTTTACTTTCAGGAAAATATTCTTGAGCATTAAGCTGATTAACCGCAAAAAGGAGCAAACAACTCAGCAATAATTTTTTCATATAGTTTAGATTTAGTGTATAAAAATAGTGTTTTAAATTGGTTCTAAAAATGGATGTTGCTGGTTGTAATTTATAAGCATCCCAACCATTTTATTATAACTTTTAATTCCTTCGGGTTGTTTATTTACCTTTAAAAATTGATTAAAAATCTGTTTAAAATAAACTTCAAAAGGGTTATGATAGGAATCCCAAAACTCGTGAGATTCACGCATGTTTTGTATAATTCCAGGATTAATACTTTCAAAAGCGGCTTTGTATTTTTCTTTGTCATGTCCATATAAATCATTCAACGCATAGCGTAATGCCATATAATATCCAGAGTATTGGAAATAAATATCTTCATTACTGATAGCAGATAAAAATCCAATAAAATTAGCTTCATTCTCTGCAGCATACCCTAATTGATGTGCTACTTCGTGGCAGCTTGTAATAGGGTAAGAAACCATCGGGTTTAAACTGTTTACCTGAGCCTCGCCAGTAAAAGGATTTAGATATCCAGAAAATCCCATATAGGTAAGAGGTAAACTTATTAATGATTTTTTTAGGGATACAGACTTGTATTCAAATTGAGAATATTCTTGACTCAATTTAGCATAGCCATTTTCTACCTTATTATATAGGACTTCTTTAGAATGAGGAATCTCTACTTTTAAAGTATCATTGTGAGTAATCATAATTTGTAAGTGATTCACTTTATTGATGAGTTGATATGTAAAAACTTCTAATTCTTCAGTTGTATAATCCGTTGAAGAAATTTGAAGCGATTTTTGCAATGGCTCACGAAAATAATTGAATCCCCAAAAAAGATGAAAGAAAAAGTAGATGGTAGAAACATTAGCAATAATTTTCAACCATTTTATTTTTCTGGTTTTAATAATTCTAACGATTGATTTAATAATGAAGACGCCAAACAGGATGTACAATACATCACCAAATGAAAAAGGGACCCAACCGAAAATAATTCTAGAAAATCGAGAAATGTAAGGGTATAGTCCTAAAGAATAATAATTTTCAATAAATGCTGGCTTATTCGAAACAAACTGAATCAATAGCCATTGAATAGGTAGGAGTATTGCTAAAATTAAGTTCAGTTTTCTGTTTTTCATCATCCAAAAATAATAAAACTTTGCTTTCCAAAATATTAAACAGTTATCAACAAATTATTTAGTTATGAACAAAAACTGTGTACAAATTAAATTTGATTTAAAAAAAAAGATTGGCTCATAAAAGATACATTTGTTGACATGGAAAACGCAAAATCATTCAAACCTAAATCACCAAAGAGAAACACAGTAATCAACCTTGAAAAAGGGAAACTACCACCACAAGCTGTTGAGTTGGAATCTACAGTGTTAGGTGCGATGATGATTGATAAAAAGGGGGTTGATGACGTTATTGATATTCTGCATCCAGATGCTTTTTACAGAGAATCGCATCAAGAAATTTACACTGCTATCCTCACGTTATTTCATAATTCTGAACCGATTGATTTAAGAACAGTTTCTAATCAATTGCGAAAAAATGCAAAACTAGAATTTATTGGGGGCGATTTTTATTTGATTGGTTTAACTCAAAAAGTAGCATCTACAGCCCATATTGAATTTCATGCCCGCATCATTCTTCAAAAATTCATTCAGCGAAAATTGATTTCTATCTCCTCAGAAATTATTGAAGAAGCCTATGATGAAACAGTAGATGTGTTTGATTTATTAGACGATGCCGAAACAAAATTATTTGAGGTAACTCAAGGAAATCTTAAAAAGGGATCTGAAAACTCAGAGACTTTAGTAAAACAAGCAATCGATAAAATTGAAGAAATATCAAATAAAGAAGGAATGAGTGGTGTACCTTCTGGTTTTACAAAACTAGATGAAATTACTTCTGGTTGGCAACCTTCTGATTTGGTGATTATAGCAGCAAGACCTGGTATGGGTAAAACTGCATTTGTTATGTCAATGGCTAAAAATATTGCGATTGGGCATGACCAAGCTGTAGCAGTTTTTTCATTAGAGATGTCATCAGTTCAATTAATTACTCGTATGATTTCTAGTGAAACAGGAATATCTTCAAGTAAATTGAGAAAAGGTGATTTACAGCCTCACGAATGGGAACAATTAAACGTTAAAGTCAAAAATTTATCGAGTGCTCCTTTATTTATTGACGATACTCCCTCTTTATCAATTTTCGATTTACGTGCAAAAGCAAGACGTTTGGTTTCGCAACACGATGTGAAAATTATCATTATTGATTATTTGCAATTGATGACTGCTGGTTCATCAGCAGGTGGAAATCGTGAGCAAGAAATATCTATGATTTCTAGGAACTTAAAAGCTTTGGCAAAAGAATTGGCAGTTCCAGTAATAGCCTTGTCTCAACTGTCACGTGCAGTTGAAACTCGTGGAGGAAATAAAAGGCCACTGCTTTCTGACCTTCGTGAGTCAGGAGCAATTGAACAAGATGCTGATATTGTTTCATTTATCTATCGCCCAGAATATTATGGTATGACCGAATGGGATGATGATGAGCACTCTCCATGTGAAGGTCAGGGTGAATTTATTTTAGCGAAACACCGTAACGGTGGATTGGATAATATCCGTTTAAAATTTACAGGTCATTTGGCACAATTTTCAGATTTAGATGAAGGCTTTGGAACAGAATTCCAATCTAAAATGAATACCGATTTACCAGAAAGTGCACAGCATATAAACCCTAGTGATGCGTTTGCTGATGGAGATGTGCCTTTTTAATTAGATGGTAGACTTTAGACAATAGACTGGAGTTTTCTGATTTTTCTTTTCTATGAAAATGGAAATCCATTTGAGATTTATCCATTAAAACCTTACATTCGTTTTTTCAATAAGACAACGGTGAATTTTCAACAAAATATAAATCGAAATATAAAACGAGTACTTTTAGTATTCCTATTTATGTTGTGTACACATTCAATTTTTGCATCCTTTATATACATCCCGATGGAAGCTGGTCTTCAAAAAAATCATTTAAAAGCTTATGGAATTACCTTCTGGACATTAGAACTAGGTTTCAAAGCACAATGGTTATTGAATTATGAAGGCGGCTCTTTTTTATTAGAGTACACCCAAGAAATTGAAAATGAGTGTAAGATTAGAGGTGTGTCTTATGAAGTGATTTCAGATTTAAAAGCCGAATTGATTTTAGAAGAGATTAGCAGTCCATCAAAAAATATGGAAGCTGTGATTCTTGAAAAAGCACCAAGAATTGCGGTGTATTCGCCAAAAGACAAATTGCCTTGGGATGATGCTGTTACTATGGTGTTGACGTATGCTGAGATTCCGTTTGATGTAATTTACGATGAAGAAGTATTGAATGATAAGTTGCTTTTATACGAATGGTTGCATTTACATCACGAAGATTTTACAGGACAATATGGAAAGTTTTATGGTGCCTATAAAACAGCGCCTTGGTATATTGAAGAAAAAAAACGATTAGAATCTTTAGCCTCAGATTTAGGGTATTCAAAAGTTTCACAAGAAAAATTAGCTGTAGCTCAAAAAATACGTGACTATGTAATTGGTGGTGGATTTATGTTTGCGATGTGTTCTGCAACAGACAGTTTTGATATTGCCTTGGCTGCATATGGAGTTGATATCTGTGAATCTATGTTCGATGGTAACCCTTCGGAAGCTAATTATCAATCAAAAATTGATTATAACAATACATTTGCTTTTACAGGTTTTGAGTTAGAAAGGAGTCCTATAGTTTATGAGTTTTCAGACATTGATATGACCCGAAAGCGAAAAATAATTCGGACTTCAGATTATTTTTCATTGATGAACTATTCAGCAAAGTGGGATCCAATACCAACAATGCTATGTCAGAATCACACTAATTTAGTAAAAGGGTTTATGGGGCAAACCACCTCTTTTGATAGTAATATGATAAAACCCACAATCTTAATAATGGGAGAAAATAAAACCAACGGAGAGGCGCGATACATCCACGGTACAAAAGGGAAAGGGATGTTTACATTTTATGGTGGTCACGATCCTGAAGATTATAGTCATCGAGTTGGTGACCCAAAAACAGAGTTAGATTTACATCCAAATTCTCCAGGATATAGACTTATCCTAAACAATGTTTTATTTCCAGCAGCAAAGAAAAAGAAACAGAAAACTTAGACAATTTTTAATATCTTTGAAGCTCTAAAATTTCAAGATGAAAAAACTACTTATTACCTTATTTTTTATTGTTTCAGCATCAATATTTTCACAAGAAAACGTACGTGTAGATTTAAGTAATCCAAATGCTACCATTTATACGCATATTTACTTTTTAATGTCAGATAGTTATGTGCCAGAAAAATCTGCCCAAACAATTTATGGACTGCCAAAAGAAAAGTCAATTAGTGTTGCAATAAAAATTAAAGAGATATTAGATGGTAAGGGTTTGTTGGTTGATTTTGACAAAATACCTGAAGACACAAATTATTTGGATACTATTTTTACGATTCAAAATAATTTAAAACAATACTTAAATAGATTTGCTCCATTTCCTGATGAATTACCAGAAATTTATGTAGAAAAAATTGGGGGTAGTTGGTACTACTCTAAAGAAACAATAGATAATGTTGATGAAATCTACGCGACTACTTTTCCTTGGGAATTTACTTGGTTACAAAAACAGTTTCCTGAATTTTTTCAAGAGATGATGTATGGGTTTTTAATTTGGAAGCCTATTGGTCTTTTAGTTTTATTCATTTTTTGTATTCTTTTGTTTTTCTTGTTAAATCCAATCATTTTCTTTTTACTTAGAAAATTACAACAGCTAATTTTTAAAAGCTCATTTAAAGAATTGTTCGATTTACTTCACCAGTTAGCAAGACCAATTGTATTTATTCTTATAATTCAAGTTATAGAAAAAATGCTACCTTCATTTCAACTTTTGACTTTGAATAGCTTTTTATTTTTAGGATTAAGAATTGCTAAAACTATTTTTTGGGTGTTTGTATTCTATAAGTTGGCAAAATTATTATTGTCTATTTATAAAGAATACACTAAAAAAACACATTCAAAATTAGATGATCAATTAGCTCCTATTTTATCAAAAATCACGACAACAATGATTGTGATTGTTGGTTTCTTGCACATTCTTACTTTGTTTGGTGTAAATACCACAGCTGTTATTGCAGGCGCATCTATTGGTGGTATTGCTGTTGCTTTTGCAGCACAAGATTCAGTGAAAAACCTAATAGGAACTGTAGTTATATTCTTAGACAAACCTTTTCATATTGGCGATTGGATTGAAATGGGATCTGTTGTAGGAACTGTTGAAAGTGTTGGTTTAAGATCTACTAGAGTACGAGCTGCTGATACATCAATCTTTCAAATTCCGAATGGAAAAATTACAGAATTAGAAGTTAATAATATGGGCCTCAGATTATATAGAAGATACAGCACAACTTTGGGAATTCGTTATGATACTCCTCCAGTTTTAATTGAGGCTTTTGTGAAAGGAATTAGAGAATTGATTAAAGAACATCCCGAAACTAGAAGTGAGGCTTACAATGTTGAATTTACTGGATTTGGGGATTCATCATTAGATATATTGGTAAATATGTATTTCAAAAAATTAGATTGGGGTTCTGAGCAGTCATCAAAACATCGTTTGCACATTGCCATTGTTAAATTGGCTGCTGCGCTGAATGTAGAGTTTGCGTTCCCATCATCAACTTTAATGATTGAGCAATTTCCGGAAAAAGGAAATATCAATATGAAATATGATACTGATGAAAACAACATCAATGAAAGTATAAAATCGATTCTAGATGATTTCAAAAAAGAGTAATTTTTTAAACTATATTTGAGATAGATTCATACATAATTCATGTATTTTTGCAACATTGATTTTTAAAACAACCTAGAATGTCAACAACAAAAGAATTACAAGATTTTACGCAACAAGTTAGACGTGATATTGTAAGAATGGTACACAAAGTACAATCTGGACACCCAGGAGGTTCATTAGGATGTGCGGAATTTTTTACTGTATTATACCAAGAGGTAATGGACTATTCTACCGATTTCTCAATGGATGGTAAGAATGAAGATTTATTCTTTTTATCAAACGGACATATTTCACCAGTTTTTTACAGTGTTTTATCACGTAGTGGCTTTTTTCCAGTATCAGAATTATCAACATTTAGACTATTGAATACACGTTTACAAGGGCATCCAACGACTCATGATGATTTACCAGGAATTAGGATTGCATCAGGTTCGTTAGGTCAAGGAATGAGTGTTGCGATTGGTGCTGCAGAATCCAAAAAATTAAATGATGATGATAAATTAATTTATACCTTACATGGTGATGGTGAGTTGCAAGAAGGTCAAGTTTGGGAGTCTATCATGTACGCTGCAGGTAAAAATATTGATAATCTAATTTCAACAGTAGATTATAACGGTCAACAAATAGATGGCTCAACAGACACGGTTCTGCCACTTGGAGATTTAAAAGCAAAATTTGAAGCTTTTGGTTGGGATGTACTTGAAGTGAATAAAGGAAATGATATTGATAGTGTTATTGCAGGTATGAAAGAAGCAAAATCAAGAACAGGGAAAGGAAAACCGGTTTGTATTTTGTTATATACTGACATGGGTAATGGTGTAGATTTTATGGCTGGTACACATTCATGGCATGGGAAACCACCAAACGATGAACAGCTAGAAAGTGCTTTAGCACAGAATCCAGAAACACTTGGAGATTATTAAAATATTTAGCTTGTCAATTTTGATGAGCTTTTTTTTATGTTTTTTTTATACTTTAAAGAGTAAGCTGTTGTAAGTAAAGTTTTACATTTACGTCATACAACCAAATTAAACTTAAGATTAGATGAAAATAGGAATTGTATGTTACCCAACCTTTGGAGGTAGTGGCGTTGTAGCAACTGAATTAGGTATGGCATTGGCCAATAAAGGACATGAAGTTCATTTTATTACAAGTAAGCATCCAGTTAGATTAGATCTATTATCTAATAATATTCATTTCCATGAAGTATTTGTTGAGGAATATCCTGTATTTCATTATCAGCCTTATGAATTAGCACTTTCAACAAAGTTGGTTGAAGTAGTAAGTGCCTATGGTTTAGAAATTTTGCATGTTCATTATGCAATTCCACATGCATATGCCGCCTATATGGCAAAGCAAATGTTATTGAGTCGGGGTATAGATGTAAAAGTTGTAACTACTTTGCACGGAACAGATATTACTTTGGTAGGAAGTCATCCTACTTATAAAGCAGCTGTTGAATTTAGTATTAACAATTCTGATATAGTTACGGCAGTATCTAATGACTTAAAAAAGGACACACTTCGATTATTTAATATTGAGGTCCCTATCCATGTAATTTATAATTTTATTGATTTTGAACAATACCCAAGAATCAAAGATGGAGATTGTTCAAGAAGTGCTTTAGCTGCAGATAATGAAAAAATTATTACTCATGTTAGTAATATGCGTTCTGTAAAAAGACCTTTAGATGTTGTTGAAGTATTTTATCAAATACAAAAAGAAATTCCATCAAAATTATTATTAGTAGGAGAGGGGCCTGAAATAGAGAAAGTAGAGTATAGAGTTAAGGAATTAGGTATTTATGAAAAAGTGATATTCTTAGGAAATAGTAATGATGTCTATAAAGTATTGTGCTATTCTGATTTATTCATTCTACCATCTATAAATGAAAGTTTTGGATTAGCCGCATTAGAAGCTATGGCTGCTAAAACACCTGTTATATCAACAAATACAGGTGGAATTCCAGAAGTTAATATTCATGGAAAAACAGGGTTTTTAAGTAACTTAGGGAATGTGGATGAAATGGCAGCAAATGCGATTCATTTATTAAAAAACGAGAAATTACTTAACCAGTTTAAAGAGAATGCTCAAATACAAGCTAGGGAGTTTTCTATGGATAGAATCTTGCCCTTATATGAAGAAGCATATAGGAGTGTTGCTGTAGATTGTTGTTGATATTTTAGTATATTTGAAAACACTATTTTTCAACTATACTAAAATGAATAAAAAACTACTATTAGCCATTCTTGTAATTTTTATAAACACCCTTTGTTCAGTAGCTCAAATATCTTTCACAGAAAGCGCAACAAGTTTAGGTATAACAACTAATTATTACGGTTCTGCCGCCGCTTTTTTAACGGGTGGCGTATCATTTTGTGACTTTGATGGAGATGGTTGGGATGATTTAACTTTTGCTACAGAAACCGGTAATACAATAAAATTTTTTAAAAATAATGGTGGCAATTTTACCGAAATATCAAATCTAGGCCCCATTTTTAATTCTGATAAGACTTTACAAATTAATTGGGTAGATTATGACAATGATGGAGATAAGGACCTATTTGTTGTTTCGCATAGTGGTTCTAATAAGTTATATCAAAATGATGGATCCTTTACTTTTACAGATGTAACTTTTCCAGCAAATTTTGATATTGGAACACAATATGCCTTTGGCGCATCTTGGGGAGACTATAACAATGATGGATATTTGGATGTATTCATTACATATAGAGATGAATCTGAACCAGCTGATTTATATTTTAATACACTATACAAAAATAAAGGTGACGGAACATTTGAGGATGTTAGTTTATCTGCGGCACTTGATGTTACAACTAATTATCTCTCTTTCTGTTCAGTTTTTTTTGATTACGATAATGACGGGTGGCAAGATATTTATATAGCGAATGATAAAGAAAATAACAAAAATATCATGTATCACAATAATGGTGATGGAACTTTTACAGATACAAGTGTGAGTACGGGGACAGATATTGGAATTGATGCAATGGCAACAACAATTAGCGATTGTAATAACGATGGTTTTTTAGATATTTATGTGACTAATACTTCTATGGGTAATGTTTTTTTTGAAAATAATGGTGATGGGACATTTACCGATGTAGCCTCAACAAACGGGACCTTAATGGAAACTGTTGCTTGGGGAGCAGTATTTTTAGATGCTGATAACGATATGGACACAGATTTATATGTAAGTTCAATGATGACCTCTTCTAATCCTATGGGGTGGGCTACTTCATTATTTTATGAAAATCAAGGAAATGATACTTTTGCAATTCCTAACCCAGTTGATTCAGGTTTTGATGCTGATGATAGTATTAGCTATTCAAATGCAATTGGAGATGTTGATAATGATGGTTATCCAGATATTGTTGTAGTTAATAGAGAATCAAATAATTATGTTTTTAAAAATAATGGAGGTAGTAACAACTACTTAAAAGTGAAATTAGAAGGAACTACAAGTAATAGAGATGGAATTGGTTCCTGGATTCAGGCTTATAATAACGGAGTTCCGCAAAATAGATATACTTTATTGGGAGAAGGGTTTAATTCTCAAAATTCCAATTCAGAATTTTTTGGATTAGGCTCTGAAACTATGGTAGATTCTTTAAAAGTTAAATGGTTAAGTGGCACTGTAGATGTTCTCTATAATGTATCTGTAAATCAAACACTTTTGGTTGTAGAAGGCTCGTCTTTGTCAGTTGATAAATTTGATTTATCAAATGCTTTAAAGGTTTATCCAAACCCAAGTAATAATGGGCGTTTTCAATTAAATTTTTCTGATTTTGATCTCAGTAAAAGCTATCAATTCAAATTATTTGATGCTTTGGGAAGAAAACTGAAACAGCAGAATATTGATTTATCAACCAATTATGTTGACCTCAAAAACTTTAATAAAGGAATTTATTTCTTGCAAATTATTTCTGACGATCAATCAATAACAAAAAAGCTAATTTTTAACTAAGGTAATAATCCAAACTTTCAATAATCAATTCTTTAGAAACTTTGCAATTAAATTTGTAGTGTTCCAAATCAGTCAATAAAACAAAATTCACATTGCCATTAGTGTTCTTTTTATCATGAATGAGTAATTCCATTATAGGGTCAAATTCTTCTTTTTCGATAACTGTTTTTCCAAATATAGTTATGATATGTTTTTTAATTTCCTCCAAAATGTTTTTGGGAAAATCAAACAGTTTATTTGAGATAAAAGCTTCTGTAACCATACCTATAGCAATTGCTTCACCGTGAGTTAAATTTTCTTTATCGTTTGATTCTAAAAAGTAAGATTCAATTGCATGCCCCAGAGTGTGCCCGTAATTCAACACTTTTCTAACACCATGCTCTTTAGGGTCTTGAAGAACAACTTCGTTTTTAATTTCAATTGAGCGGTAAATCAAATTGTCTATTTCACTAGCAATAAATCCTGTAAAATTTTTACTTTTATTCCAAAGCCTAGTGTCATAAGTCAACCCATATTTAATCACTTCAGCCATACCAGAGCGTATTTCTCTTGCTGATACTGTTGCTAAATATTGTGAATCTATCAAAACCATTTCAGGGTTAGAAAACATACCGATTTGATTTTTTAACACCCCTAAATCTACACCAGTTTTACCTCCAGCAGAAGCGTCAACCATACTTAATAAAGTTGTTGGAATATTTATAAAACTGATCCCTCTTTTAAAAGTTGAAGCTACAAATCCGCCCATATCAGTAATTACACCTCCGCCTAAATTAATTATCAAACTTTTGCGATCTGCGCCTAATTCTGTTAAAATATTCCAAAGATTTATGCAGGTATGAATGTTTTTATTTTCCTCTCCAGATTCAATTTCAATGATTTCAATATCAACAGTTGTTTCAACTTGCTGAATAAAGATAGGATAACAATACTCATGCGAATTTTCATCAACCAAAACAAATATTTTTGTAGGAACATTATCAGCTAGATAGCTATTGATTTTAGCATAAGAATTCTTGTTGAAATGAATTAAATAGTTGTCAGATTGTATGGATTTCATTGCTTAAAATTAGGTTGCAAAATAAGTTTAAATATTGAAAAGAGTGGCTATATTTGCTAAAACATTTTGTATGGATAAATTATTTAGCAACACTGAAATTGCCTTTCAAATTAAGACAGATACTGAGTTAGAAAGGGCTTATTTTTTATTTAAAATGATACAAAACGAACCGCTAGTTCGTATAGGTACTGCTGTTACAAACTTTGCTTTAAAAACAAGATTGCCTGTTGAAAAACTAATTAGGATGACGGTTTTTGATCATTTTTGTGGAGGTGTTACCGAAGATGATTGCTTGCCAACAATTAAAAAAATGCATTCTAAAAATGTACATTCCATTTTAGATTATTCAGTTGAAGGAAAAGAAAGCGAAGAGCAATTTGATCATTCATTAGAAAAAACAATGATGACCATTGAATTTGCAAAAGAAAAAGAGAGCATCCCATTTGCAGTTTTTAAGCCTTCAGGGTTTGGGCGCTTAGGATTGTATCAAAAAGTAACTGAAAAAGCATCACTTTCGGGTGATGAACAAGTGGAATGGGATAGGGTAGTTGATCGTTATCAAAAAGTAGGGCAAATGGCTTTTGATTTTGATGTTCCTTTATTGATAGATGCTGAAGAAAGTTGGATGCAAGGTGCAGCAGATGATTTGATAGAAAATTTGATGGTTCAATTTAACAAAGAAAAATCTATTGTTTTTGGAACTTTACAGATGTATCGCTGGGATAGATTGGATTATTTAAAAGGATTGCATGAAAGAGCTGAGACTCAAGGTTTTTATATTGGAATGAAATTAGTGAGAGGTGCCTATCTTGAAAAAGAAAACGAGCGTGCTGAAAAATTTGGATATCCAACACCTATCTGTGATTCTAAAGAAACCACAGATAAAAATTATGATGACGCACTACGTTATATGGCTGATCATAAGAAAATGTCTATTTATGCCGGTACTCACAATGAAGAAAGCACTTATCTATTAATGCAATTAGCGGAGGATGCCAATTTAGAAAAGAATGATTCAAGATTGTGGTTTGGACAATTATACGGTATGAGTGATCATATTAGTTTTAATTTAGCAGCGCAAGGGTATAATGTTTCTAAATATTTGCCATTTGGTCCTGTACGCGATGTGATGCCTTACTTAATTAGAAGAGCAGAAGAGAATACTTCGGTAGCTGGACAAACAAGTAGGGAATTAAATCTATTAAAGACAGAGCGTAAGAGAAGGAAAATTTAAGATTTGATTTATATAGCACTTTTAAGAGGGATAAATGTAGGTGGTCATAAAAAAATCTTAATGGCTGACTTAAGAGAATTACTCAAAAAAAATGGATTGAAAAATGTACAGACCTACATACAATCTGGTAATGTAATTTTTAAATCTGATGAAAATCCAGCTATAATATCAAAAAATATTTCCACCTATATATATAAGGAGTATCAATTTGAAGTTCCAGTATTGATAAAAACGTTTACTGAGCTGGAATATGCTTTAAATAATAATCCATATATTAAGCAACAAGTTGATGTAGATATAAAAAAACTATATGTTACCTTTTTATCTGAAGTTCCAACAAAAGAGAATGTTGCAATTATGAAGAAAACAGATTTCACTCCAGATAAGTTTATAATACAAAATGATTTAATTTTTTCTTTTTACCCTAATGGACCTGGAAGATCTAAAATGACAATCAATATATTTGAAAAGAAATTGAAAGTTGCCGCTACGAGTAGAAATTGGAATACTGTAAATAAGTTATTTATCCTTGCATCCACATTAAAAACATAATTAAATTCTACCTACTTTATTCTAAATAAAACAACTACTTTTGCACTTTCAAAAAAAGAAGTATGCAGCCTATTAGAAACATCGCTATTATAGCACACGTTGACCACGGTAAAACAACCTTGGTAGATAAAATTATTGACCAAGCTAAAATTCTTGACGATCGTAAAGAACGTAAAGAATTGTTATTAGATAACAATGATTTGGAGAGAGAACGTGGAATTACAATTCTTTCAAAAAATGTTTCTGTTAATTATAAAGGTGTAAAGATTAATGTTATTGATACTCCTGGTCACGCGGATTTTGGTGGTGAAGTAGAACGTGTTCTCAAAATGGCCGATGGTGTTTTATTATTGGTTGATGCTTTTGAAGGCCCAATGCCCCAAACTCGTTTTGTATTAGGAAAAGCAATTGAACTTGGATTAACTCCGATTGTTGTAGTTAATAAAGTTGATAAAGAAAACTGTACTCCAGATTTAGTACACGAAAAAGTATTTGATTTAATGTTTGCTTTAGATGCAACAGAAGAACAATTAGATTTTACAACAATATATGGTTCTGCCAAAAATGGATGGATGAGTACTGATTGGAGAGATGAAAAAGATAATATCACAGATTTATTAGATGCTGTTGTTGAATCTATTCCAGAAGCACCTTATAGAATGGGTACTCCTCAAATGCAAATTACTTCATTAGATTTTTCTTCATTTACAGGTCGTATTGCAATTGGACGTATTTTTAGAGGTGATTTAGAAGAAGGAAAAGATTACATGTTATGTAAAAGAGATGGCTCTACTAAAAAAGTTAGAATTAAAGAGTTACATGTTTTCGAAGGAATGGGTAAAGTAAAAGTTTCTAAAGTAAGATCTGGAGATATTTGCGCTATTACAGGTATTGATGGTTTTGAAATTGGAGATACAATTGCTGATCTAGAAAATCCTGAAGCATTGCCAAGAATTGAAGTAGATCAACCTACTATGAGTATGTTATTTACAATTAACAATTCTCCTTTCTTTGGAAAAGAAGGGAAGTTTGTAACATCGCGTCATTTACGGGATCGTTTATTTAAAGAATTAGAAAAGAACTTAGCATTAAAAGTTGAAACAACCGACAGTGAAGATAAATTCATTGTTTTTGGACGTGGAGTTTTGCATTTATCTGTATTGATTGAGACAATGCGTAGAGAAGGATATGAATTACAAGTGGGAAGACCACAAGTAATTATCAAAGAAATAAATGGTAAAAAACATGAGCCAATGGAAACATTGTCTATTGATGTACCAGAAGAAGCTGCTTCAAAAGCTGTAAATTTAGTTTCTATTAGAAAAGGAGATTTACTAATTATGGAGCCGAAAGGAGATTTGCAACACTTAGAATTTTCAATTCCTTCTAGAGGATTGATTGGGTTGCGTAACAAAATTTTAACTGCTACAGCTGGTACAGCAATTATTAACCATAGATTTAGTGAGTATGGACCTTATAAAGGAGATTTTGCTGAAGATATAAAAGGAGCAATTGTTTCTTCTGCTGCTGGTAAAGCAACTGCTTATGCCTTAAACCGTTTACAAGATAGGGGACGTTTCTTTATTGACATCAATCAAGAGATTTATATTGGTCAAGTAATTGGAGAAAATAGTAAGTCTGAAGATATGTCTGTAAACTTGATTAAAGGAAAGCAATTGACAAACATGCGTAAATCGGGTACAGACGAGGCTATGAAAATTGCACCAAAAGTAGATTTCTCTTTAGAAGAAAATATGGAATATATTAAAGGAGATGAGTATTTAGAAGTAACTCCTATGAGTTTAAGAATGCGTAAAATCAAATTTAAATAAATATTCACTTACTTATTAAAATAAAAAAACATCCTAATAGGGTGTTTTTTTGTGCCCATTAATTAATAGTACACCCTCAAAAATTATTAAAACATTCTCATTCAACACCATTAATAATATAATATGGGAGCTTGAAATAGCTATTTCGTGCTTGTATTACATCAAATAAATTATAAAATAGTGCACGAAATACATTATATATTGCTCAAAATAGAAAAGAATAGGGGAGTAATTTTATCAAATTGACAACTTTTTACACTTGATTACGGGTTAGAGTTATACTATAACTCAATTAATTTTCACATATTAATACTCAAACTTCTAGGGTTATATATTTTGATATAATTAGTATTAATTATATAAATTATAACTCAAAAATCCTTATAAATAAAGGTATATATGTTTATTAAAATAATCTACATACAGTGTAAAATTATATAACTAAATAGTCATTAAATATATCTTTTTGGTTACACTTAGAAATAATAAAATTAAAAAAGTTCTGAAATAATTTGGTGGATTGAAATAACCATGTACATTTGTAGCAACAATAGTTGTATATACAATAGTTGTCCCCACAACAATGAGTAGTAAAAATGAAAATGAAAAAAGTGTAGAACCAAATTTACCATTAGAGACAATAAATAATTTACTGTCGACTGGAAATTGGGTTTATGAAAAGTCTGCAGAGCATTTAAAGCAATACGCTTTATCAGTCGAGCAGTACAACGTTCTTTTATTATTGAAAAAATTAAATGGGGAGCCAGCAAATCTCAGTACCATTCAAAATAGTATGACCAGTAAAATGAGTAATACTACAAGATTGGTTGAGAAATTAAGACTTAAAGGCTTATTGACACGAGAGCAATCTCAAGAAAATAGGAGGAAAGTTGAGATTAGAATCACTGATAAGGGATTATTGCTAATTGCACAAATGGAAAGTGCACAAATGAAAACAGAAAAAGAAATCGTTTCAAAATTAACTAAACGTGATCTGGCGACCCTTAACAAACTATTATACAAGCTTAGATCGTAATTGCTATGAAAGAGAAATAGTTATAGTCTAAGTAAGGAAGCTGGTAACCGAATGATAATTTAATAGATTTAAAAATTCTATGAAATGGGTTATATAGGACATTTTGTTTCAGCTTCCTTTAAAAAGAAAACAATATTACAAAATTATGAACCCCACAATTAATAAGTAAAGTGTCAATTAAAAAAGTAAAAACAATTCGAAAACTGATTTTAACTAATAATTATTTCAAATCCCATTGGCACTTTAACTATTATAATTTGAGTAAAAACTAAAAGTAACTAGATAGAAATATTAAATTATGAGAATGTGTTCAATACAAAACAAAAGGCAAGATTCTGGAATTGATTTTGATTTACTGCTATCAATTTTAATAAATAATACATCCTCACAACCATTGAGTACTAGAATATTTAACAGTGAATTTGATAAATATAGTTAGTGCAAATATAAAACAGTAAGTAAGTAAGTAAGTAAGTAAGTAAGTAAGTAAGTAAGTAAGTAAGTAAGTAAGTAAGTAAGTAAGTAAGTAAGTAAGTAAGTAAGTAAGTAAGT
>JASFYP010000006.1:0-173657 GCA_045047075.1 Flavobacteriaceae bacterium
TTAATTTAAATAAAAAAAGATCGCAAATTGCGATCTTTTTAAGAATTATATTTTTTGTGTGATGCTACTCAACATTGAAAGAGATTGGCAACATATAAGTTACGTTTACTGGACGTCCTCTTTGTTTACCTGGAGTCATTTTTGGTAATAAGTTTACTACTCTTTTAGCCTCTTTTTCTAATCTCTTATGTGGTGCTCTTGCGCCAAGAATTTCAATAGAACCTGTAGTTGTGATTTTAAACTGAACATATATTTTAATTTTCCCTTTAGACAATCCTAGATCAGTTGCTAAATTGGCATCAAAATTTTTAGCTACAAGTTTTTGAATCCCTCGATTAAAACAATCTTTTTTAGATTTCTTACTTTTCTCTTTTTCGCAGCCTGGGTAAATAGGAACATCTTCAATAATTGCAAATGGTACATCTTCAATAAATTCTTCTTCTTGCTCTACCTCAACAATATCGACAATGTCAATAATGTCAATTTTTTCAGATTCGTCTGTTTCTGTAGTTTCTATAATCGCTTCTTCAACATCAACAATATCCTCTACAACTTCAATTAATTCTGGGCTAACATTTTGAGGTGGCGGTGGTGGCACCACTTGTTCTATCTCGATTTCTAATACTTCCTCTTCTTCTGTAAAATCAGTATTTGAAATAATTTCTAGGCCCTTACTTGTAGTATCATAAACTTTGTGCTCTATGGCAACATAAACTACTAACAAAGTTAAAACTAGCCCTAATAATCGAAATAACTTTGTGTATTTTTCTAAGTTTGCAGTATTTGATTTTTTAATTTCCATACCTAAAAATTTACACTATGAAGGTATGATAATTATCTGGCAATTAATATGATAAAAATCAGTTTTGACAATTATCCTTTTACTTTAAATTTCTTTAAGAAAACTGATTGTTTCGCCATCTCTTAAAAAGACTAAAATATGATTCCCAAAATTGATACACCAAGCGTTCATTTTAAATATCTGAGGAGCTTCCCATCTTTAATTTAAATAAAAAAAGATCGCAAATTGCGATCTTTTTAAGAATTATATTTTTTGTGTGTTACTCTACATTGAAAGAGATTGGCAACATATAAGTTACGTTTACTGGGCGCCCTCTTTGTTTGCCTGGAGTCATTTTTGGTAATAAGTTTACAACTCTTTTAGCCTCTTTTTCTAATCTCTTGTGCGGCGCTCTTGCACCAAGAATTTCAATATTACCTGTTTTTGTAATTCTAAATTGAATGTAAATCTTTTGTTTACCTGGGGGTAAACCTAAATCACTTGCTAAATCTGCATTAAACTTTCTTTGAATGTGTTTTTGCAATGCTTTATTTAAACAATCTTTTTTTGCCTTTTTGCCTTTTTCTTTTTCACAACCTGGATAAACTGGCACATCCTCAATAATTGCAAATGGTACATCTTCATCAAAATCCTCTTCTTCTTCAACTTCAACGATTTCCTCAACCTCTACACTTTCATTTTCATCAGTTTCTGTAGATTCTATAATTGTTTCTTCAATATCTTCTTCATCCTCAACAATCTCAATTATTTCAGGTGCCGGTGGTGGTGGTGGTGGTGGTGTTGTAATAACTTCAATTTCAAAATCTTCTACATCTTCTTCATCTTCATGTTCAGATGATACAACTTCTAATCCTTGACTTACTCTTTCATAAGTTTTATGTTCAATAGCTAAATATATCGTAAATAAAGACAATACTAAACCTAATTGAAAAAATATTTTAGTGTATCCTTCTAAATCTGCCTTAGGGCTTTTTTTAATTTCCATTCTAAAAAATTTATAGTGTGCTAATTTAATAATTATAAACTGACTTATGCAAAAAAATATTGTTAAATCCTTTTATATACTTTTAACAAATAGCTAAATGAGCTTAGGGCTAACAGAATACCAACAGTATTTGCAATTACATCATAATATTCCATTGTTCTATTCGCTGTTAATTTTTCTTGTAAAACTTCTAAAACACCTCCAAAAATAAAAATGGCAAGTGCTATATATAATTTACTTTTAAGTTGTTTGTGTGATTTTTTGATAGCAAAAAACCAACTTAATGTTAAAGTAACATAAGCAAGTGAATGCAAAAATTTATCAGAAACTGAAATTTTTACAGGCAAGTGTTTTAAAGATGATAAGCTTAAATATATAATAATTGCTGTGAGTGCAAATGAAATAAAGTAAGCATTACGCTCCAATAATTTCTTTATAGCTATCAGCATTTAAAAGATCTTCTAATTGAGACATGTCAGAAATTTTTACTTTAATCATCCATCCTTTTCCGTATGGATCAGCATTTACCACTTCAGGTTCGTCTTCTAATTCTTCATTAAATTCTACTACTTCTCCAGCAAACGGCATAAATAAATCCGAAACTGTTTTTACTGCTTCTACAGATCCAAAAACTTCATCTTTATCTAACTCATCATCTACGGTATCAACATCAATATATACAATATCTCCCAATTCGCTTTGGGCAAAATGTGTAATTCCGATAGTTGCTATTTCATCATCAATTCTAATCCATTCATGATCCTTGGTGTATTTTAATTCTGCAGGTACGTCCATAATTTATATAATTAAGATTTCTTACAAATTTAATGAAAAAGATAGATGCTATCCAACATTTGTAAAAAGAAAATTGGATTTATATTTTTACTAAATAGGCAATTCGATCAGTAACAATTTTTAGTTTCCTAAGTTGTATTGAATAATAATCCCTGTACTGAATGAGTTTCTTGGGAAAGAAGTTGAAACAGCATAACGCGATGAATTTTGATCGTAATAAAAAGATGCTGTTAAACTTTTACTCAAAGCATAGTCTGCTAAAAATTTGAGAGAGAATAATTTTTGACCGCCAGTAACCTGATTATTGTCTTCATCAATATCACGAATTAAAGTAGTATTATCTCTTAAGCTAAAATCTGCTCTAATATTTAAATCACCATTAACTGTTTGATTTTTATCATTGAATTTAAACTTAAATTTTACATTTTTAATTCTATATCCAGCACCTACAATATATTCTGTTCCAGCAATTTCTGTCAACGTGTTGTTGTTAAAATTCAGGTTGAGCATTCTATCTTTTCTTACCTCGGCTTTTAATGAAAGTGAGTTTCTCATTTTAAAATCTACTTTGGCAAGAGGCGAAAATTCTTCAATAACATTCACTGCCGAAAATAGCCTTTCGTTGTAATAGTTGCCTGCAATATCGGTTGTTGAATAAGGATCATCGCTATCATACAACAAATTGTTGGTGAAGTTATTTATAGAATACAACGAACGATATCCGTGAGAAACCGTAAAGCTTTGGAATCTTTTCTTAAACCATTTCATTCGCATTAATCCTTTATAGGTCAATGTCCAATTTGGTAAGGGCATATCTCTAAAAGCACTTGTTCTGACTGAATTCACGCTCTTGCCTGAATAAGCAGCTACAAAGGCCGGTAACATTACTTGTTGACTATTGACTCCAAATCCTGCAATCGGCGCTCCAGTATCATCAGCAAATCGTTGAGAAATAACTGTACGGTTCGCTCTAAATTCTTGGAACAGTTTATCAGCATCGCCACCAAAAGCAGTTCTAATCATATTAAAACTCATGCTAAAATTCCCCATTTCAGAAACTGGATTGTCCTGAAATCTCGTTTCATTAGTAGCCAAATCGTTTACAACATCAATTTGTTGTACAATGCTTTTGGTATATGTTTTTGTTGCAGATACTTCAATATCTAAATCTCTTACTGGACTAATATTTATAAAGATATCAAACTTATTAAAGTGTGTTTGAGAATAGGTATGGTTGTAATATAAATCGTCTTCTGTACCATCTTGATAATTGATATTTCTAGAAATTAACCATCCATTTTGTAAAGCCTGATTTCTAATATCAATTTGACTTCCAAAAACAAATCCGAAACTTGGTGCTGAACCTCCTGAGTAACTATCCAATCCTAAAAATCCTGTTTGTGGAATAAATCCACCTACATAAATACCATTTCGCTCGCTATAAGTAACGCGTGTTTTTTTAATCATCATCAAAACATTCATAGATGTTTTACCAATCTTATTTCCCTTTTTCTTGGTTGCTGGCAATTGTTTTGTAATTGCCTTTCCATTCTCATCTTTTTGTCCGGTTTTTACAACTTTACCAGGAACAGTTCTTTTTGTAAATAGCTTGGTCAATCCAGAATTTCTGTACAATCTTTCAAAATCTGCATCGACAGATAAGTTATGTGTATTGGCATTTTGAATGGTATTTCCGATTCTATCAACATAAGAAAGTGAGCTAGATTGCCAATCATAATCAGCTGAGTAGGCATAATCAGAACGTATAAAATCTAAAAATGGTAATTTATCAATTGGTATTTGATAGGTTAAACTTAATGTTTGGTGGTAATGCTCTGGACGACCTATGGAAAAGAAATTATCATAAAGTGATATATCGTCACTTGCACTAAAATCATCATACACATAATTATTCAAAGCTCTGAAATTAAATTGAAGTGACTTTGTTAAATTATATCCGATACTGTAATCCCAATCAAACATAAAATTACGTTGCTTTAATGTTGGCAACTCTGGTAAGCCTTCAACCAAACTACGTGATGTTTGTTCATTATAACTTCTAATTATATTGGAGTTCACAGAAATATTAGACGGCAACAAACTAAAATTAAAATCTTTGATAAACTTCAAATATTTCTTTTTTGTTAAAAAGCCCCAATTTTGAAAAGGCTCTATACTTTTTTGTGGAAAAGCATAATTGTAATTTGCTGATGTTCTTACATTTTGATCTACAAACTTCTTAACATTATAGTCTTGATGTTTCACTTCATTGTAGGCATACGAAACCGATAAATTTTCTACATCATAAAAATGTTGCTTCTTATTGGCATCTGTCCTATCCTTTCTTACATTGATTAAACTAAAGCTAGTTCGCTCAGTATGGTCTGTAGATTCACTGCTATTTGGGTTGATATCAACAGCATCATCAAACAAAACATCTTGGTATTGTGCATCGTATTTTGGATCGTGAAACTCTTCTGACTTACTATAATTAACAGGTAGTTTAACTCCCCAACTTTTTGGTAATAATTGCCCCATATTTACATTGGCAACAATGTCGTATAATTTTGACTCTTCTTGATTGCGCTCTTGTAAGCTTTGTTCAATTCCACCAAAACCAATGGTTTCCATTCTACCTGTTACAGATACATCTGCAAAATCTGCAAAATTAGCATCTGCCGTTACAACTGCTGCCCATCCGCCTTCATTGTCAAAACCAGCAGTTCGCAATTCATTAAACCACAATTCAGCTCCGTTTGTATTAGACGAATTGTTTTTAACCCCCAACATAAGGGTTCTTATATTTCCTAAATTAGGATTTCCTTTTACTCTAATTTCATAACCTTCTAATCCTTCAATTGGAGGTGGAGCACCATAAGCAGGATACAAATCACTTGGAGGAACACCATCAGTAAAACGCAATAATTTCAATTTTCCTAAATGTTCTAACAACACATTAAAATCATTTGGCCAAATTTCTTCGGCAGACACCGCTCCAAAATCAGTTACTTTTAAAGGAACCTCAATTTGATAATAGTTGTCATTTAAATCACTCCCTATTCTTAAAATTGCTTGAAAATCATCATCATTTACTGTTAATTTACTAAGTGCCTCAATGTGAACAAACATTTTAAGTTTGTTGTACATTCTTAAATCTGTACTTACATTTTTATAAACTGCTCTTGTCTCTCCTGGTAATAGGTCTTCTACCTTCAAAGAAAGTGATTGCTCGTTTTGCAATTGGACTCTTGTACTACCTTGTAAACGTTCTCTTTCAATTCCTGGTGGCACTACATAAGGTATAGGTTGACGTGAGCCATTTTGCTCAATATTTACAACTCCAACCGTGAAATTTTCTAATTCAGTAGGATCCAAATCTGGTGGAGTTGGATTATCAGTTTCATCAATTTCTTTTACATAACGCCTCCATTCTCCACGTACCAATTGCAATTCTGCAAAACGCAATACAACTGGCATTTTGAATTTGGTCATAAATATTCTCATAAAACGGATTGAATTAAATCCTTCCATATTATTAATAACTTCATCTGGGCTGTTTATCGGAATTCTAAATTGCAACCATCTAAAATTTTTGGTGCTACCATCTTCTAATAAAACTGAAACATTTTTCTCATCAACAATATTGTTTTGACCTAAAACAAGTTGATTCGAATTCATTGAAACTCTATATTGATAATAACTCTCTACAGAACTCATAGTTTGATCTTTATCAATATCCTCAACATCAGGATTATTTGTAGCTGATGTTGGATACGATTCTGGCGATAATGAAGCAGTTGGCGAGTTTCCTTGCGTATTATTAAATGCTTTATATCGAGTTAAAATTCCGGCATCAGCAGCATCGTATTCGCTTCCTCTAAAATAACGGTAGTTATCTGATGATGGATCCGGTCCAAAGCTAGTACCAAATAGTGTTGCCTCTTCTTCATCATTTAAACCGTCTAAACCAATATCTTGGTTTAACCTAGAAGTATCATCTATATCAAAAGTATATAATAAGGACTGACCTGTTGGAACCTTACCCCAAATTGTTGGGTCTGTATTTGTTGTTCCGCCATCAGTAGGTAACCCATTTTCATAAATTTTTCTTCCGTCTTTTAAAACATCCTCAGAGATATTACCCAAGTTAAAATATAAATCTCCAACTTGATTGATTGGATTTTGTGGATCTACTCCTAAAGGTAACCCTTCTTCATTGGTGATGGAATATTGTGGATAGGGATCTTGCATCCAAAACTGGATGTATTCAATATTTGCTTGTTCAAAATTGGTAACGGTTAAAGGTCTCGTTATACCTCCCCATCTATCTTCTGGGTCGGTAAATTTACCATCGGTGTCAACATTATTTGTGTCATAATTGTTAGCCCCTCTCTCTGATGGATAGTATGATAAATCTAATGTTCTTACCAATGAAGTTTGTGTAATATCACGATCTTCTTCTGGAAATAATTCTTCAAAACGTACTGATCTCACCTCTGCTCTAGATAATTCTGAATCATCAATATTACTTGGTTGTAAAGAAGAGCCTCCATAAAAAATTTGGTCAATAATATACCATGCCATTTTAGCACGTTTTTTACCGTAATCTATGGTATCATCATCACCTCCAAAATCAAGAGTTGTTTGACCTTGTGGTGTACTTGCCATAAACCATTGCTGTGGTGTTTTTAATTCTAAAGGAATCTGAGCTCCTTCAAAATCATCGATATAAGAAGTTGGTTCTCCATTTAATTCAATCTTATTAGGAGCACCTGGTAATAGGTAAGCAAAATCACCTCTAACAGAAAAATTAGAAGCTACATCAGTATCAATATTAGGGAGTTTATTTACCCACTTAGTAAACTTTTTTACCTCGGTACCATAATCTGCTCTAAATCCAAAAATAGTATTGTTGATAGGCTCTGAACCTATAAGAGCTTTTTGAGTCAATGGTTTTTCACGTAAATTTAAAATGGTTACTCCTGCAATAAATTTATCAGAAAATTTGTGTTCAACATCAACTCCCATAAATCGTTTTGCTTGCAAATTGAAAACAGAATTATTTTCTACCGATACTTCAATAGGCGCATTTGATGCTTCTAAAGATGGATTGATAATTTGCACACGCCCAATTTGATAATCTACAACATAATCAACTCCTTCGATTAACTCTCTACCACCAGTAGTAACTGTTACTGAACCTTGCGGAATATTGAAAGCTCCTAATGCAATTCCAGAAGATCCTTCGGATTTTGTATATCCTTTTAAGAAATATTTGTCTTTGTTTTGATAATTATTTCTTGCTTCAGATTGTGTGTTTTCATACAGCTCGTTAAAGATATAAATGTCATCAGTAGGGTCCGTTAAATCAGCATCTAAACTTTCACCAAATGGTTCTACAGTAGGGAAAATTACATATCCATTTAATGAGTTTACCGTTATTCCATCTATATAGTCAAAATACCCATCCCCTTCTGGTACCTCAAACTCATTTTGATCTAAACGGTCAACCTTAAATAAATTTAATAAAGTTCTGTCAGCAACACCAGGTGATGTAGCATTTTGCAAAACATTAATAGGAACTCCTGTTTCATCATCACGATATAACAACTCAAAACGGAATCCATCCCTAGACATTTGATATGCTCCAAGAGCATAAATATTTTTCATCATCAAATCCCAAACAGGAGTCGTTGTATTGATGATCTCACTTCGTAATAATTTAACTATTAAATTTTTTGGTGCTAAAACACCATCCGTAGATAACTCCCCAACTTTAAAAACTTGATCGCTACCGCTAATTGTATATTCATACGCCACTGCCAAAATATCGGCATCACCCAAACGGCGATTTAAAGAAATATATCCTAATTGCGGATGATATTCATATTCATTGGGTTGTAATTTTTTAGCATTTTCTAAAACTGAGTAATCCTTACCCTGAGTTAAAACATATGGAGCCAATGCGCTATTAATTGTTGCAATTTCACGAATAGGGCCATTTTCGGTCATTAAATTTACCAAGTCATTTGCTCCATTCGATGGATCTTGAATACCTCCAATTGGATTCACATTTCCTCCGCCAATATTGGTAAAATCATTTTCCGCCAAATCTGCTAAAGCAACAATATTTCTAAAGTCATCGGTAGATGCTTGTCGGTTAGTTACCCAAACTTCCATCCGAACAATATTTATTTGGCTACTAATTAATGGAAAAGATTGTAACGCGCTGTCATAATCATCTCTAAAAGTATGTGCTAAAAAAAAGTGGCGGTTGGCATCATAATCCGTAGCCTTTAACTCAAACTCATTAATTGTCGATCCGCCTTCAGCCGAAACTGTTTTTGTTTGTGATTTTTGTTCGGCAAAAACTCCTGTTACCGTTGTCTTCCCAAATTGTAATTCTGTTTTAAATCCAAATAAATTTTGTGCACCTGTAACCAAAGAGTTTTTAATTGGCATACTCACATTACCAATTTCAATCTTCTGAATGATATCATCTTCTGTTGGTGTGTACTCTAATTTTATTTGATTTTGAAAATCGAACGTAGATTGTGTATCATAATTGGCAGTTACCGCCAAACGTGTTCCAATTTTCGCATTGATACTCGCTGTAATTTGCTGATCAAAATCAAAGGTTGTACTCTTTCTGTTTCGTTCAGAAATTTGTGGATTTTCTATATTTTGATGTAATGCTCCAAGTTTAATTTGAATGTTCCCTTGCGGATTTACATCAATAGTATTTCCTCCAAAAATAGTAGAGAAAAAATCTGAATTTACATAGTAAGTTGGCAATAAATCTCTTTGAGCTTCTTCTGCACCAGCTGTTCTACCTCCAACTGCTTTTAGTTTTTCTTTGTAATGTTCTAGCATATCCTCTTTTAAACGATACTGAACATACTCATCGGTGGTCATGTATTTTGGTTGAGAAATATAATAGTCACCAATTTTTTCTCTGACGATATATCGTTTTAAAACTGGGTCGTAGGTAACTTCAATTTCTGAAGGGGTATTCAACATCAAATTACCGCTTTGAGTATTGTTAAACTCGTATGGTAAATCTGGTATTGAATCTAAAGTTGCAGAAGCTATTGATTCTACATTTTGAGGTATTGGAATTGTAGGGGGTGGTGTTTGAGAAAACCCAGAAAAATGAGTACAAAGACTCAAGAAAAATAAAATGGATAGTTTATATATAAAATTAGTTTTCTTCAACTCGTTACAAATTTTTTAGCGCTTGCTTGATAAGATTTTCTATACTCATAGAAATATCTGTTCTCAAAATCCTATCAATTACCTTTTCTGATTGCTTTCTGGTAAAGCCTAAAACCTCTAAGGCTGTTAACGCTTCTTCTTTGCTTGTATTGCTTTGAACATCCGAAACTTCATCCATTCCGTATGTTTTTATAATCTTGTCTTTTAAATCGATAATAACTCGTTGTGAAGTTTTAACTCCAATCCCTTTAACTGATTGAATTTTTGCTGCATCACCAGATGCGATTGCTTGTTGAATTTCTCCAGTAGTCATTGACGATAACATGGTTCTTGCAATACTAGGGCCAACTCCTGAAACTGAGATTAATAATTTAAAAATTTCACGTTCTATTTTTTCAATGAATCCAAATAAGGTATTTGAATCTTCTTTTACTGATAAATAAGTATGCAGAAAAATAGCTTCATCATCGGGTAATTTAGAAAAAGTATTTAATGAAATATGTGCATAATAGCCTATACCGTTGCACTCAACAATTACATAAGTTGGATTTTTTTCTACTAATTTACCTCTTAAATGTGTAATCATTTTTTCGCTTTGTTTTGAGCATCAATCACAGCAATTGCTGCCATATTAACCATTTCATCCACACTAGACCCCAGTTGTAAAATGTGTGCAGGTTTTTTCATCCCCATCATAATCGGTCCTATAGATTCTGCTCCGTACAATTCCTTCATCATCTTATAACTAATATTCGCTGCGTCTAAATTAGGGAAAATTAGCACATTTACTTTTTTATCTACCAACTTAGAAAAAGGAAATTCTTTTTTCAACATTTCTGGATTCAGCGCAAAATCGGCTTGTAATTCTCCATCTACATTTACATCAGGATAATATTTATGAATCAACTTTATTGCATCTCTAATTTTTTTAGATTCCTCATTTTTCGAAGATCCAAAATTTGAAAAAGACAACATTGCAATATTAGGTTTAACTCCAAATTTCTTTGCTAACATCCCTGTTAACTGGCAAATTTTTGCCAAATCTTTTGCAGTTGGATTTATATTGATAGTTGTATCAGCCAAAAACATCGGTCCTCTTTTGGTTAACATTAAATTTGCAGCAGCAACTCTGGTAACACCTTTGTCCATACCAATCAACTCTAACATCGGTTTTACAACACTAGCATAATTACGGGTATAACCAGTTATCAAAGCATCAGCATCGCCACAATTTACCATCATCGCAGCAAAATAATTACGCTCTCGCATCAACTTTTGGGCATCTAATAATTTAATCCCCTTACGTTGTCTTGTTTGCCAATAATGGTCAGCATAATCATAACGCTTCTCTTTTTGCTCATCCAGTTTTGGATCGATGATAGGAATTTCATCTGTAAAATCAATTTCTTTTTTTAATTCTAAAATGATTTCTTTATTTCCCAGTAAAATTGGGTTTCCAATTCCGATATCATGGACGATTTGAGCAGATTTTAA
Organism: Flavobacteriaceae bacterium; assembly: GCA_045047075.1. GTDB lineage: Bacteria > Bacteroidota > Bacteroidia > Flavobacteriales > Flavobacteriaceae > Urechidicola. Next base: position 11,292 of record JASFYP010000006.1, read on the forward strand.
AACATCTAAATGATCTGCCTCAGCAAAAACGATTCTCTTAGGATCTGATTTTGCTCTATTGTGTAACAGCCTAATTATCTTATTTCCGGTACCGCCTAAACGCTCCTCTAATTCATCGCGATACTTGTCCCAATCTTCAATCGGCTCCGTCGCCACACCAGAATCCATTGCTGCTTTTGCAATGGCTGGAGGGATTGTATAAATCAACCTTGGGTCAAAAGGTTTTGGAATAATATAATCACTTCCAAAAGAAAGATTGACTTCATCATACACCAAATTCACCTGTTCCGGAACGGGAGATTTCGCCAACTCTGCAATCGCATGAACCGCTGCAATTTTCATTGCCTCATTAATTTTTGTTGCTCTAACATCTAAAGCTCCTCTAAAAATAAATGGGAAACCAAGCACATTGTTCACCTGATTAGGGTGATCAGAACGCCCTGTCGCCATGATAATATCTTTACGGGTTTTAATCGCCAATTCGTATTCAATTTCCGGATCTGGATTTGCCATCGCAAATACAATTGGAGTGTCTGCCATTGATAACAACATTTCTGGTGTAAAAACATTTGCAACAGACAAACCTAACAATACATCTGCATTTTTTACTACTTCAGCAAGCTTATGAACATCTCTATCTGTAGCAAATTCAGCTTTTTCAGCAGTTAAACTTTCTCTGTCAGCTCTAATCACTCCTTTGCTATCGCACATGACAACATTCTCTTTTTTAGCACCAATTGCAATATACAATCGGGTACAAGAAATAGCCGCTGCTCCTGCTCCGTTCACCACAATTTTTATTTTCGAAATATCTTTACCTGCAATTTCTACCGCATTTTTTAATGCTGCTGAAGAAATAATAGCAGTACCATGTTGGTCATCATGCATTACTGGAATATCCAATTCTGCTTTTAATCTGCGCTCTATCTCAAAAGCTTCAGGAGCTTTGATATCTTCGAGGTTAATCCCCCCAAAAGTTGGAGCAATTGCTTTCACCGTTTCTACAAATTTATCAACATCTGTAGCGTCTACTTCAATATCAAACACATCAATATCAGCAAATATTTTAAAGAGTAATCCCTTACCTTCCATTACTGGTTTTGATGCTAAAGGCCCAATATTTCCCAAGCCTAAAACTGCAGTTCCGTTAGAAATTACAGCAACTAAATTCCCTTTTGATGTGTATTTGTATGCTGCAGACTTGTCTTTTTCAATTTCTAAACACGGCACAGCAACACCTGGGGTATATGCTAGCCCTAAGTCTCTTTGTGATGCGTATTTTTTTGTGGGTACAACTTCAATTTTTCCTGGTTTTGGCTTTGCATGATACAAAAGTGCCTCTCTTCTCAATCTAGAATTTGACATAATAGGTAGTTATTTTGACCAACAAATATAGGGTTAAAATTATGGAATCACTTTATAAAAATTAACGTTTTTTAACAAAAATGATCAATAGCAAAACCTATTGTTTTTTAAAACATTAAAGAAATTTATTTTTGCTTTTTTAAGAATTGAATATTACGTTGTAACCCTCTGAATTTAGTTCTTTTAACTGCTGATTTTTTGTGATTCAAAATATAATTTCAAAGATACTTAAAATCACTTATTTTTGTAAAATAATTTATATGAATCATCCATAACTAAATCTTGATACCCAAGAAATGATTAAATGGATGTTCCATGTGACCATTAAAAAATAATAAATACAAACACATGAAACTCGAAGTCCTTTTTTTCGGAATTACCGCAGATATTGCTCAAGAGAAATCTATTCAATTAGAAATTGAAGAGGGTAATTCTGTAGAGAAATTAAGAGGTATCCTTTGCTCTAAATATCCGAGATTATCAGATTATAAAAACTTTTCTGTAGCCGTTAATATGGAATATGCCACTGATGATATTGTGTTAGAAATTGGAGATGCTGTTGCACTAATTCCACCAGTTAGTGGTGGGTAAAGAACCCATTGTCCTTCGGACATTTCCCCAAAGAGGAAACTTAATTCGTCTTTGCGATACGCTGAAAGCGTAGAAGCAATCTCTCAATCAGAACTAGAGTTACAATACAACAGATTACCACGTCGTTCCTCCTCGCAAAACGTATCTTATTTATCATTTTTCAAATACTTTCTATCTACATAAAAAGTTCCTAACGGAATAACAGAAGCAATCAAAACAACCAAAAACTGACGCTTGTTCCATTTGTATTCTGGCTTTAATAAAAAGGCTAACACTATATAGGTTATAAATAAAAGGCCGTGAGGCATCCCTAACATTTTTACATATTGTGGATCCTCTGTGAAGTGTTTAATTGGTGTTGCTATAAATAATAATAAGATATATGACACGCCTTCTAACAAGGCTATAATTCTAAATAATTTCTCCATGAGTGTTTTATTAATTCGGGTGCAAATATACGTTTGCATCGTTTAATTCTTTAATTTTGCGAACATCTTTTTTGTTAAAAAATGTCTGAATTAATTTCAATTAAAATCACAAGTAAAAAATTAAATCTACAAGATTGTTACGATTTTGTACAAGATACTTCTTGTGGTGGAATTGCTTTGTTTGTAGGTACTGTCCGCAACAAAACTCAAGATAAAGAGGTAAGCCAATTAGATTTTTCCACCTACAAACCGATGGCGTTAAAAGAACTAGAAAAAATTTCTAAAACTGCTTTACTAAAATTTGATATTTTAAAAATTGCGATTCATCATGCTGAAGGGGAATTAAATATTGGAGAAATTCCGGTAATTATTTCTGTATCTTCTCCACATAGAAAAGCTGCTTTTGATGCTTGTCAATATGCAATTGACACCTTAAAAGAAACAGTTCCTATTTGGAAAAAAGAACACTTTGCTGATGGCGAAGTTTGGGTAAATTCAACTCCCTAATTACTATGAAAGAAACACGTATCAATAAATATTTAAGCGAAGTTGGTTACTGTTCTCGACGGGCAGCTGATAAATTAATTGACCAAGGTCGAATAACAATCAACGGAGAGGTTCCTGAAATGGGAACTAAAATAACCGAATCGGATGAGGTGCGTGTTGATGGGAAATTAATTTCTCAACCAACAGACAAACCTATTTATATTGCCTTTAATAAACCAAAGGGAATTGTTTGTACTACCGACTCCAAACGAGAGCGCAATAATATTATTGACTATATCAACTATCCTACTCGTATTTTTCCTATTGGACGTTTAGACAGACCCAGCGAAGGTTTAATTTTTTTAACCAATGATGGTGATATTGTCAATAAAATATTACGTGCTAGAAACAATCATGAGAAAGAATATATCGTTTGTGTTCACAAACCGCTAACTGAAGAATTTATAAAAAAAATAGGGAATGGTGTTCCTGTTTTAAACACATACACCAAAAAATGTTTGGTAGAACAATTGGATGAAAAACAATTCAGAATTGTTTTAACTCAGGGATTGAATCGGCAAATTAGACGAATGTGCGAACATTTTGATTACCGAGTAACCAAGTTGACAAGGATTCGTATTATGAATGTAAACCTGGATGTTCCCACAGGGAAATGGCGTGATTTAACATCAAATGAATTGAAAGAAATTAACAGATTGGTTGAAGATTCTTCTAAAACAATTGACTAAAAAATTTAGTTTAACTTTGAAAGTTAAATATATCTCGACATAAAATTCTTCCAGAATTTCACTCGATAAGACGTTGATAATACTTCGTCAGTTTGAGTGATTTTACAAAGAAAAATAGTATCGAAAACAGCGTTTAAAATATAAAAAAAACATCTAACAAAGAACAAAAAATACAACTATGGGATTGACAAATAATGACATTTTTAAAAAATTGAGAGTTGCACATAAACTCCGAGATGATGATATGGTTAAGATTTTGGCCTTGGTAGATTTTAAGGTTTCAAAAAGTGAGTTGAATGCTTTTTTTAGAAATGAAGACCATCCAAAATATATGGAATGTGGCGATCAAATTCTTCGAAATTTTTTAAATGGATTGATAATTCATTTGCGTGGACCAATGCCAAAAAAAGGAGAGAAACCTGTTGCTAAAAAGCAATAATTCCTCCATTTAAACTCTTAACATTTACTAGAGGGAATTTTTCTTTGACCATCTTAGCTGCAGTCAAACTCATAACTCCTCGCTGACAAATTATGACTATTTCGCCATTTAAAGTCTCTTGTTTGTCTATCCAGTTTTGAAAAATTGATAAAGGAACTTTCTTTACTGATTGAATAGGAAGTATGTCATTTTCGTTTTCAATGACAGAAATCACCTGTAGGTTTAATGATGGTTTTTCTAGTTTCAATTTAAATTCAGATTGTGAGATTTCTAACGATTCATCTATCTCACAATCTTTAGTTTCATAAGATTCATTTTCAAAAATAGATTCGATTTTTTTCTTATCAAACTGAGATTTTAATTTCATTACAAACTGAGAGTTCTCTAAACTATTATAAATCAACAACTGATTTATTAATGGTTTTCCAATTCCTGCAACAACTTTTAAAACTTCATTTGCTTGCATCAATCCGATAATGCCAACAATCGTATTTAAGGTCCCTAATTCTGAGCAATTGGGAATTTTCTCTGTCGGAATTTCTGGAAAAGCATCTCGTAAATTTGTAGTTCTTTGTCCACCAGTATTTTGAAAGTTAAAGGTCGCAACATAGCCGTCAAACTTATATAGTGAAGCATAAACTAACATCTTATCGTGCAATACGCAAACATCGTTTAGCAAATATTTAATTGATAAATTATCAGTGCAATCCAAGATAATATCCGATGAGGATATTACATTTTCAACATTGTTTTTAGAAACAGCATCGGTAGAAAAAGTAACTTTTACAAAAGGTGAAATAGATTGAATATAGTTTGCCAACACCGATGCTTTTAGCTTACCGATATCTTCCGTTTTATAGAAAACCTGACGGTGTAAATTACTCACATCTACCACATCAAAATCTACCAAGTGAATATTTCCAATTCCACTACCAGCTAAATAAATAGCTGCCACAGAACCCAAACCACCACAACCAACAATTGTTACTTTTGCTTGTTGTAATTTCTCTTGTCCCCTTTCACCAATTTCACTTAATGTGGTTTGGCGCTGGTAAAATTTTTTTAAAGAAATATCCGTCATTTATCTGTTATTCTGCCATCATTCCCATGATTGCCCATACGGCTAATATCAACCCTATGATTCCGATAACAAAACCACCCATGGCTTGTTGTTTGTTTTTATCTTGATCTTTTACAAACCTAAAATCGATAGTATTAAAAATAACCAACATAAATCCGATTGCAAAAAATATTACTCCTATTGATAACATGTGTTTTTTATTTTAATTCATTTTTTGCCAGTTCATATTCCTCCGGCGTATTTATATTTCTGATAATTGCATCGTCAACTTCAATAATTTCTACATCAGAGTTTATCAGTACTTTTCTTGGACACGAATATCCTTGCGCCAAATAACTCAACATAATAGGATATGCTTTTGGTTCCCATATTGTTATTAACGGTTCTAGAAATTGCTTTCCTTTTCCTTTTAAAGTTGTTGCCACTTTTGATGGGTTTCTGTTTTTTAGTAATAACTCAATTACAGATTTATCTATAAATGGTAAATCTGTGGCTATAACAAACCAAGCTGAATTTGGATCTTTTTGAAAAGCCGAACAAATACCTCCAAAAGGACCTAAATCTTTAAAAGTGTCTTCAATAATATTACCCTCAACTTCTTGTTCTTGTCTTGTTGATAGATATACTCCTTTCTGATTTTCATTTTTTAAAGGAAATTTCTTTGAAAGTAAATCAACCAAAAAATCCTTTTGAGATTTACCATGATATGACAACGAACTTTTATCAGTTCCCATTCGGGTACTTTTACCTCCAACCAATATTAGACTTTGGATTGGAGCAATATACTCTTGAATAATTGACTCTATATGATTTGAAATTTTTTCAATTTCATCCAATTCATAACATGGCAATTCCATAATATTCGGAATTTGATCTTTAAGAAAATCAAAATAGTTAGCATCTTTACTCACCTTTATAACAAACTGCACATCAGTCAATTGATCTAGTCTTTTTAAAACTGATGCTTCTTTTTCAATATCTAATACTAATATTTGTTTTTGACCTTGATAATGGTTTCCATTAATCAGCAATAAATCATAATTTGAAAATTGAATTCGGGCATTGAACTTATTCAATTCATTTTTAAAATTCACATCCAAATTACCTGAATGATGAAATGTATAGGTGTCTAAAAAAGGAGCTTGAATTTCTTTATTATGACTTGCATCCAAATAAGCTATTTTTGTAATTTTTTGAGTATTTTTTGCAATTTTTTGAACTAAATCAGAGACAATAGAGCATTTTACACCTAAAATTGAAATTTCGTTTGTAGCGTAATTTCCATTGTTTCTTTTTGAAAGTTTACTATGTTTTTGATGTTTAACCATTTTTTATATCCGATTTTCCTCCAGTTTTTTCTACCAGCTTAACTTCTTTTATAATCATCTTTTGTGAAATGGATTTGCACATATCATAAACAGTTAACGCCGTTACTGATGCACCTGTCAATGCTTCCATTTCAACTCCAGTTTTCCCTTCAATTTCTACAGAACATAGGATTTCGATTTCTTCGGCATTCAAAATTTGAATATCAATATCAACACCATTAATCAATAATGGGTGACACATCGGAATTAATTCTGACGTTTTCTTAACTGCTTGAATTCCGGCAATAATTGCTGTTTGAAAAACAGGCCCTTTTTTGGTAGTTAGCTCATCATTATTAAAATGAGAGATTACCTCAACACCCAAAAACATTTGAGCCTTAGCGATGGCTTTTCTTTTGGTAATTTTCTTATCACCAACATTTACCATTTTAGGGTTGTTCTTTTTGTTTATGTGTGAAAATTCGCTCATAATTCATTTTTTATGGATTCCCGTTTTCACGGGAAAGACAAACTAGCTTCTATATTTCATTATTGGAAAAACTTCTCCTTTTTTAAATTCAGTCCTATCAGCTGGAAATTCTAAAAATCCATCTGTCAAGACAATGTTTGCCAAATCACCTGACCCTTTACCTGCAATTGGATGTGCAATTAATTGTCCGTTTTTATTCTCTAATTTCACTTGTAAAAAATAAGTCAAACTAGGTTTAAAGGTAAAATCATTGGCAAGAATAGCAAAATTTTGTTGTTCCTCTAATCCCATCGATTTTTGATACCAGGGGAAAAAATATTTCATGCATCCAACAAAGGTAGAGATTGGGTTTCCAGGAAATGCAAATACAGCTGTGCCTTTCTTTTTAATATCCTTTTTTACACCTAGTTCACTCAAAGTATTAGGCACATTGTGCCCGAACCAGAATGGTTTACCTGGACGTTGAGCTACTTTATGAAATAGCTTTTCAACACCTAGCTCATTTAGCACTTCAGGGATGAAATCAAATTTTCCTTTACTCACCGCACCGCTAAAAAGCAACACATCATATTCTTTTAAGTAACTTCCAATTTTTGACTTTAGAGTTTCCTTATTGTCAGTAATATGCGCTGTTTCAGCATTTATTTTTAAACGCTCAAGTAAAGAAACCAATGTATACACATTACTGCGTCTAATTTGATATGCTTCGGGGGTTTCTGAAACCTCAACCAATTCATCACCCGTTGAGATAATCATCACTTTTGGTTGTTTTACAACTTTTACTTTTGATTTTCCTACTGTGGCTAACACACCTATTTCTGCAGATGATATCAAGGTGTTTTCTGGAATTATTAAATCTCCTTGTTGTTTATCTGTTCCTTTTTTATGGATATTTTTAAACTGATTCGTTGTCTCTATTTGAATTGAAGCGATCGAATTTTTAATCTCAACTTGCTCGTATGGAATTACAACATCTATATTTTTTGGAAGCACAGCACCTGTCATAACTTCAATACAATTCTCAGAATTTTTCAATGTTAACTGTGGGCTACCTGCTGGTTGAATTCCTTCAATCGTAAATTTTCGTTGACCTTTATTAAATGAATCAATACAGATTCCGATGCCATCCATACTCACTCTATCAAAAGGTGGGAAATCTCTATCAGCAACGATATTTTCTTTTAAAACACATCCTAAGGAATTGATAAAATCTACTTCTTCAATTCCGAAATTTGCACTCTCATTTAAGATGATTTCTAAAGCAGTATCTGAAGACGTTAACTTTACAGATTTTCTTTTAATTGAGCTATCGAATGGGCTCGAACAAACGTTGTTGAATTTTTCTTCCATACTAATTAATTTAACTAACCACCAATAGTCGACATGCTTTCTGAAACATCAGAACCGCGATTTGCTTCAGCTACAAATCCATCTTTTGGTTTCTTAGCAACTAGCGTTAAAAACAAGTCTTTTAACTCATCATTACTAGCTCCATCTCTCATAAATTCTCTTATATTAAAAACACCATCATCAAACAAACAATTCTTAAACATACCTGTTGAGGTAATTCTAATGCGATTGCAATCACTACAAATAGTTCTGGTAAAGGCAGGAATAATTCCGAATGTACCTTTGTAATTATCAACCTTAAAATTCATCGAGGTTGATGATTTTTTGTCAATTAATTTTTCTATGCTTGAAAATCCTCCCTGAATTTCAGACAATATTTTGTTGTAGTTCCAAACCTCATCTGTTTGTTTTTGACCCGTACCATTAAAAGGCATTTCTTCAATAAAGCGAACTGCCATATTTCTATGTTTGGTCAATTCAACAAAATCAATTATTTCATCTGTATTGATTCCAGATTGCACTACAACATTTAATTTCAAATTCAGTTTTGAACTTTCTAATTGCTCTAAAGCTTCATAAACTTTATCAAATTGATCACGCCTGGTAATGGTTTTGAACTTCTCTCGATTTAAACTATCCAAACTTAAATTGATAGATTTAACTTTTAGTTTTTCAATTTGTTTAAGATGTCTAGAAATCAACACTCCGTTTGTAGTGATGTTAATTTCATCTAATAAATCATTAAAATCAAGCATTTCTAAAAAGCTCATAAAGTCTTTTCTAACAAAAGGCTCACCTCCTGTAAGTCTCACTTTGTTCACACCCAACTCGCTCAATACACGTGTAATTCGATACATTTCTTTGTAAGTGAGCAGCTCTTCTCTGTTAACAATATCAATTCCATGCGCAGGCATGCAATATTGACAACGCAGATTACAACGATCAGTTATTGCCAATCGCAGGTATGAAATCTGTCGTCCAAAATTGTCAACTAATTGCTGATTCATGATCGTAATGTTTTATCAATATAGTTCAAAATCAATTTTGTAGCACCTATATTATTAGTGATAAAATCTTCTGAAATTTTTCCTTTTGAAGTTCTAATTTCAGTATGCAAAAATACTTTATTTAGCTCAGATTTTAACTCCTTTTGGCTCTTTATTGATGTTATTCCACCTAAATTTAACAAATCAATTACCTCGTTAAATTTTTGATAATCAGGTCCAATAATTATTGGTAACCCAAAAGTTGCTGGCTCTAACACATTGTGTAACCCAGTGGAAAATGCCCCGCCAACATAAGCGATATCAGCATAACCATATACCTTTGTTAAAAAACCAATTGCATCAATAATTAACACTTCAGCATCTGCTAAATTGTGATTTTCTTTTTCGGAATACAAAACAGCTTTCTTTGTAATCCGAGTTAGCAATTCATCAATCTCTTTTTGTTTAATATTATGTGGCGCAAAAATATATTTTTGATTTTTAGTTCTTGAATTGTTGATGTACTCGACCAATAAATCTTCATCCTCTTTCCAAGTACTACCACAAACTAAGAGTAAATTGTCTCCTTTAAATTCTGATATAAAATTGAGTTCATTATTTTGCTGAGTAATTTCAAAAACACGATCAAATCGAGTATCTCCACTTTTTTCAACATTTGTGAATCCAACAGAATTCAACATTTTTTTTGAATTGTCATCTTGCACAAAAAAGTATGAAAACCCTTTTAGTGATTTACGCATCCAAGATCCATATCCTTTAAAGAAAGCTTGATTTTCTCTAAAAATCCCTGACACTAAAATGGTTTCTATTTGTTGGTTTTTTAGCTCCCTCAATATGTTAGGCCAGAACTCATACTTTACAAAAATTGCCAAAGCAGGATTTGTAAGCCTTATAAACTCTCTAGCATTTTTCTTAGTATCTAAGGGTAAATAACAAATAACATCGGCGCCTTCATAGTTCTTTCTAACTTCATATCCCGAAGGTGAAAAGAACGTTAGCACAATTTTATAATAAGGGTAATTAATTTTGAGTTTCTCTATGAGAGGTCTCCCTTGTTCGAATTCTCCTAAAGATGCGCAATGCATCCAAATAACTTTGTCATCAGAAGAAACTTCATTTTTCAGTTTTGTAAACACCTCTTTTCTTCCATCAACAAACAGTCTTAGCTTTTTATTGAACAAGGCAATTATCCGAAGAAAAAATCCGGCAACAATAAGTACAAAATTATAAAGTGTGTACATAGGCTACAAAGGTAACTAAACCGCACAAAAAAACTCCCAAACTTTCGTAAGGGAGTTTTTATTATTCTATCAATATAATTTATTATGCCTCGAAAGGAACAATAGAAACATATGATTTGTTATTTCTTTTCTTTTGGAATTTAACTAAACCATCAACCTTAGCATGCAAAGTATGGTCTTTTCCCATATATACATTTTCTCCTGGATTGTGTGTAGTTCCTCTTTGACGGATAATGATATTTCCTGCAATTGCTGCTTGCCCACCAAATATTTTAACTCCTAATCGTTTCGATTCTGATTCTCTACCATTCTTCGAACTTCCGACTCCTTTTTTATGTGCCATCTTATTTTACGTTTAGTGGTTTAACTTAATGCTGCAATTAAATCAGCTTTCTTCATAGAAGAAATTCCTTTTACTCCTTTTGCTTTCGCTAAATCTTTTAATTCAGCAACAGTCATTTTACTAAAATCTTGAGCTACTGCTTCAACTTTAGTTTCTTCAACCTTTACTGCCTCTTTTTTTGGAGCTACTTTCTTAGCTTCAGCTTTTTTAGCTGTTGCTTTTTTAGCACCTGAAGCTATAATGCTTTCAATTTGAATTTCAGTTAAAGACTGTCTATGACCGTTCTTTTTTCTGTATCCTTTTCTACGTTTCTTTTTGAAAACGATGACTTTATCACCTTTAAGATGACTTAAGATTTTGGCAGTCACTGCTGCTCCTTCTATAGCCGGGGCGCCAATAGTTACTTTTCCATCATCCAATAAAAGAACATTATCAAAACTTACGTTTGATCCTTCTTCTCCTTGTAAACGATGAACGAATACCTTTTGATCTTTTGCTACTTTAAATTGTTGCCCTGCTATCTCTACAATTGCGTACATACGATTAAATTTAAATTTCGCTTGTTAATATTAATACTTACCTATTAGATAAGCGGGTGCAAATATATTTCTTTTTTGCAAATCAACAAAACCTTTTGAACTATAATATTTTATATGCATTTTGACGTAAATTATTTATCCTTAATACTGTAACAATTATTACTTTTGGTGACTAATTAATCGAACTTAAAATAAAAATTATGAAAAAATGCACATTTTTATTTGTAGCCTTATTTGTATCTGTTTTGATGACAAATGCGCAGCAAGTAGATTTTGAAGAGTATGATTTAAATAACGGCATGCACGTTATTTTACATCAAGACAACACAGCACCTGTGGTAACTGTTTCTGTAATGTACCATGTAGGTGCAAAAGATGAAAATCCAGAACGAACTGGTTTTGCTCACTTTTTTGAGCACCTTTTATTTGAAGGGACCGAAAATATTGAACGTGGCGAATGGTTTACAATTGTAAGTTCAAATGGAGGTAGTAACAATGCAAATACTACAGATGATAGAACCTATTATTACGAGGTTTTTCCATCTAATAATGTAGAGTTAGGATTGTGGATGGAATCTGAAAGGTTGATGCATCCAATTATTAATCAGATTGGGGTTGATACCCAAAATGAAGTTGTAAAAGAAGAAAAAAGACTTAGAGTTGACAACCAACCTTACGGTCATTTTTTAGAGTATGTTAAAAGAGAAATGTTTATTAATCACCCCTATAAAGGAACAACTATTGGAAAAATGGCTCATTTAGATGCGGCAACTTTAGAGGAGTTTCAGGCGTTTAATAAAAAATTCTATGTCCCAAATAATGCTGTTTTAGTGGTTGCTGGTGATATTGATGTGCCATCAGTTAAAAAACAGATTGAGGCTTATTTTGGACCAATTCCTAGAGGCGAAGAAGTAACAAGAACTTTTATTAAAGAAAATCCAATTACCGAAACTATTTATGCTAAAGGATATGATTCTAACATTCAGATTCCAGCAGTTGTAACAGCTTACAGAACACCTTCTTTTAAAGATCGCGATGCTTATGTTTTAGATATGATATCTTCTTATTTAAGTGATGGTAAAACTTCTAAACTTTACAAAAAAATAGTAGATGATAAAAAAATGGCATTGCAAGTTGGCGCATTTAATGTGAGTCAAGAAGATTATGGAATGTATGTTTTATATGGATTGCCATTAGGTGACACAAGTTTAGACGATCTAGTTGTAGAAATAGATGAGGAAGTAGAAAAATTGCAAAAGAGTTTGATTTCTGAAAAGGATTATCAAAAATTGCAAAATAAGTTTGAAAACAATTTTGTAAACTCAAATGCAAGTGTTACTGGTATTGCAAATTCATTGGCAAAATACTATATGCTATATGAAGATGTTAATTTAATTAATAACGAAATTAATATTTACAGGTCTATTACAAGAGAAGAAATTCAGAAAGTTGCTCAAAAATATTTGAATCCAAATCAGCGATTAATTTTAGAGTATTTACCAAAAAAAGAGGATCAATAAACTAGAAAAAGACATTAAAAATGAAAAATAAAATATCAATATTAATTGCATTGTTTATGTTATCAATCGGCATAAATGCTCAAATTGACAGATCTAAACAACCCACTCCAGGACCAGCGCCAAAAATAAATTTGGGCACTCCAGGAGAGTTTGAACTTAAAAACGGATTGAAAGTACTCGTGGTAGAAAATCATAAATTACCAAGAGTTTCTTTTACATTAAGAATCGATAATCCACCTGTAGTAGAAGGTGACAAAGCAGGAGTTTCTAGTTTACTAGGAACCATGTTAGGAAACGGAACTACAACTATTTCTAAAGACGATTTTAACGAAGAAATTGACTTTTTAGGAGCGCGTTTAAGCTTTAGTGCTAGCGGAGGTTTTGGAGGTTCTTTATCAAAATATTCTGAGAGAATTTTAACCTTAATGGCTGATGCAGCAATTAATCCTTTATTGACTGAAGAGGAATTTCAAAAAGAAAAAGAAAAATTAATTGAGGGTTTAAAAACACAAGAAAAAGATGTAAGTGCAATTTCTGGACGTGTAGGTGGCGCTCTTTCTTACGGAACAAATCACGCCTATGGTGAATTTGCAACTGAAGGAACAGTGAGTAATGTTACACTTGCTGATGTAAAAACATTTTATCAAAAACACTTTAATCCAAACAATGCTTATTTAGTTATTGTGGGTGATGTGAATTTTAAAAATGTTAAGAAGTTGGTGAAGAAACAATTTAAAGGATGGGAGAAGACAGACTTTATCAATGAGACTGTTGTAGATTCTAAACCGAACGTTTCTGCTACACAAATTGACTTTATAGATATGCCAAATGCAGTGCAGTCTAATGTTTCATTAACTAGCAATGTTGACTTAAAAATGAAAGATCCGGATTATCATTCCGTGTTAATAGCCAACAAAATTTTAGGTGGTGGATTTGACAGTTACCTTAATATGAACCTTCGTGAAGAGCATGGTTACACTTATGGAGCAAGATCTAATGTTGGGTCTAATAAATATGCTGCTCGATTTACAGCAGGAGCTTCAGTAAGGAATTCGGTTACAGATAGTACTGTAGTTCAAACCCTAAAAGAAATCAACAGAATTAAAACTGAAGATGTTGCAGATGATGCTTTGGCAAATGCGAAAGCAAAATATGTAGGAGATTTTGTATTGGCGCTTGAGAGCCCACAAACCATTGCACGTTATGCTTTAAATATCAAAATAAATGATTTACCTGCTGACTTCTATACAAGCTATTTAGAAAAAATTAATTCCGTTTCTAAGGAGGATGTAAAACGTGTAGCTAATAAATATTTTAGTACTGAAAATGCTCAGATTATTGTTGTTGGCAAAGGGAGTGATATTTTAGAAAATTTAGAGAAAACAGGAATCCCTATTAAATATTTCGACAACAAAGCAAATGCTGTTGAAAAACCAATTTATGAAATTGCTATTCCTAATGATGTTGATGTCAATGTTGTTTTAAATAATTATATCGCTGCTATTGGTGGTCGTGAAAATCTTGACAAAGTAAATTCTGTATTGATAAAAGCATCTGCCGAATTACAACCAGGAGTAATGCTAGAATTGGAAATGAAAAAAACCACCAAAAAGCAATTGGTACAGGAAATAAAAGCAATGGGTAACTCTATGTCTAAACAAGTATTAGACGGCAATGAAGGGTATACAATTGTTCAAGGTCAAAAAACTGACATGAAACCAAATGAGGTAGCTGAAGCAGTTATAGAGTCATCTCCTTTTCCTGAAATGAACTTATTGAATGGCGGTGCAACGCTTGAAAAAATTGAAAAAATTGATGGTGTAAAGGCCTATAAAGTAAGAGTATCTGATAAGAAAGTGTATTTTTACGATGTTGAATCCAGACTTAAAATTAAAGAAGATTCTACCGAAGGAAATAATACTTCATCAATGTTTTTAACAGACTATAAAGAAGTAGCCGGAATCATGTTTCCATTCAAATTAACGCAAACAATGGGGCCTCGTAAATTTGACTTTAATGTAATCGAAATTTTAGTAAATGAAGGTGTTACTGATGCTGATTTTGAATAAAACCAAGTAATAAAAATTTCTAAACCGATACATTAATTTGTATCGGTTTTTTGTTTTTTGTTGGTTAAGTAAATTCGTATATAAAAGTAAATTTTTATTATAAAACATGATATATGTCATAGTTTAAATATTTAATATAAAATAGCTTTGAGGTAGGTTATTGTTCATTTTAAATCAATTTATTATGAAAACAAAGTTACTTTTCTCAACCTTCTTTTTTATTTCAATAATACTTTATTCTCAATCTAGTTTAATTGCCTATTACCCCTTTAATGGCAATGCTAATGACGAAAGCGGAAACGCAAATAACGGTACCGCAAATGGTGCTACACTAACAACCGATAGATTTGGTGTTGCCAACAGCGCTTATTATTTTGATGGTAGTAGTAATTATATTTCTATACCTGACAGTCCAAATATCAATATTCAAACGGGTGAATCCTTTACAATTTCTTATTGGATAAAACATAACGCTACTAACGTTGGAAAATATATGATTTCTAAATATATGGGTTCTATTGGAGTAGATCCCTCTTATGGTTTAGGAACTGGAAGCGCTGGAAACTCCTATAGTTGGTTTGAATTTACTGCTGGAAACGGTATTGAAAATAGAGGGACTGCCACTTTAACCGACAATAATTGGCACAATATAACTACTGTTTTTAAGAGCGGTGAAAGCGTGACTATTTATGTTGATGGTGTTTTAGATATTTCAAATCCAACTTCTTATTCAGGAAGTATAATAAATACCAATAATTTAACTATTGGATGTAATGCAAATTTAACGAGATTTTATAATGGCTCTATTGATGATATTAAGATTTATAAAAAAGCCTTATCAGAAATAGAAATTATGAATGAAGTAAATGGTTTAGTTGCCTTCTATCCTTTCAACGGAAATGCTAATGACGAAAGTGGTTCCGAAAATAATGGAACAGTAAACGGAGCTACTTTAACTACAGATAGGTTTGGCAATGCAAATAGTGCTTACTATTTTGATGGTGTAGATAATTACATACAATGTTTATTTCCAGGCCCTCTAGAAACTACTTCTAGAACTATAAGCTTTTGGGCAAAAACCAACATAGTAACTTCAAGCTATGGAAATGTTGCCTTAAGCTATGGTATTGTAACGACTAGTTTTGATTATGGAGCAAGGTTTGATGTCTGTATAAACTCCAAGGCTAACGGATTAGCAGTAGGCTTAGGAGGTGGAGAATTAAACAAAGCATTTGATAATAGCGATGGAAACTGGCATTATTATACTGTAGTTTTTGACAATAGTATTGGATCTAATTTAACTGATATTTTATTTTATGCAGATGGAAATTTATTAACAACAACAGCTGCTTATAATAATGTTAATCCTGTTATTCATACTAAAGATGAATATCCAATACATATTGGAATGCTTTATGGTTATGGGAGATATTTTACAGGTTCTATTGATGAAATAAAAATATACAACAAAGCACTAACTGCAACTGAAATTCAAAATACAGCCAATGAGTTAGTTGCCTATTATCCTTTTAATGGAAATGCTAATGATGAAAGTGGGAATAATCTTAATGGAACAGTAAATGGTGCCACTCTTACAACTGATAGATTTGGAAATTCTAATAGTGCTTATAGTTTTGACGGGAGTGATATCATCACTATTGCTCATAATGATATTTTAAATTGTAGTAATGAATTATCAATATCAGTATGGATAAAACCCAATTCTCAGCAAAATGCTATGATTTTAGGAAAATCAAATTACACGTCTAATACTAATTATCTATTAAGAACAAATAACTCGGGCTTTATTAATTTTGAATATAAAGACTTTGCTAATTCTAACAGTTTACCACTTATTGTAAATGATTGGAATCATGTAGCCGTTGTATCACAGCTTGACAACTCAAAACAAGTTTATATAAATGGAGTTTTGGCGACACATTCAACTTCTTCAAGTCCATTTGGTTTGGTCACAAGTGCACTTACAATTGGGGCAAGATCTGGAGCAGAATTTTTTAATGGAAGTATCGATGATATTAGAATGTATAAATATGCACTTACTGAATCCAATGTTTTGAGCCTGTATAACAATAATTCTTTAGCAATTTCGGATAATCAATTGGATCCAGAAAACACTTTTTATGTGTATAGGAGTAGACTTTATTTTGATAATACTCAAAATTTATCTGAAATTAAAAACATATCTATTTTCAACCTCTTAGCACAGAAAGTTTTTGAATCTAGCACAATTCAAAAAGAAACATCTTTAAACTTTTTGCAACAAGGTTTGTTTATTTTAAAAGTTGAATTTAAAAATGGTAGAATAAGAACTAAAAAAATCTTAATCCAATAAGATTATATCATGAAATACCTTAAAAAGCCAATACATTAATTTGTATCAGCTTTTTGTTTTTTATTAGCAAGGTACACTCCAATCAAAATGATTACACCACCAAACACCTGAATAACCCCAATTTTTTCTCCATCCATTACACCCCATAATACAGCAACTAAAGGCATAACATATGTTACTGATGCTGCAAAAACAGGTGATGCAATATGAACCAGTTTGTTAAAAAGAACTTTGGCTAAAGCAGTTCCTACAATTGCTAAAATGACGATATAACCCATTGATTCATAAAATGTTTCTCCTTCAAAAGTAGAAGTTGTAAAGAAATCGGAAACCAATAAAACGATGGAGGCTGGAATCACAATAGCAACAAAATTTCCTGCTGCTATGGCCAAAGCTCCTTCGTGCTGTAAATATTTTTTGATAATATTCACACTCAAAGCATAAGATATGGTTGCTAAAATTACCAATACGGCATAGCCATAATTTTGATGTGGGTTGATTTGTGCTCCATGAAAAATTAATAGCATGGTTCCAGCCAACCCAATAAAAACTCCAACAAATTGTCTTTTGGTAGATGCAATTTTATATACGAATAAACTAATCAGAATTGTATTTAAAGGAACCAATGAATTTAAGATAGATGCTATAGCGCTGTCCAATTCGCTTACCGCAAACGAAAATAAAAATGCTGGAAAAAATGTACCTAAAAACCCTGTAGCTGCTATCCATTTGTAGTTTTCCTTATCAATGGTTTTTAAGCTTTTATAACCAATGCCAATCAAAATAAGCCCTGTAATGATAATTCTCAATGCTCCCATTTGCAGAGCGGTTAATCCTACCAAACTTTTTTTTATCAAAATAAATGAGCTCCCCCAAATAAGAGAAAGCACCAATAAGTACATCCATTTTTTTTGATAATTGTTCATGGGTATTCAAAAAATTACAGTTGCAAAAGTCGTGTAAATAATTCGGATGTTACGACTTTAGTCCGTAATTTTGCCTTCTAAATCTTTTCATTATGAAATTTTTAAAATACTTTTTTGCCTTTGCTAGTTTGCTTTTAATAATTGGATGTAATAACCAGCCAAAGCCTATTGAAAAAATTGTATTAGAAGAAAAAATTGAAACCATTGAAGTTAGTATTGAAGGAATGACTTGCGAAATTGGTTGTGCTAAACTTATAGAGTCTAAGATTCATAAATTAGAAGGTGTTACATTTTCAAAAGTCAACTTTGAAGAAAAAACAGGACAGTTCTCTTTTGATAGCAATAAAATATCTAAAGAAGAAATTGAAAAAAACATCAATGGCATTGCAGGCGGCGATTTATACAAGGTTACTAGTTCCATAACTCTAGCTCGATAAATAATAATTATTGTTTTTTATAAAACATTGCGAATAAGTGTATTATTCTTTTATATTTGCTGCATTATCAACTTAATTTAAAAATACCCTAATCATTATGAAATTATTAAAAGGATTATTTGCAATTGCACTAATTAGTATGATTGCTGTTTCTTGTACAGGAGAAAAAAAAGACGCTGATGCAACAAAAGAAAAAGTAGAAGTTATAGACGTAGCTGACACAAAAGAAAACAAAATGGCGGCTCATGTTTGTGATGAAAATTGCAAAGAAGGAAACTGTCCTCATCATGCAAAAATGAAAGGTCATAAATGTGATGAGAATTGCACAAAAGAAAACTGCCCAATGATGCAAAAAATGGACGGTAAAAAATGTGCTGATGCAAAATGTAGTAAAGACTGTACAGATAAAGACTGTGCAAAATGTGCTGCTAAAAAAGCAGAATGCAAAGCTAAATGTGCTTCTAAAGATGGCAAAAAATGTATGGATGCAAAATGTAGTGCTGATTGTACAGACAAAGACTGTGAAAAATGTGCTGCTAAAAAAGCAGAGTGCAAAGCTAAATGTGAAGCAATGAAAGCTGAAAAAGAAGTAACTAAAGGATAAGGGTTTTCTAAACTCTATAAAAAAGCTTCCAATATTGGGAGCTTTTTTTATGCCTCTCTTTTTCTGAATGAAAAATATAAAAACAGAAGGCTTATAAAAAATAATATTCCAACCAACTGATGTGCCACTCCATAGAATAATGGAATCCCCACATCAATACTCAATAAAGTAAGCACTCCTAAAATTACTTGTAAAGCCACAAGAGCTACTGAAGTTTTTAACCAATTCTTAGCAAGTAAATAGACGTTTTTAATACTCTTAATAAACATCACAATTGTAAGAATAAAAACTAAATAGGCTAACATACGGTGAGTGAATTGCACAAAAGCATGTGCAAAAATAAAGCTGTCGTAATTGGTTAAGTTGTGCCAATTCCAATTGCTAGATTTCAATAAAACATCAGGTATAAAAGTACCATTCATATCTGGCCAAGTAGGGAAATAAAGTCCCGCTTTCATGCCAGACATCAATCCTCCAAAAATTAATTGTATAAAAGTAAATACAATTATAACAGTTAATATTTTTGGTATTCCAATACTACTTGAATTGCCCCTGTAATTATAAACATCAGCAATTGTTTTGACCATTGCACCTATGCTTAAAACCGCTAACATAAAATGCAAACTGAGCTTGTAAGCGTCAACCCAAGGGCGGTCAATTAATCCGCTCATTACCATAATCCACCCTGCTGAAGCCGTAAGTGCTGTAAAGAAAATCACCATTCCTAAACGTTTTACCAAATACCAATTCATCTGTTTTTTAATGATAAAAGCTATAAATGGTATTAGAAAAACAAATCCTAAAATTCGCACCCAAAGTCTGTGAGCATATTCCCAAAAAAAGATAAACTTAAAATCTGCCAAATCGAAATGGGAATTGATTTTGCTGTATTGAGGCGTTTGCTTATACAAATCAAAAGCGTCATGCCATTGCTCATTACCGATCGGTGGAACAACGCCACTCACCACATCCCATCGTGTAATTGACAAACCAGAACCTGTTAATCTTGTGATGCCTCCTAGAATTACTTGTCCAATTAACATGAGCAACCCTATGACTAGCCAAACTCTAATTGTTTTGTTGAATTGATATTTCTTTGTATTCATTACTCGATTGATTAATTTTTCCATTCAATATTTTCCATCAAATTTTTGATATCCATTTCAATATATTTTATAGCGGGTAAAATAGAATCGTAGTTGGGTTTTACTTCAAAATACAAAGCTCCGAATAGCACATTCTTTACATTATCCGTAGCATGAAATTGTATGTTCGATGCCACATCTCCTTCTACATTTATAATTTTTCCAAAGATGTTTTTTTGATAATCTACAAAAGGTCGTGCATTGATGACATCGGCTTTTATGGTGTGTTCAAAAGTTAATTTTTCAACTTCTTTTAAAACATCTTCTAAGTTATTATCAATCTCTCTATATGTTAAATGAATTGTTGCTTTTAAATTCGGGTAATGAATTTTTGCCCAACAATTATTTTGAAATTCTATGTTTGATGTTTGTGAAATTTGGATGGTATATGGACAATCTGAAATTACTTCTTGATAAGTCGCCTCAGGATAATTTAATCGTAAAAATGCCTTTGGTTTTGGTAAAACCTCGTCTCCAGTACATGAAATACACAAAGTTAGAATTGAAAGGAAAACTACTATTTTAATCTTCATTTGAAATTGGGTTAATTGTAACTTTTATTTGTTTTACACGCCTCTTATCCATCGCTTCAATCTTAAACGTTAAGTGTTCAAAATTTAGTATTTCATCTTTTTTTGGAAACTTTTTAGAAATCTCTAAGATAAATCCTGCTAAGGTTTCAGTTTCCCCTTTTTCTTCTTCAAAAAATTCTTCATCAATAGCAATTACTTTAGAGAAATCTTTGATAGATGTCTTTCCTTCAAAGACATAATTGTTATCGTCAATCTTAGAATACAACAAATCCTCGTCATCAAACTCATCGGTGATATCGCCTACTATTTCTTCAATAATATCTTCTAGAGTTACAATTCCACTAGTGCCACCATATTCGTCAACAACTACAGCAAGATGAATTTTCTTCTCTTGAAACTCCTTTAACAAATCATCTAGCTTTTTATTTTCTGGCACAAAAATGGGTTCTCTTAATAAGTTTTGCCACTTAAATTTTGTTTTAGAAAGATGAGGCAATAAATCTTTAGCATATAAAACTCCAATAATATTATCAATATTTTTATGATATACAGGATTTCTAGAGTAGCCTTTTTTTACAATTTCTGACAATACATTTTTATAAGTATCATCATCAGAAATAGCAAAAACATCTGTTCTAGGTTTCATGATTTGCACAGTTTCTGTTTTACCAAAACTCACAATGCCTTCTAATATTTTTTGTTCCTCTTCGGTAGTTGCATTGTCTGAAGTCAGTTCTAATGCTTGTGATAATTTTTCAACAGAAAAGTTTGATTTCTTTTGTCTCAGTCTTTTTTCTACCATATTATTCAACCCCAATAACGGCTTACTCAACGGAGTTACAATTACTGACAAAACCTTAATTGGAATCACCATGATTACAGCAAATTTCATAGCATTTCTATTGGCATATACTTTTGGTAAAACTTCGCCAAAAAGCAAAATTAAAAAGGTAACTAAGCCTACTTCAATTGCAAATTTAAGATACCCATTTGTGATTTCATAAAACAATTGTTCACCTAAAAAAGCAAAAATTAATACAATTAAAATATTAATAAAGTTATTTGATATTAAAATTGTAGCGAGTAATTTTTGGGGGTGTTTTAACAGCTCTACTACTTTTTTTTGCTGTTTAGAATCTGATTCTGTTGCTTCATCTAACTCGGTTGATGAAAGGGAAAAGAAAGCGATTTCGGCTCCAGAAATAAAAGCAGAACAGGTTAACAAAATTATAAGTGCCAAAAATTTAATGACAAGGTATTCATCAAAAATTTCTAAAAAACTCGCGAAATCTGGATCCAATACTGTTGGTTTTAGTTAAACTTAAAATGGTAAATCATCATTCTCTGAAGGTTTATTTTCAGTTGTAGATGTTTGTGATGCTTGGGTACTTGCTTGATTTGGGTTATTCAACTCCTTCTTTGTAGATAAGAATGTCATATCAATAACATGAATTTCGGTCATGTACCGCTTAACACCTTCCGATTCCCATTGGCGAGTTTTGATACGGCCTTCACAATAAATTTTATCACCTTTAGATAAATACTTTTCGCAAATTTCAGCTAGTTTATTCCTAACAACAATGTTATGCCATTCTGTATTCGTGATTTTTTCTCCTGTTTGCTTATTTGTATAAGATTCGTTGGTTGCTAAAGGAAATCGTCCTTGAGAATTTTTATCATCAAAATAATGCGTTTTCACCTCATCACCTAAGTGACCTATTAACATAACCTTATTTATTGTACCTGCCATTTTCTTTGTATTTATACTTCAAAAGTACTAAAAATATCTGTTCGTTTTAAGTCTTCAATAAAATTATGAATCAGAATTGGAACAGGAAAATTTTCAATAGTCGACCATTTAATAGTTGCCAAATTATTTGAGTTGGTTTTTACAATCCAAAATTGAGTGGTTATATGTTGATGTGATAATTTATGTACGATTAATTGTTGATTGAATCGCTTTATTGACAACTCGCTTTTTTGAAATAATTCATTAAACTCTACATGATTCACCAAGTCAGTTTCATCAATAACAGTCTCAGACTCTATCAACGGAAATTCATATAAATTTTGCCAAATACCTTTACCTTCTCGTTTTCTTAAAATGGTTTTTTTATCAGTTGTAATCACCACTAAATAATTAAAATACCGCTTTCTAACTTTTACTTTTTTATCTTTTATAGGTAAGTTTTTTACTTCCTTTTTTTGAAGCGCAATACAACTATCATTCAATGGGCAAATAGTACAATATGGATTTTGAGGTTTACACATTCTAGCGCCAAACTCCATAATTGCTTGGTTGTGATTCGCAGGGTCGTTCACATCAATCAACTCCTGAGCTAGTTTTTTAAACTCTTTAATTCCGGCGGTACTATTAGTAGGTGTATTAATGCCGAAATAGCGAGCCAAAACCCGATATACATTTCCGTCAACAACAGCTGTTGATTCATTAAAACAAATAGAAGCAATTGCAGATGCAGTATAATCACCAACACCTTTCAATTTTAAAAGCGATTTATAATCGGAAGGGAAAACACCTTTCAATTCATCAACAATATACTTTGCCGAGATGTGTAAGTTTCTCGCTCTTGAGTAATATCCTAGCCCTTGCCATAATTTTAATACTGTTTCTTCATCAGCTTTTGCTAAATCAAAAACAGTTGGAACGTTTTTTATAAATGTTAAATAATAAGCCAATCCTTGATCAACTCTAGTTTGTTGTAAAATAATTTCGGATAACCATATAAAATATGGGTTTGTCGTATTACGCCACGGCAGATCGCGCTTATTTTGTAAATACCAAGTAACTAGGGTTTTAGAGAATTTCATTTATTTGAATCGACAGGCACAAAAATACATTAATTCAAACTTGAAAATCGAATATTTATCACCCTAAATTTTAACCATTTACCCTTTGAAGTTCTATTAATTGTCATATATTTGCAGTCTTAAATTTAAAAACCCTATTAATAATGACAAAAGCGGATATAGTATCAAAAATTTCAGATAAATCTGGTATGGAAAAGGGAGATGTTTTAGCAGCAGTTGAAGCATTTATGGATGAAGTAAAAGATTCTCTTGAAGGTGGTGAAAATGTTTACTTAAGAGGTTTTGGAAGTTTTATTGTTAAACAAAGAGCTGAAAAAACTGGAAGAAATATTTCTAAAAACACAACTATCAAAATTCCTGCACACAATATTCCAGCTTTCAAGCCTGCAAAAGTATTTGTAGAAGGTGTAAAAAGCAAAGTTGCCGTAAAATAATTTTACAGCGAATATTAATTAAAAAAATAGAGTATTAATTATGCCAAGTGGTAAAAAAAGAAAAAGAGCTAAGATCTCTACGCACAAGCGTAAGAAGAGAGCAAGAGCTAACAGACACAAAAAGAAGAAGTAAGATAAATCTTACTTCTTCTTTTTAAAAAACACACGTTCTTTGAAAATGAAACATTGCAAAGTTGCAATAGTTTCTAAGGGTTTAAAAACCCTGTGTTAATTATTAACCTATCGATACCGTTTAAAAAACAGGTATTGATATAAAACCAAATCGGAGTGAAAACAGAATTAATTATAAGATCTAGTTCCTCTGATATTGATTTTGCCTTATTAAAGGATGGTAAACTTATTGAATTAAATAAGGAAACAAATGATAACAAAATATCAGTAGGTGATATTTTTCTTGCAAAAACAGGAAAGACACTTACAGGATTAAATGCAGCATTCGTTAATGTTGGCTATCAAAAAGATGGCTTTTTGCATTATCATGATTTAGGTGCTCAATTGTTGTCCTTGTCAAAATTCATTAAAGGAGTAAACACAGGCAAACAAAAAGATTTCACTTTAAAAAATTTCCACCTTGAAAAAGATATTGACAAAGGTGGTAAAATTAATGATGTACTTAAAACAGGACAAAATTTATTGGTTCAAATTGTAAAAGAACCAATTTCTACTAAAGGACCTCGGTTAAATTCTGAGTTGTCTATAGCTGGTAGGTTTTTAGTTTTAGTTCCTTTTTCTAACCGGATTTCGGTGTCTCAAAAAATTGGAGACAACAAAGAAAAAGAGCGCTTAAAAAGACTAATTAAAAGTATAAAACCTAAAAATTTCGGGGTTATTATCAGAACTGTAGCACAAGATAAAAAAGTTGCTGAGTTAGATAGAGACTTAGAAAATTCTTTAGAAAGATGGGTGTCTATGTGTAAGCAAATTAAGCAGTCACAAACACCAACCAAAGTTTTAAGTGAATTAAACAGAGCACACTCTATTTTAAGAGATGTGTTTAATGATTCTTTTACCAATATTATGGTAGATGATGAGCAGCTATATTTAGAAATTAAAGATTATATAGCAGAAATTGCTCCAGAAAAAGAATCGATTGTGAAACTATACAAATCAAGTATTCCAATTTTTGAAAAGTTTGGAGTTGAACGACAAATAAAAACATCGTTTGGCAAAACTGTATCAATGACTAAAGGGGCTTATTTAGTAATAGAGCATACCGAAGCATTACACGTAATTGATGTAAATAGCGGTAACCGTTCTAACAAAGCTAAATCGCAAGCCGAAACTGCTTTAGAGGTTAACTTAATTGCTGCATCTGAAACTGCAAGACAATTACAGTTACGTGATATGGGAGGAATTATTGTGGTTGACTTTATCGATATGCACAAAGCAGAAGATAGACAAAAATTATACGAACATTTACGTAAAGAAATGTCGTTTGATCGTACCAAACACAAAATTTTACCTCCAAGTAAATTTGGATTGATTCAAATTACACGTCAACGTGTTAGACCAGAGATGGTGATTAAAACACGTGAGCCTAATCCGAATAAAAACGGAGAAGTTGAGGCACCAATTATTTTGGTTGACAAAATTGAACAAGAACTTGATAAAG
This sequence comes from Flavobacteriaceae bacterium, assembly GCA_045047075.1. Taxonomy (GTDB): domain Bacteria; phylum Bacteroidota; class Bacteroidia; order Flavobacteriales; family Flavobacteriaceae; genus Urechidicola. The sequence continues at coordinate 37,191 of JASFYP010000006.1, forward strand.
TTATTAGTTTCAAGAACAATGAAAAGATAGTGTTGAACGTGCATCCTTTCATTGCTTCTTACCTTAAACAAGGGTATCCGTCTATACAAGTTAGATGGTTTTTAAAGTATAAAAAGTGGATCAAAATATTGCCGCGTGATGCTTACCAATATTTAGAATATCGTTTTAAAAAACAAAATGATAACTAATTAAGGCATTGACAAATATCAAAGATGAAAATCCTATTACACTAGTTGTAATAGGATTTTTTTTGTTTTAAAATTTATGGTTTCTAGAACCAATATCCCAAATTGAAAAAGAAGTAATCCTCTTTTGTATCTGGTGAATACGTATAATTGAGCTCTATGGGGCCAAGAAAGGAATCCAATCCATATCCTATTCCTAATCCTGTTTTTGTATCAGCAAAAACATCTCCCTCATTCCATAAATCATCATCAATACGTGCAGCACTTGCTGTGCCCATTAAAAAATTATTATTAAAAATTTCATATCTAACTTTTAATGTTGATTTTACGAACCCTCCACCATTTAAGGCAGCAAATTCATATCCTATTAATGACTCGAAAGTGTTAATGTAATTTTCATTATACCCTCCCAAATTATAATCTAAAATTTGGTTATCATTATCACCAATGGTAATACCAGCTTTAGCTATATATTGAAGGGTTAGTTTATTAAAAAAGGTATGAGCAAAACCTAGCTCTCCTTTTAATTGAGAAAATGAATCAAAATTTTCATTATAATCAGAAGAAAATAAATACCACTTAAAATCGGCTGCTAAATAAACTCCTTTTTTCTGAAAATATTTTTTATCATACGTATCAAACTTTACATAAGAAATAAAATTAAAATAGTTTGATTTGTCAAAATAAAATTTATCTGGATCTTCAACAGCATTTAAAACAGTTGCTGCAAATGTATCAGTATATGCAGTGATTTTTTTCTGCTCAACTCCAACTCCAATTGCAAATTTTCTATTGATCACTGTTTGCAAATATAGCTGGTTTGTAAAGTCTCGATATTTTAAATTTATACGTGCTATATCTGGAATATAATCAAACATAACATCTTCACTAAAACGATGATAACTAGATTTAAATCCAAAACTCCAATTAGACCCATTGTCAATAAAATAATCTAAATTATAACGAATATTATCTCCTAAAATCATATCTAAAGAAAACACATCATTTTTAATCAATCCGTGTTTAGCTGTAATATTTACCAAGATTGCAGTTTTATATAAATCGTCATAATGAACTGCAAGTTTAATATAGGTAGAAATATCATTTTGCTTCAATTGCAATTGAACAATAGATCCTCCATCTTTATGATCAATAATTTTGTATTGAATATTTGTAAAGTTACCAGTAGCAGACAGGTTATTAATCCCATCAACAAAAGAGCTGTAAGCAATGGTATCATTAAGTTTAATTCCCATTTTACTCTTTACATATGTCCTAGTATAATTTTCATTTCCCTCTATCTGAATGGATTTAATAATTATTTCAGACTCTTGCTTTTTTCTAATATATGGAACTCGTTTTATCGTCTGTTGTTGTGCAATTTTTACCAACTCATCATAATGTTCTCTTGCTGCAGTCTCTCCTAAATCAAATATTTCGTCATAAAAATCGAATGTTGTTACGGAATATCCGGCCATATTTGGTGTAATATGAATGTCAGTATTTTTTATATTTTCTTCATAGGAAGCATAAATTTGAAAACTCATTATTTGGTTTACAATATCTACAGCCGAATTCAAATCATCTCTAGTTGACAAGTCATTTCCTAACTCAACTCCTATAATAATATCTGGACCTAATTTTAAAACCTCATCAACAGGGTAATTATCTAAAATTCCTCCATCAACTAATAATTTTCCATCAATTTCAACTGGATACAATAAAGTAGGAAATGCACTACTTGCTTGTACAGCTTTTGGTAAAAACCCACTATTTAACACAACTTTCTCTCCAGTTTCTATATCTGTTGCAACACACACAAATGGTATTGGTAACCTATTAAAATCTGATACAGTATCAACATGGCTCAACATTTCAGTCAATAAATTAGCAACATTTTGACCTTTTGACAATGCTTTTGGTATTCCAATTTTACCCTTTTTCATAGGCAATGATAATGCATGTTTTTCTCCATTTTCTTTTTCATAAAATGGTTTTGATTTACGTGGAATTTCATCCATCATTATTTTAGCAAAATCAACTTTTCTAAAGATAGAATCTATCTCTTTGGCTGTATAACCAGACGCATAAAGAGAACCAACCATAGACCCCATACTTGTACCTCCTATGTAATCTACTCTAACACCCGCTTCCTCTAATACTTTTAAAACTCCAATATGCGCAAATCCTTTAGCTCCTCCACCAGAAAATACCAACCCCACCTTTAAATCTTTTTTAGGTGATTCATTTTCTTGCGAAAACCCAACAGTAATAGCGCATATAAATAAAAGGATGAAAAGCTTATTCATATTGTTTAAATTCTATTTTTTAAGAGGGAACATCTGTGTTCGCTTTTTATCAATCCTTTTTGCATAATGTTTTTAGATGCTCGGTTCATTATTTTGTTTGGTAATAGTTATACAGTTTTTTAGCTCTAGATTCTCCAATAACATCAGCCAATTCTTCTAAAGAAGCTTCGATGACTCTTTTAGTTGAACGGAAATGTTGTAATAATGTAACAATTGTTTGTTGCCCAATTCCAGGAATTAACTCCAGTTCCGTTTGTATGGCGGTTTTACTTCGCTTGTTTCTGTGATGCTTAATCCCAAATCTATGAGCTTCATTTCGCAATTGTTGAATGATTTTGAGCGACTCTGATTTCTTATCCAAATATAAAGGAATTGAATCATTTGGATAATATATTTCTTCTAATCTTTTTGCGATTCCAATGATGGCTATCTTATTTCGTAATCCCAAAATATCCAAGCTTTTTAATGCCGATGATAATTGGCCTTTACCTCCATCAATTATAATAAGTTGTGGTAAATCTTGAGCTTCATCAACTAAGCGTTTATATCGACGAAAGACAACCTCTTCCATCGATGCAAAATCATCGGGTCCTTCAACGGTTTTTATATTAAAATGGCGGTAGTCTTTTTTACTTGCCTTTCCGTTTTTAAAAACCACACATGCAGCTACAGGATGGGTTCCCTGGATATTAGAATTATCGAAACACTCAATATGTCTAGGCTCTTCTGACAAACGCAAATCCTTTTGCATCTGTGCCATAATTCGGTTGGTATGCCTATCAGGATCTATAATTTTAATTTGTTTAAACTGTTCTTGTCTGTAATATTTTGCATTGCGAATCGATAGTTCAACAATGCGTTTTTTATCTCCTAATTTTGGAACAATCACTTTTAACTCTTCTCCTAAATCAACTTGAAAAGGAACATATATTTCTTTTGATTGCGAGTTAAAGCGCTGTCGTATTTCTACAATAGCCAACTCTAATAATTCTTTGTCAGTTTCGTCTAATTTCTTTTTAATTTCTGATGTGTGTGATTGAATGATTGAACCATTCATAATTTTAAAAAAGTTGATATAACCATAACTCTCATCCGATATGATTGAGAATACATCCACATTATTTATCGATGGATTTACGACCGTAGACTTCGCCTGATAATTTGATAAATGAGACAGCTTATCTTTTATTTTTTGGGCTTGCTCAAATTCCATTTCATCAGCATATTCTTGCATTAAATGCGAAAATGTTTTCAATGCTTCTTTAAAATCTCCTTTTATTATTTGTCTAATTTCATCAATTCCCTTTGAATAATTTTTTTCTGTTTGTAAATTTTCACAAGGTGCTTTGCAATTGCCTATATGATATTCTAAACACAACTTGTATTTTTTATTTGCGACGTTTTCTGTACTCAAAAAATAGTTACACGTCCGCAATTGATAAAGTTCTTTAATTAAATCGAGTAAAGCTTTCGCTGTCCTAACTGAGGTGTAAGGTCCAAAATATTCCGAACCATCTTTAACCACATTCCGAGTCAAAAATATACGTGGAAAACGTTCTTTTTTAATACAAATCCAAGGATAGGTTTTATCATCCTTTAACATCACATTATAACGAGGTTGATATTTCTTTATCAGGTTGTTTTCTAATAACAGGGCATCAGTTTCGGTATTTACAACAATGTGTTTTACGTTAACAATTTTTTTAACCAACACACGTGTTTTCCCATTTTCGTGCTTCTTATTAAAATAAGACGCCACCCTTTTTTTTAAATTTTTAGCTTTACCGACATATAGTATTTTATTATCAACATCAAAATATTGATATACTCCTGGACTTGTAGGTAATGTTTTTATTTGGATTTCTAAGGTGGGTTGCATAAAGCTAAATTACCTATTATTTTTCAAAACAAAAACTTGAATTTAAAGGGTAAATTTACTCTTTGTAAAGTCTTGAGTTTTACACTTTAATTGTTGCTCAATAAACAGTAACTTTGCAGACTTAAAATACGTCATTGCGAAGCAAATTTATTTACTGTGGTAATCTCCTTAAACAGATTACCACGTCATTTAATTCCTCGTAATGACATTAGTTAAAAATATGAGTTACAATCACCTAGAGATAGAAAAAAAATGGCAAGAGTTTTGGGCAACCAATCAAACTTTTAAAGCCTCAAATACTTCTGATAAACCAAAATTTTATGTGTTAGATATGTTTCCTTATCCGTCAGGTGCTGGATTGCATGTTGGACATCCACTTGGTTATATTGCTTCTGATATTTATGCGCGTTTTAAAAGGCATAAAGGCTACAATGTATTACACCCTCAAGGGTATGATTCTTTTGGTTTACCCGCTGAGCAATATGCAATACAGACAGGACAACATCCTGCGAAAACAACCGAAGAAAATATTAAAACCTATCGCCGTCAATTAGACCGAATTGGTTTTTCTTTTGACTGGTCTCGAGAGGTTCGAACTTCAAGTCCAGAATATTACAAATGGACACAATGGATTTTTATTCAGTTATTCAACTCTTGGTACAATAAGGACTCAGACAAGGCAGAAGATATTTCTACGTTAGAAACAATTTTTGCTGCTAAAGGAAACAAAAAAGTAAATGCTGTTTGCGAAGATGAAATTATCTCTTTCACAGCTTCAGCATGGAAGAAGTTTTCTAAAAAGAAACAACAAGAAATTTTATTACACTATCGTTTGACATTTTTATCTGATACCGAAGTAAACTGGTGCCCAGCATTAGGAACCGTATTGGCAAATGACGAAATTGTAAATGGCGTTTCAGAACGTGGAGGTCATCCTGTAGTTCGTAAAAAAATGACCCAATGGTCTATGCGAATCTCTGCATATGCTCAAAGGTTATTAGATGGATTACAAAAAATTGATTGGCCGCAGCCACTTAAAGATTCTCAAACTAATTGGATTGGAAGATCTCAAGGGGCAATGGTTTCTTTTAAAGTGGTCACTGAGCTGAGTCGAAGCACCACTAAAACTTCAGAGGGAAAAGGAACTCTTTCTTTTAAAACCATTGAAGAAATTAAAGTATTGCGTTTGAATTCTTCTAAAGCAAGTAAATTGCTTTGGGATGTGTTAAGAAAGAAAAAAGGAGCTGTAAAATTCAGACAGCAATATATTTTAGGTGATTTTATCACTGATTTTGTGAGCTTTAACAAAAAAGCAATCGTGGAGTTTTCTGGTAAAGAAGATGAAATTGAAAGAGCTAATTATTTTGCAACTGAAGGTTATACTGTTACCTATATTTCTGATGAAGAAGTTATTGAAAATATAAATTCAGTGATTTCTAAAATCAACAACGGAATTCAATTCCCTAAGATTGCAGAAATTAAAAAAGTTCTAAAAAAGAACGTTAAAACAGCCACTGCAAAATTAATTGATGTATTTACAACAAGACCCGATACCATTTTTGGAGTTTCATTTATGACACTTGCTCCTGAGCACGAGTTAGTATCACAAATTGTAACTGAAGAACAACGAAAAGAAGTTGAAGCATATATAGAAACAACAGCAAAACGTAGTGAGCGCGATAGAATGGCCGATGTGAAAACTATTTCTGGCGTGTTTACAGGTGCGTATGCTGAACATCCTTTTACAAAAAAACCAATTCAAATTTGGATTGGAGATTATGTATTGGCGAGTTATGGTACAGGTGCTGTAATGGCGGTTCCATGTGGAGATCAACGTGATTATGATTTTGCAAAACATTTCGGAATTGAAATCCCAAATATTTTTGAAGGGGTAGATATTTCAGAAAAAGCACATGAAGATAAAGATGGAACTAAAATTGCAAATTCAGATTTTCTAAACGGATTACCCTATAAGAAAGCAATGAAAACCATTATCTATGAATTGGAAAAACAAGACATAGGTTATGGAAAAATAAATTACCGATTACGCGATGCTGTATTTAGCCGTCAACGTTATTGGGGAGAGCCTTTCCCTGTTTATTATAAAGATGGAATGCCTCAAATGATTGAGGCTAAAAATTTGCCAATTAAGTTGCCAGAAGTAGAGAAATACTTACCAACCGAAGATGGGAAACCGCCATTAGGAAATGCAACTGTTTGGGCTTGGGACTGCGATACCGCAGAAGTAGTTAATACCGATAAAATTAATAATACAACTATATTTCCATTAGAATTAAACACCATGCCAGGGTGGGCAGGAAGCTCATGGTATTTTAACAGATATATGGATTCTCAAAATTCTAAAGAATTTGCGAGCAAAGAAGCTTTGGATTATTGGCAAGATGTGGACTTATATATAGGCGGTAGCGAACATGCAACCGGACATTTACTATATGCGCGGTTTTGGCAAAAATTCTTGTTTGATAGAAAAATTGTCCCTGTTGATGAGTTTGCAAAAAAATTGATTAACCAAGGAATGATTACTGGAACAAGTGCTTTTGTTTATAGATGGGAGTTTGAAAATGGAGATACTTCTGGGAAAACAAAAAAATTAATATTTGTCAGTAAGAGTCTGATGGAAAATATCATTGAAGAGAGACAAAAAGCAGAGAATTCAAAACATAATTTAGATAATGATTCAATTGACTTATTAGCAATTACTGAAATAAAAAGTGATTCTGAAAAGAAGTGGTCACATTTTACTCCTATACATGCTGATGTTGCTTTTGTAAATGCTTCTGATGAATTAGATGTTGAAGCTTTTAAAAATTGGAGAGAAGAGTATAAAAATGCTCAATTCATTACTGAAGATGATGGCAGCTTTAAAGTAGGTCGCGAAGTTGAAAAAATGTCCAAATCTAAATACAACGTGGTTAGTCCTGATGCTATTTGTGAAGAATATGGAGCCGATGCGCTACGTTTATTTGAAATGTTTTTAGGGCCACTAGAACAATCGAAACCTTGGAAAACTTCAGGGATTTCTGGAGTATCATCATTCTTAAAAAAATTGTGGAAATTGTATCATACTGGTGATAATGGAGCGTTTTTTGTTTCAGAAGATACAGCTACGAAAGATGAGTTAAAGACTTTGCATAAAACTATTAAAAAGGTTGATGAAGATATCGCAAGTTTCTCTTTTAACACTTCGGTAAGTTCGTTTATGATTGCTGTAAATGAATTGTCGGCATTAAAATGTAATAAACGTGAAGTCCTAGAAGGGTTGATTGTTTTAATATCACCTTATGCACCGCACATTGCTGAGGAATTATGGCAAAAACTAGGTCATTCTGATTCAATTTCTAGAATGGAGTTTCCAATTTTTGACGCGAGTCATTTGGTGGAAAGCACAAAAAATTATCCAATTTCTTTTAACGGTAAAATGAGATTTACTTTAGAGTTATCACTAGACTTATCAAAAGAAGATGTTGAAAAAGCAGTACTAGAAAATGAAAAAACCCAAGCACAATTGCAAGGTAGAATACCTAAGAAAGTAATTGTAGTTCTAGGTAAAATTGTAAATATTGTAGGATAGAATATGAGTTTTAATGTAGAAATTATAGGCTTGTTAGCAGCAACCTTAACAACAGCATCATTTGTGCCGCAAGTACTAAAAGTATGGCGTACAAAAGAGGTAAAGAATTTATCACTTACCATGTATTCTGCTATGTTAGTTGGTGTTATTTTATGGTTTACCTATGGTGTTTTGATTGATAGTATTTCAATTATTTTGGCAAATATTATTACAGCAATTTTAGTTAGTTGTATTATATATTTCAGAATTCGGTATTCTAAAAAATAAGACGAATATCTGCAAATTTATTTCTTATTTTTACCAAAAGGATTCTGTCAATGAACGCTAAAGTTTTTTCAATTAGAAGTCGTGTTTTTGTATCAATGGTTTTGTTGATATTGATATCTTCTATTTTAATTGGTTTGGTAACCGTTTTTCAATACAACGAACAGTCCGAAGAATATAACGCTGGTAGATTAGTTCGTAAAGAGAACGCTATAATCAATCATCTTGAAATTGAATTAAGTGCTATTTCTGACAGCGTAAAAGATGACGAAATAAGAGCTATTTTAAAATCGAAAATCAATGATATTAAAAAAATTCATGGCCTTCATATCGAAATTCATAGTTTAGATGGAAGCTTAATAATTTCTTCGGACTATACAATAGATAAAAATAGAGTTTCTGATGTAATTGTTGAAGAAGTTCTTACTCTTCTAGCAAATGATGGTGCGCATCGATTTGTTGAAAAAGATGAACTTAACGATAAAGAATATTACGCATCCTACTCCTATTTGTATAGCAAATCAGGAAAAGCAATAGGTATTTTACACATTCCTTATTTAGAAAATAGAGCTGATCAAGAGAATGAATTAAGGGAATTTCTGTCTCGTTTGGCTTTAGGCTTCTTTTTAATGTTTGTAATCGGAATGGCATTTGCACTTTTTATTTCTAGATATATTACTCGTTCAATCACAACGGTGAGTGAAAAAATGAATGAAATGAGATTGAACAAACGCAATGAAAAAATTGAAATAAAAGGAAAGAATAAAGAAATTCATGTGTTGATAGAAGCATACAATAGCATGGTAGATGATTTGGAAGAAAGTGCTGTAAAATTAGCTCAAAGTGAACGTGAAGAAGCTTGGAGAGAAATGGCAAAACAGGTAGCACATGAAATTAAAAACCCGTTAACACCTATGCGATTAACGGTACAAAGTTTTGAAAGAAAATTTGACCCAACAGATCCCAATATTAAACAAAAATTAAAAGAATATAGCAAAACTATTATTCAACAAATTGATGTGATGAGTTCTATTGCATCTGCTTTTTCTGACTTTGCAAAAATGCCTACCCAAAAAAGAGAAAAAATTAATATTGTTGAAGTAGTGAAACACGCAACTGAGATTTTTACAGAATCATATATTTCTTTTTCGTCTGATACAGAAATGCTGATTATGAATTTAGATAAATTACAGCTAACACGTATTGTAACTAACCTAATTAAAAATGCGACTCAGGCAGTTGAGAGTATCAATAATCCTTTTGTAAAAATAAATGTGATTGAGCGACAATCTGATGTTATTATTGAAGTAATAGACAATGGTAAAGGAATTGATGATAAAGTTAAAGACAAAGTTTTTGAACCAAGATTCACTACAAAAACGAGCGGCATGGGATTGGGTTTACCGATGATAAAAAATATCATTGAGGCTTATGGAGGAGCCTTGTCTTTTGAATCTCAAAAAAATATAAAAACAATTTTTACAGTTCTATTGCCTAAGGATTGAATGAATAATTAAAAAATTATAAAATGAATTACGAAAATATTTTACTCAATCAAGTTGATAAAATTTTAACGATTACCATCAACAGACCTCAACAATTAAATGCCTTAAATATAGCAACCATTCAAGAGTTACATAACGCTTTTTCTGAAGCCGACTTAGATAAAAATATACGAGCGATAATTATAACTGGTAGCGGAACAAAAGCTTTTGTTGCAGGAGCCGATATTAAAGAGTTTGCACATTTTGATGAAAATGAAGGCAGAGTTTTATCAGAAAAAGGACATGATCTCTTGTTTGATTTTGTTGAAAATTTATCTACTCCAGTAATTGCAGCTGTCAACGGATTTGCTCTTGGTGGTGGGTTAGAATTAGCAATGTCTGCTCATTTCAGAATTGCAAGTGACAATGCTAAAATGGGATTACCTGAAGTTTCTCTAGGAGTTATTCCTGGATACGGTGGTACACAACGCTTACCTCAATTGGTTGGTAAAGGAAAAGCGATGGAACTGATTATGACTGCAAATATGTTAACTGCTCAAGAAGCATTTGATTGGGGTTTGGTAAACCATGTTGTACCACAAGAAGAGTTAATTCCGTTAGCCGAAAAACTAGCAGGTAAAATTGCTCGTAATTCTGGAACTGCAATTGCAACTGCAATTAAAACAATCAACGCCAATTTTGATAAAAAAGAAGATGGCTTTGAAACAGAAATCATCAACTTTGGAAAATGTTTTGGGTCCGAAGATTTTAGTGAAGGTACTACAGCATTTTTAGAAAAAAGAAAACCAAATTTTTAAGGAGTAAAAGGGTATTTACTAATCACCATTGTCTAGACCAACCCCTTTTCAGAGAAATATTGAACTACCGCTTCTTTCATTAAGACAGATTGTTCTCCAGGTTTTAAAACCGGTAACTGTTCTTTTACTTTGTAATGTGGCCAACCCTCGTCATCAAAAAAATCAAATTCATAATAGCCATAAGATTCTAATAATCTACAAATAGCTATATGCATTAGGTTGAGCTTTTCGTCTTTTTCAAATTTTTTAGCTCCAGCTCCTAATTCTTGCACACCAATTAAATAAATAATTGCATCCAAATCTAATTTTTCTCCGCCACCAAATCTATCAGAAATAATTTTTACTACCTGCTCCCAATTATCTTTTAAATTTTCCGTTCCAATCATAGTACAAAAATAGTGTAAACTATTATTTGTTGAATTGTTTAATTGGTTTTTTATCTTTACAAAAATTTCTTCTTTATGAATACGTTTGATATTATCATTGCTGCTTTGTTATTGTTTGGATTTATCCGTGGATTAATGAAAGGTTTGTTTGTAGAATTAGCCTCTCTTATTTCATTAATTGCTGGGGTATATGGAGCGATTCACTTTTCCTACTTTGTTGGTGATTTTTTAAAGGATAGCGTTGATTGGGAAGAGCAATATATTTCCATCGTTGCTTTTGCCATTACGTTTATTGCTATTGTTATTGTGATTTCACTTCTCGGAAAGATGTTTACCAAAATAGCAGATTTTGCTGCATTAGGAGCTTTGAATAAAATTCTAGGAGGTGTGTTTGGAATCCTAAAGTTCGGGCTGATTTTAAGTGTGTTACTTATTATTTTTGATAAATTAAACACTACTATTCCGTTTGTTACGGAAGAAAACACTGAGGAATCTATCTTATACGAACCTGTAAAAGAATTGGCTCCTTTAATCTTTTCCGATTTTTTAACGGTTGAGGATTTTGAGATAAAAACAGATTAAATCGTTTTGTAGAGTTTGGGAAATTCCCATTCATACTTCACCGCAAGAATTCGTAACACCACAACCAAAGCACTTGTAATTAAGTAATTTATATTGATTGGCAATGCTGTTTGTAAGAGTACATAAAAAGTAACTGCACCTAAAATACTTAGTGATGCATATACTTCTTTATGAAAAATTAACGGAACTTCATTACTCAAAATATCTCTGAGCACACCGCCAAAAGATGCACTCAATGTTCCTAACAATACACAAATTATTGGATGTAAATCTGCGCTTAAACCAATTTTAAAACCGATGATAGTAAAGATTCCTAACCCAATAGCGTCAAACAAAAACATAGTTTTCCTAAAATAAGCAAGTCGTTTTCTAAACAACATTGCAATTGCAGTAGACATAAAAATAACAATTAAGTATTCCCAATTAATCATCCAAAAAACAGGCGTATTGCCAATTAATATATCACGTAAACTCCCACCACCAATAGCAGTTACAGATGCCAAAATTAGAACTCCGAAAGAATCAAATTTTTGCTTCATCGCAGCCAAAGCACCCGAAATTGCAAATACAGCAGTACCAATAAAGTCTAGTAGATCAAATAAAGTCATAAAACAAAAGTAGGGGGAAAAATAGAATTATGGAGGGATTCTTGCCTTCGTTCAAATAACAGAGTTAAATCTCTTTCATATAATCTGCAATCAACCAACCAATTTTACCATCGGCTAGTTTTATTTTTTTCCAATCATCAATTTCATCAAGTACGATGACTTTGGTGCCTTCGTGTAATTTAAAAACGGTGTCAGAATTTAAAGTAGGCGCATTTTTAATTTCAGTAGTTTGTTTAAAAATAATTGCTTCGGTTCTGTTTACTTGATAATCATATGATTTAAATGCAAAAGCCAAAGAAACTATTAATAAAAATATGCTTAAAATACTCACATTAAAATACAGTAATTTTTTTCTTGATGAATATGAAAAGTGATATAGCAAAAAGATTATAGCACCAAAAAACGAAAATACAATTGCCATTTTAGCCCAAGTCTCGTATCTCAACTTGTAAATAACAGCTTCTGAAAAATCTTGAAAAATTGTTTTTGGCAATACGTCAATCGCATCAATGGTCATTCTATTTGCAAAAGCTAAATTGATTTTTGCATCTGCATTTGAGGGGTTCAGTTTCAAAGATTTTTCAAAATAATAAATTGCCGGAGCTACTTTATTGAGTTTGTAATAGGCATTTCCTAAATTAAAAAACAACTCGTCAGACTGTAATTGCAACTCCTCAATCAATTTATATTGATCAATAGCAGCTTCGTATTTTTCTTGTTGAAACAGTTTATTAGCATTGCTAAACAGCTCCTCAGCCGATTGACTAAAACCAATCGAAGACAATAAAACAAACACTATAACTAGATTTTTTTTCATCTACAGTTGTTTATCAATTTTAGTAATTACATGTTTAGCCTTGTCAAATTCTTGCTGCATCATTACATTGGTTGTTGGCGTATATCGAGCAAAATCACAATCATCTAAAACTTCAATAAATTCCTTGATTGTTGCATCATCAACAGATCTATCTTTTAGAAATTTAGTAATTTTTTCTTTACTAATTTCAGACGTTTCAATATTTAATTTTGCCTTTAAAAAATTGTGAAGTGCTTTTTCTAATGCGATATAAAATGCTTCTTTCTTACCCAATTTCTTTTTGGCTTGTGATAAGTATTTTCGAGCTAACTTATCGGCTTTACGCAATCGTTTCCCAACTAAATCTCCATCTCGTTTTGCCTTTTTCTTCCCAACAAAAATCCCAATAGGAATTGCAATAAATGGCAAAAACAATAAGGTGTAAAATAAGTTAGATTTAAAAAAGTCAACCTTTACATTTGGTTCAAACTCAGTTCTTGTTTGGATATACCTAAAGTTATTTGCTGATATTTTGACTTGCTGTTTTAGAGTAGTATCTGCTTCAGCTACACTAGTTTCAGTAGGTAATGCTTTTCCTTCTGCAACATTGATAATAATTGGATCAGATATGATTGTGTGATACTGCTCATCTTTTAAACTAAAATAGGAAAAAGATGTTGACGGAATTTTATACTTGCCCTTAAACTCTGGAACTACCGTATAATTATCCGTGATTTTTCCTGACAAGCCCATTAATGTGGTTTTTACATTTTCGGTATGCTCTGGTGTATAAACTTCCAATTCACTCGGAGTTTCAATCTTTGGTAATTCAAACAGTTTCAGATTGCCTTTTCCAGAAACTTGTACTGTTAATTGTGTGGTTTCGTTAGATTTCAACACTTCTCTAGATGATGACACATGGTAGTTAAATTCACCAACAGCACCTGTAAAATTAAGCGGCTTTCCTTCTAATGGTAATTGTTTAACTTGAACACTTCTACTTTTTGAAGTAGTAGCATGATTCACTCTACGTGTAATTGCATTACCAAAAAAGTCACCTCTACCAGTTGGTACATTCACAGTGATATCCATATTAATTGGATCAATTATCAACTTCCCGGATTTTTGAGGAATCAACAATGCTTTCTTTAAAATCAAGTATCGATACTCTTCTCCCTTATAATTAGCTATTTTAACATCCTCTCTTTTTTGCTCAATATCTTGGTTCCAAAAACCGTTGTACTGCGGAATTTCCTTCACCCGCCAATCGCCGCCCAAACCAACTTGATTACTGAAATATAATTTGTAAACAACATAAATTCCTTCACCAACATATGGGTTTGTATTAGAAATTTCTGTTACCAAATGTACATTTTCACTAGCAATATATCTGGGGTCATTTGGGTCTTTTGGTACTTCCGACTCGCGTAAAACAGTTACCCTAACCTCATTTGATTTAATCGTTTTCCCTTTATATTCTATAATGGCTGACGGAATCGTAAACACCCCAACCTTTTTTGGTTTTAGGATATAAATATAGCCTTGAGAATACGTAACCTTGCCATTAACCCACGACTGACTAATGGATGAACTTGGTCCTGCAATCACATCAAAATCTTTTAACTCTGGAAGTTGAAAATCATCGGCTCCTTGTTTGTTAACCTTAAACTCAATACGGAGTCTTTGGTGAACACCTAATTTACTTTTGCTCACTGATGCAACCAACTCAATATTTTGGGCTGATGCTATTGCTGTTATTAACAGTAGTAAAATTAATATGTAGCCTTTTTTTAGAATCATTAAATTTTTATACGCATCACTTCGAGTTGTTTTGATGTAACTTTTGCGAAATCGAAATGTATCGAGAAGCTTTTTAACACCTAATCGTTCTCGATACAATTTTTTCTCCTATAGTCAAAAAAATCACTCGAACTAACGTTTAATTTACCAATCTTTTTCTTGTTTTACTTTCTTGCCTTTTTCTTTTTTGGCATTCATTTTTTCCTGAGTTTTTTTCTCTTCATTTGCCATAGCATCTAATAATTGTTGCATTTGCTGAGGAGATAATTTTCCAGGTTGTGGTTGTTTTTGTTGGTCTTTTTTATCGTCTTTAGGATCTTTCTTGCCCTTATTTTTATCATCCTTCTCATCATCACCATCTTTTTTATCTTGATCTTTTTTGTCTTTATCTTTTTGTTGATCGTCTTTCTTATCCTGATCTTTGTCCTTATCTTTATCTTTGTTTTGTTGATCTTCTAGCATCATCTGAGCCAATGCCAAATTATAGCGAGTCTCGTCATCTTTAGGATTTGCTCTTAATGAGTTTTTATAGGCATCAACAGATTTTTGATACTCCTTTTCTTTGTAATAATTGTTGCCAATATTGTGCATTAACTTAGAACGCATCTCTTTATCTTTAGTTTCTTTGGCAAGCAATTCATATTGTGCAATGGCTTCTTTATTTCTGTTTTGCTCTGAAAGAGCATTCCCTAAATTGTACTTTGCAGTTTCATAAGTAGGATTGTTTTCAATGGCTTTTTCATAGGCAACCCCTGCATCAACATAATTATTTTGACCGTACAGCATATTTCCTTCACGCACATATTTACGAGCTAATTTTTCATTGACCTCTTTTGGAACAACATTTTTTGGTGTCTCTACCTTAGGAGCATCCTTTTGTTCTTGAGCAAAAAGACCTAATGGTAAAATAAATAATATGATAATTAATTGTTTCATTCTTTATTAAACAGATTTAATTTCTGAATCCATTTTGTTTTCTTTTCTAACATAAAAGCATCAAACACAATAAACAACAATGCAAATCCAACAAACCATTGAAATTGATCTTCATAATCAGAGAATTGTTTGGTTTCAAATTCTGTTTTTTCTGCTTTTACTAGAATCTCTTCAACATAATCTACTGTTTTCTGAGTCCTATTTCCCAAAATATATTTTCCCATTCCTTTATCTGCAATCTCTTTCAAAGTTTCCTCATTCATTTTGGTTAAGACAACTTCTCCCTTGCTATCCTTTTTATATCCCTGTATAACTCCGTTTAACTTTAACGGAATCGGTGCGCCTTTATCTGGATTTCCAACACCAATGGTATATGTTTTAATTCCGTTTTTGGTCGTTAATGCAATTGCACTAGAAGCGTCTTCTTGATGGTCTTCGCCATCAGAAATAATAATCAAAAACCGATTGGTTTGTTCATCATTATCGTAATAGGTATTCGCTAAAATAATTGCTTCGTTTATCGCTGTGCCTTGACTAGAAACCATATCTGGATTGGCACCTTGCAAAAACATTTTTGCAGCTCCATGATCTGTTGTTATTGGCAATAGAGAATAGGCATTTCCTGCATATATAATAATTCCGATTCGATCACTTCCTAATTTATCAATGATCTTAGAAATAATCTGTTTTGCTTTTTCTAATCTGTTTGGAGCTATATCTTCAGCCAACATACTTTTAGAAACATCCAATGCAAAGACAATATCTACACCTTGCCTTTTAACTGTTTCTAACTTGGTTCCCATTTTAGGGTTCGTGAGGGATACAATCAAAAATGTGAAACCAAGCAAAAATAAAATCATTTTTAAATACGATTTAAACAATGATTTTTCTGGAGTCAATCTTTTCAATAACAACTCATCAGTAAACTTTTTTTGAGTTCTTTTTTTCCAAAAAGACACCAATAAAAACACTGCAAACAAAATTGGTATTGAAATGAGGTAAATAAAATATGTTGGTTCTTCTATTTGATACATTTTTTAATGTTAAAATGTTTAATGGTGTAACTGTTTAATTGTTTGTTTTAAGTTGTGCTTTTTTTAAAGCGTTTAACATATTAGATATTTTATAAATCCTTTCTCTTAATTTTAAATATTCTACTTTAGAAATAAATTCTAACTCCTTTGAAATAATTAACTGATTTAAAACTTCCATCGTTGAACTATATGAAATAGTTGTAAAATGAGCCTTGTCTTTATTAGTATCTCTTGACGTTCCTTCAGCAATATTAGAAGAAATAGAAACGGATGCTCTTCGTAATTGACTCACTAAGCCAAATTTTTCGTCAGAAGGAAATTGGTTTGTCAACATATATATGTCTCTAGTCAATTCCATTGATTCTTTCCAAACATTTAATTTTTCAAATGAAAACACATACATCTCTTTCAATTTTACATTCTACAATTAACCGATTTAACAGATAAACAATTCAACACCCTCTTAAATAAAACTTCTAAAAATTGTAAACTTTAATGTTATTTCTAATAGTAAAAACAAGCCTGCTAAAATAACTAGGGAACGATATTTTTCGTCGTAATTATAATATTTATACTCTTCTATTTCAGTTTTTTCTAATTTATTTATTTCGTTATATATAGCACGTAACTTGTTATTGTCAGTTGCTCTAAAATATTTTCCTCCTGTTTCTTTGGCAATATATTTTAATAATTCTTCATCAATCTCTACAGGTACTTTTTGGTATTGCAATTTTCCATTAAGCATAGAAACTGGAGAAAGTGCTGTCCCTTTAGTTCCGATTCCGATAGTGTATGTTCTGATTTCTAATTCTTTTGCCAATTCAGTTGCCGTTTTTGGATCTACAAATCCAGAGTTATTAACTCCATCGGTCAACAAAATAATCACCTTGCTTTTTGCCTTAGAATCTTTGAGTCTATTAACCGCAGAACCAAGTCCCATACCTATGGCAGTTCCACCGTCTAACTGTCCCCATTTTATTTTACTAATGGTGTTTTTTACAATTCGCTTGTCACTTGTAATAGGGGTTTGAGTAAAACTTTCACCTGCATACACTACAATTCCGATGCGATCATTTGGGCGTTGATTTACAAAATCTATCGCTACTTTTTTCAAAGCCTCTAACCTATTAGGCTTTAAATCTTTTGCCAACATACTTGCCGACACATCGATTGCCATTACAATATCAATCCCTTTATTTGTATTTACTTTTGTGCTTACTGATGTAATTCTCGGTCTTGCCAAAGCAACAATTAAAGCAGATACTGCTAATAATCGTAACACATACAACAAAGGTTTTAGTTTTGAAAGTAAAGAGGGTTCGCCAAAAGATGCTGTGCTTGCCAAAGTTAAAGAAGCAGAATTTTTATTGCGCATCAAAAAATACCACAATGCCATGAGAGGCACTAGTATTAAAAGCCACAAAAATTGTGGGTGTGTATATTCTATGTTACTCCACATGTTCATCTCCTTCCGCTACGGGTTTTGGTTTCAAATTATTGATGATATTTTCTGAATCTGTTCTGTGGCCTTCTATCTCAATCGCCACAGGTTTCGATTTTGCAAACTTTACTAAATCTGCTTCCTTCAATAAACTCTGTAAATTTTTAATGGTTTCTTTCGGTAAATCTAGCGTACTAATTTTATTGAAATCAGTAATGGTTTCAATCAATTCATCAGTAGTAGATTCTAACGCAGGAATATGCAATTCGCGCTCAATATAAGTTCTAACAATACTGGTAAGTTCACTATAATACAATTTTACCTTATCATTTTGGTATAACTGTTTTGCATCTAATTGATTTAATCGCTGCATTGCTAATTCGTAAGGTGGAATACGCTCTTCAATAGGAATGTTCTCTTTTTTCTTACGCAGCACAAAATATAAAACAATGGCAATAATCAACGCTAGAATGCCAAGAGCTATCCACACATAATTTTTGTAATCATCAAAAATAATGGGTTGCTTTTTAACTGCTTTAATAGGAAAAAGTTTTTGTTTTAAGGTGTCAACTTTAACCGTTGCAACATTAATCAATAAAGAATCTATACTGTATTTTTTATTATTGATAAAGACCTGTTGTTTTGGAATCACATAACTACCGCTATCAAAACTCGTTAAAATATAGTTCTTGATATATTTAGTTTCGGTGGTGTCAATCTTTAATTCTTCAACAACTTCAACTTTCTTTAAACTGTCTAATTTTAGTTTTGGAAACTGAACATTCTCTGCTTTATCTACAATAATTTGATACTGAATTTGTTCACCAATTCTGATGTTAGTGGTATCCACTTGCATCTGAACAGGGTTTTGTGCAAAGGTAAAAATTGATATAAGGAGAAGAAATCCAAAGAAAACGATTTCTTTATTCATTGTCACTTCGAGTCTTTTGATATAGTTTTTTCGAAATTGAAACGTATCGAAAAGTATTTTCATACTCAATAGTTCTCGATACAATTTTTCTCCTAATGTCAAAAAATCACTCGAACTGACGTCTCTATGTAACTTTATATTCTTCAAACTATCTTGCTCCTTTTCTTTTAAAATATCCCAATAATTGTTTTACATAACTTTGGTCAACTCGTGTACTAATGGTTCCTGCTCCTGATCTACTAAAAGATTTTTCGTAAAAATCTACACTTTTTAAATAATTAGCAGCATAGCGGTTTCTTACTTTTTTTGACATCGTATTGACCAAGACTGTTTTACCTGTTTCAGCATCTTTTATGGGTAACATCCCAAGGTTTGGAATTGTTTCGTCGTGTTTGTCAAAAACACGAATACCTGTAACATCATGTTTATTGCCAACAATTTTTAAGGTTTGATCATAATCGTTATCCATAAAATCTGACAATACAAAAACAATGGCTCTTTTCTTCATCACATTCGATAAATACTTTAATGCATTACCTATATCTGTTTTATTGCTTTTGCCTTTAAACTCTATCAATTCACGAATAATCCGTAAAACATGACTCTTTCCCTTTTTTGGTGGAATAAACAATTCTATTTCATCAGAAAATAATAGAAGTCCTACTTTATCATTGTTCTGCGTAGCCGAAAAAGCCAAAGTAGCTCCAATCTCTGTAATGGTATCTCTTTTAAATTGTTGGGTAGTTCCAAACATTTCAGATCCAGAAATATCTACCAACAACATCATTGTCAGCTCGCGTTCTTCTTCAAAAACTTTAATATAAGGTTCGTTGTATCTCGCAGTCACATTCCAATCAATCGCACGAACATCATCACCATATTGGTATTGACGCACCTCAGAAAAAGTCATACCGCGCCCTTTAAACGAACTGTGGTATTCGCCAGAAAATATATGATCAGACAACCTACGTGTCTTAATCTCTATTTTACGAACTTTTTTAAGTATTTCTTTGGTATCCATTTTCTATTTGGTTGATGGTTAATCGTTGCTGGTTGATAGTGAATACTGACAACAGACAACCCTGAACTAACAACTAGTTTTAAGGTACTTCTATTTCATTTACAATTTTGTTGATAATATCTTCTGAAGTAATGTTTTCAGCTTCTGCTTCATAAGTAATTCCGATACGGTGACGTAATACATCGTGTACAACAGCTCGCACATCTTCAGGAATTACGTAGCCTCTTCGTCTAATAAAAGCATAACATTTCGCTGCCATAGCTAAGTTGATACTTCCCCTTGGTGAAGCCCCAAAACTGATTAAGTCTTTTAAATCTGGTAAGTTGTATTTTTCAGGATAACGTGTTGCGAAAATAATATTTAAAATATATTTTTCGATTTTCTCATCCATGTAAACTTCTTTCACAGCTTCACGTGCTTTCATAATTTGAGCAACAGAAACCACCGGATTTACTTTGCCAAAACTTCCCATTAAATTTTGACGCATTATCATTTGCTCATCACTTAATTTTGGATAATCTATCACTACCTTTAACATAAAACGATCTACCTGCGCTTCTGGCAACGGATAAGTTCCTTCTTGCTCAATAGGATTTTGAGTTGCCATTACTAAAAATGGCTCGTCTAATTTAAAAGTTGTATCGCCAATGGTAATTTGGCGTTCTTGCATTGCCTCTAACAGCGCTGACTGTACTTTTGCCGGCGCACGATTAATCTCATCTGCTAAAACAAAATTGGCGAAAATGGGTCCTTTTTTAATGACAAACTCACTTTCTTTAACATTGTATATCATCGTACCAACAATATCTGCTGGCAATAAATCTGGCGTAAATTGCACTCTGCTAAAACTTCCCGAAACTGCTTGTGAAAGTGTATTAATAGCTAAGGTTTTTGCCAACCCAGGAACTCCCTCAAGTAAAATATGCCCATTTCCTAACAAGCCAATTAACAAACGCTCTATCATGTTCTTTTGACCCACAATTACCTTGTTCATTTCTAGCACCAACAAATCAACAAAAGCACTCTCTTTTTCTATTTTTTCGTTGATTGCTCTTATGTCAACCGATGCATTATTTTCTTCTATCATTTTAAAAATTTTAAAGCGTGAATTTACTATGCTTTTTTGTGTGTTGCAAGTAGCATAAATATTTTTTTTATCGTAGTTAAAAAATGGTTAAAAAAGCCTCTTTGCTTTTCATGGAAGTTGAAAGGGATTATTGTTATTAAATCTTACTCTTTAAAGGTTAAAAGTGATAAATCTTCACCATTAAAAACAGCATAAGAAAAATGTGATATCCAATCACCAGTATTGATGTATTTAGATGTTTCGTTCAATTTGATTTCCATTGGTAAATGGCGATGTCCAAACAAGAAGAAATCATAGTGTTTTATTTCTAGTTTTCGTTTAGCGTATTGTACTAGCCATTCTTGGTCTTCACCCAGAAAAACCACATCTTCTTCGCCAGAAATTAATTTATTTTTTACTGATAAATATTGCGCCAATTTCACTCCAATATCCGGATGCAACCAACGATACAACCATTTTGAAAAAGAATTGGTAAATACTTTTTTCATTCGTTTATAGCCCTTATCTCCAGGGCCTAATCCATCACCATGGGCTATAAAAAATGTTTTGTTATTAAAAGTGAATTCTTGTGAAGAGTAGTAAACGGGAATATTTAACTCGGTTTCAAAATAATCGCTCATCCACAAATCATGATTGCCTACAAAGAAATAAATTGGGATACCACTATCTCTAATTTCAGCTAATTTGCCTAAGACACGAACAAAACCTTTGGGAACTACTTTTTTATATTCAAACCAAAAGTCAAATAAGTCTCCTAACAAAAAAATGGCTGCAGCATCTTTTTTAACAAAATCTAACCATCGTACAAATTTTTGTTCTCTTGGTAGACTTTCTTCAGCAGTTGGAGCCCCGAAATGCTGATCGGAAGCAAAATATATTTTTTTGTCTGAATTCATTTTAACAGTATGCAAAGTACAAAGATTATTTCGAGTTTTCTAACTCTACAACTTTTCCTAGCATTTTGTCATTGGCAAGAATTACTTGATTAAATTCATTGTCATCAAATAGGCTTTGCGCAATACTCGCCTTTATTGCTTTCTTGATAATTTCCATTTTATGATTTGGGATTAGAAAATCATCCGCATCAATGCCATTTAAGTATTTATTTGTGATTTCGCCATCGGCATCAAATTCATGAATAAAACTTTCAACTGTCCAATTTTTTAGTTCTTCGCGATGCTGATCTACATAGTCAAACGAAAATCTATTCAAACCAATTAAGTATCTATTTTCAATATACTGAGTTGTATCAATTGGCACAAAAACATCTGGAACAATACCGCCACCACCATATACTACTTTACCTTTTGGTGTGGTGAATTTTAGAGAATCATTTACCTTAATGCTATCGGCAAACATCAGCTCTCCGTTTTCAAATCGTTTACTAAACTGTTCGTAATATTCCTCGCTATGATTCAAATCATATGGTTTTTGAATAGAACGTCCCGTAGGAGTGTAATACCTTGCAATTGTTAATCTAACTGCTGAGCCATCACCCAAACCCATGGTTTGTTGCACCAATCCTTTTCCGAAAGAACGACGTCCGATGATAGTGCCCTTATCATTATCCTGCAATGCGCCAGCAACAATTTCACTTGCTGAAGCTGAATTTTCATTCATCAAAATATAAACATGTCCTTTCTCAAAAGACCCTTCTTCGGTAGCAAAATCTTCTTCAATATCTCCCTTTTTATTTTTTGTAAAGACAATTAATTTTCCATCCTCTAAAAACTCATCTGCAATTTTATTGGCAATGTTCATAAATCCACCAGGGTTATCTCTGAAGTCTAACACCAATTCCTTCATTCCAATGGCTATTAAATTATCGAGTGCCTCTTTAAATTCATCATATGTTGTTTTGGCAAATCGATCTATTTTTATAAACCCTATTTCCTCATTCAACATATAATGAGCAGAAATACTTTTAAGCGGAACATCACCTCTACTTAAACTAAACTCTAATACCTCACTTGATATAGGTCTATAAATAGTCAGATTAACATTGGTATCTGGTTCGCCTTTTAAAATTTTTATTACTTGGTTACTATTTAATTTAGCATTAGAAAGTGAATCATTATTAGCTAATAAAATTCGGTCACTTGGTTTCATTCCAAGATTTTCACTTGGACCACCTTTAAGTATTTTTGTAATTACAACCGAATCTTTGTTCATTACAAACTGTACACCAATACCAACAAAATTACCTTCGAATTGTTCATTCTCTTGTTCCAGTTCTTCTTTGGTAAAGTAAACTGAATGCGGATCGAGTTTGCTCACAACATGGTTAATAGCTCCATCGAGTAAATAATCGGTATCAACTTCATCAACATAATCATATTGAATATAATCAATCAATCTCTTGATTTTTGCAGCTTCAGCACTTTTACTAAAAATAGTACCTGGACGATTTGCAAAATTTAAAATGCTACCTATTAAGATTCCAATTGCAACTGCAATACCAATATATAAAGGAACATTATTATTATTTTTCATGCATGTTTTTTAGATGTGTTAATTCAACGCCCGCTTTTTCTAAAAATTTTAATCCTGAGGTGTCTTTATATGCCGATTGATATACTACTCTTTTGATTCCAGATTGATGAATCAATTTACTACACTCTTTACAAGGAGATAGGGTAATATATAAGGTTGCTTTTTTGCAAGATTGCGTTGAGCTGGCAACTTTTAATATAGCATTTGCTTCGGCGTGTAAAACATGCCATTTGGTATTTCCGTCTTCGTCTTCGCAACAGTTATCAAACCCTGTAGGGGCTCCGTTGAATCCGTCAGAAATAATCATGCGCTCTTTTACAATCAATGCACCAACTTTCTTTCTTTCGCAATGTGATAATTTACCCCATTCATGAGCCATTCTCATGTAAGCTTGGTCGTATTTTTCTTGTTTCTTCTTCATTAAGAATTTTGAACTCACGAAAATAAAGAGAATAAATTTAATGAGTGGTTAAAAATTTTATAAAAATTCTTCTCTCTGTTATTTATTTAAAAACAAAAGCCTGTTAATCAAAAGATTCACAGGCTTTAAAAGTACTCAAGGAGGGAATCGAACCCTCACTCCCGAAAGAACTGGATTTTGAATCCAGCGCGTCTACCAATTCCGCCACTTGAGCATTTTCTTATCTCGTCTACCATCCCGATAGCTATCGGGACCGCCACTTGAGCATTCCTAAAATTGGACTGCAAATTTATGCATTTTTTAAAATTTAACCTAATTAATATTAAAAATCTGTAACGCTAAAAAGTGCAATTAAGCCCGATCAAATAGCTACTAAAAAAAATAACGCTTTAACAGTTAAAATCAAGTTCTAATTTACTCAACTCAAGAAATTTATTTTTACTTTTGCATTCAACAACACAAAACTTTTCACATGTCTAAATTAAAACTTGAGCCAAAATTTTTTGCTTGCACTCAGAGTATCGAATTGGCAGAAAAAATTGCATTATCTTATGGTGCAAAACTCGGAAACGTAATTATTTCAAAATATAGTGATGGTGAATTTCAACCAGCACTTGAAGAGTCCGTTAGAGGGCGTCGCATTTTTGTGATTGGATCTACTTTTCCAAATGCTGACAACTTAATGGAAATGCTTTTGATTATTGATGCAGCAAAACGCGCATCAGCAAGACATATTACTGCGGTAATCCCTTATTTTGGATGGGCAAGACAAGACCGAAAAGATAAACCTCGCGTGCCGATTGCTGCAAAATTAGTAGCAAAAATGTTGGAAGTAGCTGGGGCAACAAGAATCATCACCATGGATTTACATGCTGATCAAATTCAAGGTTTTTTTGAAAGACCTGTTGATCATTTGTATGCATCAACCATTTTTATGCCTTATTTAAAAAAATTGAATTTAGAAAACCTTATGATTGCATCTCCTGATATGGGAGGTTCAAAAAGAGCATATGCTTATTCTAAGCATCTTAAATGCGATGTTGTAATTTGCTACAAACAGCGTTTAAAAGCAAACATCATTTCACATATGGAACTAATTGGAAACGTAGAAGGAAAAGATGTTGTGTTAGTAGACGATATGGTTGACACCGCAGGAACATTAGTGAAAGCTGCTGGACTAATGATGGAGCGAGGAGCCACAAGTGTACGAGCAGTTACAACTCATGGAATCCTTTCTGGTGAAGCGATTGACCGCATTGAAAACTCTAAATTAACTGAGTTAATTATATCAGATACAATTCCTTTAAAAAGAGAATGTTCTAAAATAAAAGTTGTACCTTGCGCCCCTTTATTTGCGGGTGTTATGTATAACGTTCAGAACAATACATCCATCAGTGATAAATTTATTTTTTAAATAATAACAATTAATATATTACAATGAAATCGATTACAATTAAAGGATCCAAAAGAGAAAGCGTAGGTAAAGTAGCAACTAAAGCCTTACGTAATGCTGGAAAGGTGCCTTGCGTATTATACGGAGGAGAACAACCTGTACATTTTTCAGCTGACGAAATTTCGTTCAAGAATTTGGTATATACTCCAAATGTACATACTGCAGTGATTGAACTAGAAAGCGGAGAATCATTCGACGCTATTTTACAAGATATCCAGTTTCACCCAGTATCTGACAGAATTTTACACATTGACTTCTATCAATTATTTAAAGGGAAGTTAGTGACAATGATAATTCCTGTTAAATTATCAGGAAATTCCAAAGGTGTATTAGACGGTGGAAGGCTTTTATTTACTAACCGTAAATTACATGTTCGTGCGTTACCAAAAGATTTCCCTGATTTTATCAATGTAGATATTACACCTCTTAAAATTGGAGATAATGTTTCTATTGCTGATGTTCATGATGAAAAGTTAGAATTTTTACATCCAGAGAATATGGCAGTCGTTAGAGTTGCTATGGCTCGTGCTGCTGTTGCCGTTGATGAAGAAGAAGATGGAGAAGAAGGTGAAGAAGGAACTGAAGAAGGGGCTGAAGAAGGGGCTGAGACTGCTGATGAATAAGCAATTTTATCAAAAACTATTTGAAAAGCACCACATTATTGTGGTGCTTTTTTTATTTTTACCTTATAAATATTAAACCATTATTTAAAAAAGAAATTGAAACATTAAATCCGATGAAGAAATATTTAATTGTAGGCTTAGGAAATATTGGCGCTGATTATGACAATACACGTCATAATATCGGGTTTAAAATTTTAGATTATTTAGCTAGTGATTTTGATGCTTCTTTTTCGTCTGATAAATTAGGAGACACTACCTCTTTTAGGTTTAAAGGAAGAACTTTTATCTTATTAAAGCCATCGACTTATATGAATTTAAGTGGGAAGTCAGTAAAATATTGGATGACCAAAGAGAAAATATCTATTGATAATCTTTTAATTGTTACGGATGATTTAAATATTGATTTTGGGACTCTCCGATATAAGGTAAAGGGAAGTGATGGCGGACATAATGGCTTAAAAGATATTCAAGAGAAATTAAATACGACCACTTATCCAAGGTTTAGATTTGGAGTAGGTGCAAATTATTCTAAAGGACGGCAGGTAGATTTTGTGTTGAGTAAATGGAGTAAAGAAGAGGAAAGTGAGTTGATTGAACGATTGCCTATTGCTACAAAATCAATTCTTTCTTTTGGGACTGCTGGACTTAAACACACCATGAATGACTTTAATGGGAAATAATTTTAGTTGATAGTCTTTAGTTGTTAGACAATAGCTAAAATTAATTATCCGAAGCAAACCACTCGGCATGTGAGGTGCCAGTTTCTTGGAGTTTTAAAGAATGTAAATCTATAGTGTCAGGAAGTTGTGCTTTAATTTTCGATGCAAAATCAATAATCATCATTTCACTTGTTGGCTGATAATCTACTAAAATAACACTATGTCCTCGTTTTTCTAACTCGTGTGCCAACTCAACATGTGGTGTGTTTTTATTAAAAACAGTGGCATGGTCAAACTGATCGACAATTTCACCTTTTACTATTTTCTTTAAATCTTTAAAGTCAATCACCATTCCAAATTTTACATCATTAGTGTCTGTACTTGGTAACCCAATTACTGTCACAGATAATTTATAACTGTGTCCATGTACATTTCTACATTTACCATCATAACCGTATAATGCGTGTCCGGTTTCAAAATAAAATTGTTTGGTTATTCTTATCTTGCTCATACTTATTTTTTAAACTTTTCGAGTGCGCTTTTTGTGAATTCTGACAAAACTAGCTTACCACTAATTTTTGCTCTATCCTCTAATAGTATATCCCAATGATTCGTGTCTTTCCATAAAACTTGTTTCATTTCTTGAACAGCTTCTGGATTATAACTTGCCAATTTTTGAGCTAGTTCTTCAACAGAAGAGTCTAATTGTTTGATGCTATTAAACACATTAGCATACAAGCCTTTTTCTTTAGCCCAATAAGCATTGTGCCACTGTGTTGCATTCAATGATAATTCGCTCAATGCTGCAACTCCAATTTTACGTTCAACTGCTGGTGCAATTACAAAAGGACCTATGCCAATAGTTAATTCTGATAATTTAATCGCGGCCTTATCTGTTGCAAATACATAATCACAAGCAGCAGACAATCCAACCCCACCGCCAACGGATTTCCCTTGAATACGACCAATAATTGGTTTTTTACATACTCGCATTGCATTGATAACATTTGCAAATCCTAAGAAAAATTGTTTGCCATCTTCAAAATTATCAATAGTAATTAACTCATCAAAAGAAGCTCCTGCACAAAAAGTTTTTTCGCCTTCACTTTTCAAAATGATGACGTTCACCTCATTGTTAGCATTCAATTCTTGAAATGCTTTTGTTAATCGTGAAAGTAATTCACCAGGAAAAGAGTTGCTTGCAGGATGAAAAAATTCAACCGTTGCAATATTATTCTGAATATGCGTATATAAGCTTCCTTGGTTCATAGGGCAAAGTTACGTGTTTTTGTGTAAATATTTTTGTCTAAATTTTACGACTAAAATTCCTCCTCTTAAAATCATCCAAATGGTAAAAGCAATCCAAATACCATAAAGTTTTAAGTCGAAATAATCTCCTATTAAAAGTGCAGGGACAAATCCGAAGAAAGTAGCAAATAACAAGAGATTTCGCAAGATAACAGCTTCGGCGAGCCCTTTAAAAATTCCATCGAAAACAAAAGCAATTGCATTGATGGGCTGCATAATAAGTACAATCCAAAAAACACCATAAAATGATTCTAAGACAAAACTATCTTGGGTAAATAATAGTCCGATTGGTTTATAAAGCGCAAAACATATTCCCACCAACAACAGTGAAACAATCATAGCATATCTACTTAGTTTTATACTCAGTTTCCACATACTTTTATAATCCTTCTCTCCTAATAATTTCCCTGAAACAATGTTTCCTACACTTGCATATCCATCAATAAAAAAAGCAAAGAATAACCAAATTTGAAAAACAATTGTTTGCGCAGCTATATAGGTGTCTCCATATCTTGTGGCATAGGAATTCGCCATAATCAAAGCAACATTTAAAGCTATGGCACGAATAATCAAATTAAAACTAATGGATAAAATATTCTTAATTTCTTTATTAAATGGCAACGATAATTTTAATTTAAATGGTGTTTTCTTCACAAACAACACCAATGCTAAAATTGCCATTACCCCTTGCGAAATAACACTCGCCCAAGCTGCCCCTTTCACATTCATCGGGTCAATGATCCCTTCAATTCCATATACAAGAACAACGTCTAAAACTACATTTAATGCCACACCAACAATACTAATCATCATGGGCCAATACGTGTTTTGCATTCCTCTAAAAACACCATAGACCGAAAAAATAAATAGTGTTAAAGGAAAACCGATTGCCCTAATTTTATAATAGTCAATTGTATATTCTAGAATGATTCCATCTGCGTTGTACATCTGAAAAATTGTATTTACAAAAAATATTGAAACCAAATAAATAACAACACTCAGCAATAAATTAAGGGCAATAATTTGCGAAGGCAAATCGAGGATTTCATCAATTTTCTTTGCTCCCAAATATTTTGAGATGGTTGCAGAAATAGCTGAACGTGTTTGAGCGAGAATCCAAATTAGTGCAGAAATAAAAGAACCTGCTATTCCTACGGCGGCTAAAGACTCTGTTGGGTTCAAGCTAATATTCCCAACAATAGCAGTATCAGTAATTGATAAAAGCGGTTCTGCAACACCAGAAATAATCGCTGGTATTGCTAACTTATTAATGCCTTTAAAAGTGATTTTTGACGCCTTGTACATTTATTTTTTCTTGATAAATGCGATACATTTTTTTACAACAGCATCTAGATGCTTAGGGAGTTTTTCTTCCTCCCATGGATGTTTACCCCCAAGAGTATGGTTCATTTTATCAACAAAAAACACTTCACTATTTGGATTCCAAGAATGCATTAACTCTCCTTCTTTTGGAGACACCACAACATCCTCACCACCAGAAATAATTAACATAGGTTCCCTTAATTTTTCAATAGCTTTTTTTAATGTCAGCCTCTCTTCATGTTCTAGAAAATTTTTATAAAACTGATAGTAATGTGGCATTTCTTGTTTTGTCCTTCCGTTGGTTACATACATCACCCCTTCATCTTTCCATTTGATTAAACCATCCCCTTTTGGAAACCTAGAGCCATAATCAGAAACCCCATTGAGGGTTATAACTTTAGAAATGTTTTTGTTTTCTGATGCTTTTATGGATACAATTCCGCCTCCTCTAGAATGACCAATCAGAGTAATGTCAGTTATATCAATTTCATCTTTAAAATTTTTATTTCTGATTATCCAATTAATGACATCCTCTAAATCATCTAACTCTAAGATGAAATTGTTTTCTCCAAAAGCCTCTAAATCTGGAAAATCAATTGGATTTTCTAAAGTTCCTCCATTGTGTGAAAAGTTTAGTTTCACAAAAAACATGTCGTTTTCGGCAAAAGAATTCGCCATTAAATTCCACGCACCCCAATCTTTATAGCCTTTATAGCCATGGCAAAAAATAACAACTGGTTTTTTAGAGTTGGTCTGTTTGTAAAACACATCAGTAACAATTGGCTTGTTATGAATAGAACTTTTTACGGGAATATTTGTATTCTTAATCATCTTAAAATGCTTTGTTTGGATTTTCTTTAAAAGGTATTGTTGGGTTAAATATTTCAGACAATAATCGCTTAAGTTCAACTAAAAATTCATCTATTCTGGTTTGATTTATTTCGTAATCTCCCTTTTTCGGGGTTGCAAAATTCATTTTTAAAAATCCCTCTTTTAGATTTCTCATAGAAATAATTCCTGCTTCCATAGGTTGAGTTACTTCATTATTCATTGAGTAGATATAGGCATACAGCATTACTTGTAATGCTTTTGTATATTTATAATCATCACTCATTTTACTAAAATCTGTCATCCGCAATTGA
Source organism: Flavobacteriaceae bacterium (assembly GCA_045047075.1). Taxonomy (GTDB): domain Bacteria; phylum Bacteroidota; class Bacteroidia; order Flavobacteriales; family Flavobacteriaceae; genus Urechidicola. The sequence goes on from JASFYP010000006.1 coordinate 67,766, forward strand.
GATGAAGAAACCACTCCTGTTTTGTAATCTACGATTCTCAGAACACCATCAACTTGATCGACTCTATCAATAATCCCGTGTAGTTTTATTGGCTTTTCTACTGAATCAATTTTAATATTTACTGATAGTTTTTGTTCTAATGAAATGATTTTTATTTGTTTTCCGCTTTTAATTTCATCTATCTCTTTTAATAAAAAACGGTCAACTAATTTTTTTGAAACTTCAAAAACCAGTTTGTTTTTCCCTTTAGTGATATCTCCATTCTTATATTCTTTGATAAAATACTTTTGGACCAAATCATTCGACATCAATCGCATTTTTTTGATGGAATCTTGATTGAGTATTTTGTTAATATAAGGCTGGTATAATTCTTCTAATGTGTCGTGAATCACAGTCCCCATAGTATTGGCAGCCACCGTTTCTTCAACTTCTTCTAATTCGCGGATCTTCAATATTTTTTGATAATAAAAATCAATAGGATTATTAATATAAGTTGCCAATGCCGAAGGAGAAATTCCTTTTTCACCAAGTTCTTTTAACTTATCCATCAAGTCGTCTGACTTTGGAATTTCTTTTAATTCTACTTTTTGAATATTGATTTTAGGGCTAACTATAGCTTGTTGTATATCGTCTCTTATAATTTCTAATTGTGTTAAAAATCTACTTTTTTCTCCTGCCCCAAAAGCATCACTTTCTGTATTATATACAAAGTAGATATTTTTTGCACGATGCATTAACCTGTAAAAATGATATGAGAATATGGCATCCTTTTCTTGGTAGGTAGGCATATTAAAATGTTGTTTTACATCAAAAGGAATAAAAGATTGGTCGGATTTTGACGAAGGTAAAATACCTTCATTTACTGATGTCAAAATAATCGTTTCAAAATCTATGACACGTGTTTCTAACATTCCCATCAGTTGTAATCCCTCTAATGGTTCTCCCTGAAAAGACAGCGTTTCATTATTTAGTAATTGCAAATAAAACTGATAAAGTGTTTTAAGGCTTGTTATATGCCCATACTTATTATTCAAGGTTTGTAACTGCTGAAAGACTGTAAAAAACCGAAATACATATTCTTTTTCCAAACCATTTACAACTTCTTTTAAATTTAGGCAGAGTTGCATACAATTTGACAAAATATTTTCTACAGTTGAATTCTCATCTGTAAATACAAATTGAAATAGCTTATAGCTCTCAATTAACTCTCCTTTAAACAAATATGATATGTGCTCTTCAGAAAGAAAAATACGATTGCTTTTACCAATATCATCACCAATCAAAAAAGAAGATGATTGTAATAGTTTCTTTAAATAGGCATGATTTAAAAGGTTAAGAACATCTTTATGATAAAATAGATTTTTTGCTTTAACATTAAATTTTTCTTGACTCGTATATAAATCAAAAATATTTTTAAAAAACGAACTTAAAGGAATATCTTTTAATGGATATCCCATGGTAATATTTATTTTTTCAACAGCGTCAGGTAAAGAGTTTAAGCTTAAAGACAACATTGATTCGTCAGCTAAAACCAATGCAGTATTGTTATGCCTTTTTTGTTTTTGAAGTAATTCGCCAACAAATTTTAATTGACTTACATTTTTTGGTGCACCGATAAATTGAATATTTTTAGGAGCTGTTTTAAAGTAATCTTCTATCCAATTAAATGAGTTGTTATCGAAGTAGTTCCACTCATTTTTATACTTCCTTAAAAACATTCCTGTTTCTGTTGAGCTGTCAAAATAACTCTTATCGGCATCCCAATAAATTGATGCTAAACCACTTTGTAAAAGTTCTTGAAAGATGTTTTCTTCAGCTTTATTTAACGCGTTGAATCCGCACAAAGCAATCTGTATCTCTTGATTATTTTCAATATAATGTTGAATATTGCTTTCTGCTTCTCGATAAATCAATCCTTGATAACCAATATTATTTGATTTTAAATAACTGTAGAATTCTTTATAATAAATATCTAATTTTTTAAAAAATGAAAAGTAGTTTTTGGTTAATTCAGTTGTAGGGCTCCAATTTTCTAGTCTATTGATATCTCTTAGATATGTAAATAAATCATTCGCGTCAATTAAGTGTCGGTCTACTTCATTAAAATCATGTAAAACAATAGTTGCCCATTGCGAAAATTTTTCGAAGGAATCTTGTGACTCTTTGCTTGTGTTTTGAAGATATACAGAATAAAATTCAAACAGTAACTGGGTATTATCTATCTGTCTTATTTCTGAAAGCTCTTGAATGTATTGTTCAATACTAATGATTTTTGGAAGAAAGGTAGCAACATCTATTTGCTTAACTAATTCCTCTTTTAAAAATACACAAGCACGTTGGCTAGGAACTACAAAAATTACTTTTTGTAAAGGCTTAGAGTTTTCAGAAAGAACCTGAGATACTACTTTAGAAAGGAAAGTTTGCATATTGCAAATTACAATTATTTAAGGCATAAAAAAACCGTTACACTAAAGATGTAACGGTTTTAAAAAAAATATTAAGTCTTCTGAAACTACTATTTGTTCAAGTTAATTTCAACTCTTCTATTTGCTCTTCTTCCAGCTCTAGTATCGTTAGTGCTGATTGGCTTATCTTCACCGTATCCTGCAGCATTTAATCTAGAAGCAGCAACACCATTTGAAGTTAAGTAATCCATTACAGAATTAGCTCTACCTTCAGATAATTTTTGATTCAATTTAGCTGAACCTGTACTATCCGTATGACCTTCGATGTTAAATTTAGCATTTGAATACTCCTTCAATATTGAAATAATATCATCTAATACACCAGCTGATTGTGTTTTGATTGTTGTTTTACCAGTATCAAATACAATTGTTTTAGCGTAAGATCTTAAAGCTTCTCTAACAGCAACTGGCAATTCTGGACAACCGTCATTTGCAACAGTACCTACTGTATCTGGACATTGATCATCTTTATCTAAAACAGAATCTCCATCTCTATCAGACCAAGGGCAACCATTGTTAGCTGCTGGTCCTGCTTCGTTAGGACAGTTATCATCTTTATCTAAGATTCCGTCACCATCAGTATCTGGCCAAGGACAACCATTGTTAGCTGCTGGTCCTGCAACATCTGGGCAATTGTCATTAGGATCTGCAATACCATCACTGTCAGAATCTGGACAACCATTCATTTCTGGTGAACCTGCTTCATTTGGACAAGCATCTTCAGAATCAATGATTCCATCTCCGTCTGTATCAGGGCAACCATTAAACTCTTCTAGTCCAAATTCTTCTGGACAAGCATCGTCTTTGTCATATATTCCATCTCCGTCTGTATCAATTCCACCGAATCTAATCATAACACCTGCAGCATGTTGAAAATGAGGCATGTGATCAATATCATCAAATGAGTGCTTGTAAGATGTTTGAATATTAAATCCGAAATGTTCAGTAACCCATACGTTAGTACCAATAGTACCATTTACAGTAGCAGCTCCATTATCATCTAAAAGAGAGTAACCACCACCAACTCCTAAATAAGGGTCAAACCATTTCATATCTTTATGTAAAAATGAATACTTAATAGCTCCGTCAAAACCAAAATAAGTTAAATCCCCTACTGAATTGTCACCAATTTCTGAAATTTTGTTTAACGAACCCGCTACTTCTAATGAGAATCCACCGTTAATGTGTCTAGCAACAGTAATTCTTGATAAAGAAGGGATAATGTTGTAGTGTGAATTTGCATTTGCAAATTGACTTCCAAATTCTCCGATGCCATTAGCATCAAAACCAGTTGGGTAATAATCTACGGCATTGATACCAAAACCGATTGCCCATGGATTGTTGGCATCCTGAGCGTTTACGTTGCTAAAACTTGCAACTACAAATAAAGCTAGTAAAGCTACTTTTAAATGTTTCATTTTAAAATTTTTAAATTTAATTGTTTCCTAATTTTTACGCAAAAATAAGCTCTTAAAGCTTAAATTCAAAAACAAATCTACAAAATATTATGAATTAACCTAAAATATTTCTTCTTATTATATTAATACAGCAATTTATTAACCTTTTTAAGAGTTTAAGGTATGTAATTTCTAGCTTTTTAACACTTCTTCAAAAGTAATTTCACCATTAACAAAAACCAAATACATTTTTGAAATATCATAACCAATTTCAGAAAGTGATTTTGCATAACTATTTAATTGTACATGATACTTTTTGTTTGGCAATCCTGTTTTATAATCAATTATAGTTACTAGATTTTTTTCTAAAATAATTCTATCCGGAATATGAATTTGTTTTTCATTAGTCAGTAACTCCTGCTCGTTTAATATGTTTAGGTTTGATTGGTAGTATTTTGTTAAAATTGGGTGGTTTATTACACCTAGAATTTTAGCTTGAGTCTCTTTGGCTTTTCCTTCACTTATAATTCCCTCTGAAATGTATTTTTGAAGCGTATATTCAACATCGTCAATTGTTTTAATTTTTGATAAAATCTCATGAATTAAATTTCCATAATCAATCGCCTTTCCTTGTTCTGTATCCCAAAGTAATGAGGATTTTGAAACAATATTAATATTTTTGTTTTTCCATGAAGAGGAAATAAATTCTTCTTGACAAATCGATTCTAACTCTTTTTCATCTTTTTCTCTTTCATCATTTCTTTTTGAATTTCCGATTGAATAAACTTCATCCTTATTAACCCAACCATCTTCATTTTTCGTTTGTAAAAAATCTACAAAAAAGTCTGAATATTTTTTTGCTTCATGTAATTCGTTTATCTTTTTATGTGTCTCAGAAATAATATACAATTGTTCAACAGCCCTAGTTAAAGCTACATACAGTAAATTAAGGTTATCAAGTTGAACTTCTTGTCTCCTTTGGTTATATAATTGTTCGCCATAATCACCAATATGTCCAATCTTTTTCGAGTAATCTATTAAGGTTGATTCAAAACCTAAAAATTTCTCTTTATCCAATTCATCATACCAAACCTTCGGTTTAATTTCCTTATAAATATCCAAATCATATGGATAAATAACCACCGGAAACTCCAATCCTTTTGCTTTATGAATGGTCATGATTTTTACTGCATTTTTAATCTCGGGAATTGCAATACTTAAGTTTTCATTCTTCCGCTCCCAATACTCTAAGAAATCAACTAAACCACTTCCTTTTTTATTTTGAAATTCCAAAATAACATCTAAAAAAGCTTGGACAAAAGCATCAGAACCATCAACTAGTTTAAAACTGCGAATTAAGTATTCTATGGCGTCATAAAATGGAAGCTGTAAAAACTCATTCTCATCAAAATAAAAACCATAATCATAAAGTGATTTAAAAAACTCATTCAAGTTTCTATTAATTATTTCAGAAACAAATTGATGAACATCCTTATTTAAGTCAAACTTTTTGCATAAAAAATAAAGTGAGTTTGTTGCTGCTTCTTTATGATTTGGAAATTGTAAAAAGGTTAAGACATTTAAAATGAAATCAATGTTCTCATTATTCTTTAGCAATAGTGTTTCTGAAGATATAATATTAATATTGCGCTCGGTTAAATAATCTGCTACCGCTCTTCCATCTTTCTTTTTTCTAACCAAAATACATACCTCGCTTAAATCAAAACTTGAATCTAAATTTTGAATAACCTCATGCACCTTTTCAGGAAAAATCAGTTCTCTCTCATCTTTATCTTGTGGCTTTTCAATAAATGAAATTTGAACATACCCCCCTTCTCTTTTATTTTTCTTTTGCTGATTTCCTGTCAAATACAAGTCCTTATATATAAGGTTTCCTAAAAATTCAGAAACATGGGTAAAAAACTGATTGTTAAAATCAATAATCTCAGAAAAACTTCGGTAATTGGTATCTAAATTATGAAGCCCTTTAGAGATTGAAAACGGGTTTTCATCATTTGCCAAAGCAATAAATTGCTCTGCTTTTCCGCCCCTCCAGCGATAGATTGCTTGCTTTGCATCGCCAACTAACATCAAGCTTCCTCGCTCTTTATCAATCGTTTCTGAAATCAAAGCATTTTCAATTAACGGTATTAAATTTTGCCATTGCAATTGCGAAGTGTCTTGCATCTCATCAATAAAATAATAGCGGAATTTCTCTCCAATACGCTCATAAATAAATGGAGCTGGTTCATTTTTTATTTGCTCTGAAATCAAACTGTTGAATTCGGCATTTAAACGAATATTATTGTCTTTTTTAATTTCGTTTAAGGATGAATTAATGTGTTTTAAAACCGCTAAAGGAATTAAGCCTTTTAACACTAATCCATTCAATAAATACTGTTGGTATTTTTTTTCTGATTCAGCATAAAGTTCTAAAAGTGTAGGGAGAATTTCTTCAATTGAATTTTTAATTTCATCCGATTTTCTCTTAGAGTAAAACATATTTTCCTCAATCCTTTCTCTCAATTTACCGTCATCAAAAAACTTTGCTTTATTGATATCTTTACTTAATGCTTCAAAATGTTTTGGGAGTAAAGAATAATAAAAATCTCCAAACTCTAAATTCTGTGTATTGATTACTTCTATTCCTTTTTCCCCTATTTCATTAAACTCCTTCTCAAAAATTACTTGTTGCCTCTTGAGTTTATTTTTTAAATCTGTAAAATCCTTAATCGGTTTTTCTTCAATTCTCTGAAGCTGAGCTACATCATTTTCATTCAGCAAAATTTTAGCAAAACCTTTTAAATCATTGGCAATATCCCATGCTTTATCGTCAGCTGCTTTATCTAATGAAAAGTCAATCAACGTTTTTGTTAACTGCTGATCTAATCCAATTTTAGAAATCAATAAATCAACGGCTTCATCAATAATTGTTTTCGCATCCATCTCTACTTCAAAGTTGAGAGACAACCCTAAATCAAATGCAAAACTCCTTACAATTCGATGTGTAAAACTATCGATTGTAGTTATGTTAAAAGCTGAATAATTTTGAAGAATACTATGAATTACTCGCTTAGATCGTGCTTGAATTTTCTCTTCAGACAAATTACATTCCTTCTTAATTTTTTCAAATAAGTCACCTTGCTTGCCCTCCGAAAAATCACGTAAATTTTTTAATACGCGCTCCTTCATTTCAGCAGCCGCCTTATTAGTAAATGTAATTGCTAAAATATTTTGAAACCGATAAATATCATCTGTATCCAGTAAGATTTTGAGATACTCTTTTACAAGGGTAAATGTTTTTCCACTACCCGCCGAGGCGTTGTAAACTTGAAATTGTTTGGCTGTTTGCATCTCTTCAAAAATAATGATTTAAAAACAAAAATCCGCTCAAACTAATGAACGGATTTCTATTTATATTTTTGACTGACTAATCTTTTACTCGTTTCCAACGCAAAGTTCCAATCATCCATTTAGGCAAAGATTTTTTTGGGTCACGATTTTTAAGGTTAATGTTCCAATCGATTTTTTTGATGATTGGCACCTTATGAGTTTCAACAAACTCAACTGGTATTCCGTCTGGGTCAGATATATAAGCAAAACGTCCTGCTGCCTCACCCATATCAAATGATTCTGAGCTATCTACTGTAAAAGGAAATCCTTTCTCTTTTGTTTCTTCTTTTAATAAATCCAAACCAATCGTATCAAAGCAAATATGGATAAACCCTAAGTCGCCCCAAATTCTATCCTTATAAATTTCACGTCCTTTTTCGTCAATCAATTGCACCAACTCAATTTCTGATGGTCCTAATAAAGGTGCAAAACCACCACTTCTTTTTTCAGAATGTTTTAATAATATTCTTCTAACTTTTTTATCACCACTTGAGATTTTTGAAAAATCTTCAAAAATTCCAGTTTCATCATAAACCACCTCATCATATTCTAGAATATCTTGATACACTTTTAGAGATTCTTTAATATCGCTAACACCAATAATAGCACCAAAAATTCCACCAGTTTTTGCAGGGGTTTTTTCAAAAACATAATCATCTTCAACTATTTGAAAAATATTATCAAAAGGATCTTTTACAAAGAAATGAGGTTTGTTATTTGGAGATTGTACAACTTCGGATAGTAAATTCAATTGCTTCGATTTCATAAAATCAAATGCTTGCTGTACATCTTTACTTTTTAACTTTGCTATATAGATTCCTATATCACCTAACTGTATTTCGAATGCTGCTTTTTCAGGAGTTTTACCTGTATGTTGCCACACTTCAAAACCTCCTCCCGATTGCATATTGTAAGCCAATACTGCATGTCTTGAACGCTTTTTACCTTCAGTATAAGGCAACATTAATTCAGCAACTGCCTCTTCTTCAAAAACTCCAATATCAACTCCAAAATTTTGTCGATACCATTTCCAAGCAACATGCACATTTGCAACTCCAATACCAATTTGCTGAATCCCTGTAATATTTTTTTTATTCATAAACCAATGCTACACTAATTAAAAGTTGCTAAATTTTTAGCGGGTTAAAAGTAGTGATTTTATCTAAAGTTTGACTTTATTCTAAAAATTAATTCAAGTACCTTTGTCAAAAATTTGTTGCTTTGAGTAAACAGTTTATTGTTGATTTTTTTGATCAATCTGATAAAATAAATCAACTAGTTAGTTCATTCCAATCCGAAAAAAACAGATTAGAAATTTCTAATTTGGTAGGCTCTTCTTTGTCTTTTGTTATTTCATCTGCTTTTAAAAAAGCTGAGAAAACCTTTTTATTAATCTTTAATGATAAGGAAGAAGCTGCCTATTACTTGAACGATTTAGAACAATTAATAGGTGATAAAAATGTGTTGTTCTATCCTGGGTCCTATCGTAGGCCATATCAAATTGAAGAGACTGACAATGCCAATATTTTATTGAGATCCGAAGTTTTAAATCGGATTAACTCTCGTAAAAAACCTGCGATTATTGTCACGTATCCTGATGCGTTATTTGAACAAGTTATCACCAAAAGAGAGTTAGAAAGAAGTACTTTAAAACTTTCAGTCGGAGAAGAATTGTCTTTAGATTTTGTAAACGAAATGTTGTTTGAATATAATTTTAAACGCGAAGAGTTTGTTACTGAACCAGGAGAGTTTTCGGTTAGAGGAGGCATCATAGATGTGTTCTCTTTTTCTAATGATGAACCCTACCGCATTGAGTTTTTTGGTGATGAAGTTGATAGTATTAGAACTTTTGATGTAGAAACGCAGTTGTCATCAGAAAGATTGAAAAAAATCAGCATTATGCCAAATGTTGAAAATAAGATGCTAGAAGAAAAGCGAGAAAGCTTTTTAAAATACATCTCATCAAAAACGGTAGTGTTTTCTAAAAATGTAGATTTATTATCTGGACGTTTAGACAAGTTATTTGAAAAGGCAAATACCGCTTTTTCAGAACTATCCTCAGAAATAAATCACGGAAAACCATCTGAATTATTTTGCGACGGCACGCTAATTAAAAATCAATTAGAAGATCTTACATTGGTTGAAGTAGGAATTTCTCGTCATACAGAACTTGTTTCTGTTTCTCATAATAATATTACATTCAACACCAAACCTCAGCCATCATTCAATAAACAGTTTGATTTACTCATCGCTAATCTGCAAGAAAACACTAAAAAGGGTTTTACAAATTACCTGTTTTGTGACAACGAAAAACAAGCCAAACGTTTTGATGATATCTTTACAGATGTTGAAGAAGAGGTAACTTATAAAACAATTGTATTTCCGCTATATCAAGGATTCATAGATGTTGATAATAAAATTGTTTGCTATACCGATCATCAAATTTTTGAGCGCTATCATAAATTTAGATTAAAAAATGGGTATGCAAAAAAGCAATCCATCACCCTAAAAGAATTGACTAATCTCGTAATAGGAGATTATGTAACACACATTGATCACGGAATTGGGAAATTTGGTGGACTCCAAAAAATTGACGTTCAAGGCAAGCAACAAGAAGCTATCAAATTAATTTATGGAGATAGAGATGTTTTGTACCTGAGTATTCACTCACTTCATAAAATTTCTAAATACAACGGAAAAGATGGTAAAGCCCCAAAAATGTACAAATTGGGTTCGGGTGCTTGGAAAAAACTAAAACAAAAAACCAAAAAACGTGTTAAACAAATTGCCTATGATTTAATCAAATTATATGCAAAACGAAAAATGGAAAAAGGATTTCAATTTAATCCTGATAGTTTTATGCAACACGAGTTGGAAGCAAGTTTTATGTATGAAGATACACCTGACCAATTCACCGCAACTGCAGATGTAAAAGCGGATATGGAAAAAGAGCAACCCATGGACAGATTAGTCTGTGGTGATGTTGGCTTTGGAAAAACAGAAGTTGCCATAAGGGCCGCTTTTAAAGCAGTTGATAACGGAAAACAAGTCGCTATTTTGGTACCGACAACCATTTTAGCTTTTCAACATTTTAAGACTTTTTCTGAACGATTGAAAGATTTTCCTGTAACTGTCGATTACCTCAATAGGTTTAGAACTACCAATCAGCGTAAAGAGGTTTTAAAAGGTTTGGAAGATGGAAGTCTTGATATTGTTATCGGCACACATCAACTTGTTAGCAAACAAGTGAAGTTTAAAGATTTAGGTTTACTGATTGTTGATGAAGAGCAAAAGTTTGGAGTATCAGTAAAAGACAAACTAAAAACTATAAAAGAAAATGTTGACACACTTACTTTAACAGCAACTCCAATTCCTAGAACTTTACAGTTTAGTTTGATGGCTGCGCGAGATTTATCAATCATTACAACGCCACCTCCAAACAGGCATCCTATCGATACTCAGGTTATCAGGTTTAATGAAGAAACAATTCGAGATGCGGTGCAATATGAAATTTCTCGTGGAGGCCAAATCTTTTTTATCCATAACAGAATTGAAAATATCAAGGAAGTTGCTGGTATGATTCAACGCTTGGTTCCAAATGCGAAAATTGCGATTGGACATGGGCAAATGGAAGGAAAGAAATTAGAAAAACTGATGCTCGCTTTTATGAACAATGAGTTTGATGTGTTGGTTTCGACTACCATTGTTGAAAGTGGTTTGGATGTGCCAAATGCCAATACCATTTTTATAAATAATGCTAATAATTTTGGATTATCTGACCTCCATCAAATGCGTGGACGTGTTGGTAGATCTAACAAAAAAGCATTCTGTTATTTTATCACTCCACCATATCATGTCATGACGGATGATGCCAGAAAACGTATCGAAGCATTGGTCTTATTTTCTGATTTAGGAAGTGGATTGAACATCGCAATGAAAGATTTAGAGATCCGTGGAGCAGGAGATTTATTGGGAGGTGAACAAAGTGGATTTATCAATGATATTGGTTTTGATACCTATCAAAAAATATTGAATGAAGCCATCGAAGAACTCAAAGAAAATGAGTTTAAGGAGTTGTATAAAGATGACAAAAAGCCAAAAGAATATGTAAAAGAAGTGCAGATAGATTCTGATTTTGAAATTTTAATTCCGGATGATTATATCTCGGTAATTTCTGAACGTTTGAGTTTATACAATAAATTAGGAGAGCTAAATTCTGAAGAAGAATTACAAGAATTTGAGCAGAATATGATTGATCGATTTGGTGAGATTCCAACCCAAATTGTAGATTTATTCAATTCGGTTCGTATCAAATGGATTGCAAAAGAGTTAGGGTTAGAGCGCATCATATTAAAGCAAAAAAGAATGCTCGGGTATTTTGTTGCTGATCAACAAAGCGATTTTTATCAAACAGAAAGCTTTACAAAGGTGTTGAATTATCTCAAGAAAAATCCAACAACCTGTGTGATGAAAGAAAAGCAAACTAAAAATGGTTTGCGACTTTTAATCACATTTATTAAAATTGATTCGGTTGAAAAAGCTTTGAATGTGCTGAATAAAATTTAACTGCTATTGTCAATCTATAGTTAGCGGGAGTCCACAAATAAAAAAACCTGCAAGATTTTTGAAACCTTGCAGGAGTAAAACTTCCTCAGTTCGAGTGTTTTTTATGAGATACGATTAAAAAATGTATTGAGAACACTTCCTTTTAAAATAAGAATTACAAATCAAAAGATAGCCTCAAATCTAAAGCAGCAGCAACACCACTGTAATTATCTTCTCCCCATGCATAACCAGCACCAATAGCAAACTCAAAATTTAAGTGTTCTGAAATACTTCTGTTTAAACCATATTTAGGAACAATCCCAAACGTTTTTACAATCGTAACATTATTTGCATTGCTCGAAGTTAACCAATCTGGAACTGCATAGATTTCAGCAGAAATAAAATTGGCAGAATTATTACGCGTCTTTTTACCTTTTCTTATACGTCTTGCAACATTATAATAATAACGCGGTTCTACACTAAAACTCAACGAAGCTATATAATTGAAATCGTCATTTTGACTAGTACCCCAAAAAAAGTCTCCTTCATAACCAATCTCAGAGTTTAAAGTAAAGTGGTCTGAAAATGCTTTTTCATAACCAACCCAAACTCCGATAAGTCCTGCTTTAACACTAAATCGATCTACTAATGTTTGTTCACTTTGTGCTTTTGCATAAAACGTAATTGCAAGAAACATGATACTCGTAATAATTGTTTTTTTCATTTATTTTTATTTGTAATTTAATTTATTTCAAATCCTAGAGATAATCCTACGCTCTCCAGGGTGTAATTGTTTTCGGTTCTATTTGAATTCTCAAATGATTTATGAATGTTTTGAAATGAATAAGTAAATTCTACAATAGGCAAAATGTTTTTGGTCATTCTAAATCGTAGCCCCAAACCTCCTCTGAATAAAAATCCAGATCTGTCAAAATCTCCCAAATGAGTTCCAAAATTCAATTTGCCATAAACGGAGTTTTTCTTTTCGGTTAAAAACCCCATTATATTTAAATATGTAGGAAAATAATTGATTGCGGGTTGTGTTAACTTTTCATAACCTAAACCAACCCCCCAAAGCAATTTGCGGATTGAAATAATAATTTACTTCACCATTTATTCCAAATATTCTTGAATTTTCAGCTAATTCATAACTTGTTTCTTCACGAATATTTATCGATTCTCTATTAAAATTAGTACTTCCTTCAAAATAATCAAATGCATCGCTGTCATACAAAAAAAGAGCAACACCTTGGACTTTAAAACTTATTCCTGTTTTTTTATAGATATTATTATCCTGTCCAAAAAAGTGAAGAAAGTGAAATAGAAAGAAAAAACTTAGAAATATCTTTTTCAAATGTGATTTATTAATAGCGGAAACGATTACAATTTTATTCAATAATAATAATAATAGCCAAACTTACAATACATAAAGTATCAAAAATAGCATTAATGCCTCCTGTAAAGTTTCAAAAACCTCTTATGTCTGTATTTAAAGAGATTGCTTCTTCGTTCCTCATCGCAATGACAAAAAAGAAAAAATCATTTTAAAATGTGATTTAAATAATGTAATTTATAATCAACCTAAATTACTATCTTTGCACTCAATTTAAAACACAAATTATGTATCCAGAAGAATTAGTAAAACCAATGCGTTCAGAACTTGAAACTGCGGGTTTTACATCATTACATACAATCGATGAAGTAACTACTGCATTAGCAAAAGAAGGCACAACATTAGTCGTTGTAAACTCTGTTTGCGGATGTGCAGCAGGTACCGCAAGACCAGGAGCTATTGCTTCTTTAGGTTTTGATAAAACACCAACTAATTTAGTTACTGTATTTGCAGGAGTTGATGGCGAAGCAACAAATAAGGCTAGAGAATTTATGATACCTTTCCCTCCTTCTTCACCTTCAATGGCATTGTTTAAAGATGGTCAATTAGTGCATATGTTAGAGCGTCATCATATTGAAGGTCGATCAGCTCAAGACATTGCAGGAAACTTGGCAGGAGCTTATGATGAATTTTGTTAAAGCCCATCCTAAATCCTTCCCAAAGGGAAGGATCTAAAATAATATAAAAATCCATTCATTTAGTTGAGTGGATTTTTTTATTTTTATCGTCACTTCGAGTGATTTTTATGAGGAACGAATAAAAAATGTATCGAGAAGGCATTCAATAGGTTCTCGATATTATTTTTGAATTAAAAAATTCAAAAATCACTCGAACTGACGTCTAAATATATCATCATGAACAAAAAAAAAACAATTAACAACACCATTTCATTCGTCAAAAAAACCTTAGAAAATGCTGAAGGAGGACATGATTGGTTTCATATAGAACGTGTTTATAAAAACACGAAGCTTATTTCTAAAACCGAAAATGTCGATAACTTTATCGTCGCTTTAGGTGCTTTATTGCATGATATAGCCGATGCTAAATTTTATGATGGTGACGAATCTGTAGGTCCTAAAATGGCACGAAAATTTTTAGAATTTCAGCATGTAGAAAAATCAATCATTGAACATGTTGTCAATATCATCAATCATATTTCTTATAAAAATTATTTGAATACTTCTGGTGATAAATGGACTTCTCCTGAGTTAGAAGTTGTTCAAGATGCTGACCGATTGGATGCAATTGGCGCAATCGGAATAGCACGTTGTTTTAATTATGGTGGATTTAAAAATAGACCTATGTACGACCCTGAGATACTTCCTAATCTTAACATGACCAAAGAAGAATATAAAAAATCAGGTGCGCCAACTATCAATCATTTTTATGAAAAATTATTGTTGCTCAAAGATAAAATGAATACTGCCTCTGGCAAAAAAATAGCTGAGCAAAGACATGAATATATGGAGCAATATTTAGAGCAATTTTATTCCGAGTGGAATGGGGAGAGGTAATAAAAAAGAAGGATTCTCTTTAAGAGTTTGAAAAAATATTATTGATTTACTTTTCGAACCAACTTCGCCAACAACCCTGGAGAAAAACGTTTTAAATAAACGCTCAAAGTTTCTTTTGCTCCGGCAATCACTACTTCATTTTTTTGTTTTTCAATCGCTCTTATCAATTTTTTAGCAAATACATCTGTAGGTAATCCTTTTTCCAAATCTGTATCTCCTGAGTTCTGTTTAGACCCATCGCCCACCAAAGCATTGTATGCTAAGTTTGTTTGCACATAACCAGGAAGCACTATAGTCACCGCAATATTATATTTGTAAACTTCGGATCGTAAACTATCAAAAAAACCATGAAGCGCATGTTTTGATGCCGAATATGAAGTGCGTAAAGGTATCGCTACTTTTCCGGTAATACTCGTAATAGTAACAAAATGCCCCGATTTATTAGCAATAAAATGTGGTAATAACTCTTTAGTCAAAGCCATCGATCCCATATAATTAATATCCATAATTCGTTTGTCTACAGAAATATCAGTATCAATTGCTAAAGCTCTTTGACTAATTCCGCCATTGTTTAAAAGAATGTCAATCTTTCCAAATTGAGAAATGGCAGATGTAATTGCATCACCCAAATTTGTATAATCTTCTAAATCTAAGGTTACAATTTTTACATTTTCAGGATGAGCACATAAATTTTTAACAGCTTCTAAACTTTCTTTTTTACGTGATGAGATAATAATTTTTGCTTCTAGCTTCGAAAATTCTAAGGCGAGTGCTTTCCCAATTCCAGAGGATGCTCCAGTAATCCAAACAACTTTATTTTTAAAACTCATTTAACGTAAATTTTTGGCAAATTAATCAATTTAACTGTACTTTTGGTTTGATTTTAGTGATGATATTTTTAAAACCTGTGGATGCTAAAAAAACTAATAATAATACTATTTATTGCGTCACTTTCTGTGAACGCTCAGGATACAATTCGTATAAAAATAAATCCAATAGGGAAATTTAAAAAAGTGATGATTTACTCCGTTGTCGGTGCAAATCAAAAATATGTTGCTAATGCTTCTTTGATTGATGGTGGTTTTAAAATAGTGATACCTAGTGAGAGTGCACCCGGAATATACCGCTTGTATTTTGATGTTAACAATGGTTATTTTGATTTTATTTACAACCATGAATCTGTATCATTTACTTTTGAAGCTAACGCTCCTGAAACCTCAGCTGTATTTGATATTTCGGAAGAAAACAAGGTGTATCAAGCTTATTTAAATTCCATTCAAACCCAGCAATACAAAGTTGATTCTATTCAATACGCTTATTTTAACCCTGATCAAAAACCAATATTGATTGGGCAATATGCAACAGAATTAAATAACTTATACGAGCTGCAAGAATCTTTTGAAAAAGCAGCTGAGGGTAAAATGGCATTTGATTTTATCACGTCTAATGAGAAATATTATCATCCAGAAATAGTTACCTCTCCCCAAAAATATTTAGAGATAACAAAAACACATTTTTTTGACTACATCGATTTTTCTAACCAACATCTAATGCAATCTTCTTTTTTTGTTGATAAGGCAATTGAATATGTTTTTTATATGAACAGTGCTGAGGATAAAGAAATGGATACTCAACTAAAAAAGGATGCAATTGAAAAAACTATGTTAAAAGTTGAAGATAACTTTAAACCAAAAAGCGAAATTTTAAACTCATTGATTTACGCTTTTGCAAGTCAACAAAATGTTGAAATGACCCTTTTTATTTTGGATGAATATTATTCAAAACTTCCTGAGGAATTTAAAAGCGAAACTTTTGTCAGCCAAATAAAGAGCATGATAAAATTAGCAATTGGTGTTGTTGCTCCTGAGATTACTTGGCAAGAAGGAGACATTGAAATGAAGTTGTCGGATATGTCATTAGCACAAAATTATGTATTGGTTTTTTGGAGTACTTCATGTTCTCATTGCCTTATTGAAATCCCAAGTTTATACGATTTTACCTCGAAGTTTAGCAATGTAAAAGTTATCGCAGTTGCCTTAGAAGAAAATGATGGTGATTATTTAGACATAACAAAGTCAATGACAAATTGGATTCATGTGTTGGGTTTAGGAAAATGGGAAAACAAGTATGTTAAAATGTATGATATCATCTCAACTCCAACTTATTTTGTTTTAGATGCTGATAAAAAAATCATTTTGAAACCACAAAATTTGGAAGAAATAGAGACTTTTTTTAAAGGATATTAAAAATATAAAAAAGCATCTTCTAAATGCTCAATTTTTGTTCCTTGTTTGTTTTTTATTATTGCAATAATATCAAACCGAACTTCAACATCTAAATCTTTAGAAAGCACATATTCATTCATCGCCATTACCAATAATTTGATTTTCTTTTTAGTAATAAAATCTTGTGGGTCACCAAAATATTCTGTCGATCTGGTTTTTACTTCAACCGCAATGATAATGTTTTCTTTTTGAACAATAATATCTACTTCGGCTTTTAAATAACGCCAATTCTTCGCTTTAATCTTATAGCCCTTTTTTACTAAAAAATCAATAGCAAGTTCTTCTCCTAAATTTCCTAATTCGTTATGTTGTGCCATTTTTTAGCATATTATTCAAAAATAATTTTTGCTTTTTCATCTTTTACTTTCAATTCAATAGTTGCTCCTATAATCAAAGTGCGGTTATCATCAACATGTCCTACAGGGAAATTAAAAGTCACAGGAAAATCTGTTCCTTCAACGGCTTCTAAAATAATTTCTTCTAAGGTCAATCCAAACTTATTACTTTCATTTTTTTTCAATCTAAAATCGCCAACAATCAAGCCTTTACAGTTTTTAAAATAGTCTGCTCTTTTAAGGCTTATCATCATTCGATCTATATGATACAAGGTTTCACCTACATCCTCAATAAATAAGATTTTACCATCAATGTTTAACGAAGTATCGGACCCTAACATACTATAAAGTATCGATAAATTACCGCCAACTAATTGTCCTTCAGATTTTCCAAGTCGATTATTTTCTGAAGCAGCTAACTTATATTTTAACTTTTCTCCAAACAATGCTTGATGCAAAGTTTCGATAGATTCAGATTGAACTGGATTCTCCAAATCTAAGGTTAAAGGCATTTGCCCATGGATTGTTTGATAACCCAAGTTGTGAATTTTATTGTGTAAAACAGTAACATCAGAATAACCCACTACCCATTTTGGATGTTGCTTAAACTTCTCAAAATTTAAATCATCTATAATTCTAACAAGCCCGTAACCGCCTCTCGCGGACCAAATCATTTTTATATTTGGGTTGTCTAATCCCTTTTGTAAATCTTCTAATCTCTGAGCATCAGTCCCTGCAAAAGTATTGTATTTTGAATATAAGTGATTGCCATAAGTCACTACCAATCCCCATTTATTTGCCAATTTAACACCATCTTTAATAGCATCGTACCCACTGATTTTTCCTGCCGGAGCCAATATCAATATGGTATCTCCCTTTTTTAAATGTGGTGGTTGAATGCTGTTTTTTAGCGATGAGAAATTCGATCCAAAAGTAAATTGTACTAGAAAAGAAAATACAATTATAAGCGTGTATTTTTGCATGATAAATAGTGGTTTCGAGTTGCTCTTGTAAAAATACATTTTTAATCTCAAACAAAATGCAAGCGTTATTTTAGACATCAAAAAGGAATGAGTATTTTTGCAATCAAATTAAATTCTAATGGTCACTGAGCAGAATCAAAGTGACATTAAACATATTTCAGTGAGCAGATATACAATCACAGCAGCATTACCTTATACTAACGGTCCCGTTCATATTGGGCATTTGGCAGGAGTCTATGTTCCCGCCGATATTTACACGCGCTATTTACGCCAAAAAGGACATGATGTTGCTTTTGTTTGTGGTTCTGATGAACATGGAGTTCCCATTACTTTAAAAGCAAAAAAAGAAGGGATTACTCCGCAACAGGTAGTAGATAAATACCATGCTATTATCAAAAATTCTTTTGCTGATTTTGGAATTAGTTTTGATAATTATTCTCGTACTTCTGCTAAAGTTCATCACGATACTGCTTCAGAATTTTTTAAAGATTTACATAAAAACGGAAAGTTTATAGAAGAGGTTTCTGAACAATTGTATGATGCGGAAGCAAATCAGTTTTTAGCGGATAGATTTGTTGTTGGCACTTGCCCAAAATGTGGTAATGAAGAAAGTTATGGAGATCAATGTGAAGTTTGTGGAACGAGTCATAACGGAACAGATTTAATCAACCCTAAATCTGCAATTACAGGAAATGTGCCATCACTCAAAAAAACAAAACATTGGTTTTTACCATTAAATGAATATGAAACTTGGTTAAGAGAGTGGATTGTAGAAGGTCATAAAAATGATTGGAAAGCAAATGTTCTAGGCCAAGTAAAATCTTGGCTAGATGATGGCTTGCGACCAAGGGCAGTTACTAGAGATTTGGATTGGGGAATTCCTGTTCCTGTTACAGGGGCAGATGGGAAAGTATTATATGTTTGGTTTGATGCTCCTATCGGATATATTTCTTCTACCAAAGAATGGGCGAAAGAAAAAGGGATTGATTGGGAACCCTATTGGAAAGATAAGGACACTAAATTGGTGCATTTTATAGGAAAAGACAACATCGTTTTTCACTGTATTATTTTTCCTGCGATGTTAAAAGCTGAAGGAAATTATATTTTACCTGATAATGTTCCTGCCAATGAATTCTTGAATTTGGAAGGCAATAAAATATCAACCTCTAAAAATTGGGCGGTTTGGTTGCACGAGTATTTAGAAGATTTTCCTGACAAACAAGATGTATTACGTTATGCTTTAACAGCAAGTGCACCTGAAACAAAAGATAACGATTTTACTTGGAAAGATTTTCAGACAAGAAACAATTCTGAGTTGGTTGCCATCTTCGGAAACTTCATCAATCGTGTTGTAGTATTGACGAATAAATATTATTCTGGTGTTGTACCATCACCAAATGAATTTTCTGATATAGATGTAGCAACTTTAGAAAAAATAAAAGAGTATCCAAGCATTATTGCAAACTCCATTGAACGTTATCGATTTAGAGAGGCATTATCAGAATTAATGAATTTAGCGAGACTTGGAAATAAATACTTAGCTGATGAAGAACCATGGAAAGTAATTAAAGTTGATGAAGAACGTGTAAAAACAGTGATGTATGTTGCCCTTCTAATTGCAGCAGCATTGGCAACATTGTCTGAACCATTTTTGCCTTTTACTTCTGATAAGTTGAAAGGGATTCTTCTACAAGCTAAAAATGAAAATTCTTGGAATGACATTTCATTTAAAGATATTTTACTTCCAGCAAATCATCAAATTGGGAAAGCAGAATTGTTATTTGCCAAAATTGAAGACAAAGAAATTCAAGTTCAGTTAGATAAATTGGAAGCTACAAAACTCGCCAATGAAAATGAGAAAAAAGTAGTTGAGCCTCAAAAAGAAACCATTTCATTTGATGACTTTACCAAATTAGATATCCGTATCGGAACGATTATCGAAGCCGAAAAAGTAGCAAAAACCAAGAAGCTTTTAAAACTAAAAGTTGATGTTGGTTTGGACACAAGAACTATTGTTAGCGGAATCGCAGAAAGTTTTAAGCCAGAAGACATCATCGGGCAACGTGTGAGTGTATTGGTAAATTTAGCACCGAGAGTTTTACGTGGAGTCGAAAGCCAAGGCATGATTTTAATGACTGACACCACTGATGGTAAACTCGCTTTTATTGAACCCGAAAAAGGTGTTAAAAATGGTGAGAGTGTGAGTTAAATTATTTTTATAAAAAGGAAACCATGAAAAATATAATTTATCTTAGTTTGTTGATGGTTTTTTTAGTTGGATGTAATCAAAAACCACATCAACATGGATCTGAATTTACAACAGCTACTGGTAAAACCATTGTTGTAAACGAGAAGTATAAAGACAGTGAGAGCACTACTTCTATTACAATTCAAACCAATGGTTTTGAAAATGATGATATGATTAACTTAGATGATATTGATCCTATTTCTTTTATGCAATTAGCAGATTTGGATCAGAATGGATTTGACGAAATCTACATCATTACCCAAGCTACAGGATCTGGTAATTATTTAAATGTAATTGGATATGCATCTAACAGAGACAAGAGTTTTACTCCTATTTATTTTCCAGAATTGGTAGATTCTGACTTTGATAAAGGAGCGTTGTTTGAGGGTTATATGGGGCATGATTCCTTTTTTATTCAAGAAGATAAATTAGTTCGAAAATTCCCTGTTTATCTTGAAAATGACACCAACAATAATCCAACAGGAGGCGAAAAAGAAATTTCTTATTTATTAAAACAAGGGGAAGCTAGTTGGCAATTGAAGGTTCAAAAAACCTACAATGAAAAAGTACAAATTATTAGAGATTGCTCTGGTACTTATATCCGAATGAATGAAATGGATTATAAAGTTTGCAACGATAAAACGCTCGTTGATTTTGAAAATGAAACTATTTTAAACCTTTCTTTTATCGATGTTAATAAATGTAGGCTCCCTGAAAATATTGCAGTTTGCATGCTCTATCATGAACATGTTGGTTCTGTAAGAATTTTAGAAATTCGTTAATCTGTAAGCCTTAAAAAATATAGACTCTTAAATTAATTTTCTTTAGGAGGTTACATACTTTGTTTGGATTCCCACTTTCACGAGAATGACAATTTAATAAAATGTCTCGAGAAGCTACCCCTTTCTAAACTCAACAGCCTTTGCTTTTGCTGTTTCATTACGCTCAATTTTATGTTCTGGGCGTGTCCATTTAGGTTTTTCACCCTTTGATTGATATTCAGAATCTACAGCTTCAACGGTTTTTGGTTGTACCATTTTTGTAAATGGTTTTTGAGGAATCATCCCTAATAACTCAAACATTTTCATATCTTCATCTACATCTGGATTTGGCGTAGTTAATAACTTATTCCCTGCAAAAATAGAATTAGCACCAGCAAAGAAACACATAGCTTGCCCTTCTTTACTCATCTCAGTTCTACCTGCAGATAAACGCACTTGAGTCTCTGGCATTACAATTCTGGTAGTTGCTACCATACGAATCATATCCCAAATTTCAACGGGTTTTTCATTTTCCATTGGAGTCCCTTCAACTGCAACCAACGCATTTATTGGTGTAGATTCTGGTTGCGGATTTAAAGTTGATAAAGCTACTAACATTCCTGCTCTATCTTCAATATTTTCACCCATCCCTATAATACCACCAGAACAAACAGTCACATTTGTTTTTCTAACATTCTCAATAGTATCTAATCTATCTTGATATCCTCTGGTAGAAATCACTTCTTTATAATATTCTTCTGACGAATCTAAATTATGATTGTAAGCATACAAACCAGCTTCAGCTAAACGCTTCGCTTGATTCTCAGTAATCATCCCTAGTGTGCAACACACTTCCATATCTAATTTATTGATTCCTCGTACCATTTCTAGCACCTCATCAAACTCAGGTCCATCCTTTACATTTCTCCAAGCAGCTCCCATACACACTCTAGAACTCCCACTTTCTTTAGCATGTAAAGCCTTTTCTTTTACTTCATCAAGACTCATCAAACTATTTCCTTCTACACCAGTATTATAACGTGCCGCCTGCGGACAATAGCCACAGTCTTCTGAGCATCCACCCGTTTTTATTGATAATAACGTAGAAACCTGTACCACATTTGGATCGTGATTTTCGCGATGAATTGTTGCCGCATCATAAAGCAACTCCATCATTGGTTTGTTATAAATTTTGAGAATTTCTTCTTTTGTCCAGTTATGTTTTGTCTGCGTCATTACGTCAAATTTGATGGTTCAAAAATAATGAATTTAATTTGGATTGAACAGTAAATTCCCTGTAGCATTACCTCTCAAAATATAGCTACAGATACTGTTATTTATTTTTCTTTTAGAAATTTATCTAACAATGCATAAAATTTTTCTGGTTCTTCCAAATATGGATTGTGTCCGCTATTTTCAAACATTACAAAAGTTGCTTGCGGCATAAATTCTTTATACTGAACTGAAAATTCTGGAGTAGAAACACCATCATATCTACCAGCAATAATCAATGTTTTTGCTTTTATATCTTTCAATTGCTGTCTATAATCTTGATCAATCATACTTCCTGATACATCAAAATCTCCATCTCTTCCAATAATAGCAATATATACATCAATTGCCATTCCTCTATGTTTATACTTTGGTGAATTTTGCTTTAACAATGTATTGTGGTAATAAACATATTTAGTAGGAAAACTATTGTAAATATCCATGTGCTCTTTGTCGCTCGAAACAAATCCTTTTGCGCGAATAGCAATCAGCTTTTTCCATTTTTCTGGAAAATGAGTTTTTGCATAGTGATTATAACTATCACAATTGGCTTGCCACATTGCACCACTATGAAACCCACTTATCAACACCATTTTATCTACATTATTTGGATATTTAATAGCATATGCTTGTGCTGGAACAGTTCCGTATGAATGTCCTAAAAGTGAAATTTTTTCAAACTTTAATATCTTACGAAGTTTCTCTATTAACTCTACATCGTTCTCTACAGAGTATTCAGATGTGCTCTTTGCATCATCACTTTTCCCTCTTCCCAAAAAATCAAAAAATACGACTGTATTTGTTTTGTAATACTGCCCAAAATTTCCTTGCATGTAGTCATGTGAATTCCCTGGGCCTCCAGGTAAAAAGAAAATTGGGTCTCCAGCTCCTTTGACTTCTACATTTATTTTATAGCCATCTATTTCAATAAACTTCGATTCAAATTTATCATAAATTTCTGGATCCTGTTGTGCTAAAACACCTATACTAATACATAGTACAATAAGTGTAAATAATTGATTTCTAAATTTCATTGCTGTTTGTTTTGAAAATAAATTTACATAATATTTAAACATAAAAACTGTTTTAAATTGACTAATTATATTTTATTTTGATACTAAAATAGAAACTGCATTCCCTCCAAATCCAACAGCATTTACCAATACTTTTTTAATTTGATTTGGTTGCTTTTGATTTTCTAAAAATGGGATTCCAATAAAATACTGATGCTGTATCATTAAAACTGCGAGCTCTAAACTCAAAGCCCCAGAGGCACCGAATGTATGTCCAATTTTCCATTTATTAGAAGTAACTGCTGGCAATTGATCACCAAATAATTTTGTGATAGCATTGTATTCTGATCTATCTCCTTTTATTGTTCCAGGGGCATGCATTACGACTACATCAATATCTGAAACATCACTGTTTTTCATTGCCATTTGCATGGATTTTTGAAAACATTCAGCTTCATCAGAAATAGAAATGTTGTGTTCTAAAATTTCTGTGGCATAACCAATTCCTTCAATTGTAGCAAGTGCATTTTTAGCATTTCCTTTTTCTAAACAAATAACAGCAGCTCCTTCACCCAATACCATGGTGTTTTTCTTTTTTGAAAAGTCGAGCGTTTTACAAGGAAAATAACCTCTCGACTGCGTTCGAGGAGACAATAAGTTTTCATCATCAGCATAAATCTTTAAAGCTTTCATTTGAGCAATGGTAAAATTTGTAAGTGGAGCTTCACTGCCTCCCACCAAAAATTTATCACTCATACCAGCATTGATCCAAGCTACTCCATTTAAAACTGCATGTAAAGCTGTTGAACAAGTAATAGAATGGCTAATCGTTGGCCCCGATGTTTGTAAATCATGTGCAACCCATGAAGAAATATTTCCTAAAGTTGTGGTTGGAGAAGCTAAGGGCATCGCCTTTTTTCTATCTAAAAAATCTTGATGGTGTTTTTCGAATAATTCCGTGGCACCACGAGAGGATCCTATATTGATTCCGAAATTTCCAGATTGCCAATTGGCTTTTTTAATTGCTTTTCTAGAAGTGTACATCGCCATTAAAACAGACCTATCTAAATCTTGATAATGCTTATTTGACTTTCTTAAATTCTCTATTTCCTTTGCACCATCCTTTGATAGAGTTGCCACAAATGGATTTGTTTCATTTACTTTTTTCGAAGTAAAATAATGCTGATTATTTAAATAATTCTCCCAAATAGTTTCAGGATTATTTCCCAAAGTAGAAATCGAAGTAATGGCTGTTATTGAAATAGGGTGTTGCACTAATTTTGTATTTTTAGCAAAAGTAATATCTAGTTTTTAATCGGCTCTATTTTATATCAAAAAAATAAATTGTATTCTTACTTTTGATTTTATTAAAATGCTTTTATCTTAAAATACGGAGCGTCAGTTCGAGTGAATTTCTTATTAAAGAAATTTTTATCGAGAACGGTTTAAAGAAAACTTCTCGATACATTTTACTTAAGCTATCACTTAATTAAAATACTCTAAGAGGCGTAGAAAAAATTAAATTATGGAAGAACAAAAAAGTTGGTTTAGCAGAAATTGGGTTTGGGCAGTACCTGGTTGTGGTTGCGTTGGAATTATTTTATTTGTAGTTTTTGGGGCAGGCGCTGCATTTTTCGGAATTAAAAATTTTGTAAAAAATGCTACCCCATATGATTATGCTGTTGAACAAGCAATTAATAGTCCTGAAGTCATTCGGGTTTTAGGAGAGCCCATTGAAACAGATGGTATGATGAGTGGAAATGTTTCCATCCAAAATAAAGGTGGAAGTGCCGATTTTACCGTACCGCTAAAAGGATCAAAAGGCACTGGAACCTTAGTAGCTATTGCCGAACGGTTTGATGGCAAATGGGTGTATGAAGATTTATATGTTATTATAAATAACGTACAAATCGAGATTAATTTATTAGATCAAAGTTTAGAGGGAATCTAATTTCGTCTCTTCGTTCCGATGGCTATCGGAAGATTTAATAATCACTTAAGTGTTATCTTTTATTCATGGCAAGTAAAAAAGCAATCTCTTTCTTTTTGCTTAAACTGACATATTTTACAAAAATGTAAAGTTCAAAGTGATGATCTTTTAAAGTAACTTCTCGATACAAATTTTACTCATTGCAATCGTAAAATTCACTCGAAGTGACGAAATATCGTGTTGATTTTATAAATTATCTAACAATTCTTCTATCGATTTGTAAATTTTTCTCAATTCAACATCACTTATTACAAAAGGTGCTAAAATGTATATCGTGTTTCCTAATGGTCTTAAAAAGATTCCATCATCCATAAAATGATTGAAGATTTTATCTCTTAAATTTCCATAACGCTCCATTTTAATATTCAAATCTAGGGCGAAAATGATTCCTAATTGCCGTGTACTTTCAACCTTTGGATGCCGTTTAATTTGCTCATTAAACTTTTGATGAGATTGAATAACTCGCTCAATATTTTGTTGCATTTCTCTGGTTTGTAACAACTCCATACTCGCCAAAGCAGCTGTACATGTTAACGGATTTGCAGAATAAGTATGGCCGTGAAAAAAACCTTTCCCTAATTCATCATCATAAAATGCATCATATATATTTTGAGTACAAGTCGTTAATGCCATTGGTGCAATTCCACCAGTTAATGATTTTGACAAGCACATGATATCGGGTTTATTTTCTAAATAATCAGAGGCAAAATTTAACCCTGTTTTTCCAAAACCTGTCATTACCTCATCTGCAATAGTAACGACTCCAAAAGAATGCGCAATAGCTATTAATTCATCCAACAATTTTGCATCATACATAAACATCGCAGATGCACCTTGAACTAAGGGTTCAAAAATAAATGCTGCTACATTTTTGGTTTCTAGTAATTGGGTGAACTGTTTTTTAACAGCTTTAGAATTATCAATATTTGGAACTGGAATTCGAGCAACATCAATAAAAAATTCTTCAAATGGTCCATTATACACTGACAATCCTGAAACAGACATTGCGCCAAAAGTGTCTCCGTGAAAACCTCCTTCTAAAGCAATTATTTTTCCTCTTTTATTCCCTTTATTAAAATGGTATTGCAATGCCATTTTTATAGCAACATCCACAGAGGTAGAACCATTATCAGAAAAGAAAATCTTTTGCTGATTGTCAGGTAAAATTCGCATCAAAGTTTCAGACAGCTCAATAGCAGGTTTATGAGTAAATCCGTTAAAAACCACTTGGTCTAATTGGTCTAATTGACTTTTTACCTTATCTGTAATATATTCATTGCAATGACCATACATACAGGTGTACCACGATGCGATTCCATCAATATATTCTTTTCCGTTATCGTCTGTTAACAGGCATCCTTTGGCTTTGGTAATTGCCAAATGATTTGGGTGTAGTTTGTGTTGTGTTAGCGGATGCCACAGGTGTTTTTTATCTCTTTTTTGTAAACTCATTTTTCTTTTTATTACTCGTCATGCTGAACTTGTTTCAGCATCTCATCTATTGATAATCCAATGTTTCTAATTTAGGATTCTTTTCTTTAATTAAATTTATTTTCCATTCTTTATGCCAATTCTTCAATTGTTTCTCTCTAGCTATTGCTTGTTCAATATTCGAAAATTCTTCGAAATAAATCAAATCAATTATTTGATACTTTTTTGTAAAAGTTGATGCTGTACCATCACAATGTTCATACAATATTTTTGAAAGATTTGCAGTAACTCCTATATAAAATGTTGTTCTATACTTATTAGACAATATGTAAACGAAACTGTTTTGCATATTCTTTATGCGACCCTGAAACTAGTTCAGGGTGACGGTTTAATTAGTTTACTTTTAAACAATTCGGCATATTTTTTTATCACTTGTTTGTCAAATTTTTCTTCCTCATTAATTCGACCAATCACTCTAACTCCTGTCATTTTTTGAATAATTTCTTCTGTAGTTTTATGTTCATTCCCACTATAAATAATAGATACATCAAATCCATTTTCTTGCAATAATTTAACGGTTAAAAGTGTGTGATTGATACTTCCTAAATAATGTCTAGACACCACAATCACTTTATAATCTGGCTTGATAATATCTAAAATAGTTTGAGTAGTATTAATTGGAACCAACAATCCTCCTGCACCTTCAATCACCAAGTTGTTCTTGGTTTTTGGCTCTTTAATATTGTCTAATGCAATATCGACTCCTTCAATATCAGCAGCGGCATGTGGACTCATGGGTGTTTTTAATGCAAACGAATTTGGGTGAAATTTTGAAATAGAATTAGATACCAACTCCTTCACTTTTTTGGTGTCACAGTAATCTAATTCTCCTGCTTGTATTGGTTTCCAATAATCAGATTGCAATGCTTCTACAATTATTGCAGATGCTATGGTTTTACCAACATCCGTTGAAATTCCGGTGATGAAATATTTTTGTTTCATATTCTTATAATGAGACCCTGAAACAAGTTTAGGGTGACGTTGTCACAAAAGTAGTAAGTAACTTTAACACCTCATCAATTTCCTGCTTCGAATTAAACGCATGTAAACAAATTCGCAATCGTTCTTGTCCTTCCTTAACTGTAGGTGATAATATGGGCTTTATATCAAATTCTCTTTCTTGTAATTTTTTGGCAATAGATTTAACACTTTCATTTCCAGGAATAACACAACAGTGAATAGCAGAATTGCTTTCAATAAAATTTAGTTGATTGTTGTTGGTTGATTGTTGTTGGTTGAAATATTGAATGTTTTCTTGAAGTTTAATAAAAAGAGATTCTTCATTAGCACTCAGAATGACAAGTTGTTCAAAAGCCATTTTTATAGTTGCCAATGTATGTGGTGGTAAAGCGGTTGTATAAATAAAACTTCGCGCAAAATTGATAAGGTATTCCTTAAGCTTTTCACTCCCTAAAATCGCCGCACCATGGCAGCCCATTGCTTTTCCAAAAGTGACGATTGTTGCAAATACTTCTTTTTCTAAATTCAATTCTTTTACAAGTCCACAACCGTTTTTTCCAAAGACCCCAACAGCATGAGCCTCATCAACAATTAAATGTGAATGGTGTTTTTTGCAAAGTTTGGATAATGCTTTTAAATCTGGAGAGTCGCCATCCATAGAAAATACAGATTCTGTGACTATATAGATTTCTGACTGATGAGATTCTGAAACAAGTTCAGAACGACGCTTTAGTAATTCTTCTAAAGCATTCAAATCATTATGCTTAAAACTATAGGTTTTAGCGTTAGATAATCGAATTCCATCACGGATAGAAGCATGAATATATTCATCATATAAAATAACATCACCACGTTGTGGAATTGAAGAAAATAATCCGATGTTGGCATCGTAGCCCGAATTAAAAAGTAGCGCGGATTCTGAATTAAAAAATGAAGTTAGTTGTTGTTCAACCTCTTCATGCAATCTGTGATTCCCAGATAATAAGCGT
Source organism: Flavobacteriaceae bacterium (assembly GCA_045047075.1). Taxonomy (GTDB): domain Bacteria; phylum Bacteroidota; class Bacteroidia; order Flavobacteriales; family Flavobacteriaceae; genus Urechidicola. The sequence continues at coordinate 96,800 of JASFYP010000006.1, forward strand.
GATCCTGTTGACCCGTTTTGTTGTAAATTATTTTCGATTAAATACTGATGTGTTTTTTCAAAAATCTCCTTTGATAGCGAAAAACCTAAATAGTCATTCGAGGAGAAATCAACTAAATTAGCTTTGGTTGAGAGTTTTCGTAAAGAGTTTGTAACAACTCTATCAGAAAGTTTTTTTTGTATTTTTTTTGGAAATTGCTTCACAAAACAAAGATAAAGATTGCTGTCATCTTCAAACAGAAAATAGTGTAAAAATAACACACTTATCTTTTTTAGATAATTTATTATTGTTTATCGATAATTTTATTTGTACATTTGTATCCACATAAATTAATTAGCATGAAAATAATTCAAATATGAGAAAAATACATATTCTAAAAGCTATTGTCGATTTTATATGGATTATGACTATCGTTTTAATTCCTGTAATCATTATTTTTATCCCTTTATTATTTATTTATGATGTTAAAAGTTTAGATTTCACAATTAGCAATGTTGATTTATCAACCATAACGATATTTGGTAAAATATTAATATCGATGACGTTAATTTCGTATTTAATGATTATTTATTCTCTTTATCTTTTTAGAAAAATACTAGATAGTTTTATACGCCTTAAAATATTTAATTTTTATGTGATTAAAACTTTTCAAAAAATAGGAGTATTACTTGTTTTGTCTGGAGTTACAACATTCATTATCTCTTTTACTTCTGATTTTTATTTTCAACAAAAACTTAAGCTTGAAATAGGAATAAATGAACATATTGTTATTTTATGTTTAGGTTTGTTTTTTATGATTTTAAGTGAAATATTTAAAATTGCAAAATCTGCAAAAGAAGAAAACGAATTAACAATATAACGATGTCAATTATTGTAAACCTTGATGTAATACTTGCCAAACGTAAGATGAAAAGCAAAGACTTAGCAATGCAAATCGGCATTACAACAGTAAACCTTTCAATCTTAAAATCGGGAAAAGCGAAAGCAATTCGTTTTTCAACTTTAAACGCTATATGCAAAGCATTAAACTGCCAACCTTCAGATATACTAGAATATATTAAAGACTAATTAATTTTCATAGTACCTTTACTCACATGTTTGCTCTTGTTGATTGCAATAACTTTTATGCGTCTTGTGAGCGTGTTTTTAAACCACAATTGCGCAATAAACCCATTGCCATTTTATCTAATAATGATGGCTGTGTCATCTCGCGCAGTGATGAAGCAAAAGCTCTTGGATTACCGATGGGCGCCCCTGCATTTAAATATAAATCATTTTTTAAGGAGCATGAGATTCATGTGTTCTCTTCTAACTACCCGCTGTATGGCGATATGAGTTCTAGAGTGATGTCTATTCTAGAACAATTTACTCCTGATATAGAAATTTACAGTATCGACGAAGCCTTTTTAGAATTTAAAGGCTTTGAAAATTACGCGATGAAAAAATATGGAATTGAAATGCAACATCGGATTTTAAAATGGACTGGGATTCCGACAAGTGTAGGAATAGCACCTACCAAAGCATTGGCAAAAGTGGCGAATAAGATAGCGCGTAAATTCCCAAAAAAAACAACTAATGTATTTGTGATTTCTACCAATGAAGAACGTATAAAGGCATTAAAGTGGACAAATATTGAATCTGTTTGGGGAATTGGTCGCCGCCTTTCAAAACGGTTAAAAGCTCAGGGGATTAAAACATCCTATGATTTTACACTGCTTTCGGATAGTTGGGTACGAGGTAATTTTTCTATTACCGAGTTAAAGCTAAAAAAAGATTTAGAAGGAATTAAGACGTTGGAATTAGAGGATACCACTACCCGTAAAAAAGCCATTGCAACTACCCGAAGTTTTGAAACTACTTTTTCTGACATTGATAATATCAAAGAGCGTGTTTCGACATTTGCAACAAATTGCGCAGAAAAACTAAGGCGGCAAGAATCCTTATGCAATATGGTAATTGTATTATTAAGTAGCGACAGACATAAAAAAGCTGAACAACACAGGGGCTCAATTCATGTAGCATTGCCTTATCCTACTGATTCTTCTTTAGTAATTTCAAAATATGCTGTGAAAGCTGTTAGTTCTATATTTAAAACCGGAATTAAATATAAGCGCGCAGGAGTTATTGTTACTGGGTTTGCACCAAATAACAACCATCAATTAAATTTGTTTGAGTGCCAAAACCCAAATCACAAACCGCTTATGAATACTATTGATAACTTAAATATAAAGCTGGGTAGTTATAAAGTTAAGTTGGCAAATCAAGATTTAGAACGCACTTGGAAAATGCATCAAAAACATTTATCTCCTAGATATACTACTAATATTGATGAGTTGTTGGTTGTAGGTTGATTTCTTCTCGATACATTTTTTAATCGTACCTCATAAAAAACACTCGAAGTGACGTTTTACTAATTTAGATAAGAGTTAATGATTCGCACGTAATTTGCTATTCAACACATTCGTAATTTCTAATATGCTTTTTCTTCACCTTTCATAGCGTTAAAAACCGTTTGAAAAATAATCTTAATATCCAATACAAAAGACCAATTATTGATATAAAAAATATCCATTCGTACTCGGTTATTCATATCGCTATTTGCTTCTATCTCTCCTCTTAAACCTCTTACTTGTGCCAATCCTGTAACACCAGGTTTAACAAGGTTACGCATAAAATATTTATCCACTACCTGTGCATATTTAATCGATTGACTTGTCATGTGAGGTCTTGGGCCTACCACACTCATATCTCCTAGTAAAACATTGATAAATTGTGGTAATTCATCGATACTAGTTTTACGAATAATTTTACCAATTCTTGTAACTCGCATATCGCCTTTTGTTGCTTGAATCTTATGCGCTTCTTTATTCATCCCCATAGATCGGAATTTATAACATTCAAAATGTTTTCCATTGAGCCCATCACGGTTTTGTCTAAAAATTACAGGCCCTTTCGACTCTAACTTTATCAAAATAAATAGAATGATACTAATCCAAGAAAGCACAAATACAATAAGAAAAGTCGAAAATACGATATCAAACAAACGCTTGGAATGTTTGATTACAGGGTCGTCAAAAGGCAGTTTTTTCATTGACAATACCGGAATATAATCATAGTATTCTAAGACCATCCCCTTGCTAAATACCCCTTTTGAATCAGGAATAAGTTTGACAACTTTATCATGTGTATTCCCAAACTCTATCATTTTTTTCAATTCCTCTTCGGTAAATTCAGAAATAGAACAGTAAATTTCATCTACATTATTTGATAGAATAAAATCAATACTTTCAGAAATATTTCCTAGATATTCTTTTCCGTCTTGGTATTTATCAGAAAAATATCCTAAAAGTTTATATCCTAAATAGGTCCGTTCATGAAACAATGTTGAAATAGATTCTAGGGATTGATTGCCTCCAATAATTACGACTGATCTATAATTACGCCCTCTATTTCTGTAACGTCTTAAAAAGTAGACAAATATAATTTTGAATAAAGTAAGTGAACTAAAGAGAACTGCCAACAAAAGTGTTTGATTCTCAACTATAGTCCCTTCTTGAAACAAACTGAAGTACGCAAAATAGGCTAAAAAGAAAATTCCGAGTTGAATGATAAGTAGGGAGACAACCTTTGTCAACTTTGTATAACGATATACGCGATAAAACTTGGTGTAAAAGGCTATTAATAACCAGCCAAAATTGATGTAAAATATATAGGTGAAATCAATATAAACCTCTCTTGAAAACAAAAACATAGAAAGGTTGATAATCAATACATCAACAAATATTGAAATAGGTATTAAATATGTAGAGTATCCTTTTTTCAAGTTGCTATTTTAATTCAAAGATAAGGAGAATTTGAAAAAATAGAGCTTTAAGAATACTTTTCTTTTAATACTAATGTTAAAAATTTATAGTTACCAACTAAATATCTTTTCCACATTCTTTTTGGTTCTTGTATGAATCTATAAAACCACTCTAAGCCATTTTTTTGCATCCATAATGGCGCTCTTTTTACTTTCCCTGCCACAACATCAAAACTACCACCAACTCCCATAATAAAATTCACTTTATTTAAAAGTATTTTGTTTTCGAACAAAAAAATTTCTTTAGTTGGTGAACTAATAGCTACAAATAACATATCTGCACCACTATCAGAAATCTGTTTGGCTATTTTTTTTTCTTCTTCTTTCTTAAAATAACCATTTCTGTAACCTGCAATAATAGCAGCTGAATATTGCTCTGAATACTTACTAACAACGGCTGTTACTATTTCTTCTTTAGCGCCAAAAAAAAACACTTTATAGCTTTTTTTGTGTGCTAATTCCACTAAATTTACCATCAAATCAATTCCTGCAACGCGCTCTTTCAAAGGTTTTCCTAGTATCTTTGATGCCCATACCACGGCTTGACCATCTGCATTGATTAAATCAGATTCATTGACACTTTTGCGCAATTGTAAATCTTTTTGCATGGAAACTATTTTTCCTGCATTCACTACAACATGATGCATTTGTTTATCTTCTTCAATCGAAGTACCAATTATATTCAATGTTTCTTGCATTGAATAGTTGTGGATTGTGGTGTTTAAAATTTCTATTCTATTCTTCATTTTTCTCTACAAGATAAAAGGTAAATGCATAAAACATCCAAGATTGTGCCCAACGAATATATGATATTTTAGATGTGAATAATTTATTCTTCTGATAATAAAAATATCCTTTTGAAGATTGCATATTATCAATGGTCCAACTCAAAACATTGTTCACTAATTCAATATTTTTATTTAGAACTCCTAATTTACTCAAAGTTACAATTAATTGAGCCGGAGCATGAATATCTATTGGGTATATCTTGTTATTATAATATTTTGAAAGTCCATCTTCTGTAAAAAAAGTGTCCAAATAATACTTTAATCCTTTTTCTATATTGCTTTTAAAAGTAACATCTTTCGATATTTTCTGATATATATAAATACACTCTAAATTATAACCTGTATGAAAATTATCTATCCATTGATGAAAAGACAAAGTGCCATAGGCCCATGCACCATTTTTTTGCTGATGTTTACAAACATAAGAAACAATTTTTTTTGCATTTTTAAGAAGGTGTTCTTCTTTAGAGTATTGATAAACTAGACAGAGTAATTTCGCTCCTAATAATCCTGCATTAAAAACTTGTGTTTTATCTAAAGGGGAATATGACAATGTGTAATCACCATCTTCATCAAACGATTTATTCAAATCATTTAACACAAAATCAGCACCACTTATAGAAACTTCTAATAACGTTTTGTTTTTTGTAATTTCATACGCTTGTAATAAGGCATCAATAATAAAAGTTGTAGCGACAACTGTTGGTGTGTATTTTGGTTGAAAAAACGCTCTTGCTTGCCAATCAAAATTATAACCCCAACATGCTCCAGAATATCCTTTGGTTTGTAAAGAAATTATTTTAGATGATAATGACTTTATTTTATCTAAATATTCTTCTTTGGGGTTGTTCTTATAAAGGTTGCAATACCCTGTTAAAAAAAGCCCTAAGCCTTTTGGATTATAATCTTTTTGAATTCCAACAATTTTTCTAAAATTAACCGGACTTCTTTTAAAAAATTGAATCCATGCCAATCTAAAAAAACGTGACTTACCTAATATTGTTTTTTGAATTATCCAACTGTTTAAACCATCATAAGGGTCGTATCCTTTGAAGTTTTCTTGTTCGCAAAACTTTTTGAGCTTATCAAATGAATTTTTGATTTTCATTTTACTTATATAATTTATTCATTCTTAAAATATGAACTAATGGTATAAGCCATTAACTCTACACCTTTCACATTTTGATGTAAGCCATCTCCTGTTAAATATGCTTCTGCCCAATCCGGATTTTCTCTGTATACTTGCCCAACATCTATAATATCAATTTTGTCATTATTTTTAAATTCAACTACTAATTTGTTTTTTAATTTGGTATTAAAATTATCTCTTTCTTTATTTATTGTAGGCAAGGGAGTTATGTATACTATTTTAGATGAGGTGTATTTCATTAACAAGGTACTCGTTATTTTAATAATATTTTTTTTACTTTCATCTAAACTTCCCTTATAGTCATTTGTCCCTAACAATAATGTATAGTAATCTGCTTGAGGCACTTTATTTAACCTATTTAATACTTGCTTGGTATTATTTCCTCCTTCGCCTTCGTGTGGATACCCAAAAGCATCCTGTCTATTTCCTACAAATAATATATTTCCGTTTATGTTATTCATTTCTTTTCTTAATTTCCCAGCAAAACCCCACCATGTTTGGCTATCACCAATAGTACAAATTTTAATTTTACCATGTTGGATAAAAGGAATATTTACAATATCAATTGTAAACTCCCCCCCCCCCATTTTCTGGGGTTTTACTTAACCAATTTACATACGTAAGCATAGTTTTACCCTCATAATACCCATGAAATCCAAATTTAAAATAATATGTTTCTAATTTGTTTTTGACATTGGTTAACCTATATGTACCATCAAAATTCAATTCATTTATTTCATTATCATAAAGGGTTTTATCTCTTATATCTCCATGTTTTTTATTAAAAATAATTTTATCCTCTAATAAATAATCGATGGTATAAACTCCTAATTCGATTAGATTTTTTTCGTTTTTATAATCAAAAAAATCTTGGTCAGTGCTTGTGTTCTTAACTTGTTTGCAAGAAGTTAAAGCAAATATTAAAATTATAATAATGTTTTTTGAAATCATTTATTTATAGTCTTTATTTTTGAAATTACTAATTTATATTTCCCTGATTTTGTAAGAAGTATATCAGATTTCTCTACTAAATTTATATAAATCTGAATACTATTCCCTAATTTCCTTTGAATTTTAATCAATAGTTTATTCTTACCACTAAAATGTTTCCCTGGCACGATATTAAATACTAATGACATTTTATCATTTTGTATGATTTGAGAATTTAATATATCAATGTCTTTAAATATTAAACTTAGTGCTGCTGATCCAACTTTACTTCCATCTGGGAGTACAATGTATTCCTCAATCCGCCCTTGAATACTACTTATAGTAGTAGATTTTTTTTTGAAATTAAAATCATTTAAGTTAATTATTTTGTCATTAACCTCATATCTTATTAATGGGAAATAATCACCTATTAACGAAGTTGTAATAACATTTTCTACATTATATTCATTTATAGAATATAGAACTGGTTCATAATACTTATTTTCATCTCTATATAAAGCAATGGTTCTTTCCGAGTTTCCATACCAGTCAAATATGTTGGTGTTAAATGCCTTTTTTATCTTTTCCTCTTGAAAGAATAATAAAGATTCTGAACTTGTAAAAGATAAAGGTATAAATAACTCTTCATTATTTTCTAACAACCAAGAAGATATGGTAAATAAAGAACTTGGATATCCTAATGCTGCTTTTGGATTAAATTCTTTTATTAGTTTTACAATTTCTTTAATATTCGTACTATTTAGTGCAAAACTTGAAATATGCAAAGTGTTTGAATATTTATCTAAAAAATAAAGTTTATTTCTATCCAAATCACCCCTAATAGAAATTTTTCTATCTTTAGGGTTCAATCCAGATTTTATCCTATACCACCATACATAAGCGTTTTCTGTAAGTATTGAATTATAACTTCTATAAACTTCCAACGGAGTACCCGTAGTACCACTGGTATATCCTTTTCCTATAAGTAATGGAACTCCTTGTTTTATTAATTTTGAGTGTTTTACAACAATTTGCTTATTTATAATTGGCAATTTCTTTATATCATCCAAAGTTTTAATTGAACTTTTTTCAATACCATGCTCAGCATACAATTTTTTATAGAACTTATTATTATCAAAAACCCGATTAATTAACCTTTTAAATCTTTCATTTTTAAGATCTAAAATTTTTGGATTTTCATAATACTCTTCTATTTCCCTAATTTTTTGTTGTAACAAAAAATTATGCTTAAAAATATAATTGCTGTAAAGTTTAAAATTCTTAATCATTCAATGCTATTTTACAAACTCAATTTTTTTTATTCTTTTAAGCACATCGTACACCTGAATGTTTTCTACTTTATTAAAAGTATGTACACCAATAATTCCTTTATCAGTTGCTGTGTAATTATTTACAAGTTCTTCTTTAAAAGTTGTTTCAGACAGCTCTATAACCTTATGTATATTATACCCAAAACCATAGGTATTCATTCCGTTTTGAGATATTCTATATAAACAATCATTACCCTTAAAAAAAGGACCACCTTGTCTAGAGTTTTCTATATCGTTTTTAACAATATTTTGTTCATGCGCTTTCCAGTTTCCTTTGATTGGGTTATCTGCATAAAATATGCTCAATACATTGTCGTAAGTTCCATTTTCAAACTCCTTAATTGATGTAAACATCCACCATTTATGGTTAGCATAAACTAGTGTCGTATCAGTAGCCTGAATGTTATTAAAAATAGTCTTTTCAAATTTCCATTCATAAGGAAAATTCTTAGCCCTGTATAAATCTATGGTGCTATTATGTGATGTTTCAGGAATCATATAATAGTCCTCTTCATATTTAAATACAAAAGGATAAGACATATGATAGTCATTCTCGATTATTTTAACGGGTTGTGTTACACTACCGTTCTTATGAATTTCAAAAACTGAAATATGTCCCTTGTCATTGGCGTATAGCAACTCTTCAATAAACACATAATATGTATCATTTTCAAAAATCACAATTGGATCTGCCCAAAACCGATCCTTAGGAGGTATTATCTTTTTTATGGTTTCAAAATTGAAGAGTGAAATTTTACTTTCATCCCCAAATTGATATGCTATTAGCCATTGGTCAGCATAAAATTTATAATCAATAATCTTCTTACAGAATCGTACGCCATATTTAAAAACTGACAACACATTCAATCCAGAAATGGCTACGTTAGTAGATTTATCTAAATCTTGCAAAGCCTGAAGGTTGCTTTTTATAATTCCTAAAAAAGTAGCCAAAACCAAATCTAAATTTTTAGAAACCGAAATAGGATCAAACCTAACAGAGGTTTCAAATTCTTTATTTTTGTTTTTTACTTGTAATGAAACCTTTTTATATTTTGTGAGGATTGTAGATTTAATCAGTTCATTAAATATTGATGTGCTTTGGTTGACAAAAAACTCATACTGAGATATATTTTGACTCTCAATCCTTATATCGGTAAAATTTAATATACATGTACTTAATTTGTCTATTGTAATATCTTTAACATTATCTATATTATATTGATTTACTGAATCAATAGGAGCCACCAAACTCTTGGCGCCTTTAAATAATTTTTGATCTATTTTAAAAAATAGTTTATACAACCTGTTTTCTGGAAAATTGTTCAAAACAAAAACATCTAATTGAATCTTTTTATTCTTAACAACAATCTGTTTAACCCAATTACCAAATAAATTTTTTGGAACTACAACAATAATTTTCATGATTTAAAAAGTATTTTTCCAATTTGAAACAATTTGTCATATTGCTCAAGTAATTTATACTTTTTAGATTTATTATTATTTAGATTTAAACGATACATTGAAATAAAATCATCCGTCATTTGAAATTTCCAAGGGTATCTACCTCCACCAAAATCAAAAGCATTGAATTGACTTTTTTCACCAAAGAAATATTTCATCGCTTCCATATAAATAATATCTCCAGGACTAAATTTTTCATATTTAATATTGTATGAATTATTCCAAACATAAATTACATCATTTTCAATAAAACAAGTGACATAAGCTATAATATCATGTTCGTTTTCTAAACAAAAAGTCAAGGTTATTTTTCCTTCCTCATAAATAGAGCGTAAAAAAGACATCGTTTCGAGATGTTCAAAAAGACTTTTCCTATTTTTCCCATCAGAATTTCTTTCAATATGAATCTTACTAATTCTTGTTAATATATCACTATCATCACCCCAATACAATTTCACATTTACATCAAAATTCTTACGTAATTTATTATAATAATTATTCACATTCTTTCTAACATGCAATTTTTTATAGGCTAAAAAATCAATGTGTTTATTTCTATACACCACTGGATTTTCGCCAAAAAAAATGGTCGCACTATTATAAACTGATGACCTTAATAAGAATTTGACTAAATTTGAGTCCTTAGTTAAATGGGTTAAATCCATCTTATCCCAAGATTCAAGTTTGTGAATTGAATCAAATATCTTGGCAATAATTGGTTTTGTATTAGGCCTAGATTCAATTAAAAAATTTAAAAAATCACCTTTACCTAAAAACGATAACTTTTTATACCTAATAACTTTTAAAGCTTTTTCATTTGTTAGCATTAATGGTGCTATACCTACAATTTCATTTCTTTCATGAATACAAATAATCGCTAAATTTTCAAAATTAGCTTGCTGATGTACTACCCAGTTGTATAAAAACTGATATGAATTGTAAATTGTTTTTTTACAAGATTTATTTTCTAGGATTTCCCACTGATCCTTAATACCTCTTAGTTCTTCTATATTCTTTATTACGGTAACTTCCATTCAATTATTTTCATATTTAATTTATTTATCCATCAATGATTTACATAATCATGAAAATTTTATCTAAAAAATTTATAAAGGGATAAACGTAAATAGTCTTTATCAGTTTAAAATTAAATTTGTATAAATTGTTAATCGCTCTTTTATTATCATTCATAATAGCTATTAGAACTTCCTGAATTCCATGATTAATACAGTAATTTAACCGATCTTCAAACACTTTTTTATGCAAGCCCAACCTTCTATATTCAGGAAGGCAATGATCATCAAAAAAATAGGCTTGATTAGCATTTAAATTCATTGTGAATTTTGCATCATTCAATTCAATCATTTCTAAATCAAGCCAGCATAAATATGCTATTTCATTTTTTTGCTGACAAACTGCTGCAAATCCAATAAACCTTTTGTTCTTGCCTAACCTCAACTTCAAGTTTTTTTCGAAATGATTCTTAGCTCTATTTTCATTCGCATATTTAACTAAAAGATCTTTACAACTCTTATCAATTTTTACAACAGAAAAATCACCCTTCAATTGGGCTACTTTGAAATTATTACTTGTAGATAAATCTCTTGAATAAATATTTTGTCTATAATAAATTTTCCTTTTAACTTTTAAGACAAGTTCTCTAAAAGGAAGCAAATATTTATCTTGGAATGTCATAATTTTTAATGATTTTAGCTGGTATTCCTGCAACGACTACATTATTTGGAACGTCTTTAACCACAACAGCATTTGCACCAATTGTAACATTACTCCCAACTATTACCGCTCCCAATATTTTGACTCCAGTTGCAATTTTAACATTATCCCCAATAATAGGTACGTTATTCTCTCCAGATTTACCTCCAATAGTAACATTAGATCCTATTAAACAATTTTCCCCTAAAACCACTCTTTGATGGAGAACCACCCCAATACCGCCATAAGCAAAAAAACTTCCTTTACCAATTATTGCCTGATAAGGGATACTCGAGTTATACATAAAAAAAATCATTAGTTTAATAATTCTAGGAAGAAGAGGTATTTTTCTTTTATAAAGCCAATGGGCTATGTAATAAAATTTATAAGCATTAATCATTTAAATAAAAATTTAAAAGTTTGTTAAATACAATTTCCTCGTCAAATAATTCAAACTTGGTAAGTGCCTTTGCCGAAAATTCTTGGTAATTATCAGTATTAATAGCCTTAATGGCTTGCATTAATTGATTTTTATTTCCTTGTTCTGTTAAGATTCCTTCTTTACCATTTTCAATAATTTCGGCAATTGAAATTAGGTTTGAGCTAATTACTGGTTTTCCACAACTTAAGGCCTCAATGATAATTCCAGGATACCCTTCATTTGGGTGCAAGGTAGGTAAAATCAAAATATCATATTTTAAAAGTGTTGGTATAATAGTGTCTGGCGTTAATGAACCGTGATAAGAGATTTGTTTATCTTGAATATTTGAAATGAATTTTTTTAAGTTTTCTTCTATTGGCCCATAAATGGCTAATGTATAGTTTGAGGGCAATTCTTTAAAAACCTCTATCAGTATCTTAATTCCTTTTTGCTCGGTAACTCTAGAAATAAACACCAACTTTTTCGAATATTCTTTTTTGATGTCGATATTTTGTTTGTTTCTGGCATTCGGAAACCAAATAATAGTATCCTTATCAAACAAATTATTAAAAAAGGCAACTTGCTCTTTGGTTTCCATTAAAATAAGATCTGATCTAAAAATTGTTTGTTCTAGCCACCATTTAAAAATTCTAGGGTAAGACATGTATTTCTTATGAAAATACCCTCCATAAAAATGGCAGACAATTCTTTTATTAAAGAGTTTCGAGAAAAGAACAATAAATGGCCCTATGGAAATTCTAAAATCTCGTGTACCATGTATACTTATTACATCATATTTTAATGAGATAAAAGGAAACTTGAGTAAAAAAAAGAGATAGTCTAAAATTTGCCCTTTTGGTTTCCAGTTTTTCCTTAATTCATAGTATTCTATAGGTGCATTATTTCTTTTTAAAAAAGCTAATAAATTGTAAGTTAAGGAACTTGCCCCCCCTATTGACCTTGGGTCATTTGTTGGAATATTGCCTATAAAGAAAACTTTCATGTCTTAATAGCCTTTTTGGGTTCTTCCATAATATCAACATATATAAATGATAAAACTATAAAAAACATGTAAGCTGCCAATGGTCTAGAAAGAATGCCATTACTAATTAATCCCGTAATAAAATATCCAAGAATTAAACTACAATAAATCATATTAATCTTACCCAATAAGATAAATAAAATAAATAATACTAAAAGTAATAAGCCTAAATAAACAATCCCATTTTCTACCAAATAAGTTATAATATCACTATGTGCTCCTTTCTTTTCCCACCACCATGCATCTATTACAATTAAATCGGAACCAGATCCAGACCCAAATAGCCAATCTAAAAAACTATTTCTAGACAATTGGTCTATTTTCTCTCCATACATAGATAATCTTCCTGAAGTAAAATAATCAAAATCTCCACTATACTTGATAAATAAAATTAAAATAATTATTGGTAGTACAATGATTGCTCCTTTTACAATAAGGTACTTAAACATATTGTTACATAGGTATAACATTACAACAATATAAATAAGATAGAGTAGTAAAGAGGTCCTAATGTTATAACCAATTAATAAAAATGTAAAACTGGTAAGCATAAAAACAATCATCCATTTTTTTTTTCCTTTTCTAAACAACAAATAACTAATACCAATAAAGCAACATACCAATACATAGCTGTGTGTATGATTTCCTGAGAAATAAATCGGGAAATAAAAAGCACCTCTATTAAAACTGGGGTCAAAAAATAATAACCCAATAATTAGAAGAATAAAACAAACTTTTATAAAATTTATCATATTCTTCTTCAAGTCAAAGCTAGATCTATTATATTCTATTACTAAAGCTAGAAACAAATAGATTGGGGCAAAAAGTTTTAATGAATAGTTTATTGAATCTACCAATGAAACACGATTCAACACCCCGGTAATTACATTTAAAAGATATAACAAAATTGATACCTGAAAAATAATTTTACCTTTCTTAAAAAAATTAAAATTTCTTACTATAAAAACTATTAATAGTGGTAATAAGGCATATTCTATAATTGCAGAGAGATTACTTGGCAACCCCAAAATGTTGAATTTCTCATCATTAGGTGTAAAAGTTCTTTGGAAATAACTCAACTTTACCAATAAATATGAAAAAATTAATTTAATAAAAATTAAAAAAAGAATAGTTTTAAAAATAAAATTATCAATATTAACCATTAATTTTCGTGTCATAAAGAATTAATTATTCAAATGCTAATTCTACATTGTAAAGTTTAACAATTTCCTTTTCTGTTAATGAACGAGAAAATATTTTCAAACTCTTCATAGATCCATCTAATGGATATTTAAGTTCGTCATTTAAGAGTAGGCCTCCTAAATAAAGGTCTTTTCCAATCATATCATGTGTAGACACATTCTCATACTCAGCATACAATTCTGATTCTACATAAAATTGCATTTTATTTTCTAAATAGTTGATAGAAACAAAATATGGTGTGTCTGGCATTAATTGAACGGAATCATAATATAGTTTAGAATTTCCTTCTTTCATGTTATAATTCTCAGCCCATAATATTTGACTCCCAAAGGATCCGGACAACTTTCTTGCAGGTAAATAAATAAAGATTGGACTATTAGATGAAGGAGAACTACCTCTATATGCTAAAAGTGCCTTTGGGATTTTTCCCTCCATACCGTAAAATTTAAACCAAAAACTAATATTAAAGTCTTCTTTGAGATCCAAATTTATATTTGGTATTTTAATATAAGAAGATTCTTTATCGCTAAATTTCGCTCCGTTATTAGTAAGTTCTACATTGATATAAGACGCACTATCTATATCTTTTTTTGTTAGGGAGTTTTCAAAAACCAAATAATCTTCCTTAGGGCCTATTATTTTCTCTTCAATAACGGGTTTGTTATTTCCAGTCTCTTCTTTCTTAACCTTATCACTACAAGCCATTAATCCTAATAACCCCAACATACAAATACTAAATTTCTTAATCATAACCCTCCTTTTTATAAATTTTATTTATTACAACAAAAATAATCATTGATATTAAGAAAACAGAAGGAAAGTGAATAAAATTACCCCTTAATAACATACTTGCTAATACTGGAGAAACAAGTAATAGCACTTTTAAATTCGTATAGCTATAAGTATTTAAAATAAAAATAATGATATAAATAATTGACCCTATAATTCCATAATTTAAAAATAGATCAATAAAATCTGTTTGTGTCGTTAAACTTATTGAGCCAATACCACCTATAAAATAATGCACAAAACTCCAATTTGTAAACATCTCTGCGAAAGCATTTTCCACTAATATATCTCTGGTTGATAAAAAAGCGGTAAACAAACCTTTATCAGTATATAATCTATTTAAAGTGGCATTCTGTTTGATTATAAAAACCACTCCCAATGAAAAAATTAAAATTGCAATTATAAAAAATATAGCACGAAAAAATTTGATGTAACTATCTCTAATCTTACATTGAACTTTATTATATACTATCAAACAACCAAAAATTAATAAAAAAAAATATAAGGTTTTACTCCCAATAAATAAAGTTGATAGTAGACCTACTGCTAAAAATATTCTTGAATATTTTTCTTTAGAAATATAAAACAATGTAATAATCAACATATAAAAATATGAAGCTTCAGCATTGCTTTTAAAAACACCATTAAATCCAAACCTATGTGTATAGGATTTAAAAGCAATAATATCAAAAAAATACCCTCCCAAAATAAAAATAAAATTAAGTAAAACTATTGTTTTCAAAAGTACTAGCACTGGTTTAACCCTAAGTGTAGTATAAAACAACTGAAAGAAAATTAAGATTAACAGTCCAAATAAAAACAAGGCTTGCATATAGAGACTGTAATAAACTTTTTGCTGATCTAAATTTAAAGTGTAATTGCTAATTAAGTTAAAGGAGATTAAAATCAATAGAAGTCCTAATGTCATATATTGTTTAGTTGAAATGGACTTTCTTAACACAAAAAAACATAAAATGATGGCTATAATAGTTTTTAAAATAAACGTATATCTAATATTACCTGAACTTATTTTAAAAATAAAATCTGTAATAATAATCAAAGGCAGAAAGATAAGCACTCCAAAAGTGGCTAGATTCGAATTTGTTTTCTTTAGATATTCCATTACTTTAAATGAATTTGTTTATAGTAATATCTCAATCCAAGATATCGAACTAATAATGATAATGAACTAATAAAAGCTAACCCTAACAATCCAAAAGATTTATAGCAAAAATAACTTGCTATAATATTAAAGGATACCGTTGCCAAATTTATTTTTAAATTATCGAAGAACCTTTTCTTAATTAGAATTTGAGCACCTAAGATTACGGAATTTGACTGTATTATTTTACCAAAAATCAAAATAACAAATAACAAAAGCGTATTCTTATAAGAGCTATAGAAAGAATTTATTAATAAAATATAACCTAGAGTAACAAAAAAGGCAAATACTAAAATATACAAGGCAATCTTTTTTCTATATGATTGTAGCCAACTATAACTTCCTTCTTTGATTTTTTCAATATCTACCTGAATTAGTGTCATAGGTATAATTACAATAAGGTTTGTAATGTTTAAAACAAAGCTAAAATTTGCAATTTCTACACTTGAATTATCTGAAAGTAATTTAACAATAAAAATATCTGAGTATAAAAACATCATATTTGCAATCGTACTAATTACTAATGTTGAAGAACTAACCAGTAATTTTTTAAACAAATTTAAGTATTTTAAAAACACCTTATATTTTGCACGAAGAGATCTTAATAAAAGTATAAGAAATATGCCCCCCACAGGGAAAAGAAAATATGTTGAATTTACAAAGGCAAAAGAGGGGTTTTTATCATATTTTATAATAAAAAACACGAATGCATAAAATATACATGAAACGATAATTTTAAATACCGAAGCTGCATTACTGCCTTTTGCAACCAATATATACATCTGTACTATTCCGTTTGAAAAAAATATGGAATAAAACAAAATTGGAATTAATAGAAAAAGATAATCCGCCCAATATAGAATTGGTATTGTTACTATTGATAGCAATAAAATTACACCTAAGGAAAAAATAAGTAAATATACTTTGCTACTATTACTTTTACTATAAGTAAACATTAAGGTTGGAAGCCCAAAAACTAAAATTGTTGAAGAAAGTTCAATAATCCTTTTATAAAATTCAAGATCGCCATAGGCTTGTTTCGTCAGTAATAATGGTGCTAAAAATAAAATGAGATATTCTAAGCCTCTACTAAACACAATAGAACTGCCATACAAAAGGTATTTTCTATTGCTATTAAAAAAACCAAACAATTTACCTTTCATATTTTGGAATTATTTTAACCCCCTCATAACTGAGTAAAATGGCTATTAATAAAGCACTAAACACGGCACCTAATGATCTTTCAAAAATAGACTCTGTAATACAAGCCAAAAATAGACCTAACACCATAAACATAAGAAATCCATTCCTGTGTTTAAGCGTAATAAAAAATAAATAACCAAAGAATATAAAGTAAGACACTCCTCCAACTACACCAAAAGTGCTTAAATACTCAAAAAATTGATTGTGAGCATTGTAATTTTCATTATAGGCAACCATATCTTTATTTTTTTTAAAGACTGCTGTTCTGTGTTTACTTTCGGCTGCTGTTCCAAAACCAATAATTGGTTTTTTTAAAAATATTTCATAAGAGGCCGACAACCTTTCAAAACGATCATCCTTTTTACTAAATCTCGTTTCTTTTTCAAAAAAGTTTAGATTATTAAAAATTCTATCTCTTAAATAGTTATGATTTACGTTATAAGCCATATATCCTAAAGCAATAATTAGTACTGAGGTGCCTAATAAAACTTTCCATTGTTTATTATAGAGCAAATAAACAAATGACACCATTAAAAAATAGGCAATGGCATTTCTAGATAATAAATGAAATAAAAAAGCCGTTAAAAAAATAATACCTAAAACTGCAACAACTTTATTTCTCTTACTAAAATGCTCTTTTTGTGATATTATAAATCCAATTGCCGTATATATAAATATTGATAGATAAGAAGCGTGTAAGTCCAAAGACTTTACCAATTTGTGATGTGAATGTAAAGGCCCAAACAACTCCTTCATCGGTCTATTTAATTGATAAATTTCTACTAAGGTAACAAACCAACTATAAACAGCGACGATAACACAGCCAACAACCAAAGCATATCCCATTTTTTTATAATTATCACGGAATACATCTGGAATGGAAATAGCAATAAGTGGGAGGAACAAAAAGGGCAGAGCTCTTATAGTATAATCAGTACCTGTTTTCAATTCATCCGTGTACAAAAGCCCTAATACATTTAACCAAAATGGTAAGGATGTGATAAGAAGTACTCCTAAATTTTTCTTTAATAGACTTCTTAGGTTTTTTTTTGGTTGTAAAATCATTAGACCAATGCCTAAAACAATAAATAACAGCAGAAAAATATTATTAAATTTCATACTTATTGGTAAGAAAAAAACCGATAGTATTAAACAATAACTATTTAATGAATTAACTGTTTTCATAGTATTCCCTTTTTATATAAAATAAGGCCTAATTAGATTTTATAAACTTAACATCGTTTATTTCTAAAGGCCTCCCTATAGCGCCCTTGTATTCTTTTCTATCCATTATAAAAATACGCAATTGTTTCCATTGCTCTATAGAACAATTTTTTTGAAGTTCCATCACTAAGTAATTCTTCCCTTCTAATGTGACTTTTTCAGGAGCTCCTCTCTACGTCGTTCTGTCGGAACGACAAAGTAACTAATTTAGGTTTCAAAATCTCCCCTTCGGGGCAAGGGGGCCTTTAAACAATCATTCCTGCAGCCACCGTTTCATTGGTAGCGTCATCTACCAAAATAATGCTTCCAGTAATCCTATTTTCTCTATATGAATCTACCATTAATGGTTTGGTAGTTCGTATTTTTACTTTAGAAATGTCATTCATTTTCAATTCTTTATTCTCACTAACTCTTCCTAAAGTTTGAATATCAATTTTATAAACCACTTCTTTAATCATTGCTTTTTGATCATTCGTCGTATGCTTGATTGTGTATTTTGCTCTTGGTTTTGCCGGAGCATTGTTTAACCAACACAACATTACTTCAATATCTTGAGTTGCTTCTGGTTTATTATTGGTTCTAACAATCATATCTCCTCTACTCACATCTACATCATCTTCTAAAGTAATAGATACGGACATGGGCGCATGTGCTTCTTCTAATGATTCGTCAAAAACATCAATAGATTTAATTTTTGATGTAAACCCAGAAGGCATTACCGTAATTTCATCTCCAACTCTTAATACACCGCTTGCTACTCTACCGGCATAACCTCTATAATCTCTATGGGTTTCATTTTGGGGACGTAATACTGTTTGTACCGGAAAACGAGCATCTACTTTATTAATATCACTAGAAATATGCATGGTTTCTAAGGTGTGTAACATCGGGGCTGCTTGATACCAATCCATATTTTTAGAACGGTTTACTACATTGTCTCCTAACAAGGCACTCATCGGAATAAATCGTACATCAGTCACCAACATTTTTGAAGCTATTTCTTCGAACTGGGTAACGATATTATTAAATACTTCTTCAGAAAAATCGACCAAATCCATTTTGTTAACACAAACTATAATATGTGGTATTTGCAATAAGGAAGCAATAAATGCATGTCGTTTGGTTTGTTCTATAACACCATGTCGTGCATCAATTAAAATAGTTGCCACATTTGCAGTCGAAGCACCCGTGACCATATTTCGGGTATATTGAATATGACCTGGAGTATCAGCGATAATAAACTTTCGTTTCGGAGTGGTAAAATATCTGTAGGCTACATCAATGGTGATTCCTTGTTCGCGCTCATCGCGTAAACCATCTGTAAACAATGCTAAATCGACACCTTCATGTCCTCTCTTTTTACTTGTTACTTCTATAGCTGCTAATTGGTCTTCGAAAATAGATTTTGAATCGTATAATAAACGACCGATTAATGTGCTTTTACCGTCATCTACACTTCCTGCAGTTGTAAATCTTAATAGTTGGTTGTTGTCTAACATGGCTACGAATTTATGCTAATTATCACGAATTTTAAAACGAATTGTTCTAATTAATATTCTAATAATTTTATATTTAATAATTTCTACTCTTGATAATGCTTCTACGTCAGTTCGAGTGATTTTTGATAAAAAATTGTACCTACCTATGTCGGCAGACAGGTCGAGAACAGTTCTTTATACCTACCATTCTCGATACTAATTTTTCTACCTTATCAGGTATTAAAATTCACTCGAATTGACGAAAATTATCAATCTATTCAACTTGTAATATTCAATATTCTTTTATAAACTAATGAGGGCTCACCAAAGTTCACCAACATTCCTAATTCTATTTTTGTTGCAGTCAAATAATTTTTCAATTGTGAATAAAACACATTATACTTTTCAGTAAAAGCTTTTGTGTTTGCTTCAGGGTTTTTAATTGAAAAAAACTTCCTTTTAAATTATTTGTAACTCCAACATAAAGAACAGTTTTTATTTTGTTGTTAAAATGTAAACATAATAATTATGTGTTCCTTTTGTTTTCATTATTTCTTTATTGAGATTCCTCGTCGTACCTCTGTCGGAATGACATTCTGTTTGTCATTCTGAGTGAAATGAAGAATCTTAACACAGTTACTCAAATAAACAATTCAACAACTTAACGCCTTTACATTTATGAGATTGCCACACTCCATTTCATTCGTTCGCAAAGACGGGAACTTTATTCTCCACAACAAACAACAGCTTTACGATTTAACAGTTTCACAACTTTACATTAGAAATACCCCTGACGCTTCCTATCTTCCATAGCTGATTCTGAACGCTTATCATCGGTTCTATTACCTCGTTCTGTTTGACGCATTCCTGCAACTTCATCAGCAATTTTTTCTAGTGTGTCAGCATCTGATTCAATTCCGCCTGTAATGGTAATATCTCCTAAAGTTCTAAAACGGATTCTCTTTGTTACAATTTCTTCATGATCTTCCAATACTAAAAATTCAGAATTTGGAATCCATGAATCAGATCTCCAAACAACTTCTCTATCATGTGCATAGTATAAAGATGGGATTGCTATGTTTTCTCTTTTGATATAATTCCACACATCCATCTCTGTCCAATTACTAATCGGAAATGCTCTAAAATGTTCTCCTTCAAAATACTTTCCGTTAAATATATTCCATAATTCTGGACGTTGATTCTTTGGATCCCATTGCCCAAAATCATCTCGGTGAGAAAAGAAACGCTCTTTTGCTCTTGCTTTTTCTTCATCTCGTCTCCCACCACCAATAGCACAATCAATTTTATTAGATTCAATAGCATCTAACAAAGTTCCTATTTGCAACGCATTTCTTGTTGCGTTTTTTCCTTTTTCTTCAGTTACTCTACCCTGATCTATCGATTCTTGCACAGAACCTACAATAAGCTGAACACCCAATTCTTCAACCACATCGTCTCTAAACTGAATGGTCTCTGGGAAGTTGTGTCCAGTATCTACATGCATTAATGGAAACGGAATCTTGGCTGGATGAAACGCTTTTTTAGCCAAATGTGCAACCACAATAGAATCTTTTCCTCCAGAAAATAAAATTACAGGATTTTGAAACTGTGCCCAAACTTCTCGTAAAATAAAGATGGCTTCACTCTCTAACTCGTCTAAATAATTTAAATAGTATTTACTCATTGTCAATCTTATTAGTGTCTTTACGAACTCTTTTTAGAGCGAAGTAACCTCAATGATTTGTATTTTAATTTTGAGATTGCTTCGCCTTGTATCCTCGCAATGACATTTATATTTTATTCTAACTTCTTGTTTTATTTATTCTTTCAAAACTGTTCTCGATACAATTTTCTCCTATCGTCGTAAATCACTCGAAGTGACGTTGAAAGTTAGTTATAATAGTGTTAGAGATTCTAACTAACTTTCAACGTCACTTCGAGTGATTTCAAAACGCCTTAGTGATTTGAAATTGTATCGAGAAGTCATATCACTCAAAATCAAATAACTTACCTTCTATATAATTCATTATTTTAGCTACAGCCTCTTCAACTGTACACTCTTCGGATTTTATTTCAATTGCTGGATTTTCAGGGGCTTCATAAGGCGAAGAAATTCCTGTCATATTTTTTATTTCTCCTGCACGCGCTTTTTTATACAATCCTTTTACATCTCTGCGCTCACATTCTTCGACACTTGTATTTATATAAATTTCGACAAAATTAACATCTTTTACCACATTCTTGATGTTTGTCCTATCTTTTTTGTAGGGTGATACAAATGCTGCTAATACCACAACACCCGCATCTATCATTAATGAGGAAATTTCTGAAATACGACGGATATTTTCAGTTCTATCTTCAGGAGTAAAAGTTAAATCTTTGTTGATTCCTTTTCTAATATTATCTCCGTCCAATGTATAGGTTTTAATTCCTTTTTTATGAAGTTCTTGTTCCACCACATTTGCGATGGTCGATTTTCCAGAACCTGACAAACCAGTAAACCACATCAAAAATGAATTGTGCTGATTTAATTTTCTACGATCATCTACAGATACTTGGTAGTTATGTGGAATGATATTTTCTTTCATTTATCTATTTTGTTTTTACGTCACTTCGAGTGATTTGATGACGCCCTAGTGTTATCAAATAGTATCGAGAAGCTTATTTTTATAGTTGTTCTCGATATAATTTTTTCGTTCCTCAAAAATTACTCAAACTGACGGAGCGTTTTTTCAACGTCACTTCGAGTGATTTTAAAGAATCATAATTCTTTAAAATTGTATCGAGAAGCCCTAACTCTAACCTTTCTTCAACGCTTTATACAAATAATCCCGAATTCTACCCAGAGGCAACTTTAACCAGATTCGCTCATGAACGTAATAAAACGCAAATTTCGTAAATAATTCAGTAATTGCAATATACATAGCTATCTCTCCAAACGTATCGAGAATAGTACCCGAAATAATAAACGTCATTGTAGTTGCTATTAGGCGCCAAGAAATAGATTTGTACAAGGTTCTTTTTTGTGTTCCTTTTAATTCACCAAAAACATTTTGCCAAACCCGTTCGTGTACATAATAAACAGCCAACTTTAAAAAGAACTCAATAAAAGCAATTGAAAAAGCAAACTCTAAACTGCAATTCCCCATCAAGCAAGTCACAAATAATACCACTAAAATAGTATCTATGGTAGCAACTATACGCCAAGAAATCCCCTTCAACAAACTTCGTATATGTGATTCCTTTTTATACGTCACCATTCTTTTCTTTGACTCTTTGCTCCTTTGTCCCTTTTAAACTCACTTTCCCACCAAAAACCAAGGATTCAATAAATTCTCTTTATTATAAAGCAATGGCTCTTTTGTTTCCTCTGAAATCACTTCAATCCCTACAGCATTACAAATGGCGTGTCCTGCTGCTGTATCCCATTCCATTGTTGGAGCAAAACGTGGATATACATCAGCATTGCCCTCAGCGACCAAACAAAATTTTAACGAACTTCCTTTAGATACAATTTCAACTTTCTTCCCTTTTGATTTTAACTTTTCTACATAATCCAAGGTCTCTTGACTCATATGTGAACGACTCCCAACTACTTGTATCTGATTAGAATCTTTCTTGGGCTCTAATTGAATTGCCTTTTCAAGTACCCCTTCAATATTTGTATCATGAGATTCTAAAACAACTTTATATCCTTGTGCCTTTTTAACATCAGCAAAATAAAGTATCTTACTAACAGGTACATAAATGACTCCGAGTACAGGGTTGCCGTTTGTGACTAAAGCAATGTTAACTGTAAACTCACCATTGCGTTTGATAAATTCTTTAGTTCCATCAACTGGGTCAACAACCCAACATGTTTCCCAATTCTTACGAATAGCAAAATCTGTTTGCTTGTTTTCTTCGCTGATAATTGGAATATCCGTCTGGATTAAATATGAATTAATTACATCATTGGCATTTTTATCTGCTTGAGTTAATGGTGAATCGTCTCCTTTAATTTCTATATTAAAATCATCAGACTCGTACACTTTCATTATTTCAATTCCAGCTTTTAAGGATGCTTTTATTGCTATTTTAAGATTGTTATCTATTTCAATCATTTCATTCTTTATTTTTTTACAAAACTTATCTCAACTTTGTCATTTGCTAATTCTAAGCTTCTGAATTCATCATGAGCCACTAAAAAGATAATAATATCTGCTTTTTCAATAGCATCATCATGGTTGAAAATTTCAAAATCAGTATGTGATTTTATATTCGGTTCCACAGCCAAAACATTAAATCCTGAACTTATCAAGTTTGTAGTTACATGCAATGCTGGCGACTCTCTTAAGTCATCTATATTTGGTTTAAAAGCGAGCCCCATACATGCAATTGTAGGTTTATTACCTTTATCTAATTCAAATTGCAAAGCAGAATTTTTAATTTTCTCAATAACCCATTCGGTTTTAAAATTATTAATTTCTCTAGCTGAACGAATAATTTTAGCTTCATTAGGAAACTCCGAAACAATAAACCATGGGTCTACTGCAATACAATGCCCACCAACTCCTGTACCTGGTTGTAGAATATTAACTCTTGGATGTTTATTTGCTAAGTTGATGAGTTCCCAAACATCAATTCCTGCCTTATCACAAATCATTGAAAGCTCATTGGCAAATGCAATTTGAACATCTCTTGATGAGTTTTCTACCAACTTACACATTTCTGCAGTCTTTGCATCAGTTTCATGTAATTCACCTTTTACAAAGAGTTTATAAAAATCTATTGCTTTTTGGGTTGATGTTTCATTAATTCCGCCAATTGCTCTGTCGTTATGTTCTAACTCATATATAATATTTCCTGGCAAAACACGCTCAGGGCAATATGCCATATATATTTTACCTTTTAATTCGGGTCTTTCAGAAAAAATTATCTGTTCCATTTTCTCTGTAGTTCCAACAGGACTCGTAGACTCAATAATTATTAACGCACCTTCTCTGATCGTTGGTAAAATTGCTTTTATGGCAGAAGATACATATGAAATGTCAGGTTCGTGATTTCCTTTAAATGGTGTTGGGACTGCAATTAAATATACATCTGCTATAATCGGAGTTGTACTTGCTTTTAAATAATTTTCTTTAACAACATAATGTACCAAACCATCTAAATCTGGTTCAACAATATGAATTTCTCCTTTATTGATGATATCAACCACATGTTGATGAATATCAACTCCTGTTACATTAATTCCTTTACTCGCAATTAATGCTGCAGTTGGTAGTCCTATATATCCTAACCCAACCATAACAACATTTGGTTTGTTATTCATTATTATAATTTTGAAATAAATTCAACAATTCGTTTACAAGCATTCCCATCTCCATAAGGATTGTGCAGTTTGCTCATTTTGCGATAAGACTCTTCATTTGCTAGAAGCTTATTTGTTTCGTCAATAATCTTATCTGTATTTGTTCCTACCAATACTACAGTTCCTGCATCAACAGCTTCTGGTCTTTCAGTAGTGTCTCTCATTACCAAAACAGGTTTTCCTAAGCTTGGTGCTTCTTCTTGTACGCCACCACTATCTGTTATGATTAAATATGATTTGTCCATCAACCAAACAAAAGCTGGATATGATAAAGGGTCTATTAATTTAATGTTTTCAATACCTCTTAATAATTTATAAACTGGTTTTTGCACATTAGGATTTAAATGAACAGGGTAAATAATTTGTGTGTCTGAATTTTCTAATGCAATTTTCTTTAAAGCTTTGCAAATATTAATAAATCCTTGACCGTGATTTTCTCTACGATGACCCGTAACTAAAATGAGACTTTTATTACTGTCCAATATTGTTTTTAACTCTTCTATTTGTGTATCTTCAAAGCCAGTAAAATTTACTTTTTGCGCACTAAATTGAAGAGCATCTATTACCGTATTTCCTGTAACTAAAATGGATTCTTCTGATACATTTTCTTTTAACAGGTTTTGCTTTGATGTTTGTGTTGGTGCAAAATGATAATCAGAAATTCTACCAGCAATACTTCTGTTAATCTCTTCTGGAAATGGTGAAAGTTTATTAAATGTTCGTAATCCTGCTTCTACATGACAAACTTTTGCTCCTGAATAAAATGCAGCGATACTAGCTGCCATAGTCGTAGTGGTATCTCCATGAACATAAACATAATCTGGTTGAAATTCTTCTAATATTGGTTTTAAGCTTGTAATAATATCAGCCGTTAATGAATATAAGTTCTGATTAGGTTTCATTAAATCTAAATCATAATCTGGTATTATCTCAAAAAAAGAAAGCACCTGATCTAACATTTCTCTATGCTGTGCTGTTATACAAACCTTAGTAACAAAGTTTTCTTGATGCTTAAGAAATTCTTTAACTAAAGGTGCCATTTTAATGGCTTCTGGTCTAGTACCAAAAATAATGAGGTTCTTTTTCATTAGCAAAAATATATACAAGACAAACTAAAGTAGAAGATAGTATTAAATGTCAGAATCTTCACTGTCTATCATTTAAGTGAATTTTTTAATCTAGAATTTGTTCTTTATAACGAGTCAAATAACCATTCAACTTCTTTAATAAAATAAATAATAGCATAACCCCTCCAAACAAACGACCCAGTAAAAACATCTTTGTTTCATAAAAAACTCCTTCTTCTTTACCAGAAGTATTAAACGTTGTAATTACATTTACAATATCTTCACTTGTTTCTTTTTTCGATTCTATTGCGACCAAATCCGCATTAAGCTCCTTAGATATCTTGAACAAAGCCAAATCATTATTATTAGACTTTGACTCTTTTGAAAAATCTAGGTAGGTGCTACTACTATTTGGTGATACTTCTTTCTCAACCTCTAATAAGGTTACCTTTTTATATAAGTTTCGTAAAGAATCGATTTCTCCTAACGCAAGTCTCGCAGCTATAGAATCTAATTTTAAGGTACTTAATTGTATTCTTTTTCGTTTTTGAATTGTTGTATTTTCTTCAATATCCTCTAATATCTCCTTGCTAAAAAGTTCCATTTTTGGACTGGTAGATGTTATTCTATATACATATCTTTTAGAATCAAATTTAGACACACGATCGGTAATAAAATCATTAAATGCAAAATATTCATGAGTTAACGTATCTGTGCTTTTTAGAAATGCATCATAAGCTAAAATTTGATCCTTTCTTGTTTCATAGGGATTCAACTCAAAGCCAACAAGACTATTTGCGCTTTTATATGAGATGTTAAAATTATTCTTTAAAGTCACAGAGTCCCCATTCTTAATGAGCACATTATAGTACTCCAGTTTCTCATAAACTTGATCAATTGATCTATAATTTGGCTCAATAATCATATCATATCTATATATTTTTGGGCTGATAAAATCCAGTACAAAACCTAAAGTAGCTCCAATGACTATTGCCAATATAAGAGCTTTTAAGTTTTCTCGTATAAATATTAATAAGATAACTAAGTAATGAAATACCCCTTTTAGTAATTTTCCAATAAAATTAAATAAATTAGAAAAAGCATTTCCAATCAACGAAAATAATTTACCCAAGTCAATCTCTTCTTCTTTAACTGTTATTGGGCTGTTGTTTTCTTTATCACTCATGGTTTTTTTGATTTTTTTGAATGTGGCAAAAATATACTTTTTTAAAAGATTTGCTCTAATATTTTTTGTGTTATTACATAGGTTGGTCTCACTCCTGTAGTTCCTAGTCCACCAGAGGCTAAAGTGCTTCCTGTTTCAAGTGGGTTATCTGAAGCATAATAGGCATATCTTACTTTTACATTTTCTGATATATTCCCTCTAATTTTTGAGGCTGCTTGTATGGCTTTTTGGTAATGCGCTCCTTCCATTTCTAGACCTATCACTTTCCATGTAGAATCATGGAAAAACTTTAAGATATCTTTATTTTGTAATGATGTACCTAATACCGAAATCATTGCTCCTTCAAATACTTCGACTCCCAAACCTTCTAAATCAGGTTTTTTGAGTTCGTTATGAAATGGATAATTATCTGCAGTTCCTTCGAATATATGTGAGGACGGAATCATAATATCTCCTTTACCTCCATCTAAAATTCCTGCTTTACCCATTATGGAAACTGACTCTACATTTAAATGAAAGATATTTCCATCAGCACAATAATATGGTTTTAGCAGTTCATCCATTGTTTCATACGCCTGCTCGCCAAATGCATAATCCATCACAATGATAACTGGTTTTTCTTTAGAATCATCAGTCGCATACATTGTTTTAGAAAAATCAATTTTACGAGTATCGATTATCTGAACATTTATGTTTGTTCCTGAAGTGTCTGGAATATAAATCAAACCATTTTTAGAAGCCTCTACTTTTACTTTTCTACGTAAATTCTCATTTTTTGATTCGCTCAACAATTCAAAAAGGGCAATGGAATCATTTTCATCCACATGATCTTTCAAAAAAACAGGTGCGTAAATTGAATTCATTACACTGTGCATGTTGGCACTGATAATATGAATCGGTCTATCTAACAAACCTTCTTCATGCATTACTTTTTTGATGTTATTCGCCCATGCATCTCCATAAATATGATGTCCTATTTGCTCGCGTAAAACAGGACTAAACGTAATTTCTCTTTTTTGATTATCTTTAATTTCCTGAATCGCTAAATACCCCATCCAATAAATGACATGAAAAAACCGATCTTTATTATTGGATGTAGAAAAATTTGAATGTACCTCTTGTACTTCTTCAAAAGTATGGCCTAAAATATGAGCGATATGTGCTAAAGTAACTTCACGTTCTTCTTGAGTCAGTTTTTTATTACTTAAAACCAACTCTTCCAAAATATTCCATTCACGAATCGTTTTATTTTTTTCACGAATCAAAACGCGCTCCATAATCTTATGAGATTCGATGGATAAAAAAGTTAAATGCGTTAAAATATCATAGATTTCTGAACGTCCACGAGTAATTTCAATATTCATTTGATTCTTATCTATCCGATAACAATTTCGACGACGTTTTGCAGGAATGATACTTTTAAAATGCGATTCCGAATAGCCTTCGTCTGCAGTTAGGTTGATATACCTACATTCTTCAATCCCAATTGGCAAGCGGTCTAAGACATAAGTCAAGCCATTCAATTCTACCTTTTCTTCGGCAATAGAACCATAAATTTCTGGACGTAATAATAATAATGATTTTCGAAGTGTGTCTCCAGAAACCCCCATTGGTTTATAAAATCCGCGACTAAATAAGTGTCGCATAGCGATGTATAATTTCTCAATGGCTGATGATGATTCTTGTGCTCTGGTTCTTTGACTCATACTGTATTTTATCTAACGTTCTATAACGAACAAAAGTACATTTTATTTGATTAGTATTTTAAAAAAATTGTTGGCTAATTTATCATAGTTACTACCATAAAATTGGTTTGGGTTATTCCACAGAATCACACAAAGAAATCACAAAGCAACACAGGGGTGTCCAAATTGAATAACTTAGTTTAAAAATGAGCTATATTTATTCGGACTTTGAAGTATTGCAACAGCTTCTTTTATTGTTTTATCAAAACTCATTTTATGTTGATATTCGCCATTTCTAAAATAATATTGATTTATTATTTTCAATGTCAAAGCCGTTATGATTTCTTCTTTGTTTTGATTCAACATAGCTATTTTTTCTTCTTGAATATTTTTTTGTAACTCTTGATATACGGCATCAATTGACAAATTATCCTTTTCAGATTTTTTTAATGCTTCATCAAAATACTTTTCAGAATTTAACTGAAAACTTTTTGGGTGTTTTTTAAGATATTCTCTAAAAAGATCAAATTCCTTTTTCTTTAATTCAAATTTTGATACTTCATCAATAATTGAGTGTTTGTAATAATATTCAGTTGCATAATTATAGATTCCATCTGAAACCAATAAGCGTTTTGTCGCTTCCGTTTTTTCTGGAATATCAATTTTGAAATCGGGTGAGATTCCGCCTCCATCAAAAACAATTCTTCCGTTTTCAGTTTTAAACTCATTTACACCTCCATCAGAAAATTTAGGAATGCTATCTCCTTTTCTATTGGTATAATCCAACTCTTGAATGCATCGACCACTTGGTGTATAATATTTAGAAATCGTCAATTTTAATTGTGTTCCGTAGGATAATTTTCTACTTCGTTGCACCAAACCCTTACCAAAAGAACGCTTACCTACAATCACCGCCCTATCATAATCTTGTAATGCTCCTGCCAAAATTTCTGATGCTGAAGCAGAACGTTCATCTATCAAAATCGTTAATGGAATTTCAATATCTAACGGTTCATTTCGCGTTTTATAGGTATTGCTCCATTTGTCTAACTTTGCTCTTGTGGTAACAACAATTTTGTTTTTCGGAATAAAAAAATTAACAATCTCAACTGCTTCAT
The DNA here is from genome assembly GCA_045047075.1 of Flavobacteriaceae bacterium. Classification (GTDB taxonomy): domain Bacteria; phylum Bacteroidota; class Bacteroidia; order Flavobacteriales; family Flavobacteriaceae; genus Urechidicola. The sequence continues at coordinate 126,966 of JASFYP010000006.1, forward strand.
TTAGTAAACCTCCAGGGTTGTGGCGAACATCAATAATAAGTTTTTGCATCCCTTGTGATTTTAAATCTTCGAAGGCTTTTTTAACTTCGTCTGATGCTTTTCTGTTGAATTTTACAAAAGCTATATATCCAATATCATCATCAATCATTTGATAAAATGGTACTGCATCAATGGCTACTGTTTCACGAATTACTTCAAAATTCATCTCTTGATTTTGACGTTTCACTCTCATATTCACCTTTGAATTTGGTAGTCCCTTTAATAATGACCTAACAATTTCCTCTGTCTGATCTTTCAAAATAATGTTGTCTATTTCAACAACTTCATCCCCGACCTTTAATCCTGATTTATGCGCAGGGTTGTCTTCAAAAATTTCTCTAATTATCAAATTTCCATCGCGATATACAATCGTTGCCCCTATACCTCCATAGGCTCCTTCAGCTGATATTCTTGCATTAATAACCCCTTGCTCATTATAAAATCTAGTATATGGATCTAAATTCGCTAAGGTGTTTTCAATCGCTTTGTCCATAACCTCAGCAGGATTTATCTCATCTACATAATACAAATTTAACTCCTTAAAAAGTGTTGTGTAAATTTCTATTTGCTTAGCAATTTCAAAGAAATCTGATTTGTAAGAAATAGATATGGATATCGCTACAATTAAAAATAGTGCTGTTAGTTTGTTCTTTAAATTTTTCATGACAAGCGTAGATGAATTAAAGTTGTGACTAAAATAAGGAAATTGGAATTCAGATAATGCAGATTAATAGTTTTTAACTAAAAAGTTTAAATAAAATATCATTTCGAACGAAGCCTGAGGAGGAATCTCATCTCCCTAAGATTGACCAAAACAGTTGCACTTTTTCATAAATTCTCTTCTAGATACGTTTTTTATTTGTTCCTCATAAAAAGCACTCGAAGTGACGATATTACAGTCATAAAAATACATGACAATTGTTAATTCTACTTTAAATTTTGAATGGCAACTTTTAAACGGTCTTTCCAATACGGAATTTCAACATCAAACAACTCAGAAATTTTAGCAGTACACAAAGCGCTAAACTGTGGTCTTTTTGCCGGTGTTGGGTATGCTTCTGTTTGAATCGGATTCAATTCAATATTAATATTAGCTTCCTCAAAAATGGCTTGGGAAAATCCACACCACGAAGTTTTTCCGCGATTACAGTAATGAAATATTCCATAATCTTTAGAATCAACTTTAATAATTTTTAAAATGACTTTTGCCAAATCTTTGGCATAGGTTGGAGATCCTATTTGGTCTGAAACTACATTCAATTCTTCTTTTTCATTTCCTAATCGCAACATGGTTTTCATAAAATTAGCACCATATTCTGAATATAACCAAGAAGTTCTGATAATAAAATACTGGGGGAGATTTTCCTGAATTAACTGTTCTCCTTTTAGTTTGGAAGCTCCATATACATTGATAGGATTTGTTGTGTCACTTTCTTCATAAGAACAAATATTCTTTCCGTCAAAAACAAAATCTGTTGAAATATGAATGAGTATTACCCCTTTTGCCTTACAAGCTTTAGCTAAATTCTCAGCACCATAAGCGTTGACTTTAAACGCTGTTTCAGAATTTTCTTCGGCTTTATCTACATTTGTATAGGCAGCACAATTAATGCAATAATCAACTAAATTAGTTTCAAAAAAAGTATTGACTTGAGCTTTGCTCGTAATATCTAAATCAATAGAACTTGCAAAAACAAATTCATACTCAGTTAAAGAATTTGCAACGTCATTTATACATCTTGCTAGTTGTCCGTTTCCCCCAGTAACCAAAACCTTCTTCATAATTTGACATCAGCTAAAGTTGGTAAAACAGTGTCTTTTTGAGAAATTAAAAATTCAGATGTTGGTAATTTCCAATCAATATTTAAAGTTGGATCATTGTAAATGATTCCGCCTTCCGATTCTTTGTTATAGAGATTATCACACTTATAAAGAAATGTAACGGTGTTACTCAAAACAATAAAACCATGAGCAAAACCTCTTGGAATAAAAAATTGTTTTTTATTTTCTCCTGACAATTCTATCGCAACATGCTGTCCAAAAGTTGGTGACCCTTTTCTAATATCAACAACAACATCTAATACTGCTCCATAAGAAACTCGTATCAATTTTGCCTGGGCATCAACACCTCTTTGAAAATGCAATCCTCTTAATACACCTTTGGTTGAATATGACTCATTATCTTGAACAAACTCAATTTCAATCCCGATGAGTTCATTAAATTTTTGTTTGTTAAAACTTTCAAAAAAATAACCTCTTTCATCTCCAAAAATAGTAGGCTCAATAATAAAACATCCCTTTAATTTTGTTGCTGTAGCCTTCATCTATTCTTCTAAAATACTTAACAAATTCTTTCCATATCCACTTTTAAGAAGTGGCTCAATTAGGCTTTTAAATTGCTCTTTATCAATATATTTTTTACGGTAAGCCACCTCTTCAATAGCACCTATTTTTAATCCTTGACGCTCTTCAATTACCTGTACAAAATGCGATGCCTGCATTAACGAGTTGATTGTTCCTGTGTCTAGCCAAGCGGTACCTTTATCTAAAATACTTACATTTAATTTTCCTCTCTTCAAATATTCTTTGTTGATATCTGTGATTTCTAATTCACCTCTAAGGCTTGGCTCAATATTTTCGGCAATAGAAACTACATCGTTATCATAAAAATAAATCCCCGGAACCGCAAAATTAGATTTTGGTTTTTTAGGCTTTTCTTCGATTGAAATTGCTATTCCATTATTGTCAAATTCAACCACTCCATAGCGTTCAGGGTCTTGTACGTGATATGCGTAAATAATTCCTCCATCTAGGTTGTTATTTGCTTCTAATAAGTCTGACAATCCTGTTCCATAAAAAATATTATCTCCTAAAATCAAGGCTACTTTATCATTGCCAATAAATTCTTTTCCTATAATAAAAGCTTCTGCCAATCCATTTGGGTTTTCTTGAACTGCATATTCAAATGAACATCCATATTTTTTCCCATCACCCAGTAATTTTTCAAATAATGGTAAATCTTGAGGTGTAGATATTATTAAAATTTCTTTGATTCCTGCCCACATCAAAGTTGATAGCGGGTAATAAATCATAGGTTTGTCGTAGATGGGCATTAGCTGTTTGCTTACTGCCAATGTTAATGGATGTAATCTTGTGCCTGATCCTCCTGCTAATATGATTCCTTTCATTTATTTTTTTTTATACTACAAAGTTTTAAAAACCTTACATGGAAATTTAATTCATTATCGTCACTTCGAGTGTTTGAATGAAGCAATAGCGGAATTCAAATGTATCGAGAAGTTTTCCTTTTTAATTGTTCTCGATACTATTTTTTCCTACGTCAAAAATCACTCGAACTGACGTGTCAACATTAACTATACTTCTCTAAATACCAATCCACCGTTTTTTTGATACCTGTTTCAAAATTTTCATCTGCTTTCCAACCCAATTCATCCTCTATCTTCGTAGCATCAATGGCATATCTAAAATCATGGCCTGGTCTATCTGTAACAAATGATTTTAAATCTTTATATGAAGCTTCGTTTTTACGAGGCTTTAATTCGTCTAAAATAGTACAAATAGTATCGACAATGTATATATTGGTACGCTCATTTCTACCGCCAATATTATAGGTTTCTGCCGATTTCTCTGTTTTATATGCCAATTCAATTCCCTTGCAATGATCCAACACATACAACCAATCTCGTATATTTTTTCCATCTCCATAAATAGGAATATTTTCTTCGGATAAACATTTTCTGATGATTGTCGGAATCAACTTTTCATCATGTTGTTTTGGACCATAATTATTAGAGCAATTGGTTGTAATTACATCCATTCCATAGGTGTGGAAATAACTACGAACCACAAAATCTGACGAGGCTTTTGAAGCACTATATGGACTATTAGGTGCATAAGGGGTTTTTTCTGTAAACAGTCCTGTTTCGCCTAAAGCGCCATAAACTTCATCTGTAGAAACGTGATGAAAACGACAATTTTTATAGGCTGATTTGTATTTATTAGGAGCGTCCATCCAATAATTTCTTGCAACGTCTATCAAGTTGAATGTTCCAAAAACATTGGTTCTAATAAATGTATCTGGATTTGTAATGGAATTATCTACATGAGATTCTGCAGCAAAATTTATGACTCCTCTAATATCGTATTTCTTAAAAAGTTGCTCTACTAAATTACGATCACATACATCTCCTTCAAAAAAAATATAATTGGAGTAATTTTCAATTTCTTTTAAGTTTGATAAATCTCCAGCATAAGTCAATAAGTCTAAATTTATGACTCTCGTTGTTGGGTTCTCTTCTAAGAAATATGGAATAAAATTAGACCCTATAAACCCTGCTCCTCCCGTAATTAAAATACTCTCTTTTATCATCTAGCCATCTTTCTGATTTTCTACAAATTTATGCAATACTGAAATCATTTTTTTTTCTAAATCTTGATATTCCCATTCCGTTCTATCCGTATAAATAAACATCAATACAAAATTACCTTCAATAGTATCAATCAAAATATGCTTGTTCAATCGGTATGTTTCTCGCAATAACCTCTTTATTCTATTTCTATTTACCGCCAATTTCACATTCCGTTTTGGAACAGAAAAAGAAACTTTAAATTGCGAATCTACTTCATAAACTTTTAAAAACCGAAGACGAATAGGGTATTCTTTTAAAGACAATCCCTCATCAAATAATTGAGTTATTTGCTTGCGGCTTTTTAATTTTTCTGAAGCTCCTAATGTTAATTTCATTATGACAAATATAAGTATAATCTGTAATTATGAATGCTTTCGTTTTATCGATTTATATATTCATTTTTATCGGTTTAACAAACCCTGAATCTTTTTCTAAACAAAATTTATTTTTAGGTATAGCAATTTGTACTTTTGACAAAAATTAACTCAATTATTATGAACCAAGATTTATTTCAAGCTCCGGATTATTATAACCTAGATGATTTATTAACTGACGAACATAAAATGGTGCGCGATGCAGCTCGTGATTGGGTGAAACGATCTGTTTCTCCGATAATTGAAGAGGCTGCACAACGTGCAGAGTTCCCCAATGAAATTTTAGGAGGTTTAGCAGAAGTTGGTGCTTTTGGCCCTTATATTCCTGAGGAATATGGAGGCGCAGGACTCGATCAAATTTCTTATGGATTGATAATGCAGGAGTTAGAGCGAGGTGATTCTGGTGTGCGTTCAACAGCATCTGTACAATCATCATTAGTAATGTATCCTATTTTTGAATACGGATCAGAAGAGCAAAAACAAAAATATTTACCAAAATTAGCAAGTGGCGAAATGATTGGTTGTTTCGGGTTGACAGAGCCTAATCACGGTTCAAACCCAGGCGGGATGGAAACCAAGATTAAAGATATGGGTGATCATTATCTTTTAAACGGCGCTAAAATGTGGATTTCAAATGCACCTTTTGCTGACATTGCAATTGTCTGGGCGAAAAATGAAGAAGGTCGTATTCATGGATTAATTGTTGAACGCGGAATGGAGGGTTTTACAACTCCAGAAACTCACAATAAATGGTCATTGAGAACTTCGGCTACTGGTGAGTTGATTTTTGACAATGTAAAAATTCCAAAAGAAAATATTTTACCAGAAAAAAGTGGACTTGGAGCACCATTAGGTTGCTTAGATTCTGCTCGTTTTGGAATTGCATGGGGTGCAATTGGTGCTGCTATGGATTGTTATGATACTGCTTTGCGATATTCTAAAGAACGCATTCAATTTGGAAAACCTATTGCAGCTTTTCAACTACAACAAAAGAAATTAGCTGAGATGATTACCGAAATTACCAAAGCACAATTGTTGGCTTGGAGATTGGGAACGTTAAAAAATGAAGGTAGAGCAACTTCTGCTCAAATATCTATGGCAAAAAGAAATAATGTTGATATGGCATTGAAAATTGCTCGTGAAGCAAGACAAATTTTAGGCGCTATGGGAATAACAGGAGATTATTCTATAATGCGTCATATGATGAATTTAGAAAGCGTGATTACTTACGAAGGTACTCATGATATTCATCTACTCATTACAGGAATGGATATTACAGGTGAGAATGCTTTTAAGTAGATGTGAGATTTTAGATCATAGACAATAGATTTTAAAAAAGAGGCTTCAAATTGAAGCCTCTTTTTTAGCAGTATCATTTACACTCATTAGTAAAGAGTTTAACTCAGTTTCGTTTTTTAAAATAGCTCTTCTCTATCAATACATCTATTTTATTGATTTACAGGCTTGATATTTGTCATATTTTGTTACTATATTTGCACACTATTTAGAATTAATCTATTCTTTAAAACATTATGATAAAAGTATCAGACATAGCAAAGAAAAAAGTAGCTGAGTTAATGACGGAAGAAGGCTTTGATTATCAAAATGACTTCGTTCGTGTTGGGGTTAAAAGTGGTGGGTGCTCAGGACTATCGTATGATTTGAAATTCGATAAAACTAAATCTGAAGAAGATAAAGTCTTTAAAGATAATGGCATACATATCATTGTTGATAAAAAAAGTTTTTTGTATTTAGTTGGTACTACCCTAGAATACTCTGGCGGACTTAATGGAACCGGTTTTGTTTTTAACAACCCTAATGCCAATAGAACCTGCGGTTGTGGAGAATCCTTTTCACTATAAGTGCCTATCCTAACTCTTCCCAAAGGGAATGACTTTTACAAAGCAAATAAACAATGAACAAATACACCGAAGACGACTTAAAAAAAGAACTTGAAACTCAAGAATATGAGTATGGTTTTTATACTGATATTGAGTCAGACACTTTTCCAAAAGGATTGAATGAAGACATTGTTCGTGCTATTTCTAAAAAGAAAAATGAGCCCGAATGGATGACCGATTGGCGTTTAGATGCTTTCAAAATTTGGAAAGAAATGGATGAACCAGATTGGGCAAATGTAAATTATCCAAAACCCGATTTTCAAGGAATTGCTTATTATTCTGCACCTAAATCGGTAGATCCAAATAAAACATTAGACGATGTTGATCCTGATTTATTGGCGATGTATAAAAAGTTAGGTATCTCTATAGATGAGCAAAAAAAGATGAACAATGTTGCCATGGATATCGTGGTAGATTCTGTTTCTGTCGCTACAACTTTTAAAAAGACCTTGGGAGAAAAAGGGATTCTTTTTATGCCTATTTCTGAAGCGATTCAAGAGCATCCAGAATTAGTTAAAAAATATATGGGAAGTATTGTTCCTAAAACAGATAATTTTTACGCAGCTTTAAATTCAGCCGTTTTTACGGATGGATCATTTTGCTACATTCCAAAAGGAGTTAAATGTCCGATGGAATTATCAACTTATTTTAGGATAAACGAAGGAGGAACAGGTCAATTTGAACGTACACTTTTAATTGCTGATGAAGGCTCGTATGTGAGTTATTTAGAAGGTTGTACCGCACCCGCTCGTGATGAAAATCAATTGCACGCAGCAGTTGTAGAGTTAATAGCAATGGATGATGCGGAGATAAAATACTCAACAGTTCAAAATTGGTTTCCTGGAGACAAAGACGGAAAAGGTGGCGTATTTAATTTTGTAACTAAGCGTGGGATTTGTCATAACAATTCAAAAATTTCTTGGACGCAAGTAGAAACAGGGTCTGCAGTTACATGGAAATATCCAAGTTGTATTTTGAAAGGTGATAACTCTGTTGGCGAATTTTATTCAATCGCTGTTACCAACAATTATCAGCAGGCTGATACAGGTACAAAAATGATTCATCTTGGTAAAAATACTAAAAGCACCATTATATCAAAAGGGATATCAGCAGGGAAATCTCAAAACTCATACCGCGGATTGGTTCAAATTGGAGCGAGGGCAGAAAATGCACGGAATTTTTCGCAATGTGATTCCTTATTAATGGGAAATCAATGTGGAGCTCACACTTTTCCATATATCGAATCAAAAAATAAATCTGCTCAAATAGAGCATGAAGCGACTACCAGTAAAATTGGTGAAGATCAATTGTTTTATTGCAACCAAAGAGGAATTGATACAGAGAAGGCCATCGCACTAATCGTAAATGGATTTAGTAAAGATGTTTTGAATAAGTTACCAATGGAATTTGCTGTAGAAGCACAAAAATTATTAGAAATTAGTTTAGAAGGAAGTGTAGGTTAAAATTTTAATTATTTAAACGATTACGATTACACAACTAAACATATACACGATTTAACAAAATAGAAATGTTAGAAGTAAAAAATTTACATGCAGGAATAGAGGGTAAGGGAATTCTGAAAGGAATTAATTTAAAGGTTAATGCTGGAGAAGTACATGCTATTATGGGACCAAATGGTTCTGGAAAAAGCACTTTGTCAGCGGTAATTGCTGGTAATGAAACGTTTGAAGTTTCAGAAGGTGATGTGATTTTAGATGAAAAAAGTATTTTAGAATTGTCACCAGACGAAAGAGCACATAGAGGTGTGTTTATGAGTTTTCAATATCCGGTTGAGATACCAGGGGTAAGTACTACCAACTTCATGAAAACTGCCGTCAATGAAAAAAGAAAAGCAAATGGTTTGGAAGAATTACCTGCCAAAGATATGTTGAAAATGATTCGTGAAAAATCGGCCTTATTAGAAATGGATAGGAAATTTTTATCCCGTTCTTTAAACGAAGGCTTTTCTGGTGGAGAGAAAAAAAGAAATGAGATTTTTCAAATGGCAATGCTAGAGCCTAAGTTGGCTATTTTAGATGAAACCGATTCAGGATTAGATATTGATGCTTTGAAAATTGTAGCTAACGGTGTAAATAAATTGAAAAGCAAAGACAATGCAGTCATTGTAATTACACATTACCAACGCTTGTTAGATTATATAGTTCCTGATTTTGTACATGTTTTATACGACGGAAAAATTGTAAAATCGGGCGGTAAAGAATTGGCGCACGAGTTAGAAGAAAAAGGATACGATTGGGTTAAAAATTTATAAGATGTCGCTACACGAAAAATTAATATCATCATTCATGGTTATGGAAAACCGTGGTAAAGTAGATTTAGATTCTACTGTTCATGGTGTCCGATCTGAAGCGATGGCCTCTTTTGAAAAAGAAGGGTTCCCAACGAAAAAAGATGAAGAGTGGAAATATACTTCACTAAAATCTGTGTTAAATCACGATTATAGTGTTTTCCCAGAAAGTGAATCTGCCGTTGAATTTAAGGATGTCAAAAAGTATTTTTTACATGAAATAGATTCATATAAAGTTGTTTTTATTGACGGAAGTTATAGCTCTTTCCTTTCAGAAACTACACATGATGGTTATGATATTTGCTTGATGTCTGCAGCACTGAAGAAGCCAAAATATAAAATGGTCATCGACAATTTTTTTAATAAAATTGCAAAACAAAAAAACAGTCTTACTAATTTAAATACAGCTTTTTCTTTAGAAGGTGCTTATATCAATATTGGAAAAAATACGGTATTACCTAAACCAATTCAGATTGTAAATTTTTATACTGGTAACGAAAAAGAAATTTTATTACAACCTCGTAATTTAATTATTGTTGGCGAAAATTCGCATGTGCAAATTATAGAACGTCATCAAAGTTTGAGCAGTAACGTAGTTTTAACAAACGCTGTGACAGAATTATTTGTTAACAAACGTTCAATTGTTGATTACTATAAAATCCAAAATGACAACACAAATGCATCGCTCATTGACAGTATGTATGTGCAACAAAAAGAACACAGTATTGCTTCGGTAAATACCTTTTCTTTTGGTGGAAAGTTGACGAGAAACAATGTCGAGTTTTATCATGAAGGTGAACATGTTGAATCTCATATCAATGGCATTACTGTTATTGGAGATAAACAACATGTAGATAACCATACGCTGATCCATCACAAATTTCCAAACTGTGAAAGTTTTGAATTGTACAAAGGAATCTATGATGATGCATCTACAGGAGTGTTTAACGGAAAAGTAATTGTTGACCAAGATGCTCAAAAAACAAATGCATTCCAGCAAAACAATAATATCTTAATTGGCGATAAAGCATCAATCAATGCAAAACCTCAACTAGAAATTTTTGCTGATGATGTAAAATGTTCTCATGGCTGCACCATAGGTCAATTAGATGAAAAAGCCTTGTTTTATATGCAATCACGTGGAATTCCAGTCAAAGAAGCGAAGGCATTATTACTCTACGCTTTTGGAAATGATGTAGTTGAAAAGATTAAAATTCCTGAATTAAAAACACGCATTACCAAATTGATTGCTCTTAAATTAGGGGTTCAATTAGGGTTTGAGATGTAAGACTTTTATTTCGACCTTCTGAAACTCAAAAGAACCTTTTATTGGGCTAATTCTTTGTATTTTTAAAAGCAGTCCTATAGATTCTTTTTAAATTTGTATTTTTACCAACTTATGACAATATCCACAACGGATTTAAGTTAAAACAGTACAAATTTTCCCTAATTGAAAAAGGTTCACTATATATATATATTTATTGGCGCTTTGCTCCTGATAGCAAGTTGTTCTAGAACAAAAGATGCGGCACTCAATAGAGGTTTTCATTCTATGAACACCAAGTACAATATTCTTTATAACGGAGAAGTTGCTTTAGAAAGAGGGCTGCAAGAACTCAACGATAAATATATTGATGATTATTGGCAACGATTACCTATTGAGCCTTTAAAAGTTGATAAATTAGCACTCCCAGGAATTCAAGGTGATACTGATAATTCAAATGCATTTTTTGAACGTGCCGAAGAAAAAGCGGTAAAAGCTGTTCAAAGACACGGGATGAATATAGCGGGTACCGAAAAAAATAGTCAAATCGATAATGCCTATTTGTTATTGGGGAAATCGCGCTATTATTCACAAAGATTTGTTCCTTCCTTAGAAGCTTTTACTTATGTGATTAAAAATTATCCTACTGCCGATTTAAATCCTGAAACTAGAATCTGGAGAGCAAAAACATTTTTGAGAATCAACAATGAAGAATTGGCATTAGAATCGCTTCAGCTAATGTTAAATAAAGAAGAGTTATACGACGAGGTAGTTATCGAAAATGCGCATACTGCCATTGCTATGGTATATACAGAAATGGATAGTACACATTTGGTGAAGCATCATTTAAAACAAGCGGTAAGAACAGCTAATAACAGAGAGCAAACAGCGCGAAATCTTTTTATTTTAGGTCAGATTTATCGCGAAGAAAATTATAAGGATTCTTCTAATGTTGTCTTTCAACAGATTATTGACATGAAACGAATTCCGTATAAATATCAAATCCATTCTGAAATTGAAATTGCAAAAAATTTAGATGATGGTACTGATATTTTAGCTTTAAATCATCATTTAACAAAATTGATTAACGATAGAGAAAATAGACTTTATTTAGATGAATTGTATTACCAGGCAGGATTGGTTTATGAAAAACAAGAACAATTTGTTATTGCTGAACAAAACTTTTATAAATCTGTACACGCTAAAAATGCGAAGCAATTTCAACAAGGAATGTCTTATGAAAAATTAGGTGATTTGCATTTTGACAAAGCAAATTTTGTAGTTGCAGGAGCTTATTATGATAGTGTTTTAAGGATTCCTCAAGAAAGAACTACAAAACGATTGAGAAAGTTAGAACGCAAGCGAAACAATTTGGATGATGTTATTTTTTATGAAGCCATTGCTCAAAGAAACGACAGTATTTTGAATTTAGTTTCCATGACCGAAGAGCAACAAACTGAATATTTTCAAGCTTATGTTGATGATTTAGTTGCTCAAAAAGAAATTGAAGATGCCTTAGCTGAGCAACAACAAAATACAGGATTTGGAAGTTTTGATGATGAAAACCAAACATCGAGTAATGGAAAGTGGTATTTTTATAACAATCAATTATCGGGCTTTGGTCAACAAAAATTTTTCCAGATTTGGGGTAATAGAGCTTATGAAGAAAACTGGAGAATGTCAGATAAAAGTACATTCCGATCTAATCAACAAAGTGAAAATGCTGTTGTAGAAGTTGAAATTGACGAATCTGAAAAATATGATATTAATACTTATTTAGAGTTAATCCCTACTGATCAAAATGTAATTGACAGCCTTTCGTTTAATCGAAATGATGCCTATTATAATTTAGGGCTAGTATATAAAGAACAATTTAAAGAGTTAAAGTTAGCTTCTTATCGCTTTGAAGATTTATTGACTTTTAATCCAGAAGAACGATTGATTCTCCCAACAAAATATCATTTGTATAAAATTTATTCGGAATTAAATTCAACCAAATCAGATTTTTATAAAAATGATATTGTCACCAACTATACTGAAACTAAATACGCAAAAATAATTTCGGATCCTGAAAGTGTTGTTGCAGATGCGGATGATGAAAACTCACCCGAAAAAGTATATGAAGATGTTTATTGCGATTATGATGGTGCCTATTATGACAAGGTGCTAGACAGAACAGAAAAGGCGATTAACATATATATTGATTTGCCAATTCTTCCAAAATTTGAACTTTTAAGAGCTTTTGCCATTGGTAAAACCCAAGGAGCCGAAGCCTTTAAATCTGCTCTAGAATTTGTAGCGCTTAATTACTCGAACACCGAAGAGGGTAAAAAAGCTAAAGAGGTTATTGAAACCATCAATAAAAAAAATTAATACATAAACCCCAAAATTATGTTTACAGATAAAAAAAATACTAACCAAGTTTTAGAACGCAATATCATTGCAAAAAACACTTCAATAACTGGAGATATTAAATCAGATGGCGACTTTAGAATTGACGGTTTTATTGAGGGAACTATCATTACAAAAGGTAGAGTTGTGATTGGTGCTGAAGGAATTATAAAAGGAGATGTTCAATGTAGCAATGCCGATATTGAAGGAGCTTTTTCTGGAAAATTAATTGTTTCTGAACTACTATCATTAAAAGGCTCAGCAAAAATCAATGGCGAAGTATTTATCAATAAATTGTCTGTAGAACCAGGAGCAACTTTTAACGCAACTTGCGAGATGAAATCTGGAGTGAAAGAATTGAAAAACAATGGTGGACAAAAAGAAGAAAAAACCGCTTAATAAATATTTACAGCTCACTGGAATTACTTTTCAAATGGGGGCAACTATTTATTTAGCCGTTTATTTGGGTAAATGGCTAGATGCCACTTATCCAAATGAAAAGAATTGGTTTACTTTAATTATGACACTTATTGGATTAATCATTTCTTTATATGCAGTTGTTGTCCAGACAAAAAAATTGAATCATTAATGCGCGCAATATTTCTTTATTTAGTTAAGCTTTTAGCAGCATTGATTGTCGTTTTTACGCTGCATTTAACCATTCTCTATTATCTCGAAAAACCATTGTTCGAAAATATGATTCTGCCTTCGTACATTATTAATTTTATTTTAGCGGCAATTGTTTTACTAGTTATCGAAAAAACAATGAACAAAAAATCAGCCCAAGCAGGTTTTATTTTTATGGCGGGTAGTGGGTTAAAATTTCTCGTTTTCTTTATTGTTTTTTACCCATCATATCGAGCTGATGGTAAGATGAAAACTATTGAATTTATCACTTTTTTTATACCGTATGCATTGTCTTTAATTGCTGATGTTCTCTACCTTTCTAAACAGCTTAATAATCAGACTTCTTACTGATATTTCTATTCTTTAAAAAAGAATGAAAATTGTTTTTTCCTTTTGATAAAGAACCCTATTTTTGCACGGATTTTTAAAGACACTATTAATTTGTTTATTATGCAAAGATTTTCATTAGTAAAATTCCTTACTATCGTACTTTTAATTTTTAGTACAACCCTATTTGCACAACATGAACAAAATGAAGAGCACGAAGGCGATCCAATTGAAGTAAGTTTAAAAGAAAAAATCAAAGAAAGTATTAATCATCACTTATTAGATTCTCATGATTTTACTTTTTTCAGTGATTCTGAAACAGGTAAATATTATGGCTTTCCACTTCCTGTAATTTTATGGGATAATGGTTTACAAGTTTTTTCTTCATCAAAGTTTCAGCACGGTGAGACAGTTGCAGAAAATGATGGCAACTTCTACAAATTATATCACAACAAAGTTTACAAAACAGATGCTGAAGGGGCTATTTCTTTAGATGAACATCATCACCCAACAAATGTAAAGCCATTAGATTTTTCAATCACCAAAAATGTATTGATGATTTTTATTACAGGGCTTTTAATGTTGTTGGCTTTTGTAGGTATGGCAAAATCATTTAAAAAAGGTCCAATCGTAACTGGTGCCGGTAGATTCTTAGAGCCTATCATCTTATATATTAGAGACGAAATCGCGATCCCAAATATGGGCGAAAAAAAATACAGAAAATACATGCCATATTTATTAACGGTATTTTTCTTTGTATGGTTCTTAAATTTATTTGGATTGACTCCATTAGGAGTGAATGTAACTGGTAACATTGCAGTTACTTTTGCTTTAGCGATCATCACATTTTTAATCACACAATTTTCAGGTAATGCAAATTACTGGAAACATATTTTTTGGATGCCTGGTGTGCCATGGCCAATGAAAATCATATTAGCTCCTATAGAATTATTAGGAGTAATTATTAAACCTTTTGCTTTAATGATTCGTTTGTACGCAAACATTATGGCAGGACACATTGTATTGATGAGTTTAATAGGTTTAATATTTGTGTTCCAAAATTGGATTGGTAGCAGTTTAACATTTGTGTTATCCTTCGCCATTTCATTGATAGAACTTTTAGTAGCTTTATTACAAGCATATATCTTTACCATGCTATCAGCCTTATATTTTGGCTTTGCAGTTGAAGAGCATGATGAAGCTCATTAGTAACGAATGTTTAATTTTTAATTATATATATTATGGAGAGTGTAATCTTAGATCCAGAAGCATTGAATTTAATTGGTGCTGGTTTAGTAGTAATTGGTGCCGGTATCGGTATCGGTAGAATTGGTGGTTCAGCAATGGACGCTATTGCTCGTCAGCCAGAAGCTTACGGAAAAATTCAAACAGCAATGTTGATCGCAGCAGCGCTAATTGAAGGTATTGGTTTCGCAGCATTATTTGCAGTGTAACAAAAACCCAAACAACAATTGCAACGGTTGGTTGCAATTGTTGTTTAATTAAAATTTAAAAAAATATTTAAAATATAATCGATGGAAAAGTTAATAAACGATTTCTCTTTTGGACTGTTCTTTTGGCAAATGACACTTTTTTTGTTGTTGCTTTTATTATTAAGAAAGTTTGCTTGGAAACCTATTCTTTCAGCACTTGATGAAAGAGAAAATGGGATAAAAGATGCTTTAACTTCAGCCGAAAATGCGAAGAAAGAAATGCAAAATATCCAAGCGGATAATGAGCGTATCTTAAAAGAAGCAAGAGCAGAGCGCGAGGAGATGATGAAAGATGCACGTCTTATTAAAGAGACGATGCTAACTGAGGCAAAAGATGAAGCTAAAACTGAAGCATCAAAAATTATTGAATCGGCTCAAGCTACAATTCAATCAGAAAAACAAAAAGCAATTACAGAGCTTAAAACTCAAGTAGCTGAATTATCAGTTGGTATTGCTGAAAAAGTTGTGAGAAAAGAATTGGCAAACGATAAAGAGCAATCAGCATTGATTGCCCAATTATTAAAAGAAGTTACAATCAGCTAAATAAATAGCAATGAGCAATAACAGAGCAGCATTAAGATACGCAAAAGCATTATTAAGTTTGTCTAACGACAAAAATATTGCTGATGAAACGTATGCAAGTATGCAATTAATTGCAGCGACTATTGAAGGTAGCAATGAGTTACAAATGGTTTTAGAGAGTACACTCATAAAATCAGGTGTTAAGAAAAATGCGCTATTGGCAGTTTTTGAAAATAACATCAACACAATTTCAATAAAATTAATCGACCTTTTAATCGAAAATAAAAGATTGTCTGATTTTGGAAGTGTAGCAGAACAATATATTTCTTTATACGATTCTTTAATGGGAAAACAAAAAGCATTAGTGATTACTGCAATTCCTTTAACTGATGATTTAAAAACGCAAGTTTTAGCTAAGGTAAAAGAATTAACAGGGAAAGAAGCAATCTTAGAAAATGAAATAAATCCAGATATTATAGGTGGATTTATTTTACGTGTTAGTGATGTACAATACGATGCGAGTATTGCAAATAAGTTAACTGTATTAAAAAGACAGTTTAGCGCATAATTAAGAGTACAAGAAATTTAGTTTTAAAAATAAATAAAATGGCAGCAATAAAACCAGCTGAAGTATCAGCAATTTTAAAGCAACAATTAGCAGGATTTGACGGAAGCGCATCTCTTGACGAGGTAGGAACAGTATTACAAATAGGTGATGGTATTGCACGTGTTTACGGTTTGGCAAATGTACAATACGGTGAGTTGGTTCAATTCGAAAACGGATTGGAAGCTATCGTATTAAACCTTGAAGAAGATAATGTTGGAGTGGTACTATTAGGTGCGTCAACTGAAATTAAAGAAGGTTCAACTGTAAAACGTACAGAGCGTATTGCTTCATTAAATGTTGGTGAAGGAGTTGTTGGTCGTGTTGTTAACACTTTAGGAAATCCTATTGATGGTAAAGGTCCTATCCAAGGCGAAACTTTTGAAATGCCATTAGAGCGTAAAGCTCCAGGTGTTGTATTTAGAGAGCCCGTAACTGAGCCAATGCAAACAGGATTAAAAGCTGTTGATGCGATGATTCCTATTGGTAGAGGTCAACGTGAGTTGATTATTGGTGACCGTCAAACAGGTAAATCTACTGTTGCGATTGATACCATTATCAACCAAAAAGAATTTTACGATGCAGGTAATCCTGTTTATTGTATCTATGTTGCCATCGGTCAAAAAGCATCTACCGTTGCAGGCATTGTAGCTTTATTTGAAGAAAAAGGAGCAATGGCTTATACAACTGTTGTTGCTGCAAATGCATCAGACCCTGCTGCAATGCAGGTATATGCTCCGTTTGCAGGTGCTGCGATTGGAGAGTATTTTAGAGATACTGGTAGGCCAGCATTAATTGTTTATGATGATTTATCAAAACAAGCAGTTGCATACCGTGAAATATCATTGTTATTAAGAAGACCTCCGGGACGTGAAGCATATCCTGGTGATGTATTTTATTTACATTCAAGATTATTAGAACGTTCTGCAAAAGTTATTAATGATGACACTATTGCTGCAGATATGAATGATATCCCAAATTCTTTACAAGGAAAAATTAAAGGTGGTGGATCATTAACGGCATTGCCAATTATTGAAACGCAAGCAGGAGATGTATCAGCATATATTCCAACCAATGTAATTTCTATTACTGATGGTCAAATTTTCTTAGATGGAGATTTATTTAACTCTGGTGTTCGTCCAGCAATTAACGTAGGTATTTCTGTATCTCGTGTTGGTGGTAACGCTCAGATTAAATCGATGAAGAAAGTTTCAGGTACCTTAAAATTAGATCAAGCACAATACCGCGAGTTAGAGGCATTTGCAAAGTTTGGTTCTGATTTGGATGCAGCTACAATGAATGTGATTTCAAAAGGGCAACGTAATGTTGAAATCTTAAAACAAGGACAAGCAAGTCCATTAAGTGTTGAAGATCAAATTGCAATTATTTATGCAGGATCTAAAAACTTGTTAAAAGATGTTCCTGTAAATAAAGTAAAAGAATTTGAAGTAAACTATTTAGAGTATTTAAATGCAACTCACAGAGATGCATTAGATATTTTAAAATCAGGCAAATTGACTGACGAGGTAACTGATATTTTAGCAAAAGCTGCTAAAGAGATTTCAGCTCAATATAGCTAATTACAAATTACGAACCATTATTAATTCGTAATTGATAATTCATAGTTAAATAAAGAGTATGGCAAATTTAAAAGAAATACGTAACAGAATTACATCCATCGGATCAACGATGCAGATTACCAGTGCCATGAAAATGGTATCGGCTGCAAAATTGAAAAAAGCGCAGGATGCAATCACACAAATGCGTCCGTATGCAAATAAGTTGACACAACTTTTACAAAGTTTAAGTGCTACTTTAGATGCTGATGCAGGAGGTGATTTTTCTGAACAACGTGAAATTTCAAAAGTTTTAATTATTGCAATTACGTCTAACAGAGGTTTGTGTGGTGGCTTTAATTCATCAGTAATTAAAGGAACTATCAAGCATGTTGCTGATACTTATAAAGGCATAGAAGTTGATATTTATGCCATTGGTAAAAAAGGAAATGATTTATTGTCTAAAGAGTTTACTGTTATTGAAAACAAATCTGAAATTTTTGACGATTTAACTTTTGATAATACTGCTGTTATTGCACAACAAATAATGGATTTGTATGTTGATGGAGCTTACGATAAAGTTGAAATCATTTACAATCAATTTAAAAATGCAGCAACTCAAATTGTTCAAATAGAACAATTTTTACCGATTGAAAAAATTGAAGGCGAATCAGATAATACTGATTATATCTTTGAACCAGGTAAAGCAGCCATTGTTTTAGAATTGATTCCTAAGTCATTAAAAACTCAATTGTATAAAGCTATTAGAGATTCTTATGCTTCAGAACATGGTGCTCGTATGACAGCAATGCACAAGGCTACAGACAATGCATCTGAGTTACGTGACGAATTGTTATTGACCTACAACAAAGCGCGTCAAGCAGCGATTACAAATGAAATTTTAGAGATAGTTGGTGGTGCAGAAGCATTGAAAAGCTAAATTTAAAAATAAATTATATCTAAACCCTCTTCAGAAATGTAGAGGGTTTTTTTATAGGTATTGATATTGTATCTTTAATTATTATTTTATGACCGTCAAATCGAGTGATTTTTCAGAGAAAAATTGTATCGAGATTCATTCATAAACAAATACAATTTACTTTATATCATTATGAAAATATTCTCTCAACTTTTAATGGCTACCTTTCTTTTTTTCGGATTATCTTGTAGTTCGTCCAAGCAAGAAGTTTATCAACTTCAAAAAGAAGCCGCCTTCAAAATTAAAAAAGCCACCTATCAAGAATGGGTTGCAGGAGTTGCTGGTGGCGGTGCTGGAATTACAATTATCTTAGATATAGAAGAGGTCGACACAAACAACATCACATTAGATAGTATTTATTTTAGAAATTATAAAGCGCCTCTTTTAAAATCAAAAGGTAATTATATTGCTCATATTAAGACCGAAATAAATAAACCCGATGATATTATTCTACATCAAAGCCCTCAAAAAGAATATGGAAATCAAGCTCCAGTTCTAAAGAATAATACTTCATTTGATTTATTAAATAAAGAAGCCGTTATCCGCTTTAAAGAAAAAAACAAGATAAAATATGTTAAGATCATTTTGGTTCAAATAGCATCTCCCTTATACCAATAACCTTAACGTGATTTAACATTAGTGTCCTATTAAAATTTCTAATTATGTTTGAAAGTCATATATAGCAATCTTTTTAACACAAATAGACCTTTCTTTTTTATTTTTTTTTGATATTTCATTTTTACTAAATTCATGATTGTTTAAAAACTGTTTATCTGTTAGTTACAATGAGGTCTTTATTCTTATGTCTTTTAGCGAAGCGGTCTTAGGTCTTTTATCAGGCAACAGTGATAATTTAACTGTTTATCTACATTCTTTAATTATCAAAAACTGTTTTGGCACAGAATTTGAAAACTATACTACAAATCATAGAACCAACCATTATGAAGACAATAAAAATATTTTTTACAGTTATATTATCAGCAGTAGTTTTCACATCTTGTTATCAAGATGATGATTATTACCCACCAGGAGAACAACCAATTTCATTAGAAATTTTATTGACCGATTACGAATTATGGTATGTCGATTATAATGCAACAACCGGTACAGGAGACATTCCTTTTATGTCCTTCGCATTTACATTATCTTTTAGAAATGGGCGTTTATATGCCAACAATAACCTTGTCGGTATCGGAAGTGCAGGAAATGGTTTTGGAATCCCTGTAGGATATTACACAACCTATGATATTTATAGCACAACATTAACTATTGATCATGATTTAGATGGAGTTGTTGATTTTGAAGTTAGACAATTATCTAGCGATAGAATCTCGTTGTATAGTAGACAGTACAATGTTACATATTATTTGGATGGATATCAGCGAGACAACTTTGATTATGACAAAGTTTTTTATGACAATATTGAATACTTCTTACAAGAATATGTGGGATGGGAAAAAACTTTTAGAAGTTCTACAGGAGATCCAAATGATTTTGATAATGAAAATTATTTAGCCTTTACACCAGAAAATATTACAACTTTTTATTCTTCTATTGATGATTTAGGATTGAATATCAATAATGTCTTTTGGGATTATATTGGTGACTATGAAGTCTTTGATGTTCAAGGATATGATAACTTTAAAATTTTAACATTAGATTATGATTTAGGATACAATGAAGAGTTTGAATTAGTCGTTTTAAATGATGGTACTATAGAGTTATACCACGTTAACTCAGGAACATTTTATGAGTATTCTGGTAGAGATTTTATTTTGATTATGAGAGAAGGGAAAACAAATACGAATGCAGATGTAAGTAACAAAGGAAGAAAGCGTACTAAAGTGAAAAGAAACAAATTAGTTAGAGAAAAACATTTAAGATAAAGTTTGGTTAGTTGATTTTTGGTTGGCTATTTATAGCCAATTGAATTTAAGCCGCCTGCAATTAGCAGGCGGCTTTTTTTGCTTACTAACCAATTTAAAACTCTAATCATTCCGAGAAACCAAGTATAAACTCTCTAAAGAATCTCATAATTTATATTGAGTCATTCTCTAGTTGTATTTTATTTCTTTACTTTTAAATCAATTTACTAAAATGATAAACAAACGCCTTTTAATTAAAAAACTACTCTCACATAATGATGAGAATAGCTTTTATGATAAAAAGCAACAGTTAGATCTTAGCCATAAAATAGCCAAGGCAAAATTTATTAAACATATCTGCGCTTTATCTAATTCTAACCCAGAAAATAATTCTTATATCGTTGTCGGAATTGAAGATGAAACCAATAAAATTTTAGGCGTTGATTTTTTTGATGATAGTAAAATTCAGCATTTGGTAAATGCTTATTTAGCAAACCCTCCGAAAGTACAATATGAAAATGTTGGATTCCCAAAACTTCAAAAACACAAAGTTGTTGGCTTGGTTACAATTCATCCTACACCCAAAATAAGTTCGTTTAAAAAAAATGCATGGAAGTATCCGAAACAAACTGTTTTTTACAGAAGAGGAAGTAATTCTATGCCCATTGCAGGTAGTTTTGAATTGCTCAATTCAAACAAAGAACTTGTAGATGCAATTGAAAAAACGGCAAGTAATAATATTGAATTAACCTTAGATGGCGTGTTTGATTTCATCAACAATCACAATGAAGAATACAAGCCTCAATATAGGGTTTTTAAAGAGCAGTTTGTTATTTGTTGGGCAGGGGAAAAGAAGATTGTGGGCGATAAAATATTTTATTCTAGGGTTGATATTGAATTAATTAATGAACAGGTTCGCTTGTTTTATTCTGCTTTAGATGAAGTAAAAATATCTTTCAATAGTTCTTCATTTATTATTACAGAATTTGTAAAGTTAGGTGTCAATAATACCTACGAATATTATCCCTTAGAAAAAACAATCATCCATTTTAAGGATAATGGTAAACACGATATTGTTCAAGAATTATTGTTTAAAGCTCCTGCCTATGATAAGAAAATTTTACACCATATTTACAATGCTAACAATGCTATTTTAGAAAAGTTAAAGTCAAACCACACATTGACAGGTGATGAACAAAAAGACCTCAACAATTTTCCTACTACCTATCTGATTTGCGCTCTTGATGGATTTGAAAAAGCAAAATCAAAATTACAAGAATCAAAAAAATTCCTTAAAAGTTTAAAAAATAAAACGTCTTATATTAAATACAAAGACTCGATGCGGATTTTAAGAAAAGTGAAGTATCAGTAGATAAAAAGAAATGAAAAATTAATTGCAAAAATATATTTCATTTTCCATTTTTACAATCATCTTGAATAAAGAGCGGCAGGGGGTGGGTATTCTCGTAATTAAAATTTATGCTTTTTAACATAGTACAATTTCTATTTATTCTACTCTTTACCAATAACTAAGCGAACTAGAGTTATGCCTAAAAACGAACGGGGAAAGTATATTTGATAACTTAATTCCTTTAAATACCTGTAAAATTATGAGAAAAAAATTCCTTTTAACACTTTTTACTATTGTGAGTATTGCCTTTATTTACAACTACTCAACACAAAATATAAACAGTTCTGAAATAGATATTCTTAGAAAAAAACATGCCGCTTATTTAAAACAGCATGAATTTACTAAAAGAGAAAATTTATCTAAACAAAAGAGAAAAGCACAAGGCTTACCACCCAATGCCTATTTTGAGCAAGAATTTCTAAATGAAATTAATCCAAATACAGGAAGAACACATAAAGAAAATGTATTTAACTTACAAAAACAACTTGATGAACAACGTGCTTCGCAAAGAGTTCCTGGAGAAGGTTCTAACCCTTGGGTCGAAAGAGGTCCAAGAAATGTTGGTGCAAGAACAAGAGCTATTATTTTTGATCCAAATGACGCTACACAAGAAACTGTTTTTGCAGGTGCCGTAAGTGGTGGTTTGTGGAAAAATACCAATATTTCTAACGTAAATTCTGCTTGGACTCAAGTTGGAATTGATGAAAATTTATCAATTTCGTGTATTGCAATAGATCCTAATGATTCAAACATTTGGTATATAGGAACTGGAGAATCATATTCTGCTAGAGTAGCTAATGGAAATGGAGTTTGGAAATCTACCAATGGTGGAGCAACTTGGAGTCATCTTTTTGGTGGAATTACAGGTCCTGCTGCTTATGATCAAGGACCCATATTAACCGTCAATACTCCCCCAGGAATTTCAGGTGATTATAATGTAGTGCTATCTAGAGGTTTTGGAGCGGGGATATTAACTCCGATTACAGCAGACTTAGCATTAGTAGATGATGGTACAAATCCTAGTGATGATGCGTGTACAGCTTTAATAAACCCTGCTGCTATAAATGGAAAAATTGCCGTAATGAGGAGAGGTAGTTGTAATTTTGATGATAAAGTTAAACGCGCACAAGATGCAGGCGCCTTGGCAGTAATTGTTGTAAATAATCTTACTACTAATCCAATAGCTATGATAGGAGATGATCAATCTATTACGATTCCTGCAGTTATGATTTCTATGGCAGAAGGTGACGCAATAATTGCAGCATTAGGAAGTGGCGTAAATGGAACCTTAATAGGTGGTGGCATCGGATGGAATATCATACCCGGAGTACAGTTTATAAATGATATTGCCGTTAGAGATAATAATGGAGTGTCAGAAGTGTATGTAGGTGTCGGAGATTCTTATTACCCAGAAGGCTCACCAGCAGTAGCTCTTGGGTCTCAAGATATGGGAATCTACAAATCTACAAATGGTACTGATTTTAGTAAAATGACGTTTCCTTTAACTCCTTCTGGAGATTTATACGAAATAAATAATATAAAAATATCAGCAGACAATTCAATTTATGCTTCTACAAACCGTGGTATTGGTCGTAATTCTGGTGGAGGTGCTATTTTTAAATCTACCGATGGTACTACATTCACACTTAAACATTTGGTTCCAAATGCACGTCGTACAGAAATTCAAACTTCTGCTTTAACTCCAGGTACAATTTGGGTGTTGGCGCAGTTAACGACTACAAATCCTGTTGGCTTGTATAAAACCATAGATGATTTTGCAAATGTTAGCACATTGGCATTACCAAATGATGCTGATCAAGATATTCCTGCAAATGATTTTACACGTGGTCAAGCTGGATATAATTTATTGATAAAAGTGCATCCGAGGGATGATGATATTCTTTATGTAGGTGGAATTAATTTATTTAAAAGTACAAATGGAGGTAATTCTTGGAGTCAAAAAACACAATGGAATGACTGCTGTGGATATCAAAAAATACATGCCGATCAACACGAAGTAGCCTTTTCATCAGCAACATCAGCAAATATGGTTTTTGCTAATGATGGAGGTGTTTATCATTCTAGCAATGGAGGAACAAATATTAATGGAAGAAAATGGGGCTACAATGCGCTACAATTTTATTCGGTTGGTGTTGCACCAACAACAGCTTTTACTGGAGAATATTTTATAGCTGGCGCCCAAGATAACGGGACACAATTATTTTCCAACGCAAGCTCAGGCATTAACAGTTCATCAAGAGTTTGGGGTGGCGATGGAGCACATAGCTTTTTTGATCAAGATGGTTCAGATAGATATTACATTACCAACTACATTTATAACCGAACAATACGATTGTATGATTATTCAACGGGGCAAACAAGAACCATCAATTCTGAAGATGCATATTATGGAGATTTTATAAATACAGAAGCCTTAGACTCAAATTTAGACATCTTATATTCTAATTATACGAGTGTTTCTTCTGATGCTGTAAGAAGGTATTCTAATATAAAATCTGGTACAATTAGTCGAGTGAATTTAACGAATGCTTTGATGGATTCTGAACCTTCAAATTTAAAGGTATCTCAATATACAACGAATGCAACAAACTTATATATTGGCTTAAAAAACGGTAAAGTATTAAAGGTTACTGGTGCAAATAATTCTGGTTCTGCTAATTGGACAGATATTACTGGAGCCAATTTTGTTGGGTCTGTTTCTGATATCGAATTAGGTGCCAATGAAAATGAAATATTTGTAACCATGCATAATTATGGCGTTGTAAGTATTTGGTATTCTAGTGATGCAGGAAGCACTTGGGCTGATAAAGAAGGTGATTTTCCTGACATCCCTGTTAAGACGATTCTTCAAAATCCTTTACGTCCAGAAGAAGTAATTATTGGTACAGAATTAGGCGTTTGGAAAACGGCAAACTTTAATGATGCCGCACCAAATTGGGTACAATCTGATACCGGAATGAACAATGTAAAAGTTACAGATTTAGACCTTAGAGATGACAATATGGTTTTTGCAGCTACCTATGGTAGAGGTGTTTTTTCTGGTCAGTTTACCGCTGAAGGATTGTCTGTAAATGATGTTTTTGCCAGCAATTCATTAACTATCTACCCAACAGTATCAAACGGAAATTTTACCATTTCTGCTAAAAATAATTTAGGGAATACAAAAATGGTGATGTATGATATGAACGGTAAAAAAGTACATGCTCAAAATCTTGATTTTAGTTTACAAGAAAGACAACGAGTTTCTGTAAATCTAAATCCGGGAGTGTATATTGTACGTTTAGTTAATAAGAGTAATAATAAAAAATCTTCCAAAATTATTATAAAATAGAAACAGACATTAAAATATTGGAAGAAGATTGTTGTTTATAAGGCAATAAAAAAGGAGTTCGGTTTTAAAAACCGAACTCCTTTTCAAAATTTATTAAGTCTTCTACAAATCAAATTTAATTCCTTGTGCTAAAGGCAATTCATCAGAATAATTGATTGTATTCGTTTGTCTTCTCATGTACACTTTCCAAGCATCAGATCCAGACTCACGCCCACCACCAGTTTCTTTTTCTCCACCAAAAGCACCACCAATCTCAGCACCCGAAGTCCCAATATTTACATTTGCAATTCCACAATCAGAACCTGAATACGACAAGAATTTTTCTGCTTCTTTCATTTCGTTTGTCATAATTGCTGATGACAATCCTTGAACAACTCCATTTTGTTGATCGATGGCATTTTCAACTTCACCAGAATATTTCATCAAATATAAAATCGGCGCAAAAGTTTCGTGTTGTACGATTTCAAAATGATTTTTAGCTTCAATAATTGCTGGTTTTACATAGCATCCACTTTCATAACCTTCACCTTCTAAAACACCACCTTCAACTAATACATTACCACCTTCAGCTTTTGCTTTTTCAATGGCAGCTAAATAAGTATTTACAGCATCTTTATCGATTAATGGACCAATATGATTTTTTTCATCCAAAGGATCTCCAATAGTTAATTGCCCGTATGCACCAACAATTGCATCTCTCACTTTATCATAAACAGATTCGTGAATAATCAATCTTCTTGTAGAAGTACATCGCTGTCCCGCAGTGCCAACAGCACCAAATACAGCACCAGGAACGACTACTTTTAAATCAGCAGTTGGTGTAATAATGATTGCGTTATTTCCTCCAAGCTCTAACAAAGATTTTCCGAAACGTTGCGCAACTGTTGTTCCTACAATTCTTCCCATTCTTATAGATCCAGTTGCAGAAACCAACGCAGTTCTAGTATCTTTAGTCATCATTTCGCCTACTTTATAATCTCCATTGATAAGACAAGAAATTCCTTCTGGTAAGTTATTTTCTTTCAATACTGCTGCAATAATATTTTGACAAGCAACTCCACAAAGTGGCGCTTTTTCTGATGGTTTCCAAACACAAACATCTCCACAAATCCAAGCCAAGGCTGTGTTCCAAGCCCAAACAGCTACAGGAAAATTAAATGCAGAAATGATTCCTACAACACCCAAAGAATGCCATTGTTCTCTCATCACGTGCCCCGGTCTTTCTGATGGAATTGTTTGTCCATTTAATTGTCTCGACAATCCAACAGCAAAATCACAGATGTCTATCATTTCTTGAACTTCACCGTAACCTTCTTGCAAAGATTTTCCCATTTCGTAAGAAACCAATTTACCAAGAGGTTCTTTTAATTCTCGTAATTTGTTTCCAAACTGACGTACAATTTCTCCTCTTTGTGGAGCCGGCATTGTTCTAAAAGTTTGAAATGCTGCTGTGGCAGATTCCATCACTTTTTGATAATCTTCTTCAGAGGCTGTTGTTACTTTGGCTATCAACTTTCCATCGACAGGAGAGTATGATTCTATAACTTCTCCAGATCCAAAATTATTAAGTCCTGTAGAGACTCCATAATTTGAAGCTTCTATTCCGAGTAGTTTTAGTGATTCTGTAATATTTTTCATGTTTTTTTATTAATTTGAGAGTGTAAAAGTACGAATAAAAAAGAAAAACCGCCTACAATTAAGTAAGCGGTTTTTGACGTTTGGTGACCAAACCAAACTAACTAACCAACTAAAAACGGTAATTCAATCCGGTGTAAACACCAAAGAGATATGGCTTAAAATTATCTGAGTTTTCTGAAAATGTAGAAGTATAAACTTTAATCATTGGAGAAACATTAATAAATATACTTTTATTAATTGCGTAATCTAAATCAAAGCCAAAATTTCCACTAAAGTTTACATCATTTAAGTTTTTTGCTTCACCTAAATTTGAGTTAAAATTATCAGTTTCAACATACACATCATTACTATTTAAAAAGAGGGTGCTAAAACCACCTATAAGATGTACACCTAATTTGCCTTTTGTAAGACTGTATTTTATTTCTAAAGGAACCTCAACATATCCATATTCTTGATTTAAATTTCCTGTTAATGTTTCTTGTATCTCTCCAGTTTCAAATTCATTTTGACTTAAAACATTAGTTGCATTAACATTTAAAATAATTGCTGTTTGAACATAATCTACATTGTCTAACCTTGAAGAAAATTGGGTGCTCGGAACGATATATACATTTTTTATTGTATAACCAACATTAAACATAGATACGCCAGATTGCAAGCTCCATTTATTATTTAATTTAAAGCCAACTTTAACACCATAAGAAACAGATCGACTCCCTTCTTTTGGACTGTTTTCGAATTGTAAATCTAACGGAGAACCTTTTGTATTAAACGAATTGTAAAGCACGGGAGCAACCACAGTTGCAACTGACCACCTTTTGCCTAGTTCCTCTACTACTAGTTCTTCTTCCTTAAGTTTATATTTATCATCAAGCGTGTCTTCTAAATTTTCAATCTTCTCATAAGTAACTTCTAGGGTTGCTTTCTTATCATCTACTTTTTTTGATTGATTCACATTTGTGTTAGAATGCGAATCTGTAGTTGCTACAACATCTGAATTTGTTGATTTTACCAACGGATTTTTCAAATTTTCTTTAGTCGATAAATTTTCATTAGTTGTATGTAATTGATTTTTATCTGAAGGTTCTTCCACTTCGGTTTTTGCAATCAAGTTGCTTGCTTCTGTTACTGATTTTTCACCCTTCAATATTGCAGTTTGAGGTTGTACTGATTTAGATGTTGATTTTCTAGCATTGTTTTCAGCAATAACAATTTCATTTGTGTTAGAATTAGTTTGTTTAAACCCATTCAATTTTTCAGGACTCTCTTTCTTATTAATTGTTGATGGGTTGTTTTTTACATCCTCATCATCCGGAGAAGAAACAATCGTTTCATCAATAGTTTGTTTGTTTGGCAAGCTATTGTTATCAATTAAAGGAGTGTCACTATTATCAATATCAACAATAGTATTATCAATATCGGCTCCTGTATTTGTGGTTTTAAAGTATTGAATTCCACTAAAAGTGAGCAATAATAAAACAACTGCAACTCCGGCATAACGCCACCATATTGGTATGATGCGTCTTTTCTTTTTACCATCTAATTGTGCTTCAATATTCTCCCAAACAATATCGGGAGGCATCTCCTCGAAATCTCGAAGTTTCTCTTGAAACAGTCGATCTATGTTTTTATTTGGTTTCATAGTTTTATATATTTATTGAGCATCATCCCGATAATTATCGGGAGTGCTTTTTACTTTTTTTTTGAAAACTGTCTTCAATTTGTTCTTTCAAAATCATACGTGCTCTACACAGGTTAGATTTTGATGTGCTATTGGTAATATTTAATTCTTCTGCTATTTCTTTGTGTGAGTATCCATCTAAAATATACAGATTAAAAACCATCCGATATCTGTCTGGTAGTTGTTGAATAATTTCTAGAAGATAATCCATAGATACAAACTCTTCGTCAACCTCAACAACAATTTCTTCAGAAATTTCTTCAGTCACAATACTCAATAAGCTTTTGCGTCTATATTTGTGTAAAGCTGTATTAATAACAATGCGTTTCATCCAACCTTCAAAAGATCCATTGTGTTTAAAACTTTGAATTTTATCAAAAATGGTCATAAATCCGTCTTGTAAATTGTCTTGAGCCTCTTCTCTATTTCTAGAATATTTTAAGCATACCGCGAAGAGTTTACCAGCGTAAATTTGGTAAACTTCGGCTTGTGCTTTTCGGTCATTTTTTGCACATTTTTCTATGAGTTTTTTTAAACTCATTGGCATTGTTGGTTTGTTTTATTTTATATTACAGGGACTTCAAAAGTTAAATAAATTGGTTCTCCGTCAACATCCTCTCCTTGCCAAAAATTAAATGTATATGGTTCGTTTTGTAATGCTTGCACGAAGATAAAAAACTCCCCTTCGTATGGTACTTGTGTACAAACCTCATCATCATTTACTATTGCTATAGGTGCAATCATTCTAGATGGACCATCATAAATATAATCATAATGATAAAAAAAATAGCAACTATTTGGCATTTCGTATGTTACAGTAAGTCTATATGTTTGTCCGAAAACAAACTCTTCAGGAACATCAGCACTCAAAACAGGTACGTATTCAAAATGGTAATTGGTATCATCATCATTTGAAGAACAACCTGCTAAAGTAATTACTGCAAATAATAAGATTAAATAGTGTTTCATTGTTAATTGATTTAGGGATTTGTATGTCTTATAAGGATACAAAAAACCCTTAAAGGTTGCGTAAATTTATACTATTTTTGTCGCGAATATGATACAATCTTCCATTTTTAATAATACTTCTAAAAAGCAATTTGAACAAAGTGCAATAGAAATTTTTAGGTTTCAGGCTGAACATTGTAAAGTATATCAAGATTTTATTCGTTTTTTAAAGGTTGATGTTACTACTGTTTCTAATATCAAAAGGATTCCTTTTCTACCCATTCAATTTTTTAAATCACACAAAGTAATCTCATCTAAATCTGAGATTCAACAAACCTTTTTAAGTAGTGGAACCACTGGTACTCAGAGTCATCATTTTGTGACAGAGCTTTCTTTGTATGAAGAAAGTTATAAAAAAGGATTCTCTTATTTTTACGAAAATATTGAAGATTATACTGTACTTGCACTGTTGCCAAATTATCTTGAGCGTGAAGGGTCATCACTAATTTATATGGTTAATGATTTGATAAAAAAATCTAAGAACTCAAAAAGTGGTTTCTTTTTGGATGACACAACAAGGTTATCAAAGATTCTTCAGAATCAATTAAACTCTGATAAAAAAATCCTGCTTTTAGGCGTTTCTTACGCATTGTTAGATTTGATAGAAGCACAACAATTTAATTTAAAAAACTCAATAGTCATGGAAACTGGTGGCATGAAAGGACGAAGAAAAGAAATGATTAGAGAAGAGTTGCATGCTATTTTAAAAAAAGGATTTGGCATTAATGAAATACACTCAGAATATGGTATGACCGAACTATTATCACAAGCATATTCTAAAGGAAACGGAATTTTTGAATGCCCACCTTGGATGGATATTTTAATTCGTGATACTGAAGACCCTCTAACTTTATTGCCAAATGGTAAAGCCGGAGGAATGAATGTAATAGATTTAGCCAACATTAACTCTTGTTCATTTATTGCAACTCAAGATTTAGGAAAAAAACATGATAACGGTACTTTCGAAATTTTAGGACGTTTTGACAACTCAGACATAAGAGGATGTAATTTGTTGATTAACTGATTTTAATTATATGATATTCAAGATTGAAATACTCTTATGTTTTTGATAATCTATAAATTATAGACTTATACTTTATTATCTCTTCATTAAGGAAGCTGCTTTCATCATAAAAACTCACATTATCAATTCCATCACTTTTGGTTAAATTAAAATCCTTTCTAAATTTTTCTAATATAAATTTTCTTATTTTTAATTTTTTTGTTCCAATAAGATATTTTTTCCTAATCATTGGCTTTTTTAACAAGCCTAGAAACCCTCTCTTATACTTTGTCAAAATAATATTTCTTCCTTCTTCTTTATATTCTATTTCTTTTTTCTCAAGAATTTTTTTAAAATCCCTTATTTTTAAATCAATCCCTGTATAATTGTATTTTTTTAAAGAATTTAGCCTAAGCCAGTAAGCCAAATAATCGATATTCATATCATCACTCCAATTTAAAGTAACTATATTCTCATAATTCTTCTGATGTTTTCTTGCATGGTTTCTCAATTGATTTTCTACTGTATTAAGCATTAAATCATATAACTCATTCTCACTTAATCGTGGTCTTAAAACCAATCCATTCACATGCAGATGTTTAATAATTGACAAAAGCCCTAGGCGTTTATTTCCATTATGAAAAGCATGGTTTTTGGTTATACCATAAGCTAATGTAGCGCAGTTTAAAAAACAATCATCATATTTATAGTATTTACCACTTCCCGTTTGTTGTCTAAAAACTGCGCTTTCCAACAGGTGGTTGTTCTTTACTCCTGCAGGACTGATTGGTTCCATTCCTTTAAAAATACCATAATTGTCTGATAATAGTTGATGTAATTCTTTTACACATCTAGAAGTTAAGATTGTTATTTTTTTATCATCAACATTTATTATTTCAGTCATTATATTTTAACTCTTTTTATTTTCAAAAACCTCATCACACAATACTGCGTAATGAGGTTTCTCAGGCTTTGGAGGGTGATAATTCTTTATGAACCGCACATATCACAATCATCAGGATTGTTTTGAGATTCAATTAACATGGCTTTTAATTCCTCTGCGGTTAGAGGCTTTTCTTCTACTTTTTTAGAAACGGTAAACTGAATTGCGTTTACTGCCGATTTAGTTCTTAAATAATACATCCCTGTTTTTAACCCAGATTTCCATGCGTAGAAGTGCATTGAGGTTAGTTTAGCATAATCTGGATCCTGCATAAACAAGTTCATAGATTGAGATTGATCAACAAAATATCCTCTATGGCGCGCCATATCAATAATGTCTTTCATGCTCAATTCCCATACTGTTTTATACAGTTCTTTTAATACTTGAGGGATTACATCAATATGTTGAATAGATCCATTAGCACGCATAATTTCTTCTTTCATTGAATTGTCCCAAAGACCCAATTCAACCAAGTCTTCTAATAAATGTTTATTCACAACAATAAATTCACCCGATAAAACTCTACGTGTATAAATGTTAGAAGTATAAGGTTCAAATGCTTCATTATTTCCTAAAATTTGCGAAGTAGATGCTGTTGGCATCGGTGCTACTAATAGTGAATTACGCACACCGTTTTTAAGAACTTGCTTGCGCAATTTACCCCAATCCCAACGACCACTTAATTCATCATCTTTAATCTTCCACATATTAAATTGAAACTCACCCTCACTCATTGGCGAGCCTTTGTAGGTAGAATAAGCTCCTTTGGTTTTTGCCATTTCCATAGATGCTGTAACAGCAGCAAAATAAATGGTTTCAAATATCTCTTGGTTTAATTCTTTTGCTTCATCCGAAGTAAAAGGAAGTCTTAACATGATAAATGCATCTGCCAATCCTTGAATTCCTAAGCCTATTGGACGGTGACGAAAATTAGAATTTTCTGCTTCTTTAACCGGATAATAATTTCGGTCAATAACCGTGTCTAGATTGCGAGTTACCTTTTTAGTAACATCAAATAATTTTTTGTGATTAAAGAATTTCTTACCGTCTTTATCTTCAGATATAAACATAGATACTGCAATGGATGCTAAATTACAAACAGCAACTTCATCTTTTGCAGTGTACTCCATAATCTCTGTACACAAATTCGACGAACGAATAGTTCCTAAGTTTTTCTGATTTGATTTTCTATTTGCTGCATCTTTATACAGCATATAAGGATTCCCTGTTTCAATCTGAGCTTCTAAGATTTTTTCCCATAATTCGCGGGCTCTAATCGTCTTTCTTCCCTTTCCTACTTTTTCGTAGCCTTCGTATAATTTCTCAAATTCATCTCCATACGTATCAAATAAATGTGGACATTCATTAGGACACATCAAAGTCCATTGTCCGTCTTCTTGTACGCGTTTCATAAACAAATCTGGAATCCACATAGCGTAAAACAAATCTCGCGCACGCATTTCTTCAGCTCCTGTATTTTTTCTCAAATCTAAAAATTCGAAAACATCTGCATGCCAGGGCTCCATATATATTGCAAAAGAACCTTTACGCTTTCCACCTCCTTGATCTACATAACGGGCTGTATCATTATACACTTTTAGCATCGGTACAATTCCGTTAGATGTACCATTGGTACCACGGATATATGAACCTGTAGCTCTAATATTGTGAATAGACAAACCTACACCTCCTGCTGATTGTGAAATCTTAGCTGTTTGTTTTAGGGTGTCATAAATTCCATCAATACTATCATCTTGCATTTGTAATAAAAAGCATGAAGACATTTGAGGTTTTGGCGTACCTGCATTAAACAAAGTTGGAGTTGCATGGGTAAAGAATTTTTTACTCATCAACTCGTAGGTTGCAATTGCTTCGTCAATATCTTCTAAGTGAATTCCGATAGCAACACGCATTAACATGTGTTGAGGTCTCTCTGCAATCTCTCCGTTTAACTTTAATAAATAAGAACGTTCTAAGGTTTTAAATCCAAAGTAATCGTAGTTAAAATCGCGGTTATAGATAATGGTAGAATCTAATTTAGCCGCATTATCCATAATCACTTTATACGTATCGTCAGCAATTAAAGGTGCTTTCTTATCTGTTCTTGGATTTACATAAGTATATAAATCTGTTACCACTTCAGAAAAAGTTTTCTTGGTGTTTTTATGCAAGTTAGATACAGCAACTCTAGCGGCAAGCTTTGCATAATCTGGATGTTGCACAGTCATTGTAGCAGCAGTTTCGGCAGCAAGATTATCTAGCTCAGAAGTAGTTACTCCGTCGTATAATCCTTCAATTACGCGCATTGCAACTTTTGTAGGTTCAACAATTTTATTTAACCCATAGCACATTTTACGAATTCTTGAGGTGATTTTGTCGAACATCACTGGTTCTTTTCTGCCGTCTCTTTTAACTACAAACATACTTTAATAGGTTTTAAATTGGTTGTTTCTTTAGAATTCAAAATGAATTTTAAAGCAGATTAATCTTGTCCATCAGTTTACAACTGAGGTGCATTTGGTTGTTTGGGGTTTTCAAATTAATTGAAAACAAATTATGGGTTCTTTTAATTAAAAAAGAGTTGGGGATTTCGTATTCTTAAAAGTCAGCATCAAAAGCAATGCTTCCCGTACCTCCAGATTTTACACCGGCTTTTTGGTATTCTGACACACGTTTTTCAAAGAAATTTGTTTTACCTTCTAATGATATCATTTCCATAAAATCAAAAGGATTTGTAGCATTGTACACTTTATCGCAACCAAATTCTAATAGCAACCTATCAGTAACAAACTCTAAATATTGTGTCATCAATTTAGAATTCATTCCAATTAAACTCACAGGCAAAGACTCGGTGATAAAACCGCGTTCAATATCAAGTGCGTCTATTATAATTTTAGTAATTCTTTTTTTAGGTACTTTATTTACTATGTGGTGGTTGTGTAGATGAACCGCAAAGTCGCAATGCAATCCTTCATCCCTTGAAATCAATTCATTAGAAAAAGCCAATCCTGGTAACAGCCCTCTTTTTTTCATCCAAAAAATAGAACAAAAACTCCCCGAGAAGAAAATACCTTCTACAGCAGCAAAAGCAATTAAGCGTTCAGCAAAACTATCACTGTCTATCCATTGAAGCGCCCAATCTGCTTTTTCTTTAATGGCAGGAAAATGATCAATTGCTGTAAATAATTCATCCTTTTCTGCTTCATTTTTTACGTAGGTATCAATCAATAAAGAATACACTTCAGAGTGTACATTTTCCATCATTATTTGAAATCCATAGAAAAATTTAGCTTCTGAATATTGTACTTCATTCACAAAGTTTTCTGCTAAATTTTCATTTACAATTCCATCACTTGCTGCAAAGAAAGCAAGAATGTGTTTTATAAAATAACGTTCATCATCAGTCAGTTTATTTTCCCAATCTTTAACATCGGCCTCTAAATCAATTTCTTCAGCAGTCCAAATCATTGCTTGTTGCTTTTTATACCATTCCCAAATATCGTGATGTTGAATTGGAAAAATTACAAATCTATTTTTATTTTCTTGTAAAATTGGCTCTATTGCAGACATGTATTTAGTTGGACTTAATTGAGGTTAAAAAATTGGTTTTTGACTTTGATTAGGTTGAAACAAATATTTAAAATATTCGTCATAAATAAAAGTCTTACTTATCCACAATCAATATAAGTTCTTAACAAAATTTTAAGAAAGAGTGGTTTTTTGAGAAATATAAAAAATACAAATAACTTTATATCAGTTAGTTAAAAATTAGAATTTGTGTAATCTCCTTAATTTATTGAGGTTTATTTAGAAACGTCAGATTTTGATTTTTTCAAAATCAAAAAATCAAAAAAAATTCTTCAGAAAAAAAGCTGGTATTTTTACTCGATTAATTCTATGGTTTATTTATTGTTTTTAATCGCATTATTTTGCAATTTTTTGATGCAAAAAACCCGTTGAAATTTTTAAAAAAAATCAACAGGTTAAAAAACTATTTCCTTTTTAAATACTTTTTATTTCACAATCAATCGTTTAATACTATTTGTGTTTTTGTTAATTATTTTAATCATATAAACTCCGGCATTAAATGGTGACACATCAATCGACTCATTTAAATAATTTTGGATTAGTCTAATTTCTTTTCCATTCATATCATAGATAAAAATGCTTGCTGACTCTTGTAATCCTTTTATGGAAATGATGTCCGAACTTGGATTAGGATACAACGTAATCTCTACAATAGAAAATTCTGGAGTTGCTAAAACTTGTGTAGAAATACCTGTACTTACAAAGTTTGCATTCTGAATTTGTGTTCCAGGAAAAGCAAAACAATCCGAAGTAGTTGTACCCCCACAAGCGGTGTAATTTTGGTCTCTACAATCATTTACGCCACCGTTAGCTTGGTCTTCATTATCTTCGAAAGAGAACAATGCAGATTGCGAAAAATCTTCATACTTCACTTTGATGTGAAACAGGAATTTTGGAGTACTTGTTACCATCGTATTTAACCCTTGTGCAATCTGAAAATCATTTGCCAATGCTGGTTGACAACTAAATGAAACTCTAGATGAGGTATTATCGTTATTTACAAAACTTTGGTAGGCAGGGAAACCACCTCCAAAGGCAGCTTCTCCTAAAATAGATCCTACTGGTTGAGTGCTTACAAAGTTGCCACTCGCTTTTATGTTTGGTCCAAAAGCTGCTGGATTGTAATTAAAATACATCTGTACAGAACCTAAAATAAAATCTGCCATACCATCAACAGTTTGTACCATAATGTCGGCTTCTAAATAATCATCAATACCATCATTTGTGTTTTGTGCATTTTCATAAGAGAATAATATATTTTGTGCACTTAAGTTTGTCACAACAAAAATGAATGCCAAGATTAATGCGAATTGTAGTTTGTTCTTTGTGTAGTTTTTTTTCATGATTTTGTTTTTTATTAGGGATTAAATTAGTGTTGTTTTTGTTTGTAATTTTCGCTCAATGGCGCAATTATTAATGGTTGATTTGATGCTGTTCTATTCTGCTCACCGTTCCCAATATTAGGGCTGATAATATTATTAGCATCGGCATTTTGAACTTGAGAATTCATATCAGCATCGGCATCTAAATAGCCTGAGCTGCCTATCAATGTTGTAACTTGAGTTAAATCAGCATTTTGAATTTGTCCGTTGTTATCATAATCTCCTGCATAAAGAGCAAAGGTTCCGTTGCCTAAATCAGCAACTGCATTGCTACCTCCTTGAATTAAAGCGGTGTTTGTTGTCAATAATAAATTTGTGACTGAACTTGATAGCGGAATCATATTCGCGGTGATAATCCCTAAGTGATTTCTATGCGCAATAGACACAAAATAGTTTCCTAATTGTTGATCAAAACTTAAGACTGAAACTCCGTCAACATTCACAACATCACCATCGCGTTGTAATAAGGCTGATTGTGAATCTAACACAACGGTATTGTCATTTTCATCACGCAACTCTACATAAACCCAATCGATAATTGCATTGTTGCCCGTAGTGTTAAACACCAACACACTACAAGTTAAAACATCTACAAAAGGACTTGTTGTAGGAATCAATCCTGACACTCTTAAATTGTCATTCATCAATCCTGTAACAGATGGATTTATAGATGCTCCTTGTAAAAATACAGTTGGGTTCAACTTAATTGCCAACTGTATTTCTGGATTAATAAATCCTTCAGAGGCTTGAATATTTCCTGCACTTAATTCTTGTACATTTACCTCGCCAATGGTGTACATAATTTGAACACCTCCATTGCTCGAAGTTCCGCCTCCGCTGTCGATACTACTTTTTGAAATGGATTGAGAATATAAAAGATTCCCAATCAAAAGCAGGCTAATTATTAGTGTGTTTTTCATTTTTTTAGTTTGCTGTTTTTGCTAATTGTTCTTGTTTAAGTAATAATTGTTCTATTTTAAAAAGACGATTTTGAAGTGGCTCTAAAGTTGCCGTCAACCCATCAATTTCTGATTTCTGTTCCTCGACCTCAGCTTTTAAATTTTCAATAATTTCTTGTTGTTCTTGCATCGCTTTTGTGAGTAGCGGAATAAAATCGTTGTATCGTAAACTCAAATTCCCTTCATCGTCTTTTGATAAAAGACCTTGGTCTTGATAGCTAATTTTGTTTAATAAGACTTCAATATCTTGTGCTATAAAACCGATTTCTCTAGTTTTTAGATTATTGTTTTTTCGGATATAATCAACAGGTTTTAGTTGTTTTACGAAATCTAAACCATAAGGTAATTCTCTAATTTGGTCTTTCCATCTTCTATCAGAAGTTACGGTCCATGCTATTTGAATTCCTGCATAGGTAACATTTGTGTTACCAACACGTACTTGATTGCTCGAAGTTGCTAAAGGTACTTGAGCATTGTATCCAATAGCGGTATTATTACTCCCTGTGGTAACACTACTCAATGCAGACCTACCAAAAGCAGTATTGTTATTTCCTGTTGAAAATTCTAAAGCGGCATAACCTGTAGCGGTATTTCTTGTGCCTGTAGTATTTACTCTTAAAGCAGATCTACCAACCGCAGTATTATAATCAGCATTGTTATTTTCCAACGCTGCTGCACCAACTGCGGTGTTAAATTCTCCACTAGTATTTAAATTCAATGAATTAAAACCTACTGCTGTATTTCTACGACCATCATTATTCTGAAGAGAATATGTTCCGATGGCTGTATTTTCGATACCAGAAGTGTTATCATATAAAGCAAAATAGCCAACTGCAACATTTTCACTAGCTTTATTACTATTTAGTGCATTTGATCCTATTGCAATATTATTTGACCCTGAGAAGTTAGCCAAAAGAGCATGATATCCATTAGCAATATTGTCATTTCCAGAGTTATTAGCATAAAGAGATTGATAGCCTATTGCAACATTATTACTTCCTGAAACATTGAAACGAAGTGTAGATTTACCATTAGCAATATTTCTACTTCCATCTAAATTATTATGTAAAGCATCAACTCCAAAAGCCGTATTTAGATTATTTCCATCATCAACTAAACCTGCATTTTCACCTAAGAAAACAGAGCTACCATCAGATTTTCCATCAGATAAATCATCAATCTTTTGGGAGCCAAGTGAAATTGAATTTATCCAACTTAAACCACCAGCACCATCCGTTATTAAAAGTTGATTATTAGAACCATCTGAAATAGGGAAAGAATATCCTGTTAAAGATGGATTTCCTATTTGAAACTCGCTATTTGTTCTTAAAATATCCGTATCAAACTCACCATAAATTAAAGCATTATCAGCATCAGCAAATGAGTTTTCTATATATAATTTATCGCTTCCTGTTTCATAATATCCTGATTGATATCCGAGAAAAATATTTCCGTTTCCAGTTTCATTTTTAACTCCTGCTGAATTTCCAATTGCCGTATTAAAACTTCCTGTTGAGTTATTATAAAGAACTTCAACTCCAATTGCAGTATTATTATTGCCCATACTATTTGAGAAAAGAGCCTGAGTTCCATATGCATTGTTCCAATATCCTGTAGTGTTTAAAAAAAGAGTTTCAACTCCAGTTGCAGTATTATTATATCCTGTATTTTGATAAAGTGATTGAAAGCCAATAGCAATATTTCCAATGCCTGAAATATTACTTTTAAGCGCATTAAAAC
The DNA here is from genome assembly GCA_045047075.1 of Flavobacteriaceae bacterium. Classification (GTDB taxonomy): domain Bacteria; phylum Bacteroidota; class Bacteroidia; order Flavobacteriales; family Flavobacteriaceae; genus Urechidicola. Next base: position 166,351 of record JASFYP010000006.1, read on the forward strand.
CAACCCCTACATTTGCATTATCTGAACCATTATCATTTAAACCTGCATCAACTCCCAAGTAAATTGAGCTGCCATTAGAAAAAGACCTACCATCACTCAATTCATCAATTTTTGTTGCAGCATTTCCTGCATTCAAAGCATAGGGTACGGTTTTAAATTGTGTGGTTCCCATATCTAACAAACCACCACTTGTATTAATTTGTGTGTTTATAAAATGGTTATCTGCACCCCAATCAATATTGGCAAAAACACCGCTTACGGGAGTTCCTTCTCCTATGTTTATAATTATAATTCCGTTAGCATCTGTAGTTGGTGTATGTGTTTCTCGATACACATTTGTTTGTGCGACTCCTTGTAGAATTGTGAATTGAACCGTAACTGAACTATTGCTTATTACATTGCCGTTGTTATCTTTAATAACTGCTTTGTAATTAAATCCGTTTTGTGCTGATATACTTAAAGTAAACAGCATCAATAAAATACTTGTAATAAAATGGTGTGCTTTCATAATGGTATCAATTTTAAATAGGGGCTTTATTTAATAATTAATTTTTTGCTAAAGTTTAAATGTTCGTTGGTAATTCTTACAAAATAGATTCCTTGAGATAATTGATTGATATCTATAAATCCATCGTTATAATCAGTTTGCTTAAAAAGTTGTTTTCCGTTGATGTCATAAATTGTTACATCAACATTTTCTTGAAGTGCATCTATTCTAAATTTTCCTGAAGATGGATTGGGTACTATTTTAACTCGACTTAGATTTTCATCATCAACACTTAAAGAGCAGTTTTCTCCGAAATCAGTTATTGTCCAACTAAAGTCATTTATTAAACTGGTTCTTTGAGCAGTACTATTACAATATTGGCTAAGGCCTGCGCTTAAAACAAGTCCATTTGGTATTTGTGTTTCCCCGTTTGCACCATCTAAAGTTGCCCATCCTGCAAGCAGTGCATCATAGTTTGTAACTGACAGACTGTATAGTATACCAGATAGACTAGCAACATTACTAATATCCCATGCCCCAATATTTTGATCAAAAAACTTGTTAGAAAGAAACATTTGAGCCATTGTAGTAACACTGCTTACATCCCAAGCACCTATATTTTGATTGAAATCGGTGTTACTAAACATGTTGCTCATGTCGGTAACACTACCTACATTCCAAGAACTTATATCTTCATCAAAAGCTGAGTAAGAAAACATATCTCTCATATTGGATACGTTCGCAACATTCCATGAGTTGATATTTTTATTAAAACTACGAGCATAATTAAACATGTTACTCATGCTTGTAACATTTGAAACATTCCAATTACCGATATTAGTATTGAAAGAACCTGCATTTCCAAACATATAACTCATGTCTATAACTTTACTAACATCCCAAGAACTGATATCGCTATTAAAGTCTGTAGCATACCAAAACATTCTTGACATATTTAAAACATTACTAACATCCCACCCGTTTAAACTTTGATTGTAATTTTCTGTCCTTTCAAATAATCGATACATATTTGTTACATTACTAACATCCCAACTACTAATATCTTGGTCTAAAATGATACAGCTTCTAAACATGTTACTCATATTTGTTACAGATGACAAATCTGGAGCATCACTTGCATACAATTTTAATTTACTACACCAAAAAAAAGAGTTCTCCATTGAACTCCATTGTCCGGTTCCCCACTGATCTACCCCGGTAATCTTGGTTTTTTGGCTACCATTGTTAAAATATATTCTTGGAAAATCGCCAGTAATTTCAACAGAATAACTTCCAAAATCAGTATATGTGTGACTTACATTTCCTGTTATCCCTGTTTCAATAGCAGAGCCATCTCCCCAATCTATACTGTAATTATATCCGGTTCCTATAGTTGGAATTGTGATTGTTTTTTCATACTCATATTGAACTGAAGTCCATGTTGTTATAAACCCATCAACTCCTTTACCGCAACTACCATGTTTTCCATTATCTGTTATTGTCCAACCAAAAGTATCTTGTAATTCTATCCTTTCTGATTCGCTACTACAATATTTACTATCACCACCATCAAACACAATGTTCGTAGGAATTTGTGATTCGCCTGTTTCTAATGTTGCCCAACCAGTAAGGGTTGCATCATAGTTGTTTGTCGAAAGTATTATATCATTAAACATCGCGCTCATATCTGTAACACTACTGATATCCCAACTTGCAAGGTTTTGATTATAATTTACGGCACTAAGAAACATATAACTCATATCTGTAACACTACTTACATCCCATAAACTTAGATCTTGGTTAAAACTCTTTGCGTACTTAAACATATTACTCATATCTGTAACATTACTTACATCCCACATGCTTAAATCTTGATTAAAGGTTCTATCGTAAGAAAACAAATTACTCATATTTGTAACATTGCTTACATCCCATAAACTTAGGTCTTGATTGATCTTTTTAACACTAGATAACATATAAGACATATCTGTTACATTTGATAAATCTGGAATATCACTTGCGTTAATTTTAAGATTTAAACAACCTCCAAAAGCCCTTTCCATTGAAGTCCATTGAGAGTTTCCCCACTGCTCTACAGATACTATTTTACGATCATTTGTAAACTTGATTCTTGGAAAACTTCCAGTAATTTCTACAGTATAAGTTCCGCCAGTATCATATGTGTGATAAGTATCTCCTGTAAGTCCTGACTCATTTGGAGATCCGTCCCCCCAGTCTATATTATAGTTATAGCCAGACCCTGAAGTTCCAATATTTATAGACCTTTCGTTTGTCCCACCCTCTACTACTGTCCAAACCGTAATAAATCCTTGAGAAAAAGTAAAAGTTGTCGCAATTAAAAATAAGAAAAATGTAATTTTAGATTTCATACTGTGCCAATTTAAAATGTTATAATAATTTTAGTATTGGAGTTTAATTTTATATAAATATCTATAAATAGTATTGATAATCAGATGTTAACTGTATAAAATGTAGTGATTTACACATGAATTGTCTTGTAAATTGTATGAGTAAATTATACCAGTTAAAATCTGATTTTTAACCGATTATACATTCTCGATTACTGTTGATACACAATCACATCCGTTTCATATACTTTTTTGACAGAGTGTTTTTATAAATTATTTTGTGATTCTAATCCTTTTACATTTAATGCAACAGTTGCGGTTTCTGCCTTTAGAGAATTCTTTGCATAGGGTATCGATTTAAACTGCGTAGTTCCCATATCAACAAAACCCGAACCTGTATTAATTTGTGTGTTTAAAAAGTGAGTGTCTGCTCCCCAATTAATCGTAGAAAAGTCACCACTGCTTGTTGTACCTTCTCCTATATTTATAATAATCATTCCGTCGGCATCGGTTGATGGAGTATGTGTTTCTTGATATACGTTGGTTTGTGCTGCGCCTTGTAGAATTGAAAATTGCACCACAATTAAATCGTTGGTAATTAAATTTCCTGATCCATCTTTAATAATTGCTTTGTAATTAAATCCGTTTTGAGCCATACTTTGTATCGTTATAAGTATCGCAATTAGTAATGAGTATTTTAATTTCATAGTATAAATATTGGGTTAGATTGAGGTAAATCTAAGTTGACCTATTAGCACTAAAACAAAAGTTTATATAAAAGGTTTTCTTTTGAGTATAGCTTGTAGTAAAAAATGTATCTAGCTAATTATCGAGCTTAATTAACTAGATTTGTAATTGATACATTATATAATACCACTTACACTTTTATTTATGTGGTTTGTGTAAATCAGCTATTTTCTAAGCAATTAAACCGTTACTTTGTGTAATTGCATATTCAATTTCTGACCTGAGAAAAAATACTAAAATGATAAAAGTTATAATTGTTGATGATGAGCGAAGCGCAATAAAAAGCTTGGAGTGGGAAATAAAAAACTTTTGCAAAGACATTGAAGTGTGCGAAACATTTACCGATCCGTCTGATGCAATTTCAGCAATAAATTACTTAAAACCAGATTGTGTGTTTTTAGATATTGAAATGCCAGAAATGGATGGATTTCAATTATTAAATAGTTTAAAATTCCGTGATTTTGATTTAATTATTACCACAGCTTTTGACAATTATGCCATCAGAGCTTTTAAAGAAAGTGCCATTGATTATTTGTTAAAGCCTATTGACTCTGATGATTTGATAAAGTCCGTTGCTAAAATAAAAACTAATAAAGAAAAAAACACTTTGGGAGATGAGCTTAAAAAAGCACTAGAAACGATTCTGCCAAAAGAAAATAAATCTAAGATTGCTTTGCCTTTACCTGGTAAAACAGTTTTTATAAATAGTAGTGATATTGTATATTGTAAATCGGATGGAAACTATACCGAGATTTATTTTAAAGATGCTAAAAAAGAAGTGCTCTCTAAAAAATTAAAAACAGTTGAAGAGATTTTTCAAAATGAGATTTTCTTTAGAGTGCACAAATCTTATCTTGTAAATGTTGATTATATCAAAGAGTTAGTTAAAAAAGATGGACAATATTTAGTTTTAGAAAACGGAACTTCGATACCAGTATCCAGAACCAAAAAAGAGGCTCTTTTAGAAATTTTAAGCAGATAATAAAATTATTTTGGATTCCTCAACCTTCATAGAAATATTAAATCACCCCAACGAAAACGGCATTGTAGAGTTTGTTTTGGGCCTACTTTTCGTACTGTCTATTTATCATTTTCTACTCTATTTTCAGCACAAAGACAAGAGTTCTCTTTTATATAGTATTTATACAGGGCTCATATTTTTAGGGCATTTAACGGATGTTAAAACAGGGTTTATCCCTATTTTAATTGAGCCTATAGCTAGTAGTTTACGCGAAACAAATCTTGATATTACATGGTTGTATAATATGCTTTATTTCATATTTGCATTTACTTTTTTAGAATTAAAATCGTATTCTATAAAATGGCATCATTTCATTTTTAAAAGTATTTATCTCCTCTTTTTTATCAGTGTTGTTTTTGAAATTACCTACCGTGTTACTGGAGATGTACAAACAATACGATTCGGGCATTCATTTTTCTTAAGCTACCTTTCTATTGTAGGGCTAATTAGTTACATTCCATTATTTAAGATGGACAATCCGCTTAGATTTTATATCATTATCGGTTCAACTTTTCTATTTAGTTCTTCGCTTACAGCAACTTTTCTATATGAAAAAGGAATTATTAATGAAGGAAGTGAGATAAACTTCAGCATCTTTTATATAGGTGTTATCCTAGAAAATATACTGTTTTCTTTAGGGTTAGGACACAAGCAAAAAATAATTTTAAAAGAAAAAAACGAATCTCAAACTGAACTGATTGAGCAATTACAAGAAAATGAAACCCTCCGTTCAAAAATTCAAGAACAATTAGAAGCAGATGTTAACACACTAAACAAAAATGCAGAAGAAAAGAAATTAGAAACCTTAAAAGCAAAGTATGATAAAGAACTTTCTGATTTAAAAATGGCTTCACTTAGAAATCAAATGAACCCTCATTTTATTTTCAATTCTTTAAATTCCATCAAGCTTTATATTATCAATAACGAAAAAGAAAACGCAGTCTATTACCTCAACAAGTTTTCTAAATTGATTCGAAAAATATTGGCCACAACTCGCGAAAAAGAAGTTTCTCTTGCTGATGAAATTGAAACCACTGAGCTCTATTTAAACATCGAAAATATCCGATTTCATAACGAAATAGAATTCAATATTTCTATTGATAAAAGCCTTCCTATTGACACACTAAAAATACCTGGTTTAATTTTACAACCTTTTATAGAAAACGCCATTTGGCATGGGTTGTCTTCAAAAAAAGGAACTAAAAAAATTCAGATTAATGTTGAAGAATATCAACAGACACACATCAAAATTACGATACATGATAACGGAATTGGAAGAAAAAAATCAGCAGAAATCAAGCAAAATAAAATTCACAAAAAAGATTCTTTGGGAATTAAAATAAATGAAGAACGCTTAGAAAATTTTGCAAAAGACTACAAAAACAATTACAGTTTAGAGTTCGTTGATTTGTATGAAAATGACATGGCTATCGGTACAGAAGTTGTTTTAAAAATTCCGACTAAATAACGATTCTAATTTAATGGTAATCTTTCCTGTAAGGTTTTTGAAACCTTGTAGGTCTGGGTTAAATAAATAATTTTTTTGTTAAAAATTTAAAAATTGTATTTTATTCGTACCGTCAGTTCGAGTAATTTTCCATAGAAAATTGTATCGAGAACGGATATATATAAATCACTTTATTGCAAATAAGGATTTAATAGCGAGCTCCACTTCGTTATTTTCGAGATACTCTTTTACTAATAAATGTATGGCTTCTATTTTTGATTTTCGCTCATAAAAATTTAAAATAATTTTGATTTCCTTCGTCTTTTTAAACACCTCTAAAATAGTTTTATCCGGAATTGATTCTACATTCCCGAGTCTACCAATATTATTGTTTTATAAAATAACGTTCATCATCAGTCAGTTTATTTTCCCAATCTTTAACATCGGCCTCTAAATCAATTTCTTCAGCAGTCCAAATCATTGCTTGCTGCTTTTTATACCATTCCCAAATATCGTGATGTTGAATTGGAAAAATTAGGCTGGGATACGTTTATCGAAACTCCTAAACCATTTTATTTAAAATGGTTCTTTTTTAACTATTACTGATATATATCATTGTTTGCATATTTTTTATACAATAAATTTGAGTTAAGATTATTTTTTCATATAAAATTGATTTGTTATGAAATCTAAATTACTGTTTATTTTAGTGCTTTCTTTTCACACATTATTTTCTCAAACGATCTATGTAGATCAAAGTGCAACAGGAGCAAACGATGGAACCGATTGGACAAATGCCTATACCAATTTACAAAATGCTATTACTAATGTTGGAACAAATACTACAATAAATGTAGCGCAAGGCACATATTACACTACTACAACTACTGATAGGACAATCTCTTTTAACATTCCACGTGACAAAAAAATATTTGGTGGGTTTCCGACTGGTGGTGGTGCCAGTAATCCTGAATTATATCCTACCATTTTAAGTGGAGATATTGGTACAATTGATGATAATACAGATAATTCCTACCACGTAGTTTCTTTCAATGGAACATCATATAATACAGAAATTGATGGTTTTATTATTGAAAACGGATATGCCAATGGTGGTGGAACAAATGAAAGTAATGGAGGAGGTATTCTAATTATAACTGTAGATGTAGGTGATTCTAATGCGTATATCAGAAATTGTATCATACGTAATAATTATGCAGTCAATGAAGGGGGAGG
>JASFYP010000007.1:0-17811 GCA_045047075.1 Flavobacteriaceae bacterium
CAAGGCATAATAATTTGATTTTTATTTATCAAATTACAACCTAAAAAGTGTAAACTATGTCTCTTTAACTTTGTAAACTATGTCCCTTTAACGTACCAACCCAGATGCAACATATTGGCTTTCTAACACCAATACCTCTGTAGCAAATTCTAGAAGAGAAAATGCTAACAATGTTGATTTAAACAGAAATTATCCAGATAATGTTGCTGGTGCACATCCAGATGGAGAAGTGTATCAAATAGAAACTTTAAACTTTATGACTTTAGCAGAGAATTATCATTTTGTATTGTCTGCAAACTTTCATGGAGGAACAGAAGTTGTAAATTACCCTTGGGATAATACTTCGATAAGACATGCAGATGATAACTGGTATTTTTTAATTAGTAAAGAATATGCGGTTAATTGTCAGGCGGATGGACCTAGTGCATATATGGATGCTACGTATACAGATTATGTTTGGCCAGGAGTGACTAATGGCTCAGACTGGTATACAGTTTTTGGAGGCAGACAAGATTATATGAACTATCAACACCACGCTAAAGAACTAACAATTGAATTATCAAATTTTAAAACACCACCAGGGACAGATACTGGCGCTGATAATGAAATTATAGATATTTGGAACTATAATCAAGATGCGTATATTGATTATTTAGTACAGGGTACCTATGGATTTCAAGGCATTGTTAAAGATGTAAATACCGGAGATCCAATACAAGCAAAAATAACCTTGGTCGGACACGATGATTTAGGTTCATGGGTTGAAACAGAACTCCCTTTAGGTGATTATTATAGACCAATAAATGCTGGAACCTATGATATTTTATTTGAAGCAGATTGTTATGAACCGGTAACATTAACAAATCAGACTATTGCAGATTATGAAACTAAGGTTTTAGCAAATGTATATTTAACACCTAGTACACCAACATACCCATACATAGAAAATTTCAATGCTGGTATTGGAGAATGGAAACAAGACCTATCTGATGATGGAGACTGGACGCTAAACTCATCTGGAACTCCATCAAACACTACAGGGCCTTCTGATGATTTTACGGGTGGAGGTAAGTATTTCTATACAGAAGCAACAGATGGAAGTAATCCAGGTTTTAATGCTACTGTCAATTTAATTAGCCCTTGTATAGATTTTACAGGATATTCTAGCGCATCATTTTCTTTTTATTATCACATGTATGGACAGGATATGGGCGACTTATTATTAGATGTTAGTGATGATATGGAAACAACATGGACAAACTTAGAGACCTTTATCGGTGAACAACAAACAGCAGAAGATGACCCTTGGTTATTACAGTATGTAGATTTAAGTGCATATGGTGGTCAGACAATTAAATTAAGGTTTTCCGGACAAACAGGAGGCGGATATAGAAGCGATATGGCTATTGATAATATAGCAATTGAAGATGCCGTATTAAGCACTTCAAATTTTGAAATTAATGAATGGTTAATCTATCCAAACCCATCAACAAGAGGATTTATAAATATAAGAGCACCATCAAATGTTCAAGAGTATGATATTTTGATTTCAAATATTTTAGGCCAACAAGTTTATATTGAAAAAGTGACTTCAAACAACAGTAATCATCTGATAAACACTAAAACCTTTAAGACAGGAGTTTACATTATACAAATTGAAACTGATAAAGAAAACGTATTTCAGAAAATAATTATTGAATAAACTTACCTACAGTCTTTATAAGACACCAACTAATCCCAAAAATGGGCTTCGATACGAAGTCCATTTTTTGATAGTAAAAGATTAATTAGTCCTAAAACTTCATTATCTTTACCCATTATAAATACAGGTATTTATTTTGTCAATCTTAAAATATATAAAAGGTTGATATTCAAAAAATTAATAATAAATAGCGTCTTGAATAAAAACATTTACTACCCCCCGGGGGGCATATTATTGTGGATTATCATTTTTTTAGAGCTGATCACTTTTGGAATGGCATTGGTTGCCATGGCGTATTATAATACTCAAGAGCCTGAAGTTTTCCACACTTCTAGATTGCAATTAAATAGTACAATAGGAACAGTTAACACCATTTTTTTAATTGTGAGTGGTTATTTTATGGCAATATCTGTTCGCTATTTAAAAAAGAATGAAGTTAAAAAATCATCATTGTTTTTAAAACTCACGATGTTAGGAGGGTTATTATTTTTGATTTTAAAATCGTTTGAATATTCACATAAAATCGAGTTAGGATTAACAATTGGATATAATACTTTTTATACATTTTATTGGCTACTAACCCTTTTTCATGTAATTCATGTTATAGTTGGCTTGGTGATTTTAGTATCAGTTCATATCGGAATCAACAAGAAAAAAACAAGCACAACCATTGAAGATGTTGAATCTAGTGCTGCATTTTGGCACATGTGCGATTTGATTTGGATATTGCTGTTTCCTATAATTTATTTGATGTTTTAGATATGAAAAAATTAAATATTACATTGGCAGTTTTAATTTTATTGACAGTTTTTTCTGCTGTTACTTCAAAATTAGAAATGAAACATGCAGCAATTGCTTTGTTAGTTTTAGCTGTTATTAAATTTATTGGAATTGCATTTTACTTTATGGATTTAAGAAAAGCGCATACTTTTTGGAAAGTCGCAATTCTTATTTTTTTATTGATATTCACGACTTCAATTCTTTTATTAGGTTAAATAAATCATAAAATAAAAACAATAACACTGATAAATAGATGGTTAGAGGGTTGGTTGTTTTTAAAACATGACAATTATCACCTTGTAAAAAATCGAATCAAACTAACTTGCAGGCTTTTAAAAGAAGATTTAACAAAATAATTATATATACATGAAACGAGCATGCTAAAATGTTATTACCTAAGGGGATGAAAATAGCGAACAGCACGTGATTTTAAAAAACAATAAATATAGACACATGAAAAAAACACATTCATTTCATATCCCAGTAATGGGAATTGGATTTACAATTGATACACCTATAAAGGTGGCTCAATACGGAATGGATTCTGTAATCTCTTTGGTAGATGATATTTTACTAGAAAGATTACGAAAAATGTACAGCGAAAAATTTGAGATGCCGTATAAAGAAATCACCAATAAGATGGATGATTTTAGAGCAAAACGTATCACATCATATTTAAATATGATGAATGATTTAGCAACTCAAAAGTTTGAAGCATTAAAGAATTCTACCCTAGAAAAAAGTAGTGAACTTAAAAATTACATTAGCATGTTACCTGATAGCTCTACAATTAAAGAGGAGTATAAAAAGTTAACAGCGAATGGAATAAGTTTTACTGAGATCAAAAAATGGGCGTCAAAAAATCTTTCAATGGGGAGTATTGATGTAAACATTATGACCAAAGTTGATAAAGACAACTACAAAAAAAACGAGAAATTACCAACAGAATTCAACGATGCACATGCGGCATTACGTGGTTTTGCAAATAGTGATTTGACATCTTCAGTAGTTTTATCAGCTGGGATGAATCCAAGATTGTATTCGTACATCGCTCAGTTCGATGATTTTTTTCCGGATGCAAACGGAGAGATTAAAAAGAAGATAATTTTGAAAGTTTCTGATTATCGTTCGGCTTTAATCCAAGGAAAATTTTTAGCAAAAAAAGGATTGTGGGTATCGGAATATAGAATTGAATCTGGGTTAAATTGTGGAGGCCATGCTTTTGCAACTGACGGATTTTTATTAGGGCCCGTATTAGAAGAATTCAAACAAAACCGAAATGACTTTAAGCAATCTATCCAAGAATTACTATACCAAGTATTGGAAAGTTTAGGCAAAGTTATACCAAAGAATCCTATGTCATTAGATATTACAGCACAAGGTGGTGTTGGTACTGAAGAAGAACACGAGTTTTTAATTGACCATTACAATGTGGATTCAGTTGGATGGGGTTCTCCTTTTTTATTGGTTCCAGAAGCTACAACTGTTGACAAGAAGACTTTAGATCAATTGGCAAAAGCCAAAGAAGAAGACTTGTATTTGAGTGATATTTCTCCATTAGGAATTCCGTTTAATAATCTTAGAAAGAACACAAAAGATATAGAAAAGGAAATTGCTATTAACAATGGTAAACCCGGATCTGCGTGTCCTAAGAAGTTTGTTGCTCTTAACAAAGAGTTTAATGAAAAAGGTATTTGTACTGCTTCTAGAAAATATCAAACCCAAAAAATTCAGGAATTAAAAGATCAGGATTTATCTGCAGATGAGCATAAGTCATTATATAATAAAATTATTGAAAAGACCTGCACTTGTGTAGGTTTAGGAACATCGGCTTTATTAGCATATGGCATGGACACCAAAGTTGAAGGTACAGGAGTATCTGTTTGCCCTGGACCAAACATGGCTTATTATTCTAATGTAATGAGCTTAAAAGACATCACCAATCATATTTATGGTAGAGCTAATATGATGTTAAGAAAAGATAGACCAAATATGTTTATCAAAGAATTGGATATCTATTTAGAGTATCTTAAAAATAAAATTGATGAAACAAAAGGCGCTTTAGATAGAAAGCAAGAAAAATATTTTTCAAATTTCACCAACAATTTAAAAGAAGGAATTTCTTATTATGTTGATTTGTTTAATGGGATGAAAGAAATTTCTAGCAATATTAAAAACAACATTTTAAAAGAGCTAGAAGACAGCAAAGAAGCACTACAGATTCTAAATTTTGAATTAGCAAAGTTGAAAGCTATTTCAGTTTAGTAATTTATAGAATTGTAAAAACAAAAAGGGGAAAACATTTAGTTTTCCCCTTTTTGTTTGGATTAATTTTTTAAAATCTTATTAAGATTCTTCATCTTCAAAAAGATCTAAATCTTTTAATGAAATTACACGGTTTGTATTTTTAATTTCAACAACATACTCATCAATAGTTTTATCTCTAAAACTACCTAGAATTTTATCTTTAAATGGTGATACAATAAAATGAACAGGACAAGGGTTTCTATCATCACACTTTGCCAATCCTAAAAAACAATTGTCAAACTTACTTGTTCCATCAATACTAATGATAACATCCCAAATGGCATTTTTTCTATTTTTTGGATCAAGATAAAAACCACCGTTAGGACCTTTTGTCGAAGAAACTAATTGATCTCTTGTAAGCTGCTGTAACAATTTTGCCAAAAATGGTTGAGGTGTCTCTAACTCTTGAGCAATAATTTTAACTCCAATTTTATTCTCTTCTGAAGAGTTAATCGCTAGATACAAAATTGAGCGAATAGCATATTTACAAGCGTTGGATAGCATAGATAACTTTTTAACAAATATAATAAAAAAAGAGATTCTTATCTTAAACTCGGGTACTACTTTTGATTTAAGATATTTTAGGTGATTTTACTGTTTTTAAAAGTTTAGTTTTTAGTTGAATCCAAAAGATTAAAACAATTGAAATCAGAAGAAAAAAACTAGCAATTGCTAAGTATAAATCAAAATTTTCGGAGAGATTTCCTTTTTTCCACTGTATATATCCTTTGTAAAAAATAAGCACTTCAGTTAAAAAGAATCCAATAATATATAGTGACATAGATTTTTTTGAAAGCCTAATTAATTTATAATAATGGAGAAAACCCAATAAAAGAATGCTTACTACTCCTAAAAATGTCCAATGTAAATAACCAATTACCAAATCTAGATTGGTGGCGATACTATCTGCAAAAAACGGAATAGAGCCAACAAGTTGTAAGCTCATTTTAATAATAAATAGAAGCCCAACGAGCGTTAATAAATTAAAAATTTGTTTTGAAAAAATTGAACTCAGCCTTATTGGTTTTAAGATTTTCACAAACCACCAAAAAGAGATGAGTTGTAGTAAAGATCCTATTGTTCCGATAGTATAAAACATAGCATAGGGCTTTGTCCATAAAACAGAAAGCGAAAATGTAAGGATTATACTTGAAAGCAATAACCAGTAAAATTTGTTGAAAAGCTTTTTTGAAACCTCAACATTATGTTGTTCTAAAATGTAAAAGAAGATCCCAAAAAGTGCGACAATAAACCAACCATTGTATTGAAAGTGAAGATAAAAATAAATGGAAATTCGGTACCAAATGGAAGCACCCTCTAAAGTATTCATAATGATTCCGAGGGCCCATGGCCCTAAACTAGAAATTATCATAAACCATAACCCCGCTTTAACTAGCTTAAAAGAATTTGAGAATTTTTGAGCTGGTGAAATATGTTTGTTAACAAACCAAAAAAACCAATAAGATGCAAATAAAAACAGGGTAGAAAATAAAATTGAGAATAAGGCATATCCGGTTATTGGAAATGAAATTAGCATCCCAATTAAAGTGAATTGAGTTAGAAAGAATAATCGTTTATATTTTTTTGAGATTGGGTTTTCTCTTAAATAGGCATAATAAATGAGTGTTGTTAATGCGGTATAAATCCAACCTAGTAAAGCGATATGAGAATGTGCATGTACAATATGCTTGAAATTAACTGGAACATCAACCACATGAAATAGTCTTAACAACATTCCTAAAAAGGCAATGATTAAAAAGTATCCTAAGGCAACTGTACTGTGATTTTTTAGATTCAATGAATTGGAATTTATTAAAGGCAAAAGTAAGTAATTAGTTGATTGGTTTTAATCCTAAAACGAATTCTAATTAGTTGCCACCGAATTCTAAAACTACCTTATTTAAAGAATAAAGTGAAAGTATTTTTACTTAGAAAATAATATTCAATCTTTAAAAATCACAATCATGAAATCATTTCACATTCTCTTCGCACTCCTATTTTCTGTTACTTTTTATGCACAACAAACAGAAAGCCCTTATTTAAAAGTTCTCACTAAAAATGCTCAGATTCCTTTGAAAGAAACATCTGTTGATGTGCAAATAACAGGAACCATTGCACACGTTAAAATTTTACAAGTGTATAAAAATGATGGTAGTACGCCTATAGAAGCTAAATATATCTTCCCATTATCTACTCAAGCGGCTATTCATAAAATGGATATGAGTATTGGGAATAGAACGATACACGCTAAGATATTTGAAAAAAAGCAAGCTCAAAAAGTATATAATAAAGCTATCAAAGAAGGAAAGCGAGCAGCGAAGTTAGATCAAGAACGTCCGAACGTTTTTCAAATGAATGTTGGCAACGTAATGCCTAATGATGAGATAAAAATTGAGATATATTTTACTGAAATGTTAGTTCCTGTTGATGGTGAATATAAGTTTGTTTTTCCAACTGTTGTCGGCCCAAGGTTTGTTGGTGAAACGGCTAAATCAGAAAAAGTATTTAATACCCCTTACACTAAAAAGGGAGTTAATACAGCTTTTGATTTTAATTTGAGCGTTTGTATAAATGCAGGAATAATGTTGCAAAGTGTTACTTCAAAGACACATAAGATTGACATAACTTATCCAAGTTCTGAAAGTGCTGAAATCTTTTTATCTGATGAAAATAAAAACCCTTCTAACAGAGATTTTATATTAAAGTATAGTTTAAGAGGAAATAAAATTCAGTCTGGTTTACTACTGTATAAAGGAAAAAAAGAAAACTTCTTTACTTTTATGATGGAGCCCTCAGCTAGAATAGTAGAAAGTCAAATTCCGCCAAGAGAATACATATTTATTTTAGATGTTTCGGGTTCTATGACAGGATATCCATTAGATGTATCAAAAAAATTATTACAAAACTTGATTGGGAATTTACGTAATACAGATTCTTTTAATATTCTTTTATTTGCAGGAGGATCTACAATTTTTAAAGAAAAATCTGTAGTTGCTAACCCAGAAAATATCGGAAAAGCAATCAAATTTTTATCAGGAAATTTTGGTGGAGGCTCTACATATTTGCTTGATGCTTTATTAAATGCGTACAGTATTCCAAGAACAGACAAAAATAACTCACGCTCTATGGTTGTGATTACTGACGGTTATGTGAATGTAGAAAAAGAAGTATTTCAATTAATTAAATCAAACCTACATAATGCTAATGTGTTTGCTTTCGGAATAGGGTCTAGTGTGAATAGATACATAATTGAAGGGATGTCTAAAGTTTCTAATACTGAAAGCTTTATTGCTACGAATGAAACTGAAGCCTACGAAATCGCCAAAAAATTTAAGAAATATATTGAGTTTCCTTTACTTACTCAAATTAATTTTAAAACAGAAGGATTTGATGTTTACGATATTACACCAACTAGTATTTCGGACATATTGGCTTCTAGACCACTCATGATTTATGGTAAGTGGAGAGGTGAGCCAACAGGAAAAATAATTATTACGGGCAAACAAGGTTCGGGAGACTTTAAGAAAGAATATAATGTTGTAAATGGAAACTTATCCAAAACAAACAAGGCTTTAAAATATTTATGGGCAAGGAAAAAAATTGAGTTGTTCGACGATTTAAATTTCAATTCTGAAGACTTTAAGCAGCAAGTAATCGATTTGAGTTTAGAATATAATCTATTGACAAAATACACATCATTTGTTGCAGTTGATGATGAAGTTGTGAATAAAAAAGGAAATTCAAAAACTGTAAAACAACCACTACCATTACCTTTTAATATTGAAAATGTAGCAGTAGGAGCATCAGCTGAAATTAACGAATCATTCGTTGCAAAGCCACAATACATTTTAGAGTTTTCAGTAGAAAAAGAAATTTCTAAAACCGAAGAACGAAAGTTTAAAATTTGGTTTAAAGCAAACTATTCTGACGTGGTTTCGTACTATTTAAAACATAAAGAAAGTTTAAAAATTTATTTTAATCAAGATGGAGAGTTAGATATGGTTGAGGAAATGTATGACGGGAAATGGCAAGTAAATATGACTATTACCACTGAGTTTTTAAAACAAACATCACATAAATTCTCGGGTAATTCAAAATCAATGAGTATCACAGTTCATACGCCATTAAAAGCTCAAAGCTCAATCGTTTTTATAACAGGGACAGATGAAGGAGCTAATAGTTATTTTACAAATGCCAGGGAGTATTTTAAGAATAAGAAGGCAGTAATTGTTGAGAATGTAACTTCGCTAAACGGAATTATTACATGGCTAAATAGCAACTATGATAGACAGATTTATAAGGAGATTCATATCGTAAGCCATAGTAATTCTTGGAGAGGGATGTCATTAAAAAATACAATTTCAGGAGAAAGAATTACAGAAGCATCCTTAAAAAAATCAATTTCTAAAAATGAAATCTTAAACCTGAAAGACATCCTTTCTAAGGACACAAAAATTATATTTCATGCGTGTGGCTTAGGAGAAAATATTAAGCTGATACAATCGTTAAAAACAGTTTTTACAACTGATGTTTCTCCAAAATTATATGCATCAAAATTATTTAGTGTTTTTGGCGCGAATGAATCCAAGCATTATCTAGCAGAAGTTTATTATGGTTATTATCCAACAGCAAATTCTCCCGGAAAAGTAGATTTATCAAAAGAGTTTAAAAAAGAATATCCTAAAATTGATATTAAATGGTTAGATGCTTTGTATAAAAAAACCGAAGGGCAAATAGGCGAATCTTTTTCTTATAAATTCAATATTCCTGTTACATGGAATATTGAATTTTTGGACTTAGAGGATATTCCAAAGTTTAGAACCAAAGACGATTTACTAGATTTTATCAGTGAAAACGAAAAAATGGCAAGTGAATTATTTAGACTAAAAATACCAATTGAAAAATTTAGATGGTCAAGTAAGTCTAAAAATAATATGCTCTATATAAAAGGAAAAGTAACTGTTGTTTGTGTGTTAAAACCTAAAATGGATATTAGAGATAATACAGAATATGCAATACTAGATATTAATAATACCAGTTTATATGTGAAGATATAAATCTGTTAATGGTCAATAGCACTCTTTAATTGAGAAAAAAAGCGATCAATCAATCGAAGATCTTCCGTAATGATATCTGCAGAGCCAATCATTTCTTGTTTAAATATAATGGGCCTATTATACGAAGTAATCATTTTGTTAGATAAATTAACATCAATTAAATACATCCCTTCATTATCTGGAATTGATGAAATACTAGAAATGGTTCCATTTAAAACTCCAAATTCATCACTGGGATAATTTTCTAATTTTATTTGAACAGACTGTCCTTTTTTTATTTTCCCAGAATTTCTAACAGGAGCTTTCAACTTAGCAATGTAATTTTTAGTTTCAAATGGCAATATTGTAAAAACTAAATCACCAGTTTGTACTGTTTGGGATTCATTCCAAAAACTTAAATAAGAAACATTTCCATTGATAGAAGATTTTAATACGTAATTATACTCCCAATCTTTAACAGCCCTCTTTAGTTGATTAAAAGATTGAATAACAGTCTTTAGCAATTGTTTTTCTTCTCTTGTTTTATTTATTTGAGTTCCTTTCTCACTTTTATATCCATTACTAATCGCTTCAATTAATTGAGATATAGATAAACTTAAATTTTGATAAGCTCTCTCTGCCCGGAGAACTTCTTGCTGTTTGTCTTCAAAAGTTTGTTCTGAAATAATCCCTTTGTTAAACAACTCCTCTTGACGCTTTAATCCTTTCTTTTTAAAATTGAGTTCAGACTCATTTAATTTTTTTTGTGATTGCATATTTTGCAATCTTCTTTTCATTTCATTGATTGCTGTTTTGTTGGCTGCATTTTCATAGCTAAATGGATTTAACTCTTTGTTTAAAGTGTACTGTAAATAACTATTTTCAAACATCGCAAACTCATTATCTATCTCACCTAAAAAAAGAAGAGGAATATCATCAATAGGAAATTTAAAAGACTCTCTATTTAATTTAATTGTATCAAGAATCGTTTTTAATAAAAAAACATCCTTGTAATTAGCCGTGTTTTCAATGATTGCAATCGCAGTGTTTTTAGAGATTTCGTGAGAATCATTTACCAAAAAACGAGTAATTTTTCCCGTAGTTCTGGCATAGATTTTTTCAGGTGGAATTTCAGTAGTTACTACAGCTTCTGTTGCAATGATATCAGGATATTTTACAAACCATGAAATAAATAGTAACATTAAAAGCAAAAATAACAGTAAGGTATTTCCCCAACGAATCATCCAATTTGGAACCGCTGTTAAAATTTCCTGCACTTGCTCACTACGGAGTTCTATATTTTGGCTTTTTTCAAGCATGATGGACTCTTTTTATTATTATCATTGAGGCACTGGACATTATTTTTTGATATAAGTAGGTTGGGTATAATTAGTTTCTTTTAAAATAGGTGCTCGCTATATAATGCGAGCACCAAATTAAAGAAGAACTTTTTTAACCTTACCCACAACATTGCCAAAGTGTTCCAGAAGCACCACAATAAGGGAGTGAACCGTCCTGATTACAACTACAATCACATAGTGCTAGTCTTCCTCCATTAATTGCTTTTTGTTCTTGTTTGTTTAGGGCTACCCCTAAGTTCATTAAATTTTTCATAATTAAAAATTTTAAATATTAATAAGCCTTGATCATTTAAAGACACTCAAGGTTTATGTCTATTCCTCACGAGAGAATTCTTTATTGCCCTAATTCTAATTGGTTTTTAACCAAATGATAGTAATTTCCTTTTAATGCAATTAATTCTTTATGATTTCCTATTTCAACAATTTTCCCTTTATCCAAAACCACAATTTGATGTGCATTTTTTACGGTACTTAACCTGTGTGCAATAACTACTGCGGTTTTATCAGCAAAAAATTTATTTAATTTTTCCATAATTATTTTTTCGTTATTGGCATCTAGTGCAGAAGTTGCTTCATCAAAAAATAAATATTTAGGGTTTTTATATACCGAGCGCGCAATTAGTAATCGCTGTTTTTGGCCCGTGCTTAAGCCTGTTCCTTCAGCGCCAATTTTAGTATTGTAACCTAAAGGAAGTCCGTCTATATAATCTGAAATATTAGCAACATCAATAGCGTGGGCTAATTTATTTTGATCTATATGATCTTCTCCAACAGCAATATTTTGCGCAATGGTATCATTAAATATATACCCTTCTTGCATGACTACACCAACTTGAGATCGCCAGACTTTTTGAGAAATGTTATTTAGATTAAATTTATTAATTGCTATTTCTCCTTTATCAATAGTATAAAATCGGAGTAATAGTTTTATTAATGTTGTTTTTCCGCTTCCACTTACCCCAACAATTGCAGTTGTTTTATTGGCAGGAATTGTAAGAGAAAGATCTTTTATCACAGAATCTAAAGCTCCAGTGTATCTAAAAGAAATATTTTTTAAATGAATGTCGGCATTTTCTGGAATAACAGTGATTTTTTCTTCCCCATCTTTTTCTTCATTTTCCATATTATGGATTTCTCCTAAACGATCAATAGAGATTTTAGCATCTTGCACATCGCGCATAAATCCAATTAATTGAACTACAGGCCCATTTAATTGCCCAACTATATAGCTAATTGCCATCATCATTCCCAACGTAATTTCACCATCTATCACCAATTTTGCTGATAAAATAGTAACAAACATATTTTTGAGTTCGTTGATAAAATTAGAGCCAACACTTTGGGTTTGCTCAAGAGCTAAACTTTTAGTTGCGACTTTAAATAAGCGCGCTTGTACATATTCCCAATTCCAGCGCATTCGCCTTTCAGCATTGTGTAGTTTTATTTCTTGCATGCCATTGATAAGTTCAATAACCTTGCTTTGTTCTTGACTTACTTCCGAAAAACGTTTGTAATCTAAATCTTTTCGTTTTTTAAAGAAAAACAACACCCAAGTGAAGTACAGGATGCTTCCAACGACAAAAACAGAGAATATTTGTAAACTATAATAACCTAAAATGAAACTAAAAATTATGAGGTTAAAAAACGAGAATAGAACGGTTAAAGAAGATGTAGTAAGTATACGTTCAATTCGTTTATGATCGTTAATACGCTGTAATAAATCACCTGTCATTCGAACATCAAAGTAAGAAAGAGGTAGTTTCATTAATTTGATAAAGAAATCGGAAATTAAGGAGATGTTTATACGTGTACTTAGATGTAAGAGTATCCAACTTCTTATAATTTCTAAGGCTGCTTTACCTATAAAAAGGAACAATTGCGCAAAGAGAATTAAATAAATAAAATGGATATCTTGATTTTTTATCCCCACATCTACCACACTTTGCGTAAGAAAAGGAACGATAAGTTGCAATAGGCTACCTGCTAAGAGTCCAATAATTAATTGAACAATAAATTTTTTGTATTTAAAAAGATATTTAAAGATAAAGTTAAAGCCAAACTTTTCATCTTCTTCAAACTCCGATTGATAAAATAAAGGAGTAGGCTCCACCAATAATGCAATACCTTCTTCGGTGGTTTCATCAGCATTATTGCCTATCCAATGCTTAATGAATTCTTCTTTTGTAAATGCTGCCAAACCATGTGCTGGATCAGAAATATATGCAGTATTCCTATTGATTTTATAAAGCACTACATAATGCTCTTTGTGCCAATGCAAGACACATGGCAAAGGCGCTTCTAATAATTTATTATAAGAGAGTTTTACACCTAAAGATTTAAAACCTATAGACTCCACCGCATCACTTAAACCCAATAAGCTACTACCTTCTCGTGTGGTTTCGCTTAGAGTACGTAGTTGTTGTGTATTAATAGTTTTGCCATAATGTTTGGCAAGTACCTTAATACAGGTTGGGCCGCAATCTTTTGCTTCAGTTTGTATGTAGTTTGGGAATTTTTTCATTTTTTATTAGAATCCATTGCTAATAGGATTTGTATTAGCAATGGAATTTTAACCTAAAAACATATAGTTAAAATGGGCACAAACACACTCCATGTGTATTTACACAACCTAATGATAATTGTGATTTAGAACAACGATCACCACCACCATTAATGGCTTTTTGTTCATTTTTGTTAAGGGCTTTCCCTAGATTCATTAAATTTTTCATAATTAAAAATTTTAAATATTAATAAGCCTTGATCATTTAAAGACACTCAAGGTTTATGTCTATTCCTCGCGAGAGAATATTATTTTCCCATTCAATTTATTATTTAAGCAGAAGGGTTTTATAATTTTAAATAGTTGGTGTAGCGAATGTTTTAGTTTGTTGATTAGGTATGGCCTCTACTAGATCTTCAATAAAATAGATTAAATCATTTCTATCATATTCTTGTGGGTAAGGCTTTCCGTTGATTAGAATTTCAGGAGTAAAGTTGATATTGTTGTTTTTACACCATTCATTTTCTTTGTTTAGTACATCTAAATTGAGTTCTTTTTCTTTGCAATCTCCCCATTTTTTAATCCAATTTTCAGGTGCAATTTTCCCATAAACTTCATGCATTGCTTCTAAACAAGTTTGCGTGTCAGTTTGATAGATTTCTAATAGTTTACTTGTGATTTTAACGACATCACTTTCAGCATTATTTGTATTGACATTAAACCGAACACATATTTGTACTTCTTTGCTATGCTTTTTTAGAATATCTTCTATTAGTGTATGCACACCTTTACAGTGGCCACAAAAAGGGTTTGTTATAACTGTAATGTTTAATGCCGCTTTTGTATTTCCAAAAACAATTTCTTGAACTGTTGAAATTGAAGTGTTATACGTTTTAGACTTTTCTAACAGCGTGTTGAATAAATTAAAATTTCGTTTGAATTTAAAATAATCTATTTTGGTTTTATTTAATTCTTTTAATGACTTGAATTTTGGCATTAGGTAAGTTGATAATGTTGCTATCAATAGAAAACTAAAACTAGTTATTAATACCGTTTTTGTTGAAAATGAAAAAGCAGCAGTAGAATTAGTATTTACCAAAACAATTGCTGCCTGTACCCAAAGAGTTCCTACAATTCCCAAACACAACAAGCACCATTTTTTTACAACAATTGCTTGATAATATATTGAGTAAGCAGTTATAGGTAACGCAGTAAGGCTTATAATATAAAGGGTGTTTATACTTCCGTTTAGTAGTGTTAGTAATAGGTATGAAATGCTTAAACCAAAAAAATAGATAAAGCTTAAATCACTTAATTTAAAGTTGCTAAATAAAGTTGCTCCTTTAGAATTAACAACGGCATCACAATCTTTTTTTTCAGTTACGCCTGAACAAAAGGCACTTCCTAAAGCTGTTTGGTTTCCCAGCTCTTGTTGTATTATTGAAGTGCTAATAACAGTTCCGATAATACTAAAAATAAAATATAACAGGAAAGAGATAGAATTGGTTGAGTACGCTATTAAACTAATAAATAAGATAGAAGACAGAACAATGAGTGGTTTAAGAGTATTGTTTTGAGCACTCTTTTTTGTTTGTTGTAATTCATCTTTTTCAACAGCAACAATAACTCCTGTAAATGTTTTTAAGAATTCGGAGACACTTAGTTTTTGTTTTTTCTTATCTGAGGTTAGTATTGTACAATTTGAAATACTTTTTTTAACTACTACAAATTCTTTATTGCTCTCCGTTTTTATTTGCGCTAAAAAGGTGTTTGGTAATTGCTCTAAAATTCCCTTATCTACAGGAATTGTAAGTGCAACATTATCAATATTAAAGTGTGATAGCACCCCTGTAATTGCATGTAGACTAGGATAAGATGGGTGGCTTTGAATTTGAAAGACTAATTCTTCTTTATCAAAATCTATTTTATTGTGTGCTAATAATTGCTGAACTAGATAGGTAAGAGTGTCTTTCAAAAGAGAGATAATTTTAGGTTATTTCTCTTATGTTCTTAAAAACAATATTTTGTTACCCAATAATTTTTACATTATTTTTTTCTTAAATAAATAAAGACCTAAAATAATAAGGAAAAGAATAAAAAAATATGGGTAATACTCCGAAAAAGAATTCATTTCAATAGCATCAGTATCCCCAATCAAAATAAAAGAAGACCAATAGTAAGGTGATTGTTCACTAAGTTGATGGGAGTTGATATAATTTAATTTTGCCAAACGTAATGCCTCTGATTTTGATTTTCCATTTTTTAAATGGGCATAAAAAACACTTAATATTTCTTGTGTAGCTTTATCATTCACATTCCATAAAGAAGAAACTACACTTTTTGCTCCACCATAAAAGAAACCTCTTGCCAAACTAAAAACACCCTCTCCGGGTTTTGTTTTACCTAATGAGGTTTTGCAAGCACTCAATACTACTAAATCAGCTTTGTTTTGAAATGTATACAATTCGTTTAGATATAAAGGATTGTTTTTAAAGGCAATCCATGGAGCAATTGAATCATTTGCATTGGCATGTGTAGCCAAATGAATGATATTAGAATCATTAGCATTATTTATAAAATTAGATTTTGTTGCACTACTATCAATATATATAGTGCCTTTAAAATATTGATTGATTGAATTTAACTCAACAATGCTATTTTTTAGTGGAGACAAATCATTATAGTCAAAGCTATTTGGTGCAAAACCAATAAAATATTTACTTGCTTTATCTGATTTTGTTTTGTTGATTTTATCAAAGGAAAGAGAATAAGCATATGAAATTTCATATTTATTTATAAGGTAATCCTTATTATCCTTTGTAAACATCAATGATTCAAATGGAATATTTTGTAGCGCATTATCAGAAATTACTAAAATCTTGTTTTTATTGTGTGCTGACTTTATAAAAGGGAAAAGCGAGTTGTATAGTTCGTGAGCAATAGAATTATATTCAATCTGCTTTTTTGTTGTCGAAATTGGTTCAGCAATAAGTGTTCGATATATTGCTATATTGTTGTGAATACTTTCAACCGAATCGAGCTTATGTAAAGATGTTTTCTCATTCGTAATTGCTAATACGTATCCATCATTTTCATTTAAGATGTATTCTAAAATTATGGTTTCGTCATCTAATTTTGACTGTACATCGTTTAGCTTAACAATATCAACAGGTTTTTTATACTTATAATATGTTGGGTATTCTTTCTTTAAGGATTGGATGAACTTGGTTAAATCTATTTTGGAAGTATAATATTCATTTTCAAGTGAATCTTTTTGTTTGGGATTTTCGTTTAATTCTTTTTCTAAAGAATTTATTTTTTGTTTTAATTCTAACTCATTTTCTAAAACAGAAATAGGGATATTTGCTTGTTTTCGTATTTGTATTTCTGAAATATTTTCAAGCAATAGCAATGCCTTGTTTTTTTCCATAAAATAGAATGCATCTTCGGGTTTGTTAAGCAACTGTGATATTTTTACACCTTGTAGGTATATTTCTGAAGCCTCCTGTTGCCAAAAAAGTTTTGATTTTGTTTCTATACTTTCTTGTTTTATGGCATCTAATAATTTGTCTGCATGAAAAAGGTTTTTCAATGCAGAAATTAGATACTTATTATCACTTGTTTCTTTATATAATTTTAATAAGATGATTGTCTTAAGTTTTATTAGTCGAAATAACAATGGTTTTTGATTAGAAAAGGAAAAATCATCAACTTTAAGAAGTTGAATGGGTTTATAAATAATTACTAGACTAGTAGCTTTGTCGATATTTTTTAGAGCACTTAAAAGTTCATTTTTATTAATGTAATATTCTGATAATTGATAATATAGTTTAGGTAGTGACTGTTCTGTAACTTTAGATAATTTAATTCCTTTGTTAATGTAATAATAAGCACTGTCATTTTTCACTTTATTTAACAGGCCTCCAATATTATTACATACTTTGATTACGATTGAAGCGTCATTATTAATTAAAGCATTTTTAAGAACTTTTTGATAATAGTATTTAGATTTTTTTAAATCAAATGTTAAATTATTTTGAAAATACTTAGCATAGGTAAAGTTTAAAGCTTGGAAATTATTTTTTGACAGCTTAAAAAACGGACTCAATGAATCTGCTTTTTTTA
>JASFYP010000008.1:0-54155 GCA_045047075.1 Flavobacteriaceae bacterium
GCTGTTTCTTTAACTATCGATGATGATACTTTTCTAAAATCAATTACAGAAGAATTGGAAAAATTTGCTTTGGTTGCCATTGATAAAAGTCAAAGCATTGTTTGTTTAGTTGGGCATTCTATCATTTTTCATGAAGATACACACAGACTGTTTAAGGTATTACAAGATATCAATGTTCGGATGATTTCTTATGGTGGTAGTAACAACAATATTTCACTTTTAGTACATATGGATGATAAAGTAGCAACCCTAAAAAAAGTGCATTCTTATGTTTTTGAAGGAGAAGTTTTAGCTTAAAATATTGACGGGGTGACTCAAAGTCACCCCGTCAATTATAAAAGGACTTTTAAAATATTTATACGATGAAGAATTTAAAGTCATCGTATGAATATAAAATTAAGCATTCATCAACGCCTCAATATCTTCAATTTCTAGCGGAATATTTTTCATCAAATTAAAAGGTTCTCCAGATTCTTGGATCACATAATCATCTTCTAAACGGATACCTAAATTTTCATCGGGAATGTAAATTCCGGGTTCAACGGTAAACACCATGTTTGCTTGCATAGGTTCGGTTAAGATTCCGTAATCATGCGTATCCAACCCCATGTGATGTGAAGTACCGTGCATAAAATATTTTTTATATGCTGGCCAATCAGGGTTCTCATTTTTAACATCTTCATTAGTAATCAATTCCAACCCTATTAATTCTTGCGTCATTAATTTTCCAACTTCTACATGGTAATCTGCCCAAATGGTTCCGGGAACTAACATTTTAGCAGCTGCCTTTTTAATTCTTAATACAGCATTGTAAACATCTTTTTGCCTATCAGTAAATTTTCCAGAAACAGGTACACAGCGAGTCATATCACTTGCATAATTTGCATAACTAGCACCAACATCCATTAGAATAACATCACCCATTTTACATTGTTGATTGTTTTCAATATAATGCAATACATTGGCATTGTATCCACTCGCAATAATAGGAGTATAGGAAAAGCCATCAGAACGATTTCTGATAAATTCATGTATAAAATCTGCTTCTAATTCGTGCTCCCAAACATCGGGTTTGGTAGCTTTTAAAATTCTTCTAAAACCTTTTTCGGTAATATCGCATGCTTGCTGAATCAAAGCAATTTCTTCAGGTTCTTTTATAGAACGAAGACGTTGTAAAATGGGTTGTGATCTAAAATATGTGTGAGCAGGATATTTTTCTTGCAACAATTTTACAAAACGAGCTTCACGGGTTTCAGTTTCTACATTAGCACGATAATGTTCGTTGGTATTAATATATATGTTCTCAGCTTGCGTCATCAATTCAAACAATACTTTTTCTAAATCTTGTAACCAATAAACAGTTTTGATTCCGCTTGTTTCAAAAGCCTTTTCTTTGGTTAGTTTTTCTCCTTCCCAAACAGCAATATGATCGTTGGTTTCTTTTAAAAATAATATTTCTTTGTGTGATTCTTTAGGGGAATCAGGGAAAATAACCAATACACTTTCTTCTTGGTCAACACTACTTAAGTAAAAAATATCACGATGTTGGGCAAAAGGCAAAGTGCTATCGGCGCTTATCGGATAAATATCATTTGAGTTAAATATAGCCAATGAATTGGTTTTCATTTTGCTAGCAAACTTTTTACGATTTTTAATAAATAGGGTCGAATCAATTGGAAGGTACTTCATGTCTTTACATTTTTGTTGATGTAAAGGTAAATAGTTTTTAAAATTTAGAATAGAAAAATCAAAATTATTATTATAAGATAGTGATGTTCTATTAGCAGCCAAAACAGTTACTTATAATCTTTCTAAATTACTCAAAAAATGACATAAATCATTTTTTGAGTAATTTACTTAATGGTATATTTGTTATCTAAATTAACACTTCAAAAAAATGAGCGGAATTTTATCCTCTTCAATCGCCAAGAAAGTGGCAATGGCTCTTTCGGCACTGTTTTTAATTATCTTTTTATTAATACACCTTTCGGTAAACTTAGTTTCAATATTTAGTGAAGAAGCCTTTAATACGGCATCCCACTTTATGGGAACCAATCCGTTGATCCAAATTGGAATGCAACCGATTTTAATTCTCGGTGTAGTTTTTCATTTTATAATGGGATTTGTTTTAGAGCTTAAAAACAAAAAAGCAGTAGGAGTTTCATCCTATGCAAAAAATAACGGAGCAGCAAACTCATCTTGGATGAGTAGAAACATGGCAATTTCTGGTTTAGCTATTTTAGCTTTTATCGTATTGCACTTTATTGACTTTTGGATTCCAGAAATCAACCATAAATATATTGCGATGTTGCCAGAAGATCCAACGAGGTATTTTCATGAACTACAGGAGAAATTTGTAAACCCACTAAGAGTAGCTGCTTATGTCATTGCCTTTGTATTGTTGGCATTGCACTTATTACACGGATTTCAATCAGCATTCCAATCTATGGGAATGAATAATAAATATACAAAATATGTGAAGAGTATCGGAAAAGCCTATGCGATTCTTATTCCGTTAGGATTTATCATTATTGCTCTTTTTCATCATTTTAATCATACATCATAATTTCCAAACCTATGGCAATTTTAGATTCAAAAGTACCTGAAGGTCCTATCAAAGATAAATGGACAAATTATAAAAATAAGATTGATTTGGTTAATCCTGCCAACAAACGTAATATTGATATTATCGTAGTTGGTACTGGTCTTGCTGGTGGTTCTGCCGCGGCAACTTTAGCTGAACAAGGATATAATGTAAAAGCATTTTGTTATCAAGATTCTCCTCGTCGTGCACACTCTATTGCAGCGCAAGGGGGAATCAATGCTTCTAAAAATTATATGGGAGATGGAGATTCTGATTATCGTCTTTTTTACGATACAGTAAAAGGTGGTGATTACCGTTCTCGTGAAGCAAATGTATATCGATTAGCAGAAGTTTCTAAAAATATAATTGATCAGTGTGTCTCTCAAGGTGTTCCTTTTGCACGTGATTATGGAGGTCTTTTAGATAACCGATCCTTTGGTGGAGTTCTAGTTTCACGAACCTTTTATGCTAAAGGACAGACCGGGCAACAATTATTATTAGGAGCTTATTCAGCAATGAATAGACAAATTGCTCGCGGTAAAATTGAAATGTTTAACCGACATGAAATGCTAGATGTGGTAAAAGTTGATGGAAAAGCCAGAGGAATTATCACTCGAAATTTAATTACTGGTGAAATTGAAAGACATTCAGCTCATGCTGTTGTAATTGCTACTGGTGGTTACGGAAATGTGTATTACTTATCCACTATGGCAATGGGTGCAAATGCTACTGCTGCATGGAAAGTTCATAAAAAAGGAGCCTTTTTTGCTAATCCTTGTTTTACACAAATTCATCCAACTTGTATTCCTAGATCTGGAGATTATCAATCTAAACTAACATTAATGTCTGAGTCTTTACGGAATGATGGACGTATTTGGGTGCCTGCTAAATTAGACGATGCAAAAGCAATTCAACAAGGAAAATTAAAACCAACAGAAATTGCAGAAGAAGACAGAGATTACTATTTAGAGAGGCGTTATCCAGCATTTGGAAACTTAGTGCCTCGTGATGTTGCTTCAAGAGCAGCAAAAGAAAGATGTGATGCTGGTTATGGAGTTAATGCAACGGGTGAAGCAGTGTATTTAGACTTTGCTTATGCTTTTGAACGATACGGAAAAGAGCAAGCTAAAATACATGGTATAAAAAACCCTTCGAAAGAAGAGATTATAAAATTAGGTCAAGCAATTATTGAAGAGAAATATGGAAACTTATTCCAAATGTATGAGAAGATTATTGCTGAAAACCCATATAAAACGCCAATGATGATTTATCCAGCAACTCACTACACGATGGGAGGAATTTGGGTAGATTATAATTTAATGACTACCATTCCTGGTTTATATTGTATTGGAGAAGCCAACTTTAGCGATCATGGAGCAAATAGATTAGGAGCTTCAGCATTAATGCAAGGATTGGCAGATGGATATTTTGTACTTCCTTATACAATTGGAGGTTATTTATCTGATGATATACGTACTGGAACAATTTCAACAGATACGCCTGAATTTGATAAAGTAGAGAAAGATATAAAAGAACGAATCAATTTCTTTATGTCTAATAAAGGAAGCAAATCAGTAGACCATTTCCACAAACGATTAGGTGTTGTGATGTGGAATAAAGTTGGTATGGCTCGTAATGAGAAAGACCTAAAAGAGGCAATGGTTGAAATTAAAAAGATTCGGGAAGAATTTTGGAAAGATGTAAAAGTGTCTGGGGATGCTAATGAAATGAATCTCGAATTGGAAAAAGCAGGTCGAGTAGCTGACTTCCTTGAGCTAGGAGAGTTGTTTGCAAAAGATGCTTTAGACAGAAACGAATCTTGTGGAGGGCATTATAGAGAAGAGAGTGTGGTACAAGAAGGAGAGCAAAAAGGAGAAGCTTTACGAAACGATAAAGACTTCGCATACGTATCAGCTTGGGAATATAAAGGAGAACCTGCCGATGCAATTTTACATAAAGAACAATTAGAATTTAAAGATATTGAGCTGAAACAACGTTCGTATAAATAATATAGAGATATGAATCTTACACTAAAAATTTGGAGACAAAAAGGACCAGAAGTTAAAGGTAAAATGGTCGAATATAAAGTAAATGATATTTCGGAGCATATGTCTTTTCTTGAAATGATGGATGTTTTAAACGAACAACTTATTGAGGTTGGAGATGAACCTGTAGCTTTTGATCATGATTGTAGAGAAGGAATTTGTGGAATGTGTTCTTTATATATAAATGGTCAAGCTCACGGACCAGACACAAAAATCACGGTATGTCAGTTACATATGCGTACGTTTAGCGATGGAGACACTATTTATATTGAACCTTTTAGAGCAAAAGCTTTTCCTGTAATTAAGGATTTGGTTGTAGATAGAACTGCTTTTGATCGTATACAACAAGCGGGTGGATTTATCTCGGTAAATACTTCTGGAAATACACAGGATGCTAATGCTACTCTTATTTCTAAACATGCTGCAGATGAAGCAATGGACGCTGCTGCTTGCATTGGCTGTGGAGCCTGTGTGGCAACTTGTAAAAACTCATCAGCTATGTTATTTGTAGGTGCAAAAGTTTCGCAATATGCTTTATTGCCACAGGGACAAATTGAAGCTGCAGACCGCGTTTTGAATATGGTGCATCAAATGGATTTAGAAGGTTTTGGTAACTGTACCAATACTGGAGCTTGTGAGGTAGAATGTCCTAAAGGAATTACATTAGTGAACATTGCTCGTATGAATCGCGAGTTTTTAAAAGCGAGTATCAAAGGATAAAATTAGTATTTAATTGTATATTTAAAGTCCAAGCTATTTTAGTTTGGACTTTTTTATTTTAATATTTTAAAAATGCAACATAGGTCTAAACTTCCAAACGTTTCAACAACTATTTTTACTGTGATGAGTGGGTTGGCACAAAAATACAATGCCATTAATTTGTCTCAAGGTTTTCCAAATTTTGATGTGAATGCTGAATTATTGAATTTGGTTAACAGCGCCATGAAGAATGGGCATAATCAATATGCACCAATGGCAGGGAATTTAGAATTACGAAAAGAGATTTCAAAGAAATATGAATTGTTGTATGACTCGTCATATCTACCAGAAAATGAAATTACCGTAACTGCAGGTGCAACTCAGGCTATATTTACCATTATTTCTGCATTTATTCATGTGGATGATGAGGTATTGGTTTTTAAACCTGCGTATGATTGTTACGAGCCTGCAATCGAATTGAATGGAGGGAAGGTGATTCCTATTCAATTAAATGCTCCAAATTACAAGGTTGATTGGGTTGCCGTTGAAAAGATGATTACTTCAAAAACCAAGATGATTATTTTCAATACGCCTCAAAACCCAAGTGGTACAATTTTTTCTAAAGACGATTTATTGCAGTTACAAAAGCTAACGAAAAACACGAATATTATTGTTTTGAGTGATGAGGTTTATGAACATATTATTTTTGATGGATTGCAACATGAGAGCGTTTGTAAGTATTCTGATTTAAAGAAAAGAAGTTTTATTACCGCCTCTTTTGGAAAGACATTTCATGTTACAGGTTGGAAAATTGGTTACTGTTGCGCCCCAAAAGAGTTGATGGATGAATTTAGAAAAGTACATCAGTTTAATGTGTTTAGTGTCCATCATCCAAGTCAAGTAGCTTTGGCAGAATATTTAAAAATGCCTAATAATTACTTAGGATTGAACACATTTTATCAGCAAAAAAGAGATTTATTTTTAGAGTTGATTAAAGATTCTAATTTCGAATTTGTTCCATCACAAGGCGCCTATTTTCAGAATTTGAGTTATGTGAATATTTCAAATGAAAATGATGTTGACTTTGCAAAACGTCTAGTTAAAGAATTTGGAATTGCGTCAATTCCTTTATCAGTTTTTAATGTAGATAATCAAGATGATAAAATGCTGCGTTTCTGTTTTGCAAAAAAAAGCGACACGTTAAAACGTGCCGCAGAAATTTTAAATAGAATCAGTTAGAATTAATTCGTTTGTAATTCTAAGTCAGAATTTATTTCATTTTTACTTTTTGCTTTGGGATGCACCAAAGTCATCTCATTAATCAGATGTGAAGCGCCAGCATATTTATCAATAATAAAGAGAACATAACGAACATCAACCATAATATTTCTACAAATATCTGGGTCATAGTTCATATCACTCATTGTTCCTTCCCAAACGCGATCAAAATTTAATCCGACCAAATTACCATGAGCATCAATCGCTGGACTTCCAGAATTACCACCAGTTGTATGGTTGGTTCCTATAAAGCAAACAGGTAATTTTCCATTAGCATCTGCATAGTTACCGTAATCTTTTTCTCGATAAAGATTTAATAATTTTTCTGGCACATCGAACTCATAATCACCAGGGATATACTTTTCTACAACACCATCTAAATAGGTAACAGGTGTGTAATAAACAGCATCTCTAGGAGCGTATCCTTTAACTTGCCCGTAGGTTATTCTGAGGGTGCTATTTGCATCAGGATAATAGCGTTCATCAGGCATTACTTGCATTAAAGCTTTCATGTATTTTTTTTGAACTGCTGCAATTTCAATTTTTAATTGATTGTATTTTGGACCAATCGTTTTGTAATATTCATCAAAAAACGGTTTAGCATATTGATAAGCAACATCTTTACTTAATTTTTTTGCAACTTGTTTAGAGTTTCCATTTAGTAGTTTTGTTGCAGTTTCTAAAGATGTAAATCCTGTTTTGTCATAAATGCTTGCATCAACATTAGTGGTGAATAAAGGCATAGTGGCTTCATACACTTTTCGGTCAACGGTTGCATTGTAGTTTTTGTAAAATGTGTTAAAGCTCTCTACTACATTGGCTCTTGCATTTTCAAAACTTTCTTTAGATTTTGCTCCTCTCAATTCCATTTGATACACTTTTAAAAGGATTTTCATCAACTCATTATTTGTATAAAACACTTCTGAGAAATTAGATCTTTTTATTGCAACACTTTCAAAATCGGCATACAATTTATCAAAATCAGAAAGTATAGAACCGTATTCATTTTCAACCCCTTGTTTTTTAACTTCGGTATCAAACATTGCTTCAAAAGCTCTCTTTTTTTGGATAGCATTACTTTTTTCAATTCCAAGATTTTCACCAATCCAACGTTTCCATGAATTCGCAATTCTTGCTTGTTTTGAAGCATATTGGATTCTAATTTGATCATCATTTTTCATATAATCATCAATAATTTTTAACGAAGCATCTCTAATTGCAATGTTACTAGGATTTATTTTTTGAGTGATTTGCTCAATGGCAACTGCAGGTAAGTATTCATTTGTTCTCCCAGGAAAACCAAACACCATGGTAAAGTCCCCTTCTTCAACTCCATCTAAAGAAACAGGTAAATGATGTGCAGGTTGATATGGAATATTGTCTTTAGAATAGGGTGCAGGCTTGTTATTTTTATCTGCATAAATTCTGAAAATGGAAAAATCGCCTGTATGTCTAGGCCATACCCAATTGTCGGTGTCAGAACCAAATTTACCGATACTTGTTGGAGGAGCACCCACCAAACGGATATCTTCAAAGCGCTCGGTAACAAATAAAAAGTATTGATTCCCTTTAAAAAAAGGTTTTACTTTTGTTTCTTGCCAGGATTCTTTTATTGCAGATTTTCTTATGGTATTAATATTTTTATCAATTGTAGATTGTTTTTCTCCTTCGGTCATAGTATCCACAACACCATTTAAAGCTTGTGCTGTTACATCATCAATTCGTTTGATAAACTCAACATACAATCCTTCATTTGGTAGTTCCTCATTGAGATTCATCGCCCAAAAACCATTTTTCAAGTAATCGTTTTCTAGAGATGAATGTGATTGAATTTGGCTAAAACCACAATGATGATTGGTTAATATCAACCCTTTAGAAGAAATAACTTCTGATGTACACCCACCGTTAAAATGCGCAATAGCATCTTTTAAACTTGAGTTGTTAACGTCATAAATGTCTTGTGCAGATAAATGGTTTCCTAAGCTTTCCATTTCTTCTTCATTCATTCCATTTAACAGGGAAGGGATCCACATGCCGCCTTGTTGAGCTGTTATTTGTAACGAAATAAGAAATACGAGGAATTTGATAATTTTCATAGATAGGGTTGATTTAAATCATTGAGTCAAAGGTATGAAAATAAGAGAGATTGGTCTGATATTTTTACTACATTTGAGTGTGAAAAATTTGTTAAAAATAGTAAGCTTTCAAGTTGATATTGTTTGGGAAAACCCGCAAGTGAATATTGAAAAATATACAGCGATGATTAATTCCATCTCTAAGGATGTTGATGTAATCATTTTACCCGAAATGTTCGCCACCGGATTTTCTATGAATCCAAGTTCTTGTGCTGAAACAATGAATGGAGAAAGTGTAATTTGGATGCAAGAAATAGCAACTCAAAAACAAATTGCTATTATGGGAACTTTAGCAATTAAAGAAAATAACACCTTTTATAACCGTCTTGTTTTTGTTCATCCCAACGGTAAAGCAGAAACTAATAACAAACGTCATCTATTTTCGTATGGAGGAGAGGGGAAAGTTTATTCCGCAGGAAAAGAACGATTAGTAATTGATTACAAAGGATGGAAAATTTGTCCTATGATATGTTATGATTTACGTTTTCCTGTTTGGACTCGTAATACTAATGATTATGATGTTTTAATTTTTATGGCCAATTGGCCTAAGCCAAGAATCAATGCTTGGGATGTCTTATTAAAAGCACGTTCTATGGAAAACATGTGTTATACAATTGGTGTAAATAGAATAGGTTCTGATGGTAATCAATTAGAATATGTTGGTCACACGCAAACAATAGATATGTTGGGAAATGTGATTTCAAATTCTATTGATGAAAAAGAAATGACTATAGAATCTACTTTAAATAAAGAAGAACTGATAGCCACTCGCAATAAATTTCAGTTTTTAAATGATCGAGATTCTTTTGAGTTTTTATAATCTTGATAGTGAAAAACACAAACGACAAAACATAAGTAAAATCATAAAGTTGTCTTTCCCGCGAAAGCGGGAATCCATTTTTTTTCATGAGTTTTAGATTCCCGCTTTCGCGGGAAAGACAGAAATATTAAAGCCTCAATTTTCAGTAGAAAATTGAGGCTTTAATTATTAATTTTTATCTCTTAATTATTTATCAAATAGGATTCATCCATTTAAAATTATATTTGGTATCTGGTATTACAATACGTTCAGTAATACGCGCCATACGGTCTGGTAATTTAATTAAATAATCCCTTGCCTTTTCAGCTTCAGTAGTTAGACCAGAAATTTTATCAATCTCCCAAGCCTTGTTTAATTTTCTTAAAATATCAACATAATCAAATCCAGTATAAACACCACATCGTTGTGCTACAGTAGAAAATTGATTGAACAAAGTTCCTTTTGCTTCAAATGATTCTCTTAAGTGCATTGCAGGCATTACAATTTTATGTTTCATCATATGTTGAAAAGCCAGCATCATTTCACTCGGATCATGTGTAAATATTTGACGGATAAATTCTACATAGGCTAAATGATGCCTCATTTCATCACCAGCAATAATTTTGTTCATTTTCGCTAGCATTTTAAACCCTTTTTTACGTGCAAGTTTTGCAGCATTATTGTGAGAAACATATGTTGCTAATTCTTGAAAACTAGTGTAAACAAAATTTTTGTATGGGTCGCGAGCAGTACCAATATCAAAACCATCAGAAATTAAATGTTGCGTTGTTATTTCTACTTCGCGCATATTCACTCTTCCAGATAAATATAGCATTTTGTTAAGTAAATCTCCATGTCTATTTTCCTCTCCAGTCCATGCTCTAATCCATTTTGCCCAACCATTATCTTTGGTATCATTACTATTACGGGAAGAAACGCCGTCGATGTCAAGCAACCAAGATTCGTAAGTTGGTAGTGCCTCTTCAGTGATGGTATCACCAACCATACAGACCCAGAAATCATCATCTAAATCTTTAGAGAGTTCTCTTATTTCTTTTACTTCTTCAATAAAACTGTCGCTTTGAGAATTTGGTAAAAAATCGGTTGGTTGCCATATTTTTTCTGGAGCTATTAGAAATTTACTTACAAAAACTTCGATATTTTTTTCGAGTGTTTGCATTACCTCTAATCGTATGTTGTGTAAAGACATAATGTAATGTTGTGTTAGGATTGCAATATTACTGCATTTTTTATTGTTTGTTCTACTTTTTGAAACAATTCTGGGAACTTTAAAGACTTAGCTTCAATAGGTTCATGAACATCAAAAGTTAAATGAACTCCGACTTCCATCGGAAAGCCACCATATTTTAAAAACTGCCATGAGTTGTTAATAGTGATTGGAACCACAATAGCATTGGGTGCATATTTTACCAACATCTTTAAACCATTTTCTGAGAAACGTTTTGGCTTGCCATCTCTACTTCTTGTTCCTTCAGGAAAGATGACAGCTGAATAGTTGTTTTTTTCGATGTATTGCCCTAAAGATTTTAATACCGTTAGTGCTTGTTTAGGGTTTTTACGATCTATCAAAGCACTACCTCCATGTCGTAAATTAAAAGACACACTCGGAACCCCTTTGCCTAACTCTTGTTTCGCCACAAACTTAGGATGATTTTTTCGCAAGTACCATGAAATTGTTGGAATGTCATTTAAGCTTTGATGATTGGTAACAATAATTAATGGTTTATCATTCGGAATTTCATAGTTGTTTCTAAATGAAATACGGGTTCCTAGAATATGAAGACATCGAACTAAAATTAAATTTAATATGTTTACAAAAAATTGATGTCCTTTATAACCACCTATTTTTAATCCAAGCCATTGTAGTGGATGTAGGATTAAAAGGGTTAATCCGAATCCTAAATAGTAAAGGATAGTTAGGGGATAAGAAATTAGTTTTTTAAGGAGTTTCATTTGTATGTTTTGAGTCAATCATTATGAGGACGGAGAACGAAGTAATCTACCAAATATATATAATGAGATTCCTCGTCGTTCATTCTTCACTCTGTCGGAATGACCTGTTAAAACCAATTACTCCAAGGAATCATCTTCAATACAATTAGCAAAGCTACTCCGTAAAACAAACCTATGGTGATAAATTTCTTAGCATCATCTGTTTTCTTTTTGTGTCTAACCCATCCTATGGTAATTAAAGCAATAGCGATGATCATCATGAGCGGATGCTCTACTGCTAGTAATCTTGATGGAGCATCTAATTCTCCAATTCCTTTTTCTTTTAAATTATGATATGCCGCAGATGAAAAGTAAACACCCAACCCTATCAATAATTGAATATGTAAAAAAATAAGGGTAAATAAAGAAAGGCGTAAATCTTTGTCTTTAAATACTCGTTTAGAAGCCACACCAGAAAAGGCATTGATAACTGCTAAAACTAAAGTGATAAGTACTAAGTAAGCCCAAAGGGAATGGATCATTTGCATCATAATATGTTAAGTTTTTGTTTGTGGCAAATGTACTAAATTTTGAGTATAAAAAAACCGTCCACATTGTGGACGGTTTTTTATTTATTTATTCTTATTGGCTAGTTAAAAAGATATCTTAAGCCAATTTGCATTTGCCATCTAGAGCTTTGAAGTCCAGAATCATCAATTTGATCTGCATTATTAGCTGCATTTTCATCGAAGCTATACGTTGGTGTAGTTCCGTCTGATTCAAACCCTTCAAATCTTAATACTTGAACGTTGCTTGATCTGAAATTAACTTTACCCCAATCTTTATTAATTAGATTTGTAAAGTTGAAAATATCAAAAGATACCTGTAAAGCATTTTTATCAAGCTTGAATTCTTGCATGAATTTAAAATCGACAACATGACTCCAAGGACCTCTTGATCCATTTCTTTCAGCATAGTTTCCTCTTCTAGTACTCAAGTAATCATCACTTTCTATAAATGCATCTAATGCATCATAATTACCAGATGTTAAATTAATATCATTTATGTCTTTTGGAACATAAATTAATGAAGTAAAGTCTCTAGAATCGTCTTGTTGTAAATCATCACTATTTCTGTAAGTGTATGAATAAGGTCTTCCTTGTCTACCATCATAAAATAAACTAAAGACAGACGTAAGTTTATCATTCCAAGAAACTTCATAAGACATATTAGAAATAAATCTACTACCTGCTGAGAAATCAGATCTAGCTAATGGCAAGTCTGAGTTTTTACCATTAACATTTTGAATCCCTCTCCACTGCGAACTGTTTTGAGAAGAAGTACCATCAAATACAGCGAAAGATTCACCATATGAATATGAGAAACTTCCAGCAAATCCATTTTCAAATGATTTACTTAAGGTTCCAACTAAATTATAAGAATATCCCTTATGTGAATTTGTAGCTAAAATAATTCTACCATATGTATCATCAATCTCATCTCTTCTATTATAAATTGGTCTATCATCTCCAGTTCCAGTTAAATTTGAAACAGGATCTTTTACATTTAAATTTTGGTAATACACATGATTAAGAGTTTGGTTAAAAGAGAAATCTCCAGTCAACGTAAACCCTTTCCATGGTAATTTTTGATCGAATGCTAAATTAAATTTAACAACTTGTGGAAGTTTAAAGTCTTTTGCAAATAAATCAATATTTCCACCTACTTCACCAGTTCCTGGTACTGCTCCAACAGCTTGTTGGGTTACATCTGGTTCAAATGATTCTGGAGTTGTGAACCAAGATCCTTGAAATAAGAAGCCTCCTGTAACGCCATTGTTATTATAGGCTCCACCTGGCCAAACTAACGGAAGTCTTGAAGTAAAGACTCCAACACCACCTCTAATTTGAGTTTTGTATTCGCCATTTACATTCCAGTTAAACCCTATTCTAGGTGATACGTGAACTGTAGATTTCACTGCTTGACCAACTCTTGCTTCATGCAAATCTTTACCAGCAGCTTCCAATAAAGGAATTGTTCTTGTATTAAAATCAACATTTGCTGCACCGTCTGACCAAATAGGCACATCGAAACGTAAACCAAAAGTCATTTTAAACTCTTCAGTAAATTGGATTTCATCCATAAAATATAAACCAGCTTGGAAAACACTAAATTCAGCAGCTCCTGAAGATGTATCTCCAACACCATCACTAATTAATGAATAACCTCTTTGGAAAATATTTGCATTGTCATTATAAAAATCTTGAATACTATTGTATTGATAATTCCCATAATTAAATGCAAAGAATAAATTTTTAACATCGCTATATTCATTATGTGTTCCAATAGTAAAGGTATGTTTACCACTGTATATTTCAAAGTTATTTGTTAACGTCCATACATCTGTATCAAGTAAATTAGCTGTTGAAAAAGGTTCGGAACCGAAATGGATATTTCCAACACCATCTTCAATATCAACTGTTGGAAATGGATTTCCAGCAGGGTCTCTATCATCTCTAACTCTTGTATAACCAATTACTAAGTTGTTTGCATATTTAGATCCAATATTTGAACTTAACTCTAAAGCAGTCGAATTCGTTGTAGAAATAAAAGATTCAGACCCATTTAAGAATCCAATACCAAAACTTCCTGAACCTCTAGCTTCTAAATTAACAGCTTTAGTGTAACTATGCTTCAATGAAAGCTTATTGTTGTCATCAATATTATAATCAAACTTGACCGTAAACTTATCACTTTCTAAGGTGAAATCATTTTGATCATAAACTCCCATGTCGTAACCATAATTGCTCAATACAGTTTGTCTTAACTGATCTAAATCAGCTGCTGAAGCATCTCCATTATAATTACTAATATTAAATGGTTGAGGCGTTACATCATCTTGTCTTTCATAATTAGCGAAAAAGAATAATTTGTCTTTAATGATCGGGCCTCCAAGTCTAATTCCATATGTCTTGGCAGAAAATTCATTTAATCGATCTCTACTCCCGCCAGATGCTAAATCAGGAGGAGTTTTTCCAGCTAAGCTTTCATTTCTAAAAAAATAATAAGCAGAGCCCTGGAACTCATTTGTACCAGATCTTGTTATAGCATTAATTGCACCACCCGTAAATCCAGCGATTCTAACGTCAAAAGGTGCAATTGCAATCTGAAAAGATTCAATAGCATCAACAGAAAATGGTGAAACTCCAGTTTGACCACCATTTGTTCCTGAACCTGCAAGACCAAATACATCATTACTTACAGCACCATCAACATAAATAGCATTAAATCTATTATTTTGACCAGCTAAAGAAATTGAGAAACCATCTGTCCCTTCTGATATTTGAGCTTGGGGAGTAATTCTAATAAAATCAGCAAGCGACCTAGATGTTGTTGGCAGATTTGCCATTTGTCTTTTACTAATATTAGTTTCTGATCCCGTTCTATTACCGTCAAAGGTATTACTTGGAACTGAAATCACTACTTCTTCTAAAACAGAATCTTGCGATAATCCTATATTAAGGCGTTTAGTTTGACCTAAGTTTAGATTTACATTTTCATCGATATAATCTGTATATCCTACATATGAAATTGTAACGGTGTAAGATCCTCCAGAAACTCTCATGTTAGAAATTCTAAAGTTCCCATCAAGATCAGTTGCAGCACCATATTTTGTTCCAGTAGCATTCTGCACTACAACAATACTTGCACCAAGTAAAGGCTCTCCACTTTCGGCATCCGAGACCGCACCGTTAATAGATGAAGTTGTTGAACCTTGACCATACATAGCTGATGTTGCTATAAACAACATGGCCATTAATAATTTAGTAATTTTTTTCATTTTAATATAAGTTTTGAATAGTTGAACAAATATGCAACTTTTTTAGGAGTTACAATTCAATTTTACATTAAAAAATTAACAAAAAATTATGAATTCACCAAAAACACTAAAACGAAACCTTATCTATTGATATACAGTAATATAGATGTTAGCAGGTTTTAAACATCTATTGTTTTAAGCAGAAAATAATAAGAGTTTTTAAGAAAAAATTATGAATCAGAATAGATTTTATGCGCTAATTCCTTCCCTAATTCTACCCCAAATTGATCATAACTATAAATATTCCAAACTATACCTTGTACAAATATTTTATGTTCATACATGGCAATTAAAGACCCTAAACTGTTAGGAGTTAGTTTTTCAATTAAGATCGTATTGCTCGGTTTATTACCTTCAAAAACTTTAAAAGGTAAAAGTTTTTCAATGCTACTTTCTTTGCCTTGTTGTTTTAGATCCAGGTGTGCCTCTTGCCTTGTTTTTCCTTCTGCCAAGGCTTGAGTCTGGGCATAGAAATTTGCCATTAATTTAGCGTGATGCTCTTCATTGCCATATAATGATTCTTCAAAACCAATAAAATCTGCCGGAATTAACTTAGTGCCTTGATGTACTAATTGCATATAGGCGTGCTGAGAATTTGAACCAGCACTTCCCC
Organism: Flavobacteriaceae bacterium; assembly: GCA_045047075.1. Taxonomy (GTDB): domain Bacteria; phylum Bacteroidota; class Bacteroidia; order Flavobacteriales; family Flavobacteriaceae; genus Urechidicola. Next base: position 15,987 of record JASFYP010000008.1, read on the forward strand.
AAATAATATTTCCTGTTTGGTAAGAAACTTGATTTCCATTTCTATCTACAGACTTACCATTACTTTCCATAATGGCTTGTTGTAAATATGCTGATAACTTATTTAGATACTGCGAGTAAGGTAAAATCACTTCTGATTCAGCACCAAAGAAATTATTATACCAAATACTTAGCATTGACAATACAACTGGGATGTTTTTTTCGAATGGTTCGTTTTTAAAATGAGTATCCATTTCAGATGCTCCCTTTAAAAGTTGATGAAAATTATCGAATCCAACTGCTAAACTGATAGACAATCCAACCGTACTCCATAAAGAAAAACGACCCCCAACCCAATTCCACATCGGGAAAATATTGTTTGCCTCAATACCAAATTCTGAAACTGATTTTATGTTTGTTGATACCGCTACAAAGTGTTTTTTAATAGCGTCTTCATTAGCAGTTTCTAAAAACCATTTTCTAATAGTGTTCGCATTGGTTAAGGTTTCTTGTGTAGTAAATGTTTTTGAAACAATTACAAAAAGTGTTGTTTCTGGATTTAAATTTTTGATGACCTCTTGAACGTGATCGCCATCAATATTTGAAACAAAATGGACATTCAAATGATTCTTATAATACTTTAAAGCATCCACCACCATATCCGGCCCAAGGTCAGATCCTCCAATACCAATATTTACAATATCCGTTATCTTCTTATCAGTATAACCTTTCCAATTACCTGAAACGACCTTTTTTGTGAAGACTTCAATTTTTGATAATGCATCTTTTATTTCTGGTCGCACATTTTCACCGTCAACCAAAACAGCATTATCCGACTGAGCTCTTAAAGCAGTATGTAAAACAGCTCTTTCTTCAGTTTCATTAATAACATCTCCTTTAAAATATTTTGTGATAGCATCTTTTAAATCCACTTCATTTGCCAATTGAATTAACAAATCCATGGTTTCTTGATTAATTCTGTTTTTAGAATAATCAACCGAAAAATCAGAAAAGTTAAGTGTGAAGTTGTTTTTTCGATCTACATCTTTATTAAATAAATCTCTTAAGTGTGCGTTTTTAATCGATTCAAAATGCACTGCTAATTTTGTCCAAGCCTCGGTATGAGTTGGATTGATGTTTTTTAATGCCATAATTAAGTTGTGTGTTTATTGGGTTGCAATTTCGGAAGAAATTTCCGTATAACCAATTGCATCTAATTGCGTTTTTATATCAGAAATAGATTCGAGATATATTGGCTTTAAAGATTCTTTCATTGGTTTTGCCGCCGGTAATTTTTGTTTTAGAGGATCAACTTGCTTACCATTTTTCCAAAAACGATAGCAAACATGTGGACCTGCGGTGTTTCCTGTCATGCCTACATAACCTATAATCTCTCCCTGTTTTACAACGTCACCTACTTTTACAGCGCGCCTACTCATGTGTAAATATTGTGTACTGTATGTTCCGTTATGCCTAATTTTCACATAGTTACCATTACCTCCTTTTTTGCGAGACTCTGTAACCCTACCATTTGCAGTTGCAATAATTGGTGTGCCAACGGGCGATGCAAAATCGGTTCCTTTATGAGCTCTAACGCGATTGCCATAAAAGGCAATGCGACGTTTTAAATTATAACGAGATGAAATGCGATAGTTAAATTGAATCGGAGCTTTTAAAAACTGTCGACGTAAAACATTGGTATTTTCATCGTAATAATCTTCAACCATATTGGTTGAATCTGCAGTAAACTTAAAGGCATAAAATGGTTTACCTCCGTGTTCAAAATAGGCAGCGTTTATTTTTCCGATACCTGCAGATATAGTGTCGTCTATAAAACGTTCTTCATATACTATTTTAAATTTATCATTCTTTTGAAGCCTAAAAAAGTCAATAGTCCAAGCATAAATTGTTGACAACTCGTTTGATATTACTGGGCTCAACCCTTGTTTATCTAAAGTTACGGACAACGAACTTGTAATAACCCCCGATGCTGTTTTAATAACAGTGGTTACAGGTTTTCTTTTTTTATTGGCATAAATAGAATCGCCTAAACTAACAACAGTATATTCAATTTTGTTGTGCTGATAAATAAAATATTGTGCTCTTTCTGTAGAATCTTTTTTTGCTAATATTGTATAGGGTTTTCCTGCTCTTAATCTGCGAACGTTAAGTGTGTCCTTTATAGTTGCAGCAATCTTGTAAATTGTTGGCGCTTCAATATGACCTCTGTCTAATATTTCTCCAAAACTCTCTCCTTTTTTAATGGTGTCTTTGAGTACAATATAGTCATCGTAATTAAATCCAAATTCAATAATAGGAATATGTTTTACAACAAGAGTTTCTTCAATATCAAGTGGTTTGTCTTCTTTGCAAGAAACCAATAGAATTGCACCAAGTAGGAGTAGTACAAAATAATTTTTCAAAAGGAATTAGGTTTAAGGGTTACTAGAAATACAAAGGCAAAAATACAATTTAATTGTCAATAATTATGTTAAATGAGTTTGCCAATCCTTTGAATGCTTCGAGATCAGCTTTTAAAGATCCTACTGCTAATTCGGCTTTAATCCTTACCGGAATTTTATTTTTATCGGCAGTAACCCACACCGTTAAACTTTCATCAGCTTCGAAGACACGACCTGATTGTACCATGGGCCTTAACTTGTAGCATTTAACTTTCCCGAATTTTGTTTTAATAACTTCAGTTTTTAAATATTTAAGTCTAAAATCAAAAGTTTCTCCATCAAAAAACATATCAATTTTAATTTCGTCACCAGACTTCAACCCTTCAAGATCTTGATTTCTCAAATAGTAAAAAGATGAAATCATGTCTTGTACATTCTCAATATTTACTGTTTGTTTTTTATTGTATTTATGGTTTTCAATTTTGGCAGTATTATTTTCATAATCAAAATAAATATCACGAGAAATAATATAACCACCTTCATTTACACGTCTTTTAAAATGATAAGGTTTTAGATTGTCTTTGTAAAAAGAAGTCTCATAGTTATCTTCGACTTTAAAAAATAAACTTACAAACCCAGTAGTCCAACCATGACCAATTACATGATATGCCTCTCTAGAATTGTGTATTGTATCTTTAATTTCAACAGTTGCATACCCCGCATTTACCAAGCCATAATGCATACGGTATTTTAACCACTCGCCACTTTTAAAGGTTGGTTTTTGAGTTTGTGCGGTTGTGGAGAATCCAACAATTACTAAAAAAAGGAATACTATTTTGTTCATACTATTTTTATAGGTGATTTCTTTTTGGTCTTATAACCTCAAAAAAATTACAAATTCAAAAATAAAAAAAGCCTAACGAATAAACGTTAAGCTTCTGATAAAATTGTAAAAAGACTTAAGATCGCATCCGCTTTTGGACATAAGATGTAAGACCTATTATAAGTTAAATTATGATTGTAGTCCAAATCTATTATTCATATGCAATAAAAACATTACTGAAGTCAACTGTTAATATACTATCCTTATTAAGATTTATTTTTAAAGAATTATGTTTTATATTTCTAATAACAACTTCATTTCCATCATTTATTCTAAATGAAACTTCCCTTGCTAATGATAATTTCCCTATCTCAAATCCTTTGGCAAGACCAAGACTAAAATCTGTCGATATTATCTTTGATTGAATCAATTTACCATTAAAAAAAACTTGAATTGAATCATTTTTAAACCCATTTTCAAAATATATATATAGAAAATCTCCTTTTAGAGGTTGATCAGAATTATGAAGGTAATTAATCAATACATTATAACGAGATTGTTTACTGTTATTATTAACGTCCTTTTGGCAAGAATAAAATAATACAAATGCAATAAAAACTATAAGGCTTAATTTAATATTGGTTTTCATTTTTTTGAATAAGTTGATTTAGAAATACTCCTGTTCTCTCACGGTTATATCGAGAAGTGATGCAGTATCAAACTTATTTAAACACTCATCAAAGTCTCACAACCCTCAAGATTGTCAACGCCCCAGTTTTTTAATTCATCATCACTCCATAAATCTGGAAAGAAAATTCTACGCTGATATTTTGGATGCATATATTTTCTCCAATCGCTACCACCAGTTGCTTCAACCTCTTTTTTACCTGCGTTTAAATATTTACCTGCAGCATCATAATGAGCCATTACCCAAGTTACATTTACGGTATGGTCGTAATGGCGCATCGCATTTATTAAGTCAATATTTTGTTGTTCGCCTTTTGGCAACTCTTTAAATCGACTAAATAAATTGGTTTGATTGTACTCCTTCATAAATCGGATAAAACGATCTTTGTACTTTTTTTCGAAGGATTTTAAGAGAATTGTTTTTTCTCCTGTTGCGTGATCCTTACCTGCAGCTTGCCAATATAAATGTTCAAAAGCATGTTCGTAAGGGGTGTCTTGATTGATGGTTTTTCTAAATCGGTAATCAATCAAATTAATTAACTCGGTTGATGCAAATTCAATCATTCTATATTGAGCCGATTGAAATCCACTTGCAGGAGTTAATGTATGACGGAATTTTAAATACTGCTCAGGCTCTATGCCTTCGCCCATAATGTCAAATGAAGTAGTGAGCATATCAAAATAGCGACTCACTCTTCCCAATCTTGAAGTAAAAAAATCAGCAGTTAAATTTTCTTTTCTAGAGATTTGAGTCATCTCCCAAAGAATCATCTTAAACAACAATTCATTTATTTGATGATACATGATAAACACCTTTTCATCGGGTAATGTGGTGCGTTGTGTTTGTAAAGAAAGTAAAGGTCCGGTTTGAATATAGTCCCAATAAGTTACAGGTTTACTGTGTAACAAGCCTTCTAACATTGCATCGACAGGAATTCCTAAATCGTTGTATTTTTCGTCAATTTTTTTTAGGATTTCCTCTCGATTCATATTTTAAAAAAATTAATTTTGACCTATTTCAATGACTTTAATAATCTGTGGAGCGAACCTTTTAATAGTAGCTTCAACTCCGTTTTTCAAAGTCATTTGATTGACCGAACAACCAACGCAAGCTCCTTCTAAACGAACTTTTACAATATTATCTTTCACTTCGATAAGTGTAATATCGCCACCATCCGTAATTAGATAAGGTCTAATTTCTTCTAAAGCAGTTTCAACTTTTATTTTGAGTTCACTCGCTGTCATAGGCTTATTATTTTACACTACAACCACTCATGGTTGTAATTCTTACAATTTCAGTTGGTGGTAAATGTTCATTTCTTTTTACCAATTCAGTTGTTATATTTTTAGTAATATCACTAAATGTTTTTTCTAGCTCAGTACCTTCTTGCAATGCTACAGGATTCCCAAAATCGCCACTTTCTCTAATAGATTGTACCAATGGAACTTCCCCTAAAAATTTAACACCTAATTCATTAGCTAAATTTTTGGCACCATCTTGCCCAAAGATGTAATATTTATTATTTGGCAATTCAGGTGGTGTAAAATAACTCATATTTTCTACAATTCCCAAAACAGGAACATTGATATTGTCTTGTTTAAACATGGAAACTCCTCTTCTTGCATCAGCTAAGGCTATGTTTTGAGGTGTGCTAACAATCACAGCACCAGTTATTGGTAATGCTTGTACCATAGACAAATGGATGTCTCCAGTCCCTGGAGGTAAATCAACAATTAAAAAATCTAACTCACCCCAATCCGCATCAAAAATTAATTGATTCAACGCTTTAGATGCCATAGCACCTCTCCAAATAACAGCTTGGTTTGGCTCGGTAAAAAAACCTAGAGACAATAATTTTACTCCGTAATTTTCTACAGGTATCATTTTTGGACGCCCATCTACGCTTGTTGATTTAGGTTTTTCTAAGGCAACATCAAACATTAAATGCATTGATGGTCCGTAAACATCGGCATCTAGAACACCTACTTTAAACCCCATTTTTGATAAGGATACCGCTAAGTTTGCAGTTACGGTAGATTTCCCTACTCCGCCTTTACCAGAAGCAACAGCGATGATATTTTTTATTCCAGGAATTTCATTTCCTTTAATTTGATTATTAGGTTTTTCAACGGCCACAGCTTTTACATTTACCTTAATATCAGCTTTTGGATGCACTTTCTCATGAATTATTTTCATGATGTCAACTTCTACTCTTTTTTTTGCTTGTAATGAAGGGTTGCCAATTTCAACATCAACAATAACTTCTTTGTCAAAAATTACAATGTTTTTAACTGAATTGCTCTCTACTAAACTTTTGCCTTCTCCAGGAGCCGTGATACTTTCAAGTGCTCCTAATATATCTTTTTTTGTAATACTCATACTTCTAAATTAAAATGATTCTAAACAGCAAATATACAGATTTTGACTCACAAATAGGACACGTAAAAAAAGAATTATTAGTCTTTTTTTATAGGTAATATTCTAGTTTTAATTTGTTCTCGATACAATTTTTTATTAAAAAATTACTCGAACTGACGTTGTGATATCTTAAAAAGATAAGAGCCAATAGGCTGTTTTCTAAGTCAACTCTTGTAAAGGATCCCAAAATACTTTTTCTAGGTTTTGAATTTGGTTATCAATAATTTCTATGCCTTCACTTTCTAATAGTTGTTGCATTAGATTTGTACCGTCAAAATGATGTTTCCCGGTTAACAATCCTTTTTTATTAACCACTCTATGTGCAGGAACAGTATCATCGTTATGAGTAGCATTCATTGCCCAACCTACCATTCTTGCTGAGCGTGCTGCTCCTAAATAAGTGGCTATAGCACCATAGCTTGTAACGCGACCAAAAGGAATTAGTCTTGCAACTGCATAAGATTTTTCAAAGAAATTATCGTTGGTTTTTTTCATCGAATAAAAATAGTAAAAAACAATGATTCTTTGACAAGATCAGAATGACATCGAAAAGGAAGAGTGTAAAATAGCGCTTAATAATTCAACCTAAATTTAATATAGGTAATCGCTTTGCCAGTTTCTAAATATTGGCTCTCATAAAAAGTTTGTGTACTAATTACTTCTTTAGGTGCGTGTTGGTTGTTTTTATATACATCGTGATGTGCATATAATATTTCGTGATTTTCACCATGTAACAATCCAAGAGTATAGCCATGCATAAATTCGCTATCTGTTTTTAAGTGGATGATCCCATTCGGTTTTAAAATGGTATGGTACTTTTTTAAGAAAGTTTGATTGGTCAACCGGTGTTTAGTACGGGTGTATTTTATTTGCGGATCTGGAAAAGTAATCCAAATTTCATCCACTTCATGTTTGTCAAAACAAAGGTCAATCAACTCTATCTGAGACCGTAAAAATCCAACATTAGTTTGGTTTTCTTCTAAAGCTGTTTTAGCTCCTCGCCAAAAGCGAGCACCTTTTATATCAACTCCGATAAAATTTTTAGTTGGATTTTTTTCTGCCAAAGCCAAGGTGTATTCGCCTTTGCCACAACCTAATTCTAAAACTATTGGATTGTCATTTTTAAAGAATTCATTCCATTTTCCTTTGTAAGAGAATCCAGAAAAAACTTCTTCTCGTGTAGGCTGAATCACGTTTGCAAACGTATCATTCTCACGAAATCGTTTCAGTTTGTTTTTGCTTCCCATCAGGAAATAATATTAAGAATAATGAAGAAAAGGAAACTATTGGTTTCCTTCTTTTTTGAATTTGCTCAATTGACGCATCCAATATACAAAAAAGTACAAGGCAGTTAGTGCAAGTACCCAGCTAAAAGAATTTTGAAGCCACCAGCCATCCACATCGTTACGAATCCAATCATACGGTGCAAAACCTATGTTGGTAAAAAAATCTCCTATAGCTCTCCAAATATTGTTTGCAATCATTGTTAAATATATTTACTTTGCAAATGTATAAAAACTAAGGATGATTGCCAATTTTTTTCAAAAAACTAAACCAATACACGCGATTATTATCAGCGGGTTGTTTTTAATTTATTTTTTAGTAGCTATTTTTTTTGTAGAACAGCCTCTCTTTTCTTTTTTGTTGATTTTAAAGAAGGTGGGATTACTATTTGTTTTTTTTATCCTCTTTTTTCTTGTCCGATTTATAAATAGAAAAAATTACCTTTCAGAAATGAACGCCTATGTACTGCTGATTTTAGCGCTGCTTTTTGGCATATTTCCAATAGCAATGCAAATGGATAATTTATTTATTGCTCACTTTTTGCTACTTTTTTCTTTTAGACGTATTTACAGTGTCCGTACTTTTAAAAGTGTGAATCAAAAATTATTTGACAGTGGACTTTGGATTGGGGTTGCTACCCTTTTTTATAGTTGGAGTGCCGTATTTATGCTATTAGTCTTTGCCACTGCTTTGGTGCATAAAAAGAATTCGATTCGAACTATTTTAATTCCTATAGTTGGTTTTGTAACTCCACTATTTTTAGCCTTTACTTATTTTTTTGTGACCGATGACATTGTTACTTTTTATCAAAAACTAACTTTTGTTTATAGTTTTGATTTTGATAAATATATAGAGTTATCAATGTTAGTTCCGATAGTCGTTTTGTCAGCACTAACATTTATGTCAATAGGGTTGGTAAGTATTAGGTCAGCCACTTTATCAAATGACTTAAAGCAATCTTGGTTGTTAGTAATCATTCATTTTTTATGTGCAGTTTACATCATATTGATGGCGCCTTCAAAAGAGAGTTCGGAAATGATATTTCTGTTTTTCCCAATTGCGATAATGCTAACTAATTACCTTCAATTGCTCAATCGAAACATATTTAGAGAAATAGTAATTTACACACTTTTAGTGTTATCACTGAGTGCTTATATTTTATAGTTTTGGACCAAAACACAAATCACCTGCATCACCCAAGCCAGGAACAATATATCCTTTATCGTTAAGTGTATCATCAATGGTTGCAATCCATAGATGCGTATTTTCTGGAAAGTGATCTTGAATAAAATCAACACCTTTTTGTGCACCAATAACCGCTACAATATGTGTTTCTTTAGGGGTGCCATTTTTAAGAATTGCCTCATAAGTAGCCACTAAAGATTGCCCAGTTGCAAGCATTGGATCTGCTAAAATTAAGGTTTTATTTTCTAAGGTTGGTGACGCGAAATATTCTACTTTAATTTCAAAATTTGTTGCATCAATATGTTTTCTGTAGGCTGAAATAAAGGCACTTTCCGTTCCGTCTAGATAGTTTAAAATTCCGTGATGTAGTGGTAAACCTGCACGTAAAATAGAACATAAAACAATTTCATTTGTGGGCAAGTCCATAGTTTTTGTGCCTAAAGGAGTAGTTATATCCTTTTTATCATAATCCAAAGTTTTGCTCAATTCATAACTCAAAATCTCACCAATACGTTCAATATTTCTTCTAAAACGCATCATATCTTTTTGAATGGTTGCATCTCTAATCTCGGAAATAAAATTGTTTAGAATTGATAAGTCTTTGCTATAGTTGTGGATAGTCATAGTTGCAATAATTTAAGCAAAGATATAGTATTATTTCAGATTATAATTAGAAATAGTCTCATCTTTGCAGTCGAATTAGAAATTATGAATAACAGAAAAGTAGCTTTATTTGCAGCATTTCTCGCCACGATTGTTTATGGTTTAAATTACACCATTGCTAAAGATGTAATGCCCAATTTTGTTAAACCTAATGGGTTTATTTTGCTACGTGTAGCTGGAGCTTTAATCCTTTTTTGGATTGCAGGATTCTTTGTGAAAAAAGAAAAAATCGCCAAAAAAGATTTCGGACTTATTTTCTTAGCAGGATTGTTTGGAGCAGGATTAAATATGCTTACTTTTTTTTGGGGACTTAATTTGACAACACCAATAAACGCATCTGTAATTACGGTTATGGTGCCGATAATTGTTTTTGTTATTTCAGTCATATTTTTAAAAGAAAAATTAATTCGTCATCGAATTGTAGGTGTTGTTATTGGGCTGCTAGGGGCGATTGTTTTAATTGTTTACGGACATCATTCAGCCAACAATGCTCCAGATATTGTCACCGGAAATATTTTTGTTTTCTTTAATGCCATATTTTATTCGCTTTATCTGATTACCGTTAAGAAGCTAATTGGTAAATACAACCCGTTAACTTTTGTAAAATGGATTTATCTTTTCGGATTAATTATTGTACTCCCTTTTGGATTTCAAGATATCCTAGAAATAAACTGGGTTACGATGCCTACAAACATTTGGTATAGTATTTTATTTGTTATTATAGGCACTACCTTTTTAACTTATATATTAAACCTTTTTGCTTTGACAAAACTAAAGCCAACCACCGTGAGTGCTTTTGTTTATTTGCAACCAGTAGTAGCAACAGCCTTTGCTCTTATGATGAGAAAGGACATGTTAGATACGGTTAAAATTACAGCAGTAGTTTTTATTTTTATAGGTGTGTATTTGGTGAGTAAACCACCCAAGAAGAGTATCAGAATACCTAAAAAATAAATTCTAAAATCGGTAGGTCTAATCAGACAAAGAACCAAATAGAAAAATGTATCTTTGCCTAATTTTATTTTTTACTGATGATACAATCGATGACAGGCTATGGCAAAACCGAACTACAATTGCCAACAAAAAAAGTAACTATTGAAATCAAATCTCTCAATAGTAAAAACTTAGATTTAAACGTTCGCACACCTTCTTATTATAAAGAAAAGGAACTTGAAGTACGCAAAAAGATTGCCAAGATTTTGGTAAGGGGAAAGGTTGATTTTTCTATTTATGTAGAATCGATAGGTCAAAATTTATCGTCAGAAATCAATACCGAAGCAATAAAAACTTATATGAGTCAGCTAAAAGAAGTTTCTGACGCATCAGATGTAGAGTTGTTGCAAATGGCTATTGGTTTACCAGAAACTATGCAAACGAGTCGTGAAAAGTTAGACCACGGCGAATGGCAATCAATCAGTAATGGAATTGATGAAACCTTAAAAAAAATAAGTACGTACCGCAGTGATGAAGGTGTTGTTTTAAAGGAAGACTTTAAAAAAAGACTGACAATTATAGAGGATAGATTGAAAGATGTTGTTGAAATTGATCCCGAACGAATGATTAATGTAAGAGAGCGTTTAAGAAAATCTGTTTTAGAATTAGAAGCAAAAGTTGATGAAAATAGATTTGAACAAGAGTTGATGTATTATTTAGAAAAATTGGACATCACCGAAGAAAAAGTTCGCCTTCAGAATCACTTATCCTACTTTTTGCAAGAACTAAATTCTGATACTTCTAACGGAAAGAAATTAGGATTCATTACTCAAGAAATAGGAAGAGAAATTAACACTATTGGTTCTAAAGCTAATTTTGCCGAAATGCAAAAATTGGTAGTTCAGATGAAAGATGAATTGGAAAAAATAAAGGAACAAAACTTAAACGTTCTTTAAATATGAAAGGAAAATTGATTGTATTCTCGGCACCTTCAGGTTCAGGTAAAACAACTATTGTTAGACATTTGTTGACACACTCAGAATTGAATTTAGAGTTTTCAATTTCTGCTGCATCAAGAGAAAAAAGAGGTGAGGAGGTTGACGCAAAAGATTACTATTTTTTATCGACCCAAGAGTTTAAGAATAAAATCAAAGCCGATGAATTTTTAGAGTGGGAAGAAGTATATCGCGATAATTTTTACGGAACACTAAAAACCGAAGTTGAACGAATTTGGGCTCTAGGAAAGCATGTTATTTTTGATATTGATGTTTCTGGAGGTTTGAGAATTAAACGAAAATTTCCTAAAGAAACTTTAGCAATATTTGTAAAACCCCCGAGCATTGACGAATTAAAAATTAGGTTAAAAAAGCGTCAGACCGAAAGTGAAGATAAAATAAATATGCGGGTGGCAAAGGCATCGGCAGAATTAGCAACATCTCCTTTATTCGATAAAGTTGTTGTGAATGAAAACCTAGAGTCGGCTCAAGAAGAAGCTTATAATTTGGTAAAAGAGTTTGTAAATAGTTAAGCGATGAACATCGGTTTGTTTTTTGGAAGTTTTAACCCTATACATGTTGGGCATCTAATTATTGCAAATCATTTGGCAGAATTTTCTGATTTAGACAAAGTTTGGTTTGTGGTTACGCCACATAATCCACATAAAAAAAAGAGTACTTTATTAGCAGACCATCATCGGTTGCAAATGGTAAATATTGCAGTTGAGGATTATCCAAATTTGGAAGTTTCGAATATAGAGTTTGATTTACCCCAACCTTCTTATACGGTAAATACACTAATGCATACTAGAGAGAAATTTCCACAGCATCAATTTTCGTTAATTATGGGAGAAGATAATTTAAAGAGTTTTCATAAGTGGAAAAACTATGAAACTATTTTAGAGAATTATCAAATATATGTGTATCCAAGAGTTGCAAATAAAACGGAGAAACCAGAATTGTTAGAACATAAACATATTCATCAAATAGATGCTCCAATTGTTGAATTGACTTCTACATCCATCCGAAAAGGAATTGCAGTACGAAAAAATATTCGCCCATTGTTGCCTCAAAATGTTTGGGAGTATCTAGACGAAATGAATTTTTATAAGTAACTTTAACTTATGAAAATTGATAAAAAATTAAAGAGTTTACCCCTTACTAAATCCAACCCAAATACCTTATTGTCTTTATTTTCAAATGAGAATGCAATTCCGATGTGGGTTGCAGATATGGAGTTTGAAGTTGCAAAATCTATTCAGGACGCTCTGATAAATAGAGTTTCAGATTCGGGTTTTGGTTATGAATACAAACCAGACTCTTTCTTCACTGCACAAAAGAAATGGTATCAGGAAAGGTATCAGATTGATTTAATTAAAAACCATGTTTTATACAGCCCTACAATTACAACTACTATTGCAATATTAATAGAAAATTTTACCAGCGAAAGAGATGGAATCATCATTCAACCACCAGTTTTTATGGAGTTTAGAGACGTCATTCGTAAAACAAAAAGAAGGGTTGTAAAAAACCCATTGAAGCTAGTTTCTAATAAATATGAAATTGATTTTGAAGATTTGGAGGAAAAAGCAAAACAAGAACAAAACAAGATTTTGATTATTTGTAACCCACATAATCCTGTGGGGAGGATTTGGAAAAAGAATGAGCTAGAAAAAGTAGTTGCGATTTGCAAAGAAAATGCTGTCCTTCTTATTTCTGATGAAATCCATAAGGATATTGTGTTGTTTGATAATCAATTTACATCGGTTTTAAATTATCAGAATAGTTGGAGTAAAATAGTAGTTTGCACATCTGAGGCAAAAACGTTTAATTTATGTGGAATTATGGATTCCATGGCGATTATCCCAAATGATGAAATTAGAACAGTAGTTGCACAAATTTTCAAAAAGTACAATTTAGGAAGAACAAATGCCCTTTCTAGAGTCGCATTAGAAGCGGCATATAATAATGGTGAATCTTGGTTAAAAGAGGTTGTTAAAATAGTAGAAGAAAACATTAAAAGTATTGAAACTGAATTGGAAAACTCTAAAATTAAATTGATTAGACCAGAAGGCACCTACCAAGTGTGGTTAGATTTTAGAAATGTCTTTACAGATACCAAAGAGATGTTTAGTTCTATTACAAAAGCATCAGGTGTTGCTATGAATGCTGGACATTGGTTTGGAAGAGAGGGCGCATTGTTTATGAGAATGAATATTGCAACCTCAAATAAAAAAGTAGTTGATGCTATACAGAAAATTAATAAATCCTCAGTATAAATTGTACTACCTCAAATAAAAATCCGTTGTATATTTGCTTACTAGCAAAAGATGGAAAAAAACAAAAAAGACAAAAAGAAACTCAAAAAGAAACTCCTCCATAAATATCGTATGGTGGTGATTAATGAAGATACTTTTGAAGAAAAAGTAACCTTTAAATTAAGTCGCCTAAACGTATTTATTTTTAGCGGATTGCTTTCTGTTTTACTGATTGTTTTTACGATTCTACTCATTGCATTTTCTCCGCTAAAAGAATATATACCAGGCTATGAAATAGTTGGGTTAGAAAAAAAAGCAATTGATTTAGCAATTAAAATAGATTCTTTAGAGCAAGAATTAGAGGTGAACAATATCTACATCAACAATATTAAAGAAGCTTTATTGGGCGATGTTTCTAGTTTTAAATTTGATAGTGATTCTGTTTTTGAAACAATCAATTCAGGTGAATTTTTACCAGTTGACGCTACAGCAAACGACTCGCTTTTTAGATTAGAAGTTGATAGGGTAGATCGCTATAGTTTTTTTGAAGAAGCTAAAAAAGATGTAGGAATTGTTTTTTTCGCTCCAATTTCCGGAATCATTACTGCTGATTACGATATCAACCAAAAACACTTTGCGGTAGATGTTGCTGTAAAAACAGGAACACCCGTAAAAGCGGTTGCTGAGGGTACCGTGATTTTTGCAGAATGGACTGCGGCTACTGGACATGTGATTATTTTAGAGCATGCTAAAAGCTTTATTTCTATTTACAAACACAACGGTTCCTTGCTAAAGCAACAAGGTGATTTAGTAAAATCTGGAGAGGTTATTGCAAGCTCAGGTTCTACCGGAGAACTCACCACAGGGCCTCATTTACATTTTGAATTGTGGAGTGATGGATATCCTGTAAATCCTATTAATTTTATTGATTTTGAATAATGATGATAAAGTCGATTCTTGCCAAACCTTATGCATATCGCATCGCAAAACGTGTTCAGAAATGGGCAGCAAATCCTGTTAAAACACAGCAAAAAGTTTTTAAAAAATTAATTTCTGAAGCTAAGAATACAGCCTTTGGAAAGGATCATCATTTTGATAAAATTAAAACGTATCAAGATTTTAAAAAGAATGTTCCTGTTCGAGATTATGAAGGTTTAAAAAATTATGCTGATAGAGTTGTAGCTGGTGAACCAAATGTTTTATGGAAAGGGAAACCGTTGTATTTTGGAAAAACTTCTGGGACTACATCAGGAACAAAATATATTCCACTAACAAAAGAGTCAATGCCTGAGCATATTAAGGCAGCACGAAATGCTTTGTTAATGTATATCAATCGAAAAAAGAATGCTGATTTTGTAAATGGGAAAATGATTTTTTTACAAGGAAGCCCTGTTTTGGAAGAGAAAAATGGAATTAAAATTGGAAGACTTTCTGGGATATCTGCACATTTTGTTCCAAAGTATTTGCAAAAAAACAGATTGCCGAGTTATGAGACTAATTGTATTGAAGATTGGGAAACCAAGGTAGAAAAGGTAATTGATGAAACCATCAATGAGGATATGCGATTAATTGGTGGAATTCCGTCGTGGGTGCAAATGTATTTTGAACGGATAGTAGAACGGACAGGGAGAAAAGTAGGAGATGTTTTCCCAAACTTTAACCTCTTTGTTTATGGTGGAGTCAATTACGAGCCTTATCGTAAAAAGTTTGAAGAATTGATTGGGCGCAGTGTCGATTCGGTCGAATTATATCCGGCCTCTGAAGGGTTTATTGCTTACCAAGATACAGATGAAGTTGGTATGTTATTGACGCTGAATGCGGGCATCTTTTATGAGTTTATTCCTGCAGATGAATTCTTTAACGAAAATCCAATACGCCTTAGTATTGGCGACGTTGAGTTGGGCGTAAACTATGTCATTATTCTTAACACTAATGCTGGATTATGGGGATATAATATTGGAGATACGATCGAATTTATTTCGATAAAACCTCACCGTATTTTAGTAACAGGACGTATTAAACATTTCATATCAGCCTTTGGTGAACATGTGATTGGTAAGGAAGTGGAGCGCGCTATGGAAGCAGCAACAAATAAATTTAATGCGAGTGTTACAGAGTTTACAGTTGCGCCAAATATTGATGTTGAAAATGAATTACCGTATCATGAATGGTATATTGAGTTTGAAGAAACACCAAAAGATTTGGATGCGTTTTCTAAAGTGATTGATGAGAACTTACAGCAGCAAAACTCATATTATTATGATTTAATTTCAGGAAAAATATTACAACCTCTAAAAATAATCCAAGTAAAAAAAGGGGGTTTTCGAGCGTATATGAAATCGCAAGGAAAATTGGGTGGACAAAATAAAATTCCAAGGTTATCTAATGATAGAAAGATTGCGGATGCTTTTTTAGATTTAAAGTAGAATGAATTAAGTATTATTTGTCTCCTCGAGTGCAGTCGAGAGGTTAATTTAAAAGGTCTCGACTGCGCTCGACCAGATAAAATACTATGAAACTACTATCAACAAATATTGGAGAACGAAAAACAGTTACTTGGAAAAATAAAACTGTAGAAACAGGTATTTATAAGTATACTACAAAAGCCCCTATTTTTTTAGGAGAAGAAGATGTGGTTAACGATGCTGTAGTGGATAGAAAATATCATGGCGGAATTGACCAAGCGGTGTATGCCTATTCTTTTAAGCATTATGATTATTTTAAAAACTTGTATCCAGACTTAGAATTTGAGTTTGGAATGTTTGGTGAAAACCTCACTTTTGATGATTTAAATGAAAAGGAAATCACAGTAGGGAGTACATATAAAATTGGCGAATGTATTTTAGAAGTCACCAAACCAAGACAGCCATGTTCTAAACTAGGAATTAAATTTGGCACTCAGAATATTGTAAGACAATTTTGGAATACCACGTTTAGTGGAATCTATTTTAAAGTATTGAAAATAGGTTTTGTAAAAGCTGGAGATGAGTTAGAACTTATTCAAAAACAAAAAAACACCCCAACAATTGCTGAGGTGTATGAAACTAAAAAGTAGTTTTATTTTTTTAAAGCGTCTCTAATTTCTTTTAATAAATCATTATCACTTGGTCCAGATGGAGCAGCAGGAGCTTCTGGTTTTTTAGTTTTATTAATTGCTTTTATTATCATAAACATAACAAATGCCACAATAATAAAATCAATAACGTTGGTTAAGAAATCGCCCCAAAGTACAGCGACTTCACCCATAACTTTACCTTCGGCATTGGCAATTCCTTCTCTAACGATGTATTTCATATCTTTGAAATTAGAATCGAATAATAAACCAATTAGTGGTGAAACAATTCCGCCTGTAAATGAAGTAACCACACTTTTAAAGGCAGCACCCATTACAAAACCAACTGCAATATCAACAAGGTTACCCTTCATTGCAAAATCTTTAAATTCTTTTAACATTCCCATAAAATAATTTTGTTTTTAAGTTGGATACTAAAATACTAAAAAAGAAGGAATTAATGAAATTGTAATCTAAGAAATAATGCTCCGGTTTACGCGCTGAGAAATCGCTGTTAAAAGTTCATAAGAAATAGTGTCGGAATTTTTGGCTAGAGTTTCAACAGTTTCTTGATTGTCAAAAATAATGACTTCATTACCTTCGTTGCAATTTATGTCAGTAACATCAACCATAATCATGTCCATACAAACATTACCAACAATAGCAGCTTTTTGATTGTTGATATGTACAAAACCCTTTCCGTTTCCTAATTTGCGACTAATTCCATCAGCATGTCCAATTGGTATGGTAGCAGTTTTCATAGGTTTATTGGCAATACAACCTCGATTATAACCAACACTTTCACCCTTGTTAATAGTATGAATTTGAGAAATACAACTGTGTAATGAAACTACATTTTTTAATTCTGAAGTTTTACTTTTTTCATTGGCAAAGCCATACAATCCAATTCCCAATCGTACCATATCAAAATGTGCTTGAGGGTAATTTAATATTCCCGAAGTATTGCACATGTGAAGCGTAGGTCTACAACCAAATTGATTTTCAAAAGCAGATACAAGCTTTTTAAAAGCAGCTATTTGTTGCAAAGAAAAATCCGTTTCATTCATATCTTCTGATGCAGCTAAATGTGAAAACATAGAAACTATTTTTACAGATGTACTCAGTTTTGATGCAATTTTTGGAAGATCACTCTCTAAAAAACCCAATCGATTTAAGCCAGTATTAAACTTTAAATGTATCGGATATTCATTGAGGTTATTACTTTTTGCAACCTCTAAAAAAGCATCTAAAATTCGATAACTATACAAGTTTGGTTCTAACTGATGTACAACTAGCAATTCTAAATTATCTACTTGTGGATGAAGCACTAGGATAGGAGTTTTGATTCCAGCTGTCCTTAATGCAATCCCTTCTTGGGTGTATGCAACAGCAAAATAATCAACATTGTTTTGCAGATGATTGGCAATAGCAAAGGCATCACTACCATATCCAAAAGCTTTAACAACTACAAGTAGTTTTGTATTTTTTTGAAGTTTGGATTTGAAATAGTTTAGGTTAAAATCAATCGATTTTAAATTGATTTTTAAAGAAGTAACATGATTATTTTTCATTCTTTATTTCTTCTTCAATCACATCCATTTTTGCAACCTTAGTTTTTAGAATTGCTTTGTAATAAGCTGCTCTACTCAGAGGTTCATATTCTTGTACTTCGCCCAACATTACTAAATCTTCATTTGCAGTTTTTCGATGACTGTAATGTGCTAAATTTCCGGTATGTGTGCAAACCGCATGTACCTTTGTAACATACTCAGCAGTTGCCATAAGTGCAGGCATTGGACCAAACGGATTTCCTTTAAAATCCATATCCAATCCTGCTACAATTACCCGAACACCTTTGTTGGCTAAATCGTTGCAAACGGCTACGATCTCATCGTCAAAAAATTGTGCTTCATCAATACCGACTACTTCTACATCATCTGCTAATAATCTTATATTTGCCGAAGAAGGTACGGGTGTAGAGCGAATTTCATTGGCATCATGCGACACTACTTTTTCTTCGTCATACCTAACATCAACCGCAGGTTTAAAGATTTCGACTTTTTGTTTGGCAAATTGAGCACGTTTGAGACGTCGGATAAGTTCTTCAGTTTTACCAGAGAACATCGAGCCACAAATAACTTCAATCCACCCAAATTGTTCTGTATGATTTACCGTATTTTCAAGAAACATTTTGTAATTTTCAAACTTGTAAGGGTTCTGTAAATAATTTTTCTATACTATCTCTACAAATGTATCAAAAATAAACAATCGACACTCATAAAATTTAGCAACTTATGCACAAAAAATTGGAATCGGAACTGATGAGCATTGCACATAGTATTTTGCAAATGAAAAATAAAAATGATGTTGTTGCTTTAAAAAATAAAGCACAAGAATTGTATGAACGTCTTTCAGTTTTGGCTTTTGTTGATGAATATATGGAAACCACACCAGATACTGTCGAAACCAGTGAAACGCTTGTTTCTAAAATAGAATTAGCAGTAAAAGGAGTATTTACACCGCTAGAGGAAGTTGAAAAAGTTGAGAAGGAATTTATAACAGAAGTTGTAGTAGAAAAGATTGAGGATGCTGATTTGTTGCATATTGATGACAAAGAAGAAGAAGTGTTGGTTAATAAAATTGAGTTAGCTTATAACGGTGTATTTGCTGAGGATGAACAGGCTAATAATGAAAAAGTAGAAGAAGATAAACCCGAAGTTATTGTAGAAGATTCTGCAAAAAACATTGTTGAACCTCCGAAAAAGCAATTGTCTTTAGAAGAAGAATTTAAAGATGCAGTTTCTGTTGATGTGACACAAGATTTATTTCAAAAAGTAGAAGAAAAAGCTACACCAACAAAAACAACGTTGAACGATGCGTTAATGCAAAAAAACATTCAGGTCGGGTTAAATGATCGCATCGCATTTGTAAAACATTTATTCAATCACAGTCAAGCAGATTTTAATAGAGTGTTGTCTCAACTTAATTCGATTGATAATGAAAAAGATGCCAAAAATTTTATTAATAAAATGGTGAAACCAGATTATGATTGGTCTGGAAAAGAAGAATATGAAGAGCGTTTGATAGCTTTGATTGAGCGTAAATTTTAAAGCTCTATGACCCAAAATAATTATATTTTCTGTATGAAATGGGGCACGCTTTATGGTGCAGAGTATGTAAATAGGCTTTATTCAATGGTCAATAAAAACTTGACTTATGATTTTAAAATGGTCTGTTTTACGGATGATGAAACTGGGGTTATAGATGATGTGCAATGTTATCCAATCCCCGAAATTAACTTAGATTCTAAGCTTCCTGAGAGGATGTGGAAAAAACTCACCACCTTAAAAGAAGATTTATACGGTTTAGAAGGTCGCGCTTTGTTTTTAGATTTAGACATTGTTATCGTAGATAATATTGATTGTTTTTTTGATATTAAGGGTGAATTCAGAATTATTAAAGATCATAGTTGGCGTACTTGGCGAATTACCGGAAATTCATCAGTTTATAGATTTGATATTGGTAAACATGGATATGTGTTTGATGAGTTTATCAAAAATTTTGAAACCATAAGAACTATTCATCGCAATGAGCAAGAATATTTGACTCATGCCATTAATGATAAAGGAAAACTCCAATATTGGCCAAAAGAGTGGTGTCCGAGTTATAAATATGATTGCCTTTCAAGATTTCCTTTAGCATTTTGGAAAAAACCAACGATTCCTGAAGGTGCAAAAATCATTATTTTTCACGGTGAGATAAACCCTCATAAAGCAATTGTTGGTGGTCGTGGCAAATGGTATCGCTATGTTAGAGCAGCACCTTGGGTTGCAGATTATTGGAAATAAGAGTTGCTACTTTTTCTTATTATGATGTTTACGCTTTTTTGATACCTCTGTTTGGTTTCTTCCTGAAACTGTATTGATAATTCCGTTTTGTAATGTCTTCCAAAAATAATTTCCCAAGCCTTTGTAAATAACACGTTCGGCATGTAGAGTAACTTCTCTAGGTGTTTTATTTTTTTTAGGATTTGATTCTTTTATGAGTGTATTTACCGTCCAACTCAAAAATTTATTTTCTTCATTGTCAGTTTTTGATTTAAGCACTTCTGCCTCCAAATGGTGATAGAGCATCGTCATTTTCCCAGTAGCTTCTTTTTCGTTGGCACTTGCGCTAAAAGTGAGCTTATCTAAGTCGCCTTTTAAAACTTTCAATCCTAAAACAGGATACAATGCAGAATCAAATATTTTCATTTTAGAATGCCCTAAAGATCCACTGAAGTAAAAAGTATTTTGATGTTCTTTTAAAGGAAATACAGCATCCAAATGTACTACTCCGGTTTTCATTAAAAGGCCATCTGCAGTAACTTTCATTGGGTTGACTCTAAAGGATTTTATAGACGTGATATTAGTGATACTTGCATTCAAATTACTAATTGGGATGCTCATCAATACATCAGATTTTTCCATTCGAGTTTCTATTAAAATATCACTATCTGCTACAGTAACTTTTTGGATATACATCGGAAATTTCATTCTTTTTAATCCGGTATGAGGTAAACCAGGGCGTTTGCTCTCATCAAAAGGTTTTCTTTTGTTTTTATAAATTTGCAAGTTGAGTTTTGATACTTGTAAGCTATCAATAAACAATCCTTCACCTTTAATTAATTTAGGTAATTGGAAATTATAAATGGTTAAATTCTTTATACCAGCATCATAAACAGGGATGTTATAGTTATACATACCTGCCAACTTTGCCTTGTTTATTTGAGGTTTAAATTTGATATTGTTAATAGTAACAAAGTTTTCCTTAAAATTTAATGAGATACGCTCGATAGAAAAATCATATTGAGCATCTTCAAAATTTAATTCGATGTTATTTATTTCAAATTTTTCTTTCGCAGGATTTAATTTAAAATAATGATTGCCTAAATCTTCTAAAACGATTCCTGAAGATTTAAAACTTAAAGGTTGACTTTTAAAAGTAGTTTCGCTTTTAGCAAAATCATATACTTCATATTGAAAATTATTAAAAATGATATTGTTGATTGCTAACCCGTTTAATTTGGCTAAATAAATAGAATCTATATTTAATGGTTTCTTTTTTGTTTTCTTTTCCTGTATTTGTGAATTTTCGAATTTATGAATCAATAAATCATTAAAAACAATAGAATTGATATCAATAGTTTTATTAAAAAGGATGTCAAATAAACCAATCCCATTTAGTTTTAAAGATGAAAGTGTAATGTTTTCTAAGTTTTCTCTTGATGATTTTTTTGACTTTAAACTATCAATCGATTTTTTGTTAGGAATGATAAAAACATCAGTTAAAGTAATTGATCTTCTTAACAATTTAAAGCTTACATCTTCTACGGTAGCTGTATAGTAGTCAGATTCATTTTGCAATAATACTTCAGAAATTTTTTGTTTGATGATTGATGAAACCACAAAGTTGATAGCAATAATAAAGAGAAGTACACCTAAAAAGATGAAGGCTTTTTTCTTCGTATTTTTTCTTGTTGCCATAGTACAGATTAAGAATTATAAATATATAAAATAATTACAACTGATTTTCTTTGATTGCCACTTGCAGATTTTCAACATTTTTTTTACTATTCCCAATAAATATTTTGTCATTGATTATAATCACAGGACGTTTTAAAAAAGTGTATTCATCAAGTATCAATTGACGATACTCTTTTTCTGATAACGCTTGGTTTTTTAAATCCATTTGTTTGTATTTTTTTGCTCTTCGGCTAAACAAACCCTCATAACTACCACCTAATTTTTGCATCTCTTCGAGTTGACTAACTGTGATAGGATTGGTTTTAATTTCTTGCAATTCAAACCCCTCAATATTGATTGATTTTAGAATGCGCATGCTCGTGTCGCAAGTCTTTAAGAAGTATATTTTTTTCATGTGTTAAAAATATCTGATTTAAATTGAAAAATTAATTATTTTTATAAAAAATATAAAAATGAACAACCCATTTGAAATTCTAAAAAAAAACAGAGCATTAATTTTAAAATTCATCGATGGTTTTACTATTGAGCAACTCAATAAAATACCTAAAGGATTTGGAAACAATATAATCTGGAATGTAGCTCATTTAGTGGTTGTCCAACAATTATTGTGTTATAAGCTCTCAGGATTACCAATGCATGTTTCTGATGAAATGGCTGCGAAGTATATGAAAGACACTAAACCAAATGGAGATGTATCTCAAGAGGAGGTGGATGAAATTATAGAATTGTTTATATCATTACCCAATCAATTTGAAAAAGATTATATCGCAAATGTCTTTAAAGAATATGATGATTATACAACGAGTGTGAATGTTACGCTTACCGATATTGATTCGGCAAACGCCTTTAATAATTTTCATGAGGGAATACATTTAGGAGTAATTTTAGCATTGAAAAAACTAGTTTAATATGGATGTATTTTTTGTAATTACGATTTTAGTAGTGCTTTCGGCAATCTTCGGATATATCAATGTGAGGTTTTTAAAACTACCAAACACCATTGGTTTAATGACCATTACAATCTTATTTACCCTAGTCGTTTTTGTGATTAGTTATTTCGATGATACGCTATTGGAAAGGGAGAAACATTTTATTATGCAAATAAACTTTGAAACTGTTTTGTTAGATGTTATGTTGAGTTTTTTATTATTTGCAGGAGCCTTACATACAAGCTTTCAACAATTAAAAGTACAGCGTAAACCAATCTTAGTTTTTGCAACATTCGGCACTTTGCTATCTACTTTTATTGTTGGAGTATTTATTTATTTATTATCTTTTGCGATTTTTAGATTTGGATATCGATTTTATTTACTGCATACTTTTTGGTGCATTGATTTCACCAACGGACCCAATTGCTGTATTAGGAATTTTAAAAAGTGCAAATGCACCGAAAAAATTAGAAACAAAAATTGTTGGAGAGTCTTTATTTAATGATGGCGTTGGCGTTGTAATTTTTCTAACCATTTATCAAATTGCAAAAGGAGGAACTGATATTACTTTTATGCATGTAGCAGAAATGTTTATAGTTGAAGTGGCTGGAGGCATTGCCTTAGGATTGCTTTTAGGGTGGATTACCTATCGACTTTTAAAATCTATAGATGACTATGACACAGAAGTGATTATTACCATCGCTGTTGTAATGGGTGGAACAATTTTAGCACAAAGATTGCATTTATCAGCACCATTGGCTATGGTAACCGCAGGATTAATGGTTGGGAATGATACAGTTCGTAATAACGCTATGAGCAAAGTGACCGAACAATATGTAGATAAATTTTGGGAATTGGTTGATGTACTGCTAAACACTATTTTATTTGTAATGATTGGAATGGAAATATTAGTGCTAACTTTTGATGGCGATTATATTTTAGCAGGTGTTTTGGCAATTCCGTTGCTATTATTTGCGCGTTTTTTATCCCTTATGCTTCCAATTAAAATATATGCAAAGAAACTAGATTTTGTTCCCAATACTAATTTATTAATGACTTGGGGCGGGTTGCGTGGAGGAATATCGATAGCATTAGCATTGAGTTTGACTCAAGAAATGCATCGCGATTTATTTTTGGTAATTACTTATATTATTGTGGTATTCTCAATAATTGGTCAGGGATTAACTGTAGGAAAACTTGTAAAGAGATTAACGAAGTAGAGGGTTTAATTCTAATTTAGGTAGAATACATATCCAATATTGGCAAACAAACTCCAATCATTAAAAAAGTTATTTGGCCCTCCCGGGTTTCCTGATGTTGGTTGTGTGGCATTTAAGCCATCAACCCAATCAGAAAAATAGTATTGCCATTTTGCTTCAAAAAACACATCAGAATATTCTCCTAACTTTAATCTTGTGCCGGCACTAGCAGTAATAGAAAAAACAAATCGATTGCTCATATCAACAGCTCCAGGAACAGCCCATTTTTCATACAAAATACTTTGGTCAGCTTCCCAATCACCATCACCAAAATCAGAAGAGAGAGATGGCATAGAATACACACCCATCATTCCAAAACTTATGTATGGAGATAAAATTAAATGAGGATTTCTTCTAGAACCAAAGTCGGTAATATTTACAAAATGATACTCTAATTGTGTTCCAAAATTAATTACTTGAGTTTTACCGTGCATTCCTCTTAATTTATCAGCTTCAACAGAGGTTTGGCTTTCATCAACATAAATTCCAAAATGATCTAGTGTAGCATTAAAATAAGAAAGTTCATTTCTAAATCTAAAGTGATCTCTAAAATAATTTGTACGTTGATTCCAACGATACCTGTAATCAGCAAAAGTAAGATAATGCATGATACCTACACCAAAACCTACGTTACCACCACCACTACTTTTAATTTCAAATCGTTGGCCGTAATCTGTTGAGAAGAATGCAGCACCTGTCAAAAATCCTATTTCATGGGTTACTTTCCCATGTTTTTTCCAGTTTTGTGCAGACGCACTTGTAATACATAATAATATTACAAATATTGGGGTTAATATTTTTGTAATTTTAATCAAATAAATCTTTTTCTTAAAAGCAAAAATAACAAAATCTATGTTATACACAACGATTTTAATTTTTCTTTAGTATTACTAACTCTATTCTGTTTCTAAAAACGGTTTAATTAAGAGCAGATTATCTAGCATTGTTTAAATCAAATTCTTGATTTTCTACCCAATTAGCTCTTAATTCAATAATACTTTTTTTATACAGCACTATTTCAGGTTTAATCTTCTTTAAAAAGTTACCAGTATCCCACTTTTTATTTTTATTAGTATCATAAATCACACGAATGATATATTCATCTGGGCTTAGATTTTCTAATTTAAAATATGATTTGTTTGTATCTGTAACATATTCTCTATAAACAAGCTCTTCTTTTTTATCTAATAACTCTAATATATAAGGATAGCTTTCAATGTTTTTTATGGTTAAATAAATGTCTCCATAAATATCAGGATTTTTTGTAACTGCTGAGTATTTTAAAGTGTCATTCACGTTTCCAAATAAATCTTCAATAGCATTCGGTAAAAATTGTAGTTGATATTTTTGATCATATTCTTTATGAAAATCTAATTTTAATCTTTTTTTAGAACTAGTTAGATGTGTTGTGAAATTCACAGGTAATGAATCGTTATCTAAAATTCTAATTTGCGATTTATTTATAGTATGAATAGGAATATTTGTTGCAATAGAAAAAGTATCTCGTAAACTTAAAATGGCACTTGTTATGTTATTTACCGTTAAAGAATCAATTTCTTTTGAACGCAATTTAACAGTTAATGTATCTACTAAATCATTATGAGAAACTTTAAATAGTAATGAGTCTGCAACTATAGATGTATGCCAATAACTAACAGAGTCCATCATATTTTCATATACAATTGTCGATTTATAATCAGCAGGTTTGTCAGAAATCAAATCAATTTTAATTCCTTTTGGGTCACCTTCATGTGCAAAATAAATATGTCCTTTTTTAACTTCTGTCGCTCGCATAAATTTAAAAGGTAATTCTTCTTTGAACAATTTGATGTGAAAAACAGAATCAGTAGGCAACGTAATTAAGTTTGGATAGTACCCAATCTTATCTTGTTTTGGTTCGAAAGTATAATTGTTACTTGCGTCTTTTAAAGCAATCATCAAATATTGACCTTCCTTTAAATTAGTCAATTCAAACCCAATACTATCAAGTGCATTTGCAACATAGCTTGGACGTTCCTTAAAAATGATTGAGTCTGTAAAACTATCAGTTACTTCATACAATTGAATGCTAATTTCTTCATCAACTTCAATATTATAAGCGTCAGATATTGTCCCTGAAATAATTAATGAATCAATGTAATCTCCAGTTGAGAATACATACTTAAATTGTTCTAAAATATTTCCTTCGTTATTATCTTCAATACTATTTCCAAAATTAAAAGTATAGGTAGTATTCTCTTTTAAAGTGTCTAAAATTTTAATATTTATAAACTCACTAGCTGTACCTACAGGAGTAATTATAGGCTCGTATTTCATTGGTGGTGAAATCACCAATTGCTTATTGATGTCTTGTAGTTTGATATATTCATCAAAATTCAATTTGATTTTTTTTGCTTTAAAATTGATGCTTTCATGCTCGGGATTCGCAGTTATAACTATAGGGCCATCTATATCCTTTTCACCTCCACTTGGTCTTCCTCTACGTGCACAACTACTAATTAGTAATAAAATTGATACTATTGAAATAAGTGTAAGAGCTCTAAACTTCATTAAATTTTGTTTGAGACAAAGAAACAATATATTTTTTTTATTCAACGTATTCTAATTGTAGATATTTTCTAATTTCACTTCTTATTCCGTATATGCCATTACTGCAATGCTGATTTTTACGCCCTTTGTTTTAAACAATTCATTACAACAGCTTTCCATGGTAGCTCCCGTTGTAATGACGTCATCAATTAAAAGAAGGTGTTTGTCTTCAAAATAGGAGATGTCATTCAATTCAAATAATTCTTGAACATTACGCCAGCGGCCAATTTTTCCTTTTAGGGTTTGGGTTTCTGTGCTGCCAACTTTTATGAGTTTGTTTACTATGAATGGAATCTCTAATTTTTTTGATAATGCTTCACCAAATTTTGTTAACTGATTGTAACCTCGTTTTTTTAACTTTTTTGGATGTAGCGGAACAGGAACTATAAAATCTAATTGCTTAAAACGGCGAGACTCCAAGATTTCATCCCCCAACCAATTGCCTAAAAAAGTTCCAATTTCTTGCTGTCCTTTGTATTTTAATTCATGGATAAGTTTTTGTGATTTTCCTTTTTTATGGAAATATAATAAAGCGGTTGCCTCGATAATTGGGATACGTCCAACAAAACTCTTTTCTACCAAATTGTTAGGGTAGTTTGCGAATTCAGTTAGCGGAAAATCATGTCGGCATTTTGTGCAAATTGTTTTTTCATTAGTAGATAATTGCAATTTGCAGCTTAAACAAACATCAGGAAAGAATAAATTAAAGAGGTTCTTTAAGAAATTCATCTTTTTCTATTTTGGATTAAAAATAATCAAATATTTTAAAATTGACAAGAATCACTCAATATAAATAACAACTAATGAGTTGTTTAAATAAAATGTTGTTTGCATTGGCTAGGTTGCTTTTTGTCGAAAAAATAAAGAAGTGTAATAATTTAACGTAATTTTGTGCGTTCAAAACAATCAACCCTATAAAACCTTAATATCATGGAGAATGACAACAAATCAACAAAAGTAATAGTCGGAATTATACTATTAGTTTTACTAGCCGTATTAGGCGGTTACACCATTTATCAAAACAATCAATTAAATGATTCTAATACTTTTTTAGAAGAAGAAAAAGCAAACATTGAAAATGATTTAGATGAAATGGTTTCAAAATATGATGCTGCTATTGCGGAGAATTCATCTTTGAGCGATGAGCTAAAACTAGAACGAGAAGACATTGTTTTATTAAGAGACTCTGTTAAAAACTTAAAGAGTACTAACTACAGTTTAATTAGAAGGTATCGTAATAAAATTGAGTCATTAGAAGCATCTAATCAAGAATTATTTAAGCAAAACGATTCGTTGAGAATCGCGAATAATATTTTAGCAGTAGATTTAGGAGAAGCTCAAGATTCAATTTTTGTGCAATCAACTCAGATCGATACTCTCAATATTCAAAATATAGCATTGAATGAGAAAATCGGAATTGGTGCTCAGTTAAAAGTAAATACCATTAAGACTGTCACAATGAAAAAGCGTATGCTTAGTGATAAGTTGGTAGAAACTACAAGAGCAAACCGAACGGATGCTTTGCGAATTAGTTTTGTAATTGCCGAAAATGAATTGGCTGACAAGAGTGAGCGTAATGCTAAGATCCAGGTAGTAAATCCAAAAGGAGGAGTTATCAATACTATTGGAACAGCAACAACTGATGAGGATGTAGAATTTGATTATTCTGACGAAACATCTGTCGATTATGAAAACAATGATTTAGGAGTTGTTACAATGCTAGAAGTAGATAGAAAAACAATGCTAAAAGGTAATTACCGAGTTAATGTTTACATCGATAACAAACTGGTAGCCATATCAGGATTTACACTTAAGTAATATTAATAATTATAATTTTTTAAATGTGGATGTTCTTTTTTAGGACATCCACATTTTTATTTTTTGATGATTGATTTATTAATTCCTTTAGTATTTTTGCAACATGGCAAAACAAGAAGATAAATTTAAAAAGGTTATTTCTCATGCGAAGGAATACGGGTATGTATTTCAGAGTAGCGAAATTTATGACGGATTGAGTGCGGTGTATGATTACGCACAAAATGGAGTAGAACTTAAAAAAAATATAAGAGAATATTGGTGGAAAGCGATGGTTCAAATGAACGAGAATATCGTTGGTTTAGATTCTGCAATTTTTATGCATCCAAAGGTGTGGAAAGCATCAGGACATGTCGACGCGTTTAACGACCCTTTGATTGATAATAAAGATTCTAAAAAAAGATATCGTGCAGATGTCTTAATTGAAGATTATGTTGCAAAACTGGATGCTAAAATTGAAAAGGAAGTTAAAAAAGCAACCAAACGCTTTGGTGATGCTTTTGATAAAGCAGAGTTTTTAGCTACCAATGGTCGCGTTTTAGGGTACAAAGAAAAAGGTGCTACGATTTTAAAACGCATGGGGCAATCTTTAGAAAAAGAAGATTTAGCCGATGTAAAAGCCTTGATAGAGGAGTTGGAAATTGCATGCCCATTATCCGGGTCTAAAAACTGGACAGATGTAAAGCAATTCAATTTAATGTTTGGCACAAAGTTAGGGGCTTCAGCAGAATCTGCAATGGACTTATACTTACGTCCAGAAACTGCACAAGGTATTTTTGTTAACTTTTTGAATGTTCAAAAATCGGGAAGGATGAAGATTCCTTTTGGGATTGCTCAAACAGGAAAAGCGTTTAGAAATGAGATTGTAGCAAGACAATTTATTTTCCGTATGCGAGAGTTTGAACAAATGGAAATGCAATTCTTCATAAAACCAGGAACCCAAAAAGAATGGTATAAATATTGGAAAGAAGCACGTATGAAATGGCACATGTCGTTGGGTATGGGCGAAGATAATTATCGTTTTCACGACCATGATAAATTAGCACATTATGCCGATGCAGCTACGGATATTGAATTTCGTTTCCCATTTGGGTTTAAAGAATTAGAGGGAATTCACTCAAGAACGGATTTTGATTTAAAAGCTCACGAAGAACATTCGGGTAAAAAATTACAGTATTTCGATCACGAAGAAAACAAATCATATGTACCGTATGTGTTAGAAACCTCTATTGGATTGGACAGAATGTTCTTAGCAGTTTTCTCAAATTCTTTGCAAGAAGAAGAATTAGAAAACGGTACGACAAGAACCGTTTTAAAATTACCAGCAGTTTTAGCACCAACTAAAGCGGCTATTTTACCATTAGTAAAGAAAGACGGTTTACCAGAAATTGCACGTAAAATTATGGAAGATTTAAAATGGGATTTCAACGTAACCTATGATGAAAAAGATGCTGTGGGTAGAAGATATAGAAGAGCAGATGCCAATGGAACACCATTTTGTATCACTGTAGATCACGATACTTTAAATGATGATTCAGTTACAATTCGTTATAGAGATACAATGGAACAACAGCGTGTACAAATATCAGAATTAAAAGATATAATTGCCAAAGAAGTATCTATGAAAAATTGGTTGCAAAAAATGTAAATCTATTTGAAGAGTTTGTCTAAATGTCATTCTGTCCCGATAGCTATCGGGATTGTCGAAGAATCTCATTATAAAACAATCTGTATATTATTAAAATTCAAAAAGAAGGCTCACATCTGTGAGCCTTCTTTTAGTTTTAAAACCGTTTACCAAGTGTAACACTAAAGTCAAAATTTCCACTTGGAGTAGCATCATAATCCCCCGATTTATAAACCATTTCATAAACCCTAAATTTTGTATTAATAAAGAGATTATTTTTAAAGATATATTTATAACCAATCCCAATACCCAGGCTAATCATTTGATAATCTTCACTGTTATTAATAGGTGGGTTTGTAATGTTTTTAAGATGGGTAGTCCCAAAATTATATTTAGTAAACCCCTCTATATAAAATCCTTCTGCATGTTTTTTTGAAAAATAATATTGATAATTAAAATCTACACCAAAATATTCTTGGTAATCTTGGTTTTTCCAATATGATGAGGAAGAAGGGTATAAATGTAGCGTAGCTCCAAAACTACTATTCTCGTTTAAAATAAAGCTGTATGAAAGCTCAATTTTGTTGTATTGAATCAATTCCAAAAAGTCGAGATCAATTTCGTGTTTTGGTTTTCCTTTTTCAATTTCCTTTTTTGACTCTTGTGCATTTAGCGATGTGCTTATCACGACGAAAAACACAATCATTCCATTTGTAATTTGTTTCATATTAATAAAGTTTAATTGTTAATTGAAACAAACCTAAAGGGTTATCTAGGTAAGAATGTGTAATGAAAAGTTAAAGAAGACTAAGATTGTCACAAAGTTTTATGGGTTAACATAAATTGTGTTAAAATCGATACCCAATAGACGCTCCCATTCTTGGCACAAAATCTGCAGCGGCATCTCTATTAGAAATTGCGATGTTTCTACCAACACCTCCATAAAATTCAAATAAGAATCCTTTTTTACTAACAAATTTACCACCTAAAGAAATTCCTAAGGCAAAATTATTTGATGTCGATTCAGATGAAGTCGCTCCTGGGTCATTGCCATTGTTATAATTATAAATGTAATATTTTTGTTGATTGTACATTCCAAAAGCTTCCATAAAAAAGCCTGCGGCATATTTTCTTGAGAAAAAATGTCTGTAATATGGCGTTATGGCAAATACCTCATTGTAGTATGGCCCATAATATTCCTCATCAGAAAAATCATTTAAATTGATTAAGACAGAAATACCAATCGAAGATTCGGAGTCTAATAAGTACTCATAAGAAAAATCAATAGATTTAAAAATGATAATGCTAAAAGCATTTAGTTTTACTTCATGTTTTTTAATTTTATCGTCATTCTTATTTTCATTATCTTGAGCAAAAGTTGAGATTGAAATACACAGTATAAAAACTGCAACAAGGATTTTTTTCATAGTTAATTTATGTTTTTTATAAGATGCGAAAAATAATGAAAGGTTGCGTTATGATGAAATAATTATGTAACATTATTTGAAGATTACAAGTCTTATAGTAAACTAACTAGCATTTCATGAAGAAAATATTTTTAACTACTACGGGAAGATACAGAATCATTTGGCGTTTTATTTTATTTATAGCTGTTTTTATGGCAATAAGTTTTCCGTTACAATATGGAATAAGTCAAGTTTTAGAACCAAGCTTAACAAGAAGTAACATTGCAATACTCATAGTCACAATTTCTATGATATTAAGTCTTTACACTCAGACAAAATATTTTGATAAAAGCTCTTTTAAAAAATATGGTTTAAAAGTTGACAAAATATGGGTGAAAGAATTCTTATTTGGATGCTTCATTCCATTGGTTCAACTTAGTGTATTCTTTGCCATTTTATATTATAGTCAGAATTTAACAATTGTAGATCACTACGTTTCTAGCAGTTCAGAACATTCATTTATCTATGGTTTCATTTCGGAAATATTTAGACAGTTTGGTGTTGGGGTATATGAAGAAATATTATCTAGAACTTTTCTATTTTTTATTATTTACGAAATGTTAAAGTCATTTAAAATGAATGCAAAAGCAAGCGTTATTGTTTCAATCTTATTTAATTCCCTGCTTTTCGGTTTGATGCATATAGGTAATGACAATGCTACTTGGTATACATCATTAAATATTAGCATGGACATACTAACACTTTGTTTGCCTTTTTTATTAACGGGTAGATTAGGAATGTCTATAGGAATGCATTTTGCTTGGAACTTTATTCAGAGCGCTGTTTTTGGTTTTGCTAATAGTGGCAATATTGCTAAAGGTGCTTTATTGAGTATTGATGTTTCAGACCACCCAATAACTGGTGGTGCATTTGGTCCAGAAGGAAGTAGTATTCTTTTAGTTTTAGGAGCTATTGCAATTCTTCTTATTTATTTTTGGAAAAGGTCACATAAAATGCAGCAATGGATTAATCCAGAGTTTTATGAATATGGAGATTATTAAAAGTTGCTCTTAATTACTCAGACAAGTATTTTATTCGTTGATTTCTTTACAAGTTAAAAACAACTATATTTGATTATACATTTAAGTATGTAAATATTGAAGAAAGCTAAAGTGTGTTTATACAGATATAACCAAAACCGTTGTAACACATTTGAAAAAAACCGAGAATCTCAAATTCAAATAATTTTAGAAAATGGAACATAAGGAACTCGCAGATTTAAGTAACGAGCAATTGCTTGAAGAAAAAAAGAAAATACAATATAGCAAACCAATAAATGCAATTATTATTGGTGTATGTATAGGGGTTGCAATATTTAGTGCAATTAAAAATGGTTTTGTATTTTTTACATTTTTCCCATTACTCTTGACCTACCCTTTTATCAAAAATGGAAAAAAAATCAAAGCGTTAGAGAAAGAATTAAAATCTCGCAACTTACAATAATGTATGTAAGTTGAATTGAGAATACTTTGCGGAATTAGATTTAAAAAGTAATGCGTAAGCGGAATTTTAAGTTGCTTGTGTAATTAAAATTGTGTTACAACACCAATTATAATTTATTGTTTTTTTTGAATAAAAAACAAAAATATTAACATAAATTACGATTGATTACATTGTGTTAAATATTGTCAAACAATCTAAAAGTTAGCTCTTAATTGAACTGTACCTGTATGAATGGTTTTAGAAGTTTCACTTTTTCTACCCAAATAGCTCACATTTAAATCTAAGAAATTAGTAAGTCGTTGTTGCCATAACAAGCTCCAGGTATAATTTTTCCCGGGTTGTAAGCCTTCTAACATTTGATAGGAAACAGGTGTGTTTTGATTTCCTATAAAATTGTTGATGTAGAAATTAAAATCTGCATTTACTGAAGTCTTTTTTTGGTTAGATGCTTTAAATGACATTCCCATTTTATGAGCTTCTAAGGTTTCTAAACTTCCAATCGTATTTTCTTTATTCTTAAATTCATAAAACACATCTAATGATGTATAGCTATTGTATAAATAAGAAATCTTTGGGTTGAAAGAATAACTATCTAAATTATAATTTCTACTGCTATAATTAGATGATGAGTTTTTATTATTAGCTCCTGTTCCTTTTAAATCCAACAACCAATAATCCCCCATTTTATGTACAAATTGCAATTGATGGAGTTTTATTTTATTCTCAACATTGTCTACAGTAAAACTAGTTTTAACTCTCGAGTTAATGATGGTATAACTGGTAGAAAAACGTTGTTTACCCCGGTTAAAAAATAGGGTGTTTTTAAAACTAGAATTCAATCCTAACAAATTTTCAGTTTCAAAAGGGTTCATATTAAAGCTGTCTCCAACACGTTCTTGTTTGTTGTCAATCAACAAAAAAGTTTGATTTTGAAAATGCGATGCTACTTTTTTAAACCCACTTTTATTACTCCATTGTTGCAGATTAATATTGATAGATTGACTTAATTTAGTTTGGTGTGTTGGTATATAATTTAGGGTTGGTAAAGCTATCCTCAAAAAGGTAGCTTGGTCAGGAAATTGGGCGATTTCAAACTCATTTAATTCTTGAATTCCGTTGTCATTATAATCTATCCAAGTATAAAATCCTTGACCTGGTTCAACCTCAATATATGTAAATTCTTGTTGAGATAAATTACCAGAAGATGTTTCATAAACAGTGTTTAAACTCACCATTCTATTAAATAATTGTTGGTTGTATAGCAATCTTGAATTGAGTGATTTGGTGTCTTCAAAATCGATGTTTTCAACAGTTCTATAATTTACAAACAAAGACAATCGAGTGTTTTTATTTTGAATCAATTGGGAGTTTATAAAATAAGTTTGAGCATTACTAACACGTTCAAGAGAATTGTTTTTTACACTATCGTTTGCTCTAATATTTACACCAACTTCTACAAAAACTTTGGTAGAATCACCAATACCAAAAAAACCTTCATATTCCGAAAACTTTTGACTTAAAGGGGATAAATTTTGAGTTGTAATTTCAGTTCGTTTGTTATTTTCAGCATTCACTTTAGCACCAATCCAACTCTTATCAAAACTGTATTTGGCTACTGAATACAATCGTAAAAACGAATTTTCTTCTATAGTTGTTTCGCTGTTAAGTAGGCTACTAACTACGTCAACTTTCAATTTATCAAAATGCAAATTGGCGTTGATATTGTGTCTGTTGCCGTCAAAAGAATCACTAAATTTTAAAAATTCAAAAGTATAATTTATGGCACCATTTTCTTTGTTTTCATAAGTGATGCCCACGTTAAACAATTGTTGATTCCCTGTTGGGTTTTCTAAATTCCAATCACGGTTGAATTCAATATTTCGAAAACGTTGCACTGTTGTAAAATTTTCATTGACAGATTCAAAATTAACATTAGATTTTAAATCCCATTTATTATCGAGTATGGTTTGTTGCCAACCCACTTTGGTAGCGAGACCATCATTGGAGTTATTATCAATATCCGAAAATAAATTTTGATCATTTTGACTTAGTGCAATTTCGGTATATATAGTTGTTTTTTCTGATGGATTGTACCCAGCACCCACAATTACCAATTGTAATTTATTAGGAGCAACCAATTGAATGACCGGAGCAAAATCACCCATATTTTCACCAATGTATTCATAAATTTTCCCAGTGGCAATGGTTTCTCTTAATTGATACCCCCCAAGATTATTTCCTAGATTGCTAAATCGTACAGCATATAATTCATCATTAGAATCAGTAGAATAAACAAAAGTTTCAATTCCAACCACAAACACTTTTTTGTAAAGAATTTTATTTTCTGAAAATGAAGTTAGCACCGCACTCGGTGCCACCATTTTTGTTTTATCATTTCCAGCATCTGCTAAAATTTGTTTTTGCTCATCTGTTAAATCTTGTTGCACAGGTTGGTTTTTCGCATCACTTTCTAAATAATAGGAGACACCAATGCTAAACTTTTCACCTTTATATTCTCCGCCATTATGTGTGATAAATCTCGTGTAATTCTGATCAGAAAATTGAAAATCTACTGAAATACGCATATTAGCATTGATTGGAAATGTTGGCATAAAAGTTATTTCTGCAGTATTGTAATCAATGATATAATCATTATTTTCACCGCGTTTTAGAGGCAATCCATTTACATAAACCGTTTCACTGCCAGATATAATAATGATGTATTGCTCATTATTTGGACCAAACAATCGATAGGGACCTTGATTGCTTTCTTGCCCCACAAATTCATAGCTGGTAAATTTACCCCTTACCAAAGCACCAGAAGCAAAAACAGTAGTTTCAGCATCGGCGTGATGGATGGTTCCGTTAACAGAAATCCCCGATACTTTTTTCATAAAGTTTCCAAAGTAAGTGTTATTGGTTTGCAAATTTACATCTCCAGCTTTGATGCTCCAATTGTCAGTAAATAATTCTATAAATACTCGATCAAATTCATTGAGTTGCTGTGTGTATCCGTTTTCTTGAATTGGAATATTGCTATCGGTAATTGAAGCTCTCAAAGTAACTTTATCTGATAATTTTCCTGCTATTTGCAAATCAAGTGCTGAATTCACCACAGCATCTTGATTGCTTCCAACTGTTAATCCTCTGCTAATACTCCCCGATGTATTTAATCCATCAAAAGGTTTAAAAAATTGATTTTTTCTATCAGTTGAATAAGAATATAAAGTTGCGTTAGGTGTTGCATACGGAACAATTAAATTTTTATCAAATTTGTAATAGGTTTTGGTTAAAAACTCTGGATATGCATAATATTCAACCTCGATTGTAGGATATTTTTCTTTATTGATTATTAACAAAGACTTTGAAAAGTCAATGCTGTATTCTGTTGAGTCGATAAGGGTTTTGTTAGTATCAAAAACTCTAAAAATAAATGGATTGATACTGACAGAATCAATGTAAACCGAATTTTTTTCTAGGGTAAATTTTTTAGAGCGAAAGTTAGTAGTGTTATTTTGGGCTTGGGCAAAGAACCCCCAAAGGACAACACATATAAGTACAACTTTCTTCATTTGTTTAATCAACGGAATAAAAACAAAAATAGTTTAAATATGTAGAAACTCATTCTTTGGTTGAGTTTACCTTTTTTATTTCCAAGGCAGTTTAAAAAATCCGGTTATTTGTTTTTTGGCAGCATTTTCTTTTGTGTAATCTAACAAAGGTTTTAGTCTCTTTTCTATTTTTATTTGGTTGATGACTCCTGCTTTTTTATCAACCAAAATACCATGACTAAAAAATAACAGAGTTGGAACTCCCATAACTTTAAATTGCTTTACAAGGTCTAGATTGTCTTTAGCATTTAATTTATAAAAGGAAAAATCAGTAGAATTTGCTTTAGCAGTTTCCTCAACAACAGGAGCTAGTACTTTGCAATTAGGACATGATTTTGTATAAATTTCAAGCAAAATAGGTTTTTTTGATTTCAATACTTTATCAGCAAAATTGTGAGAAGTTATATTTTTTATCATCGTTATTTCTTTTTATTTGCAACAAAATCTTTTAAATAAAAAGGTTCGAAATAGGCTGAACTTTCAAAATCATCTTGTTGAAATTTTTGAAAAGCTAACATTGCCATTTCATTTGCCGAAGGTAATTTATCATCAATAAAAAATGCGTTTGGGTGAGAAATTATTTCCTTTGTTTTTGGGACTCCATCACCAATAAAATAAACGTTACCATCCTCTAAATAATTTTGAAAAGAAGTTTCATCTAAAATTTGTGCTTCAGTTTCTCTTATTTGATTGTAATCCATATCAAAAACAGCAGAATAAACTTCCATCCGTCTAGCATCTAACATCGGAATGATACAACCTATTTTTTTATCAACCTGTAAAGCCAAACATTGTAAGGTGTTGATAGAAATCAACGGAATATCTAAAGCAAAACACAAACCCTTTGCCGCAGAAACTCCGATGCGCAATCCTGTAAAAGAACCAGGACCTTTGCTAATTGCGACCGCATTGAGTTGATGTATTTTAATAGCGGCTTCATTTAAAACGGAATCAATAAAAACATGAAGTTTCTCGGCGTGCGAATAATTACCATCATTAATTTCTTTTAAAGCGATCACTTTTCCATTTTCAGATAATGATACCGAACAGTTTTTGGTACTTGTTTCTATGTTTAAAATGAATGCCACAGGTTTATTTTTTGATAACTGCAAAGATACAGTATTCCCATGTAATTTTGTAAATAGTATTAGTTGTTGTTCTAGTTTATAAAGAGATTTGAGTTTTTTGCAAAAAAAACAGCTCCCAATTAGGAGCTGTTTTAGTAC